>JAAYBV010000114.1 GCA_012744475.1 Phycisphaerae bacterium
ACGAGCACATCAACTTCCACCTGTTCAACAAGCTCGGCGTGCCCGCTCCGTACTCGTACTATTTCCACTTTCGCGTGGTGGACGGCGCCGAGGAGGCCCCCGATCCCTGGCGCGGTGACTTCTGGGGCCTGGGATTCGCACAGGAGTCCTACGACAGCGACTTCCTCGATGTGCACGATCTGGAGAGGGGCAATCTCTATAAGCTGATCAACTCTACGACTGACGCCAAGGCGCAGCAGCGCTACCAGGCGCCGCACGCGGTCATGGACGGCTCGGACCACGACAACATCCAACGCAATCTGACCGCCTACAGCACAGCCCAGTTCATTCGCGACCACGTCCGTCTCGACAAGTGGTATATCTACCATGCGTTGTGTCAGGCGATTCGACACTACGACTACTGGCCCACCGCCAACAAGAACGCGGCGTGGTACTTCGAGCCGGTGTATACGCCGCAGAACAACTTCCTCGGCCTGATGTGGACGCTGCCCTGGGACACCGACGCGACGTGGGGACCGACCTGGAACGACGGCTACGATGTGGTCTACAACAGCGTCTTCGGTGCCGGCGCCGGCCGTGCGGAACTGCAGACGGACTATTTCAACGCGGTCCGCGAGATTCGTGACCTGCTCTGGCAGCCGGACCAGATCGAGCCGTTGATTGATGAATTCGCCGCACCGATTGCCGAGTTCGTCGAGGCCGACCGAAAGCGGTGGCTGAACGCGCCGTCCGATGCGGGCAACTACAATGGTCTGGGCGGGGCCGGCAAGAACGGCATCGCCGCTCTGGTTCGAGACATGAAGAACTTCGCGTTCACAGGCGGCAGTTGGCCCGGCGGCAGCGTCGGTGCGGGCGGTCGCGCCGCTTTTCTTGATTCGCTCGCCGACGGGGCCGGGGGGGATTCGATACCCCGCACGCCGACAGTGACGTACGTGGGCGAGCCCGGATTCCCGACCAATGCCTTGCGGTTTCAGACGTCCGCCTTCTCCGATCCGCAGGGTGCGCACACCTTCGCCGCTACGAAATGGCGCATCGCGGAGGTCTCGCCGGACACGCAGAGGCCTGCGCAGCCGGACAGCCTCACGCTCGTGCCGGACCGAGCATCGTGGCGCTATCTGAAAGGCCTGGCTGAACCGTCGGCTACCACTGGAGCTTGGCGCCAGGCCGGCTTCGATGACTCTATGTGGCAGACGGGCCCGACGCCCATCGGGTACGGCGAGGCGTTCATCGCTACGAACCTCGGTGACATGCAGGGACTCTACACGACGGTGTACGCACGCAAGCAGTTCAGCGTGTCCGACCCTGCCGCGTTCGACAATGTGCTTGTCGATGTGCAGTACGATGACGGCATCCTCGTCTGGATCAACGGTCGGCTTGCCGCCCACGAGAACGTCGCCTCGGCCGAACCGCCTCACGACGTCACGGCGGAAGGTGCTATCGAGACATCCGATTTCGTGTCTTACACCCTTGCCGATCCGACCGCGTACCTGGTCGAAGGGACGAACACGATTGCGGTTCAACTGCTCAACGCCTCTCTGGCCGGCAGTTCCGACTGCTTCTTCGATCTGCGTCTGATCGGGCATCTCCGTTCGCAGGAACCGTCGCTGGACGGCGGGGCCGTGGAGACAGGCGCTCGCAAGTACGAGATCGAGACCGTCTGGGAGAGCGCCGAGTCCACGACGTTCGAGCCCGAAGTTACGATTCCTGCCGGTGCGGTCCGAGCCGGACGGACCTATCGTGTTCGCTGCCGCATGAAGGACAATACCGGTCGATGGAGCCACTGGTCCGATCCCGTGCAGTTTGAGGCGGGCGAATCCCTCTCGGTTGACTCGGGGACCGGGCTGCGGGTTACGGAGCTGATGTACAATCCGCCGGTTTTGGCCTCTGAGCCCGACATCGACAATGAGGAGTTCGAGTTCATCGAGCTGAAGAACACAGGCGATGAGGTCCTGGACCTGTCGGACGTCTCTTTCGTCGAAGGAATCGAGTTCGATTTTCGCGATGGGGACATCACGATGCTGCCGCCGGGCGAATTCGTCCTGGTCGTTCGCAACCGGGAGGCCTTCGTGGCATGTTACGGTCCTGAGATGTCGGCCCTGATCGCGGGACAGTACGAGGGCAAACTGGCCAACGAAGGGGAGAGCATCCGGCTGGTGGACTTCTGGAGCGGCGCGATTGCCGAGTTCGCCTATGATGACACCGACGGCTGGCCCGCACTGGCCGATGGCGCGGGTCATTCCCTGGTTCCGCTGTCTTCGGCCATACCTGAGCAATCGGTAGGGGCGAATGATTATTCGTCCCTGCTCCGAGACCCGGCAAACTGGCGCGACAGCACGTACATCGGCGGCTCGCCGGGAGTGGATGATCCGCAGTAGCTCGCGCGTTCCTGAAGCTTGTCGGCGTACCTCGATTGCGATACCATTTCTCCGGCAGGCGGTCCGCCGTCTGGGTGTGTGGGACGGCGCCGCCGTCGGACGGACTTCTTCGGTGAGGATTCTGTCATGCGATCGATTCCAATCGTACTGCTGCTGAGTCTCAGTGCCGGCTTGGCAGCACAGCCCAGGGAAGAGGCGATGCCCATGCAGGAATGGACCAGGCAGGTGGGCGCTCAGACGAGGCCCGACAAGACCGAGACGTTCAACGTGACAGACTACGGTGCGGTCGCCGACGGCCGGACGATCAACACCAGAGCTATTCAGGCCGCGATCGACGCCTGCGAGGCCAAGGGCGGCGGCATTGTGACGTTCGATTCGGGAGCGTATCTGACCGGCTCGATCTTCGTCAAGGCGGGCGTGACGCTTCGCATCGACAAGGGTGTCGAGATTCTCGGCAGCCAGGACCTGGCGGACTATCCCGATATCGACACGCGCGTCGCCGGCATCGAGATGCGCTGGCCCGCCGCGCTGGTCAACGTCTGCGACCAGGACAACGCGGCAATCGTCGGGGAAGGGCTCATTAACGCCCGGGGCAAGCTGTTCTGGGACAAGTACTGGACCATGCGGCGGGAGGAATACGAACCCAGAGGGCTTCGCTGGATCGTGGATTACGACTGCAAGCGTCCGCGCACGCTCCTGGTGTCGAACAGCTCAAACGTCACGGTACAGGGCATCACACTCCAGCAGGCGGCGTTCTGGACGGTTCACATTCTCTACTCCAGGCACGTCACCGTCGACGGCGTGGTGATCCGCAACAACGTGGACGGCCACGGGCCGAGCACGGACGGGATCGACATCGACTCGTCCTCATTCATTCTGGTGGAGAACTGCGACATCGACTGCAATGACGACAATTTCTGTCTGAAGGCCGGCCGGGACGCCGATGGGTTGAGAGTGAACCGGCCCACTGAGTATGTTGTTATTCGCCACTGCGTTTCGCGCGCGGGCGGGGGCCTGATCACCTGCGGCAGCGAGACCTCCGGCGGCATCCGACATGTTCTGGCCCACCACCTTACAGCCAAGGGCACCGGCGTCGGCCTGCGATTCAAGTCCGCGCAGACGCGCGGCGGGACGGTCGAGGACATCCATCTCGAAGATATCGAGATGGACGGCGTCGGCACTGTGCTTGAAGTGTCGGTGAACTGGAATCCGAGCTACAGCTACTCGACGTTGCCCGAGGGGTACACGTACGAGACGCTCCCGCCGCACTGGAAGACCATGCTGCAGAAGGTCGAGCCGCCCCAGCGGGGGATTCCCGAGATCAAAGACGTCCACGTCTCGCGGATCCGCGCATCCGGCGCCCGGCGAGCCATCAGCGCCTCCGGCATGAGGATATCCATCCTGAAGGATTTCCACCTCAACGATGTCCGGATCGAAGCGGACACGGCGGGACAGGTCATGTTCGCGAAGGGCTGGCGATTCAACAACGTCTCGATCCAGACCAAAGAGGACCGCAAGCTCGACGTCCAGGGCAGCGAGGACATGAAGCTCTGAACGGAGTTTCCCATAATCCTCGCACGGCACCGATTCTGTCATCCTGAGCCTTGCGAAGGATCTGGCCACGAGACAAGTGGTTTCCCTCGTTCACAGCCCGGATCTTTCACTTCGTTCAAGATGACAGAGCGGGCGTGGTCTATGTCAGATACTACCGGGTCTGGCACATCAGCCGGATGATCGTCAGCGAGTACGGGCGGAAATCGTAGCGGAACGCAGCCGACCGCACCGGGATTCTCGAATCGACGGGAGCGACCTTCTTCGGCGTCTCGAACGAGTTCTCGCTGTTCAAATCATCGTCGGCGAGGACCGTCACGTTGGCGGAAAGCCCGACCGCTTTGGCGCCCCTGGCCTCGATGGTTGCCCTGACCGGTTCGGCCGTCGCGTTGACGACCTTGAGAATCATTTCGTTCGACGTCTCGTCGTAGACGGACGAGGCGTAGAATCGCGGCTTGCCGTTGGGCGCGGTCGCGGCGTCGGCCACCTCCACGGGCAGGACGCGGTCGCCTCGATGGACGCTGAAGAGCTTCTGCACGTAGTAGTTCGGAGTTCCGAAGACGCGGAGGTTGTCGAACCAGATCAGGTCGGGCTTCCACTGCCAGCCGTCCACGTGGCAGAACAGCGGCGCGTAGCAGCTCATCGTCACGAGGTCCGCGTTGCGTTCGAGGCCGGTCATGAAGGCGGCCTCGGCCAGGGCGCAGTGCCAGTTGTTGCGGTTGTCGGGACTGGCGACGCCGATGCTCTGCGCGCCGTATTCGCCGACGAACAGCTCCGAATCGCCGCGCTCGTAGTTGTCGTAGAAACCGGTGTTGTCGAGGAACCAGTCGGGCCGGCGGTAGAAGTGCTCGTCGACGATCTCGGCCTTGAGCTGGCGGTATTGCGACCAGAGGTAATCGATCTCCTGCGGGCCGTTGGGGAAGATCGTCGCATCGGACCCGGTCCCGGCGATCAACTGGATGTCCGGGTACTTGTCCTTGATCGCCTTGACGAAGACCTTGTAGCGTTCGATGTACTGCGGTCCCCATTGCTCGTTGCCGACGCCCAGCAGCTTGAGGCCGAAGGGCTCGGGATGTCCCATCTCGGCGCGCTTTCGTCCCCATTCGCTGTTGGTGGGCCCGTTGGCGAACTCTATCAGATCCAGCGCGTCCTGCACGTATGGACCCAGCTCGTCCATTGGCGCCAGCTCGCCCGTGTTGAACTGACATGCCATGCCGCAGTTGAGGATCGGCATGGGCGCAGCGCCGATATCCTCGCTGAGCAGGAAGTACTCGTAGAACCCCAGCCCGAAGCTCTGGTAATAGTCGGGCGTCAGGCGGTGGTTGAACTCCGTGTTCCAGCGATTGACGATGAGCTTGCGTTCGGCCGGGTCGCCGATCGTGGTCTTCCACTGGTACCGCACGTCGAGACTGCGGCCTTCCACGATGCACCCGCCCGGGAACCGCAGGAAGCCCGGCTTCAGATCGGCCAGCATCTGCACCAGATCGGCGCGCAGGCCGTTGGCGCGACCCTTCCACGTATCGACGGGAAACAGCGAAACCATGTCGAGATCGAGCGTGCCGCTTCCTTCGACGAACAGGTTCAGGTGGGCCTTTGGCTCAGTCGCCTGGGCGTGCATCACCACGGTATACTCGTCCCATTGCGAGCCGAACCCTTCCAGCTTCGCCTCCGCCAGCTTGCGATTGCCGCCGCCGACCAGCTCGACCCGCAGCGTCATGGATGCACCGTCGGTCAGGCGGGCCAGGACGCTGAAGCGATAGTCCTTGCCCTCGCGAATGCCCATGCCGCGAAAGCCCTCGTTGGAGAGGCCGAAGCCCTGCCCGGTCTTGCCCACCCGCATGCGCAGGAAATGGGCGTTGACCTGTTCCTGCGGATATCGCTCGATGTAGATGTAGCCCTCGGAGCCCTCGCGCAGGATGCGGCTCCAACCCATGATCCCATCCGGGAACTCGAAGGATCGGTTCTTCACCAGTTCGGCGTACAGACCGCCGTCGGCGCCGAAGTTGATGTCCTCGAAGAAGATGCCCCACATGGTGGGCCGGATCGCGGCTCCCGGCCGTCCGGTCTGCACGGTGATGCGCATCTGCGCCTGCGAGGCCGCCACAAGTCCCCACGTCAGAGAACACAGAACGAGAATGGCCGATACCCTCTTCATGTGGTCACCTCCTGAAAATGCACTGCGCCGTCTCCGGCCGTCCGTCGAACCGGTGTTGTCTGGATGTTGTTACCCGATGGCGCCTCTTCTGTCAATCCGCGTCGGTGCCGGCAGGCTCAGCGGTAGCGGTAGAGGCGCACGTGCTGGATGCCGAAGTCGCCGGCCCCGATGCGCAGGTGTCTGCCCTGGTGGCTCTGATCGCCGTTCATCCAGCGGCCGCCGACCCAACGGCCGTCCACGAAGCGGCCTTCCTGGATGTTCCCGATCCCGGCGATGGGATCGGTGGGCGCATTTGGAGCAAAGGTGACGATGATGCCGCTGCCCGCGATGGTGTACTCGTCCGGTCCGGTTGAGATGATCATGCCCCCGGCCTGAGGCCACCGCTCGGCGCCCTGGCCGCCCGACCAGCCCCACGTGTAGTCGTGCGAGACCTTCAGCGTGTAGTCGCCGAGATCGATTTCTCGCGTCGGGTTGTCCTTGTCGAGCAGCACGCCCGCCATCAGGCCCTTGCCCTGGCTTTCGAGGATCAAGGGCGTCAGTTGGGCGAGCAGGTCGTAGCTCCTGGCCAGCGGCTCGTTCGCAGGATCCTCCGTCGATTCGATCGAGAATGGGCAGAAGCCCATCGCGTCGTGCTGTCCCATTGCATAGAAGACGTTGACCGCGCCTTCCGAGCCGCGACCGGCCTCGGGAATGAACAGCGGATTGCCCGAGCGATGGTACTTGTCGCACCATTCGGCGAAATTCGGGAAGTAGATGTCCGGGCTGAGGAAGTCGATCGAGGGCGCCCCGGCGCGCCAGACGTCCATGAGGTGCGGCAGGGGGCCGCCGCTGGGGTATTGGCCCGGCTTGTAGTTCGGCCGGATCAACGCCGCGTTGACGAACATGGGCAGCGCGTATTCGGCCTTGCCGGCTTTGGCGACGTGCTCGACGTAGCGGGCGAAGTGCCAGGCCATGAAGACCTCCTCTGTCTCGAGACCCGGACCGAAGACCTCTTGCCATCCACCGGACGATCTTGCTCCGGCGGCTTCCCACCGCTCCTGGAACTCCGGCATCAGCGCGTCCCGTCGCTGCTGCAAGTAGTCCATCAGCTCGCGCGGCACAGGCTGGGCGAACCGCGCATCGGCGGCGTCGCTGTGGTCCCGCGCATCGGGAATCATCCCGATCTCGTTCTCCACCTGCACCATGATCACCGTGTGCTCCTGTCCATCGACTTGGCGAACGTGACGCATCAGGGCGGTGAAGGCCCGCGCATCGGCGTTGCGGCTCTCCTCGCGGAAGGGCGAGAGGATCTCCAGACCCTTGTCCTGCTTGCTCTGCGCGCGGGGGAAGCGCCGCTGGTCTGTTTTCACCCAGAGCGGCGCGTAGCACGACATGCTGTTCTTCCAGCTCCCGAACCACAGCAGAACGAGCCGCAGACCGTGCGCGCGGGCGCCTTCGATCAGGCCGTCCACGAGCGTGAAATCGAACGCGCCCTCCTCAGGCTCGATCCGGTCCCAATAGACCGGCGCCAGCACGGTGTTGAGGTTCATCTTGACCAGCTTGGGCCAGATCGGCTCCATGTACGCCAGGTCGGATGCGCTGGAGTTGCCCAGCTCGCCTCCCAGGATCAGGAACGGCTTGCCGTCGACGACAAGCTGCGTCGCCGTCCCCTGCGTTCGCAGACAGGGGATGTCGGCGCCCTCGGAGGCGACCGCGACGGCCCCCATCACCAGGCAGGCGATCCACTGGATGGTCCGCTGTGATCTGGTGATCTGGGATAGTGGAATGGTGGAAGGATGGAATGCCGTAGGAGCGTAAGCAGTGCGACCCATTCTTCCAGTATACCAGGATTCCATTGTTGCAATCCCCTTGTCTTGCACCACGTCAAAGCCGCTCTTGACGCCCATAGGATGCCCGATGCGCCCGGATTCTGCAACGATGGGAGCGGAGAATTGTTTGTCCCAGCGTTCAGGCGCCTCGGAGGAAATCAAAACGCGTGTGGCAGCCTCAAGGCGTAGCGCAGCGAAGCCTTGGGGATGGCGGACTCGGCTGGTGGCTGGGCGTCGCGAGACTTCCCTCGCGTTCCACCATCCCCAAACGCTGGCGCGTTTGAGGCTGCCACGCCTGGGGATTCGGGTGCCTCGGAGAAGATCAAAACGCAAAACGGAGAATCGTGGGGGCGAATGATGATTCGCCCCTACAATCCCGGCCCAAGGCCGGTTTCGAATTTGAGGGTTTGGGCCTTCGGGCTTGTTTCGGATTTCAGTATCCGGATCTCGGATCTGGCGCCATGGCCATCGGTCCCGGCGTGCCGGGACGTTATCGTGATCTTTGCTTTTTGCTGTTTCCTTCGCGGGGCGGCCTGGTTACCTTGTGCGATCGGTATGGAGAACCAGGACCGCAATATCGTTTTGATCGGCATGCCGGGCGTGGGCAAGAGCACCATCGGCGTGCTGCTGGCCAAGGCGCTCGGTTGCCACTTCCTCGACACCGACGTCTTCATGCAGGCGATGCAGGGCCGCTCGTTGCAGGAGATAATCGACCGCGACGGCCTGGCGGCGTTCTGTCAGGCCGAGGAGGATTATGTCCTCTACCTCGACGTGAAGAACACGGTCATCGCCACCGGCGGCAGCGTCGTCTACAGCGGGCACGCGATGCGGCACCTGGCCGAGCACGGCGTCATCGTGCATCTCGACCTGCCCGTCGAACGGATCGAGGAGCGAATCCGCAACCTCCAGACCCGGGGTGTGGTCATGGAGAAGGGCCAGACCATCCGCTTGCTCTACGCCGAACGCGAGCCCCTCTACCGCCAATATGCCCAGATCACCATCGACGGCACCGACAAAAACCACGACCAACTCGTCGCCGAAATCCTCGACACCCTCCGTTCGTAGAATTTCTCTCGATCTGTGCCCAAGACACCACTTTTCGCGCCTACTTTCCACCTTCAAACCAGACAATAGGGTAGGAACAAGGTAGTGCGGGCCCGTTAGGAGTGCAGAAGATCGATTCGCAGGCGAAACTGGTTCAAGCCGCCCGAGCCGGAGACCTCGACAGCTTTGGCACGCTGTGTGAGAGCTATTATGCCCCCCTTGTCGCGGTGGCATACAGCGTCCTTGGCGACCATCAGCTTGCCGAGGACGCGGCCCAGGAGGCCTTCGCCCGAGGCTTGACGAATCTTCGGAAGCTGAAAGACGCCGGGAGGTTCGCCCCCTGGCTGGCGCAGATCTGCCGCCACGTGGCAGCGGATATGGCCCGTGCCCGTCGCCGCGATGTGCGCGTGGAACAAAGGGCCGAAAACGCGGATGGCCGACCGGACGACGAGCCCATTCGACAGGTTCGCGACGCGATCGATCGCCTGCCTGCGTCGATGAAAGAGGTGGTGGTTCTACGGTACTACAACCACTGTTCCTATGAGCAGATGTCCGCCGTGTTGGGCTTGTCGCGAATGACGATCAACGGCCGCCTGACGCGAGCCAAACGCAAACTAAGGAAGTACCTGCGTCACTGAGGCGGGCAGGAGGATATGCCATGAAGGCCAACGACAGAGAACTCGATAAGCTGCTCCGTCAGGCCGTTGGCCGGGATGATCCGGCATTCGATTTCGACCGATGGAAGCAGGAGCACCGCCAAGAGATCGACACATTCAAGGCCCAGATTTCTGATGAACAGACTCGAAGCGGGCGAGCCCCTCGCGTCATCGAACTGACGCCAAGACGTCATGCAGCCAGAGTGGCGGTTGCAGCCGTCCTGGTTACTGTGCTATGGATAGTCATGTCTCGATGGGGCAATCCCAGCGGAGGACTGGCTTTCGGTCAAGTCCTCAAGCAGACGGCCAAGATCCAGACGTTCCATGCCAGACTCTACCAGAATGGCAAAGAGACCGAAATCTGGGCCAAACGCCCAAACATGCTGCGTTCCGTGCAGGACGCGGATGTCATTGAGATTTCGAACGGTCCGACCCTGTGGGTGGTGAACACTCCCTTCAACAAGGCCATACGCAAGCCCTCCCCTTATTTCGAAAGCGCACAGGGCAACGGCTTGGATGTGGTGGACTACTTCCTTCAAATGTATATCACAGACGAGCTGTCTGGATTCTTCTCTGAACAGCCTATCGGCCGCAGCAGGCAGGAGGGTAGGGTCTTCGATGTCTACCGTATGGGATTCACGGCGCAGGACGGCAGGGTCTATTTTGAAGCCCTCGTCGATGCCCAGAGCCATTTGATTCACTCCATTAGCGGTCAGGTGGGGGAAGGAGACGAGCTTGTCAACGATTTTCGTTTTTCCGTCACGGACTACGACATTCCATTGTCTGATGACTTGTTCACCTTCAGGCCCGGCCCGACGATGAAGGTGACCGTCGAAGAGCCAGAGCCGAGCCCATCGCAGGCGACCGAGGAAGAAGGCTCCGCGCTCTCCGGCCGGATCACCTGGGCTCATAACGGCAAACCCGTTGCGGGGGCGCGTCTGACGTTCTTCGGCGGCCGGATGGTAACTGTTGCTGACGGGAAGAGGGACCGCGAATTCTTCATACGCGCGGAGACAAATCGGGATGGCTACTGGCAGGTCTCCGGTGCACCGGCAGGGGGCATCCGAATCTCCGTACGGAGCTGGGAGTTCGAATGGCCGGCGATGCCCACGTTTACGACCAATGTCGGCACGTCCAAAGATCCACGCGTTCTCGTCGATGGCCGGAGCCGCTACGCAGGTTTGGATTTCAAGGTCTATAAACCCGACGACTTCTATGCGCATCTGACGGCCCGAGTCGTCAACGAAGACGGACAACCCGTTCGAGACGTCAGCGCCTATCTGATATACGCCGACTCTGGCGACATGCATCAGTCCGTCTATGCGACAAAACAACGCCACCAGTACACGCGTCGCGATGGCAGGTTCGACGATTCCGGAATCTGGCCCACCTATCGCCCGGTCAGACTGCACGTGGGACACAAAGATCCCAATGGCCCCTATCCCTTGCGGGGCGTGCACAGTGAGCCGTTCATCATCGAGTCGGCGCAGGAATATCACCGGGACATCGTGCTATCCTATGAACGTGAGATGATGGTCCAGATCCTTGATGTCCAAGGCCGTCCGCTCGAAGGCATATGCGTCAGTCTGCTCGACGGCGAATGGGGCGGTGCCGTTTCACCCCCTTCTTACCAACTGGAGGATCAGGTCTTCAGCGATTCCGATGGCTTGGTGCACGGTTCCGGCCTGCTGCCGGGCGAGAGTATTTTGATCGCGCTGAAACGTTTGGATCCGAACACACCCGACCTCTGGAATCCGCGCGTAGCGAACATCACGCCAGCCACGGCGCCAACGGATCGGAGCGTGCCGCTCGTCCAGGTCACGTTCGACGATCGACCAATCGCTGTCGAGGGGAAGGTCGATCCTGGATTTCGGATCGACTGGGCCCGCATTGCCGCATACGTCACAGGCCAGCCCGGCGACCTGCGGCACATGCCCTTTGCACGAGTCGACACCGATGGAGACGGACGCTTCATCTTGCGTGGCGTTCCCGCCGGCAGGATACGTCTGCTCTACAGCGCCGACGGCCCAGATGGGACTTCTCGCCGTGGGGAAGGTGCTTTGGTCGTCGAATCGGGCTACTGCTATCGCGTTGAATTTGCGAATGAGGATCTCCAAGTACTCAGCCGCCACCCCATGTTTTGAGTGGTGCCGTCCTGTATACGAACCCCATTCCCGCCCCGAGATCGTCGTCGGGGCGGGTCGATTTCTGCGCGCCGACAGAAAACACGCCCCAAGCTAAAGCATGGCGGCCTTCCGGTTGTTATATTGGTGAGACGGGAATGGTCTCGACGAAAGGGCGCTTTCGGTGAAGTGGGAAGAGAGGTTGCTGGTCCGGCGGCTGAATCGCGGCGACGCGACGGCTCTGTCGGAGGTGTACGAGCGGTGCCGGGACGATCTGCTCCGGCTGGCCGGGGCGATGCTCCATGACGGCCCGGCGGCCGAGGACATCGTGCAGGACGTCTTTGTTGCCTTCGCGGCAGCGGCTCCGACCTTTCGCCTGACCGGCAGTCTCAAGGGCTATCTGGCCACGTGCGTGGCCAACGCCGCCCGAAACCGCCTCAAGGCGGCGGTACGACGCAGAACGACGGACCTGGACGCGGCAGCGGATCTCGCTTCGCAAAATGAGCGGCCGGACCGCTGGATGGCGCTCAGTGAGCAGTTCGAGCGAGTCAGCAACGCGATGGCGGACCTGCCCGCCGAGCAGCGAGAGGTCATTGCCCTGCACGTGTATGGCGACATGGCCTTTCGCGAGATTGCCCAATGGCAGCAGGCGTCGATCAAGACGGTGCAGAGCCGGTATCGCTACGGCCTGGACAAGCTCCGATCGGCTTTGAATGACGAGGTGGCACGATGAAGCCCAACGAGGATATCGAAAGAGTGCTGAAGGACGCGTCGATTGAGATCGACGCCCCGACGGACCAGCGCGTTCGAGGCCGGATGCACGAGGCGTACGAACATTCCGCGCAGGCCGGAGGCTGGAGGCCGAAGACAGTGGCGCTTCACGCTTCACGCTTCACGCTTCCGGCGGCGGCGGTCATCCTCCTGGCGTTGGGCGTGCTCGTGGGACAGTTCGGCTCGATGCTCTCCGGCGGCAGCGTCGCTTGGGCGGAGGTTGCGCAGCGCTTTCAGTCCGTGTCCTTCTGCACGGTGACGATCTATGAGAAGGAAAGCGCGGCCGCCGAACCGACGCAGATGGAACTCTGGATCAGTCGGGATGGACGCGCGCGGGTCCGCCGGGGAAATCAAATCGTCTTCGGACAACGGGGGCAAGTCGCTCGGGCGTTCGATGTCGAGTCCCGCCAGCCGGTGGAGCCCGACGGTGGGGCCGTCTTCTTTCTCCAGAAGCTTGGCGAGGCGGAAGTGTTCTCGCTGGAGACCGTGATCCGGGTCATGTTCGGCCGTGAGATGCACGATGTTACGCCATTGGTTAACCCTGACGCCGTCATCTCCCAGGACGTGGTGGTCTTCGATCTCGACCTGCCCGATACGTCACAATGGGTCCGGATCTGGGCGCTGCGGGAGAGCCGGCTGCCCATACGCATCCGCGTCTGGGACCCGAGCGACGGCCAGGTGGCGGATGCCATTCTGGAGTACTCTACAGAGCAAACCGAGGAATTCTTCGACCCGAATGCCTTTGAGAACCCGGATCCGTAGACGTCAGGGATCTGGGGTTTGTAGTGTGCCCGTAAGGGCATACCTTGGATGGAATCGGCAACGCCTTGTCACGATGTTCATCGGGCTCGCTACAAACCTGTGCCCTCACGGGCACACTACGAGCGGCAATCAGGGGTGGCAGACAGAAAGGGAATCGATCATGCAGCTTGGCAAGGCGATAGAGACAAGCACACGGCGCGTGGTGTTTGGTGTGCTGGCGGTGGTAGCATTCTGCGGAGGATCGACGGTTATGCACGGACAGGAGCGGACGTACGCGGAGCGGATGGGATGGCCGGCGGGGACGAAAGCGGTGATCTTCCATGTGGATGACGCGGGCATGTCACACGACTCCAACATGGGGGCGCGGAAGGCGATCGAGAGCGGCGTCGCCACGTCGCTGAGTGTCATGATGCCCTGTCCGTGGGTCCCGCAATGCGCCGCTTGGCTGAAGGACCATCCGCAGGTGGACGCGGGCGTGCATCTGACCCTCACGAGCGAGTGGAAGAACTATCGCTGGGGGCCGGTCGCGGGCCGGTCGGCCGTGCCGGGTCTGGTGGATGGGCATGGCTACCTCTGGCATGAGGTCGCCGACGTGGTAGCCCACGCGAGCCCCGAGGAATTCGAGACCGAGATTCGCGCTCAGCTCGACAAGGCCATCGCCGTGGGCATTCGGCCGACGCACCTCGACAGCCACATGGGGACGTGCTTCCAGCCGCAGTTCATTCAACGCTATGTGGAACTCGGTCTGGCCAAGGGCATTCCGGTCTTGATGTTCGGCGGGCACATGCAGCACATCAGCGCCGAGGCCGGCCAGTTCAAGCCTCTGCTGCGGTCACTGGCCGAGGAACTATGGCGCGCCGGCCTGCCGGTGATCGACGATCTGGTGACGCAGCCGACGAAGGGCCCGGAATACGACCAACGAAAGAGCGAATTGACCGCTCTGTTGCGCGACATGAAGCCGGGGATCACCCAGATCATTGTGCACTGCACCGATCCGACGGAAGTCTTCTCCTACATCTCGGGCTCTGGCGCGGCCCGTCAAGCGGAATTGCGTCTGATGACCGATCCCGAAGTCAAGGCGTTCATCGAATCCGACGGCATCGTCCTGACGAACTGGCGCGAGCTGAAAGAGCGCCGGCAGCGCATAGAACAGTAGCGTCATCAACGACTGACAAACACTCACGCAAGAGAGGGCACGGAATGTCTATCCACAGATACACACAGCCGCGCATACACGGGTTCACGCTCATCGAGTTGCTGGTGGTCATTTCGATCATTGCACTGTTGATGGCGATCATGATGCCGGTGCTGGGCAAGGCCAAGGAGCACGCGCGCCGGGTGGCCTGCCAGAACAACCTGCACCAGGGGCTGCTGGCCGGCCAGATGTACGCCGGCGACTTCGATGGGTTTCTGCCGGAAGGCAACGTCATCGACAAATCGGCGCCGGGCTACAACAAGGAATGGGACAGCGCCGATCTGCTCACGCTGATCAACTACAGGACGATGATGGCCTTCGGCCGCTACGGCCTGACCGAGCAGCACGCCACCTGCGAGACGGCGCGGAAGCACTTTGAGAGCCAGGAAGGCTGGCTCAGTCCGTTGCCCTCGCCGCATTCACTGGTCCAGGCGACGCAGGTCGGCTGGGTCTACTGGGGCAATCGCGGCGACTGGACCGACAAGGACACCGGCCGCAAGTACATCACCGCCAAAAAGGCCACGGACAAGGCCACGTCCAACACGCTGGTGACCTGCTTCTGCTACAACCGCTACGACGCGGTCGGCGGATCGGGCAGTTGGCCCGCGTGGTATGGCTCTCACATCCGCGGCACGTTCCAGCACGCGGTCGGCCGGCCGATGCACCCGGCTCCCAACGGCTTGGCCGTGGGCTACCTCGACGGCTCCGTTCGCTTCGTCAAGTGGGGCGACCTGACCCCCAGCAACCACGAGGGCGAATACCTCGTCTACTATGACGCGGGCACGTAGCGGTCCCGCCCGATTCCGATCGCTCCGGACCGGCCGCCATACTGCGCACCATGTGCCAGAGTACGGGCGAATGATGATTCGCCCCTACCCATTTCCTGCATTTTGCTGTTTGATCTTTGCTTTGATCCTTCAGGACACCTCATCGGTTTTGCCGTTGCGCAGGCCGGAGGGCGTGCGTCTATAATGGCGACGTTCGAGAGCAGGGGCGAATCATCATTCGCCCGTACCTGGTCGAAGGAGCCCGGGTTGGACGACGGTCACACAGCGCTGTTGGAGCTTCTGGATCGGTCGGGAGCGAGTCTGTTCGCGCTCCTGACCCGGCTGACCCTGCGCCAAGACGTCGCAGAGGATTTGATGCAGGAGTTGTTCCTGAAGCTGCGCAGCGCTCCGGATCAGGCTTCGATCGACTGCTGGCAGGGGTACGCCCGGCGCGTGGCGATCAACCTGGCGTTCGACTGGCGTCGCCGGAATCGCCGGCGCCGAGCAGTGCCGCTGGACGAGGTCGCAGAGCCGGTCTCGGGAGCCGGTGAGCCGCTGAATCAGGCGGCGCGGACGGAGGAATCCGAGCGGATTCTCGCCGCTGTCGGCCGGCTCAAGGGCATTTCGCGCGAGGTCTTTGTGATGCATCACGTCCAGCAGGACTCCTACGAGGACATCGCCAGACAGCTCGGCAAGACGCCTCATCAGGTCCGCGCGTTGTGCTTTCGAGCGATGAAAGACGTTCGTGAGAGACTCGGATGCGACCGTGGGTCCAGCGAGGAAAAGGGGGTGCGGCGTGTCGAGTATGAATGAAGCCGATCTTCGGCGTCGCCTGGAGCAGCTTTCGGGGATGCAGCCTTCGGCCCAGGCGACCCGCCGGACTCTGGACCGCGTCCGAGAGACATTGACGGAATTGCAGAACCGACCGAACGCTCGCGCCGCGAGCTTATGGAGAACCATCATGAGAAGCAGAATCACAAAACCCGCCATTGCGGCAGCGATCGCCGTCGCCGTCCTGGTCGGGATCAATCTGACGGGACGATCCGGCGTGGCTTTCGCCGACATCGTCAAGCCTTTCCTGGCCGCCCGGACCGCCACCTTCAAGATGACCATGGAGGTCCAGGGCGCTCCGCCCCAGACCTTCGACTGCATGTACGCCGAGCCGATTCGCATGCGGCAGGCCAACGATGAACAAGGCGTCGTCGTGGTCAGTGACCTGCTTGCCGGCAGGATCGTCACCCTCAATGCTGCGCAGAAGCACGCCGTGGTGATGGAGATCACCAACATCCCGGACGACCCGAATCAGAACCAGTTCAACATGTTCGGAGAAATCCGACGGCACATCCAGGAAGCGCGAGAGGCCCCCGACGATTCGGTGACGTTTCTGGGCGAGCAGCAGATCGGCGGGCGGACCGCTGTAGGATACCACGTTCGGACGCCAGGGGCAGAGCTGACGGTCTGGGCCGATCGGCAGACGCAACTGCCGGTGTCGATCCAGAGGGTCGCCGGACCGACCACCTTTGCGATGACGAACATCGTCTTCGATGTCGATCTGGACGAATCGCTCTTCGACCTGACCATCCCGGACGGCTACGAGGTTGCGACTCTGCATGCGGATGCCACCAAGCCGATGGAAGGGGATCTTCTCCAGACATTCCGCCTCTGGGCCGAACACAACGAAGGCAGCTTGCCTCCCAGTGTAGACATGAACGCACCGATGGCGTTCGTGATGGCCCAGCAGACGAAACTGCAGCAGGATGGGCAGGAACCCTCCAAAGAACGCATGCTCCAGTTGCAGCAGACCATTATGGATATGGGGCGTGGGATCACGTTCGTCGAGAAACTGCCGGCCGAGAGCGACTGGCACTACGCCGGTAAGGGAGTGACGTTCGGCGATGCCGCGACGCCGATCTTCTGGTATCGCCCGGAAGGCTCGGGAATGTATCGTGTCATCTATGCTGACATGAACGTCCGCGAAGTGCCTGCAAGCGAACTGCCGAAGGCGCCCGACAGCTAACCGGTGTTGAACAAGGCCGAGACCCCCGATGGCGAGGCGCTGGTGGACAAAGCGGTCGCCATGGGCGCGGACATTCCGCCCGAGAACCGCAGTCTTGTGGCGCGGATGCTGAGTCTGGGCGAAGAGGATCTGATCGGCGGGCTGAAGACCTTCGCCGAGCTTTCCGCCGGACGCTATCCCCACAGGCTGGATGCCGAGTCGGCCATCAAAGAGACCGACGGTCTCGGCGCCGACGCGATCGCCGGCGTATCCGAGCAGGTCAAGAAGCAGAAGCTCCAAGACATCTTCTTCGCGACCGCCTATTACGACAAACTGGTCCGCGAGAAGAAGGATGTGGCCTATTACGGCGACGCCGTCTCCGCGACGGACGCCGGAAAGGTCCTGATCCGCTGGAAGACCGAACGCGACAAGTACCGCGTGGTCTTTGGCGACCTGACCGCCAAGGACGTGACCGCCGATGAACTGAAGAAGCTGGAAGGAAGATAGACCGCCAGTCTGGAGTGTGTCATCCACCGGATGTGACGAGGGCCGGGTTCTTCGGAACGATCCCGGCCCTCTGTGTTTGGCCGAACATCCAGAGTGGATTGTACGGCAGGAATGTGATGAGCACCTCTGTTCAGGGCGTGCTGTCCCCGCTAAGATGATCCCTTTGATGCAGATGTGCTGGTGGTCCATGTGCGGGGTGCGAAGATGAGCGAAACGAGACACTTGTACTTTGCCGACAATCTCAAGATCGCGCTGACGATTCTGGTGATCGCCCACCACGTCGGCCAAGCCTATGGACCGACGGGCGGCTCCTGGCCTATCCAGGAGGAGGCCCGTGCGGCGGTGCTGGGGCCATTCTTCACGGTCAACCGCTCGTTCTTCATGAGTCTGTTCTTCATGATCTCGGGCTACCTGATGGTGATGTCTTACGACCGGCATGGGTTTCGGCGATTCGTGAAGGGCCGTGTTCTGAGGCTGGGCGTGCCGCTGCTGTTCTTCTTCGTTGTGCTGATTCCTGTGCAGCAATACCTTTGCCATCTTGCGTCCGGGCACTTCTCGTCTTCGGCGCTGTCGTTCCGCGAATACTACCGCAGCATCTATTTCGGCAGCGG
The DNA here is from genome assembly GCA_012744475.1 of Phycisphaerae bacterium. Classification (GTDB taxonomy): domain Bacteria; phylum Planctomycetota; class Phycisphaerae; order Sedimentisphaerales; family Anaerobacaceae; genus Anaerobaca. The sequence goes on from JAAYBV010000114.1 coordinate 18,322, forward strand.
CGCCAGGCCGGAGTACTGGACAGGACCCATGTGGCCCGAGGCCAATTTCGGCCACCTCTGGTACGTCGAACACCTGCTGATTGCCGGCCTGTGCTATGCGCTGTTGCGTCTGGTGTGGAAGCGCCCGCCGCAGACGGGACCCATCGAGCCAAGACCGTTGCCTTACTGGGCGGTCGTCGTCTTTGCCCTGGTGCTGGCTATCGCGTCGGGCATCGTGCGAATCTGGTACCCCATCGACCGGTGGATCGGCTTTCTCGGTTTCATTCAGGTCGCCTTTGCCGACGTGCCTCGCGACCTGAGCTTCTTCGCCCTCGGTGCGATCGCGTACCGGCGCGGGTGGTTCCTCGGACTCCCCGCTCGTACGGGATACGTGTGGCTGACGGTCGGCCTGACGGCCGCTGTGCTGTGGTATGCCTACTCCCTGGGAATCGGGCCCGTGTTTCGCATCAGCCGGGATACCATGGGGATCATCTATCCGATCTGGGAGGCGTTTCTGTGCTGCGGAATGTGTATCGGCCTGCTCATCCTGTTCCGTGAACGCCTCGATCTTCAGAGTCGCTGGAGCAGGGCGATGGCCCAGAGTCAATACGCGGCCTATCTGTTCCACGTCGCGGTGGTGGTCCTGGTCCAGTTCGCTATCGCGGGCGCGCCCCTGTCGCCCTTCGTCAAGTTCATCCTGGTGACGGCCGTCAGCGTTCCGCTGACATTCCTGCTGGCCCACGGCCTGCGACAGTCCTCCCTTCTACGGCGCATCATCTGAACTGCAACTGCGCAGGGTTGCTCCGAGCTGGATCTACAGCTTCCAGGCTTTGGCGAAGGCCTTGAAGCTGCGATCGTAGGTGCGCTCGACGTCGTTGGGGAAGCAGCAGGCCGGCAGTTGCTTCGACGCAAGATGATTGCTCAGGCAGTCACAGCAGATGCCTTTGTTGCCGCAGCCGGGATACGAGCAGTTGCAGTTCTTGAGATTCCTGTCCTTCTTGCATTCCATGATGCCGATCTCTCCTACTTCCGTTTGCCCCTGGCGAACGGGTCGCTCATGATCTTGTAGACTTCGGCCCCGCATTCGAGACACTTCCACGGTCGCGGCCGCCGGGCGTCACGAATCCAGAAGATCGCCCAGAAGCCGGTCAGCAGCGTCAAAATCAAATGAGGCCCGTGGCGAATCCCTTGTCGTCCAACGGGCACCTGCTTGAGACACTTGCCGCAATAGCCGCTGGCCTCCTCGAATCGACTGAAGCGCGACCCCATGACGGATCTCCTGTCTCAGCGGACCTCCAATTCATACAGTCGGACGCTGTACGCCGGGCAGTCCAGCGTGTCGGACAGCCCGGAGACCGAATCCTCTGTGATCGCCACGTTCGGTGACTGACCCGGCTCATTGTAGGCCGTCGGGTCGTCGTGGGCAATCGTCCAGCAGCGTCCTTGGCCACTCAACGATGCTCCTTCCAACGTTAGCGTCACGTCGTATGACGCTTCGGTGGGGTTCACGATGCCGATGGTGATCGCCTTCTTGTCGGCGGTCCACGCGGCGGCGACGTCGAGCCCGTGCAGCTTGCCGCTCACCGCGACCGGTACGGTCCCGAAGTGATTGCGGTAGAGCTTCAGGACCAGGCCGGTGGTTTCGAGCGCCGCGGCAGTCTCGGTCGTCTTGATCGCGCCAATCACGTTGACCGTCTGGGCGTAGTTGGCCATGAAGTACAGGTCGCTGTTTCGCGCCATCTCGTGCAGGCCGGCGGCGATGCCGAGGGCGTCCTTCTGGAAGTACCGAGTACCCAGCTCGCCGAAGACGTGCGGGCCGTACCAGTAGTTCCACTCGTCCAGCGCGATGCGGATGTCTTTGCCCGCCAGTGAATCGAGCTGCTCCCGGTATCGCCGATGCGCGTTGGCGATGCTCCGAACGGCGTTGGGGATCTGCTGAACGTGGTCGGCGATGGGCTCGCGCTCCTGCCGATAGAAGTGCTCGCTGATCAGATCCATGGTCTCGGCGCAGTTCTCGAGCATGCCCCGCGACCAGCTTCCGACGGCGCCGACGCCGATCAGCTTGATGTCGGGGTCCACGGCGCGCATCGCCCTGGCGAACAGATTGTGCTTGATCACGTACTGCTCCAGCGCCATGTGGCCAAGCTGCCAGGAGCCGTACATCTCATTGCCTACGCACCACCACGTGACGTCATAGGGCTCGCGATGCCCGTTGTCGGCCCGCCAGCGACCCATCGGCGTCTCGGCGGAGCCGTTGGCGTATTCCACCTCCTGGGCGGCACAGAAGTCGTCGCCGAAACCCGCGTTGACCGCGATCATCGGCTCGGCATCGATCTCCCTGCAGAACCGCAGAAACTCGTCGAGTCCGAAGTCGTTGTGCTCGATGCCTTGCCAAGCCGGGTTCTTGCGGGGCGGCCGCTTGTCGCGCGGGCCGACGCCGTCGCGCCAGTTGTAGCCGCTGACGAAATTCCCGCCGGGCCAGCGATAGACCGGCGCGTTCAGCTCCTTGAGCAGCTTGAGCGTGTCGGCTCGCATTCCGTCGATGTTGTCGGCCGGCATCAGTGAGACCGTGCCCACAAACGCAGCGCCGTGCGTGACGCGGATCTCCAGTGCCGCCTCATCGGTCGACTCAGGCGGCGTGAACCGCAACGGACACTGCATGTATTGCTCGGCGTTGACCGTGAAGAAGCTCGTCTCGCGCTGCCCGCGGCCGTTGCCCCAGACCAGAGAGACTTCGACGTTCACGCCGGAGGCCGACTGCGGCTTGATCCAGATGTAGCCGTCGTACGCCTTGCCCTTGACGACGCCCAAGTGGCGCTGCCGTATCCCGGAAGCGGTGTGAATGATCGGCGTGTGCTCACCGACGAACGGATCGGTGCGGTCCATCACGAGTCCAGTGGTCGACCCGGTCGTTTCCCACGCCGACGGACGATGGCCGACCGGGTAGAAGAACTTGCGGTCTTCGAGCATCTCGGCCCAGATGCCGCCATAGATGCAACGGCCCAGGTGTTCGATGAACTGGCCGTACACGTACTTGGAGATCGGCTCGCCCTGGGCGTTGGCGTCGATGGCCACCACGGGCTTGATGCTCTCCTTGATCCGGAACGCGCGGCCGTCCCTCGGTCGCACCAGGAGCGGAAAGCCCGCCTCGTCCCACGTCACCTTCATCTTGGACAGATACCAGCTCGCGCCCTTGTCGTTGTTGCCCTGGAAGAACAGATATGTCTGGCCATCGTCGTCCTGGAAGACGCCCGGATGGCCCGATTCGCTGGCGTTCCACTCGTCGGCGCTGCCATTGGGCAACAGCGGATACCGTGACAGTCGCGTCCAGGAGACCCCATCGGTGCTCACGGCGCAGCCGATCTGCTGCGGGGCGTTGTTGTAGGCGCCTGCGTAGAACATGTAGAGCTTGCCGTCGCGTTCGATCACGGACGGCGCTTCGATGCACTGGCCCTCCCAGGGCAATTGCGGTTCGAGGATCGAGGCGTCACAGAGCTGCGTCCACTTGTCGCGGCCCCAGTCGGAGTCGATGGGCGCTGCGGCGACGACGAGCTTCTGGACCCTCATCGCCGGATCGCGCGTGGCACAGTAGAGCAGCAGGCAGCCCTTCCACTCGATCGCGTCGGCGTCGATCGCCCGGCCGCAGTTCCAGTCGCCTTCGGGACGGAAGATCGGATTGCTCGCGTTTCGCGTGAAGTGGAGCCCATCGTCGGAAACCGCGTGGCAAATCGCGTCGTCGCGTCCGTTGCCGTAGGTCTGATAGAACAGGTGCACCTTGCCGTCGCGGACCATCGCGCCGGGCGCCGCCAGGCCGTTCCGCTCGTATTCGGCCCCGGGCAGGACCTCGCCGACCTTCTTCCAGTTCGTCAGATCGTGGCTCTCTGCGATGCCGACGGCGATGCCGTCCTTGCCCCGGTCGAGCGAATAGTACATCAGGTAACGACCCTGGAATCGCACGACGTCAGGGTCCTTGGCGAACGGTCTTTCGTAGGAGTCATCGGTGTAGTACATCTCGGGCCGGCCCGGCGAATCGGTCGCTTCGCCCAGGCGTTCGAGCCGGATGTCGTCGAACCAGGCCTTGCCGGTCGACTGGCCCCAGCCACCGAAGAGGCAGTTGATTCCGATCCTCGAACGCGGACCCGTATCGAATTCGGTTTCGACCTTCGTCCAGTCGGCGGTTCCGGTCACCGCCTGTGTCTGAACGCCCTGAATGTCATGCACGTTCAGCAGGGCGCCGCGGCCTGTCCCCGCGTCGAGGTTCTCCGTCCGAATCCAGCCGCTGAGCCGGTACCGGGAGAAAGGTCGCACGCGCGTCATCGCGAACCACCCGGCGTCGGCGCCGGTGGCGGACTCGATCATCGCGCATCGCTCGTCCGTTCGTCCGCGTTGGGCATGACCGAATCGGGCCTGGCCTCCGTAGGTGCGCTGTTCCCAGCTTGCCGGGAGCGTCCCATCCGAGCGCTCGAACGAGGCGTTGCGCAGCAGGTCCTCGGGCAATGTCGGCTCGGCGGCCTCCTCCGTTCGCGCGAGCCAGACGGTCATCTCGCCCGGTCCGCGATGGGCCCAGGCATAGTACGGAATCGCCACGATGTCCCGCTCGCTGTGCAGCAGGGTTTGTCCGTCGCTGGCGTACCGCAGGCCCTTGGCCTTGCCCCGGACGACGGTGACGCCGCCCAGCAGGTCGTCGCGATAAGTCGCCATCAGCGAGGCGTCGTCGTTCAGGACGAGGTTGAAGACCCCGCCCTCGTTGTCGGGCCATTCGAGGCAGTAGACGAGCGGTCCTCTCTCGAGCGCGACTCGTCCGACGTTGGCAGCTACCTTCTCACTGGCGAGAACCCGCCGGATGGGCATGGGCAGGTTCAGCTCGACGACATCGCCGGTTTTCCATTCGCGTTCCAGCCGGACGTAGCCCTTGTGGATATCGATATCCTGCCGCTTGCCGTCGACCATCAGTTCCACGCTTGGCACGCCCGAGAGCCTGTACTGGTACAAATCGCTCGGCACCGGTTGGCCCTGGGCCCAGCCGGGAATGCGAACGTAGACGGCGAATCGGCCGGCCGGCTCGGGACTGATGGTCAGCTTGATCCTTCCACTCCAGGGGTAATCGGTCTCCTGCAACACGTATACGGTCCGATCGCCCAGCCTGAGCGTCGCCGGGCCTTGCGCGAAGAGGTTCACGTACAGTTCGTCGTCGGTCTGGGCGTAGACGTAGCCTGGCACTGAGGCGATGAAGCGGGCGACGTTGCCGGGGCAACAGGCGCAGCCGAACCAGGGGCTACGCTCATGCTGGCCGTGCGAGGCCAGGGGATTCGGATAGAAGAACCGGTTGCCTTCGAGCGAGACGCCGGAGATCACGCCGTTGTAGAGGGTCCGCTCCATCACGTCGATGTACCTGGCGTCGCCGTGGAACAGGAACATGCGATGGTTCCAGTACACGTTTCCGATGGCCGCGCAGGTCTCGCAGTAGGCCGTCTCGTTGGGCAGCTCGTACGGCCCGCCGAACGCCTCGCCGTGCCCGGTCGCCCCGATGCCCCCGGTCAGGTACAGTTTCTTCGAGACCACGTCGGCCCAGATGCGGTCGATCGCCTGGAGATAGCGCTCGTCGCCCGTCATCGCCGCGACGTCGGCCATTCCGCTATACATATAGGCGGCGCGAACCGCGTGGCCCACCGCCTCGCTCTGCTCGTAGGGCTTCTGGTGCGACTGGTTGTACGGATCGCCTCCCGGACCTCGCGTGTCCAGGAAGAACTTCGCCAGGTCCAGGTACTTCTCGTCGCCGGTGATGCGGTAGAGCTTGACCAGGCCCATCTCGATCACCTGATGGCCCGGTGCGCTGGCGTTCTTGCCGGGACCAAAGACGGAATCGAGCAGCTCGGCGTTCTTGAGCGCGACGTCGAGCAGATTCCGCTTGCCCGTCGCCTGGTAGTGAGCGGCGGCGGCCTCGTAGAGATGGCCCATGTTGTAGAGCTCGTGACTGCCGGCCAGCTTTTCCCAGCGCTCATTGCCGAACCAGTTTCGCAGCCGCTCGCAGTTGTTGGTCCGGCAGGTGTAGAGGTAGCCGTCCTGTTCCTGGGCGGCCGCGATCTTGGCGATCAGATCGTCGACGTACGCGTCCAGCTTCGGATCGGGCCGGACGTTCAGCACGTACGCGGCGCCTTCGAGGATCTTGTAGGGGTCGGTGTCGTCGAAGGGAAAATCGCCCTTGTGCTCGCCCTCGATCTTCCCGGCGGCGAGAAGGAAGTTGTCGATCCGGCCGGTCTGCTCGCACTGTTCGAACGCGTAGGGAATGGTCACGGTCCGATTCGTCTCGATCCGCGAAGCCCAGAAGTCATCGGCGATCTTCACCTCGGTGAACGGCACGGGGCGAATCGGATAGTCCCGACCTGCGACCTGACCACAGACCAGACCGGATAAGAACGTGCCCGCGAAGGCGATCAGTGCAATCTGCCGAGATTTCATCACGTCTCCTTTCAACGATCCGTTTCAGAGCGAAAGAGGCACAGGGCTTATTTTACGACAAATGCCGACCAATGCAATCTTTTGTCCTGGTGTCCGCTGACGGGTGTCTGTGCGAATTTCGCGGCAAGGCCCGTTTTCCACCACGGAGCGCCCTGTGTGGCAGCGGCAAACGGAGCAAGGCGGAGTTTGCCGATGGCTTCGACGGCATGCGTATCACCATCGGCAAG
>JAAYBV010000115.1 GCA_012744475.1 Phycisphaerae bacterium
GGATGACGTAGGATATTTTTCGCACATTGTTTTGGGACGTGAATGGAGTCCTTTCTCTGGTCGATGGTGGATAGGTCAAGACGAAACCATTCAGTCAGAGAAAGGACCTAATGATGCAGAACAGTACATCGGCCACAGCAGAGAAGAACTTGAGCAACATCATCAAGATCGACGAAGGGCAGATCCAGCAGCACCTGGGCGAGATGGTTCGCTCGACGGTGGAAGAAACGCTCAACACGATGCTCGACGTCGAAGCGGACCAGCTCTGTAACGCCCGGCGTTACGAGCACACCGAGGGCCGCACCGGCCAGCGGGCCGGACATTACAAACGCAAGCTGCACACCAAAGCCGGCGAAGTCGAGCTGAAGGTGCCGAAGCTGCGCCAGGCGAAGTTCGAGACGGCCATCATCGAGCGGTATAAACGTCGGGAATCCTCGGTGGAAGAGGCGCTGATGGAGATGTACCTGGCGGGCGTGTCGGTCCGCCGGGTCGAGGACATTACCGAGGCCCTGTGGGGCATGCGGGTCAGCGCCGGGACGGTCAGCGATCTGAACCAGAAGATGTACCAGCGGATCGAGACGTGGCGCAACCGCCCGATCACCGGGGTGTATCCCTATGTCTATATGGATGGGATCAGTCTCAAACGCACGTGGGGCGGCGAAGTCCGCAACGTGGCGGTGCTCGTGGCGATCGGCGTGGGCGAGGACGGGTATCGTGACATCCTGGGTGTGGCCGAGGGCTGCAAAGAGGACAAGGCCGGCTGGAGCAGTTTCCTGGCCTATCTGAAGAAACGCGGCCTGCAAAGCCCCGAGCTGATCATCTCGGACAAGTGCCTCGGCCTGATCGAATCGCTGGCCGAGTACTATCCCGACGCTCAGTGGCAGCGGTGCATGGTGCACTTTTATCGCAACGTTTTCTCGGTGGTGCCCAAGGGCAAGGTCAAGCAGGTCGCGGCGATGCTCAAGGCGATCCACGCCCAAGAAGACCGCCCGGCCGCCCAGGAGAAGGCCGAAGCGGTGGTGGCCAAGCTCAAAGCCCTGAAGCTGCCGGCGGCCGCCGCGTTGGTGCGTGAAGGGATCGGCGAGACGCTGACGTACTACGCCTTCCCCGACAAGCATCACCGCCAGATCCGCACGAACAATCCATTGGAACGGATCATGCGGGAGATCCGACGACGCAGCCGGGTGGTGGGCAGTTTCCCCGATGGCCAGAGCGCCTTGATGCTGGCGGCGGCGCGACTGAGGTACATCGCGGGCACGAAGTGGGGCACGCGGCGATACATGAACATGGACCGGTTGAAGGAGCTCAAACAAGAACGGCAAGAAGCAGCCCGAGTGAGTGCGTGAACGCCCGATAACTCGCGGCCCCCTATAGGGGGCAGGGGCAGGCAGACTGACCTCTATCCCTCGACCAGAGTGACGACTACCAGAAAATGTGCGAAACATCCTTTACACTACCTGCGTATAGAAGCCTTCTCAAATAGCGCCATAGCCAACCCCGACTTTTCCCGCAGGAACAAAACCTTCGTGACTTTCAAAAGAATGCTATGGGCTATTTGTTGCGGATTGACATTGCAGGAGTGATTCACGCGGTGTTCATACTTTCCTCGATACAAGCGAAGAATGCGCCATTCTCATAGTTGTTCGTACGAATCCTCAACACAGTACATTAGGAGATCATGGATCATGAGTAAGACCACACAGAGAAGTACTTCACGTCGCGAGTTTCTCAGGAGTACGGGCCGTGTGGCCACGGCTTCGGCTTTTCTGGCGGCAGTGACGCCTCGCATCCATGCCGCGGAGGACAACACCATCCACGTCGCGCTGGTCGGCTGCGGCGGACGCGGCTCGGGCGCTGCGGCCAACGCGATGGCGGTCAAAGGCGGCCCGATCAAGCTGTACGCGATGGCCGACCTCTTCGCCGACCGCCTCCAGCGCAGCTACAAGGGCCTGATGGAAGCAGCAAGCGTTCCGCGGACCGGCGGCTCAGCCGACACCTGGATCATGGGCCATCAGGCCGAACAGATCGACGTACCGCCGGGGCGGCAGTTTCTTGGCTTCGACGCATACCAGAAGGCCATCGATTGTCTGCGACCAGGCGATGTCGTGATCCTGACAACGCCCGTGGCATTCCGCTGGGTCCATTTTCGTTACGCGATCCAGAAAGGGATCAACGTCTTCATGGAGAAACCGGTCACGGTGGATGGCCCGAGCACGCGCAAGATGCTCGAGCTTGCCGAAGAATCCGAGCGGAAGAACCTCAAAGTGGGCGTCGGGCTGATGTGCCGCCACTGCAAGGCGCGTTGGGAACTCTACGACCGCATCCAGTCCGGCCAGATCGGCGACCTGCTGACGCTGCGCACCTACCGGCAGCACGGCCCGGCGGGGTTCACAGGACCCAATCGAAGCAACCTCAGCGAGCTGCTCTGGCAGATTCGCAACTACCTCGGTTTCATGTGGGCCAGCGGCGGTCTCTTCCAGGACATCATCGCGCACAACGTCGATGAATGCTGCTGGATGAAAGGCGCCTGGCCGGTCAAGGCCCAGGGCTCCGGTGGGCGTTGCTGTCGCGACGAAAACGTCGACCAGAACTTCGACCACTATGACGTTGAGTGCACCTTCGCCGACGGCGCCAAGCTGTTTATCTACGTCCGCGCCATGGCGGGCTGTCGCGGCGAATTTGCCAGCTATGCCCACGGAACC
>JAAYBV010000116.1 GCA_012744475.1 Phycisphaerae bacterium
ACCCACCCGGTCGCGATGCAATCGCAAAGTTGCGAAACCGTGTCTGTGAAAATATCCTGGCAGGCGTGTGGCAGCGGCAAGCGCAGGCTTGCCGATGGTGATACGCATGCCGTCGAAGCCATCGGCAGACTCCGCCTTGCTCTCCCGATGGCCATCGGGACCGCTGCCACACAGGGCGCTCCGTGGCGGAAAACGGGCCGTGCCGCGAAATTCGCACAGACACGCGAAACCCGTCGCGTCGGATAAGGGAGTGACAACGGATGTCGATTCTGGTATTCTACCGGGGGCAGAGGCGCGCGGCAGGGGTGCGCGCCGGTCCTGCGCAGGAACGTGCGGGCGAATCATCATTTGCCCCTGCCGCTTCTTGGAGATGCGACGCCATGGCCGCCAACGAGCACACCCGCGACAATGAGCACAAACCACCGAGCGTCGAAGCCCTCGCCGCAGAGAACGAGCTTCTGCGCCGCCGGACCGCCGAGCTGGAGGCACGACAAGTTGAGTGCGTGGCGCGCCGGGAGGTGGCCCGTCGCACGGGCACGGAAGGGACGGCACAGGCGTCCGAGTGCCACCTTCAGGAGATGGCCGACAGCATTCGCGACGTGTTCTGGATTTTCGACTGGCTCGCGCAGAAGATAATCTACGCCAGCCCGGCCTATGAGGAGATCTGGGGCCGTCCCGTCGAGGCTCTCTACGAGCGCTATGAGGAATGGGCAGACAGCGTCCATCCCGAGGATCGTCAATTCGCTCATGCCTCATTCGCCAAGGCGGTGGAAACCGGCGGAGGCGAGCCTCGCGAGTACCGCATCGTCCGGCCCGACGGGACGATCCGCTGGGTTTCGGATCGGGCGTACGCGGTCCGCGACCGCAGCGGCCGCGTCTGCCGGGTGGCCGGGGTTGCCCAGGACATCACCGTTCGAAAGGAAGCGGAAGATGCGCTGCGAGAAAGCCAGGTCCGCTTGAGGGCGGCGATCGAGAGTCTGCCCTTCGATTTCTTTATGCTCGACAACGACGGAAACTACACCATGTTCAATTCCGTCGTCTGCGCGCGCTGGGGCGATTGCACCGGCCGGCGGCCCGAAGACCTCTGCCCGGACGAGGCGACGCTGGCGCTGTGGCAGAGCAACAACCGGCGGGCCCTCGCCGGCGAAGTCGTCAAGGCCGAAGTGCAGATGGCCCCGCACGGCACGCCGGGACACTACTACAACATCATCTCCCCCATCCGCGACGGCGAGGAGATCCTCGGCATTCTCGGCGTCAATGTCGACATCACGCCGCTGAAGCGGGCCGAAGCGGCGCTGCGCGATTCGGAGGAGAAGTTCCGCAACCTGGCCGAGCAGTCTCCCAACATGATCTTCATCAACCATCGCGGACGGGTGGTCTACGCCAATTCGCGGTGCGAGGAATGCATGGGCTATACGAAGGAGGAATTCTGCTCGCCCGACTTCGACTTCCTGACGCTGATTGTGCCGGAGCACCGGGACCGCGTCATGGAGAATTTCCGCCTGCACGCGATGGGCCGGGAGGTTCCCCCGGTCGAGTACGCACTCGCCACACGCGACGGGCGGCGGATCGAGGCGATCCTGGCCACGAGACTGATCCCGTACGACGGCCAGTGGGCGATTCTCGGGACGGTGACGGACGTCACCTCACTCAAGCGGGCGGAGGAGGCGCTGCAACAGGCGAAGGATGGCCTGGAGTTGCGTGTCAAGGAGCGCACCGCCGCCCTGGAGGCGGAGGTGGACCGCTGCCGGCGGATGGAACTCAATCTGCGGGAAAGCGAGCAGAAGTACCGCACCCTGGTCGAGAGCGCCGCCGACGCCATCGCCACGGTGGCACAGGACGGCCAGATCCTTTTTGTCAACGACGTGCTCGCCCGGTGGTTCGGCGTGTCCGCAGAGGGAATGGTCGACAAACGCGTGCAGGATTTCTTTCCGCAGCCGTTCGCGGACGAGCAGGTGGCGCTCATCCGCCATGCCATCGGTACCGGCCGGGCGGTGAAGGTGACCGCTCTGGCGCCGGTGGCGGAGCCCCACCGCTGGTTCAACGTCATGTTCGAGCCGTTGACGATGGGCGGGACGCCGGCGGCCCTCGTTGTCGCTCGGGATATCGACGATCTGGTCCGTGCGCGGCAGCAGGTCGAAGACTATCGCGAGCAGATGGCGCGGGCCGATCGCCTGGCGTCGCTGGGGACGATGAGCGCGATGGTGGCGCACGAGCTGACGCAGCCGCTGACGGTGTTGCGTCTGTCGGTTCAGAATGCGCTGGAGGCCGTGCGAACGGACGGCGCCCACACCGTCGTCGAAGACCTCCAGGGCTGCGTGGAAGAGGTGACTGCCATGACGGGCATCGTCGAGCGGTTTCGAGGATTCGCCCGGTCCTCGTCGCCTCACCATTTGTTCGAGGTCGATCTGTCGGCGATGGCCGATCAGATGATCCGCCTGACGGCCGAGGCGGCCCGCAGCGCACAGGTCGAGGTTTCGGTTCAGGGGCTTGAAGCACTGCCGAGGTTTCGCGCTCGTGCCAAGGACATGGAGCAGTTGTTCTTCGCGTTGCTGATGAACGCCATCCAGGCCTCGGACGGTTCGGTCTCACGGAGCGTGGTGGTCCACGGTCAGGCGCGCGACGGGCAGATCGAGCTGCGTTTCGAGGACACCTGCGGCGGGGTGGCGCCGGAGAGTGTCGAGCGGATCTTCCAGCCCTTCTTCACCACCAAGGCGCACGCCGGAGGGACCGGCCTGGGCCTGTGCGTCGTCGAGCACATCCTCGATCGCTACGATGGGAAGATCGAGTTGATCAACCGGCCTGGCCAAGGCGCCACCTTCAAGGTCACCCTGCCCCTGCCCGGTTCGTAGGGTGCCGGCAGGGCATGAACGCGCTGCCACCATGGAGAGACGAGGTAGCGTCTTACGACGCCACTACAAACGATCTGTCCTTGCCTTGGACGGCTCTGGTGTAGTATCATGAGTGCGGTGGTGCGGCCGGTTCGTTGGGGGCGGCGATGCCCGGAAGGAGGCCGCCGGTTCGAGCGAGCCAAGGCGAGCGCGGCCTGTTCGAGACGAGTGCTCTTGCGAAGGGAGGATGAGCCATGAGCGAGAAGGTTTTCTATGTCATGCTCGGTTTCCTGCTGAGCGCAATGGCGGGAGCGGCGCAGAGCGCCGAAGGCGAGATCCTCATCGATCCCAATCTGGTCGGCTGGTGGCCGTTCGAGGAAGGGCAGGGGACTGTCGCGCTGGATGCCTCGGGCCACGGAAATCACGCGACGCTCGTGGGCGATCCACAATGGGTTCCCGGCTACGACGGCCTGGCCCTGGACTTCGACGGCCAGGGCGACTACGTTGACACAGGCAAGGTTCCTTCGCAACTCGGCGTCGCCGGCGACGCGCCACGCACCGTCGCCCTCTGGGCCTACACCCGCAGCTTCAACGGCGGCGGCCTCTACGAGATGGGTGGCGACGGCACGCGCGAGGGCTTCTCGCTGAGAACGCAGGATATCGACGGCGGCTGGCAAGCGCGCTACGGCGGCATCGACGCGAACTTCTACGCGGAATCGCTGAACGAGTGGGTCCACTTCGCCCACGTCTTTGATGGATCGCGGGCGGAGATATACGTTGATCCTTACAGGCGCACCTGGGACAAGATTGCTCTGAGCACCACCGACGCAGGGACGTTCCGGATCGGTCTCTGCGATGATGCCTTCTTTGACGGCATGATCGACGATGTTCGGCTGTACAACCGCGCTATGACAAGCGATGAGATTGAGCGGATCATGTACGGCAGCCCGCTGCTGGCTGCCGAACCGCAGCCGGCCGACGGTGTGGCCACCGACATCGCGCGAGCGTCAGTGCTCAGTTGGTCGTCCGGAGCGACTGCCATTGGGCACGACGTGTACTTTGGAACCGATGAAGCCCAGGTTAGAGACGCCACGCCCGAGACGCCCGACGTCTATCGGGGACGGCTGCCGGCCGAACAGACCGAATACGCTCTTTCCGATGCGCCGCCGGACTGGAACGCCGCCTACTGGTGGCGCGTCGATGAGATCAATCCCGATGGCACGGTCACCACGGGCAAGGTGTGGAGCTTCACCACTGTGAACCATCTGATCATCGACGACTTCGAGAGCTATACCGACGACATCGAGGCTGGCGAGGTCATCTGGCAGACTTGGCTCGATGGTTGGGACAATGGGACCGGTTCGATCATCGGCTATTACGCGACTCCTTTTGCCAGAGCGCCCGATCCGGTTCACGGTGGCCGGCAATCGATGCCGATCACGTACGACAACACCGTGTCACCGTGGTACTCCGAGGTGATGCGGATATGGGAGCCGGCGCAGGATTGGACGCGATTCGGCGTCGATGTCTTGACGCTTCACTTCCTGGGTCGTCCGCTTGCGTTCCTGGAGCGGTCCGATGGCAGCATCGTAATGAGCGGGGTCGGTTCCATCAGTGGCACGCACGAGTACTTCCGTTTCGCGTGGAAGCCTCTTCGCGGAGACGGTTCGATGGTCGCGAGGATCGATTCGATAGCCGAGACCGATCCGAGCGCGATGGCGGGCGTGATGATCCGCTGGGACCTGGAACAGATGTTGCAGAATGTGGCCTTGCTTGTGACGGCCGGCAACGGTATCTCGTTCCAGTACCGACGTGAGGAGGGGGGGCCGACCGAGCAGACTATGCTGTCGGGACCCGTGCCGCCGTATTGGGTGAAGCTGGCCCGTGAGGGCAACGGGATCACAGCGCAGTGCAGTCCCGATGGCATGAGCTGGAGTCCTCTCACGGATGATCCCGATGACTCGTCCGTGGAGATATCCGGTGCCAAGGTGTTCATTGGCCTGACTGTGGCGACTCCTGGTTATCGCGCTACCAGTGCGGAGTTCTCGCATATTTCTGTTGAGGGAAGCGACGCGAACGGCTGGGAAATGGAGGAGATTGCCACCCACTATGGAGGCAACACCTCTGATCTCATGTATGTTGCGCTGGCGGATGCAGCGGGGAACCTCAAGGTGGTGACGCATCCCGACTCGCTGGCGGTCAACGCCGCGACGTGGCAGCGATGGGACATTCCGCTGAGCGAGTTCGCGGGCGCCGGGGTCGACGTGGCCGCGATCGAGCAGATGATCGTCGGGTTCGGCGACCGGGACGATCCAGTGCCATCGGGTGGGGGCATGGTGCACTTCGACGACTTCTGGCTGACGCGCTCGACTGCGCCGTAGGGGCGATGCATGCATCGCCCGCACCAGGACAGGCAGGCGGCTTTGGGTTGCATCATGCGTCGGGTAGAAGCTATCCTGTTGTTCGTAGTGTGCCCGTAAGGGCATAGATACGACAAGGATGGCCCGCCGCGGCGGGCGACTGCGAACGGTAACGCCTGACGGCGTCACTACAAACGTCTGAAATGATGGAAGGGCTTCTCGTGACACCAGTGCGATCACACGGGATGGGCGATGCATGCATCGCCCCTACGACTGTACTGATTCTGGCGTGGTTCTGTGGTGTCGTCGGGGCCGAAGCGATGGGGCCGCTGGTGGTCTGTCCGGCGAATCCCCGCTATTTCCAGAACGCCGCGACGGGCCAGGTCGTCCTGCTGACCGGCT
>JAAYBV010000117.1 GCA_012744475.1 Phycisphaerae bacterium
CGCCTCCGGTGGCGAACCTGGCAGGCGGCCAAATGAAGAAGGTTGCCCTCTTCCCGTCGGGGCCGGATGCCCGGCCGGCAGGAGAACCGTCAATACGGCAATGAATATCATTGTGACACAGCCTGTGAGCTGGACGCCGGGCGAATTCGCGGCCACGCACGATGTGTACTTCGGAACCGCCTTCGACGACGTCAACGCGGCCAGCCGGGCCAATCCGATGGGCGTGCTGGTCAGTCAGGCCCAGAGCGCGACGACCTACGATCCAGTCGGACGGCTGGACTTCGAGACAACGTACTACTGGCGCGTGGACGAGGTCAACGCGGCGCCCGACAACACGATCTTCAAAGGCGAGGTCTGGAGCTTCACTTCCGAGCCATTTGCGTATGCCGTCCCGAATGTCGCAGCCACGAGCAACGGCGTGTCGGAAGAGGGGGCCGGGCCGGAGAATACAGTCAACGGTTCGGGCCTGAATGCCAACGATCAGCACTCGACCGACAGCACCGACATGTGGCTGGCGATGCCGGGCGCCGAGCCGCTGTGGATTCAGTACGAGTTCGACCGCATCTACCAACTGCACCAGATGCTGGTCTGGAACTACAACGTGCAGTTCGAGCTGATGCTCGGCTTCGGGGTCAAAGGGGCAACGGTGGAGTACTCCGTGGACGGTGCGGACTGGACGGTCCTGGGCGACGTGGAACTGGCCCGGGCGACGGCCAAGACCACGTACACCTACAACACCACGGTCGATTTCGGCGGTGTCCCGGTGAAATACGTTCGCCTGAACGTCAGCAGCGGTTTCGGCATGATGGGCCAGTTCGGCCTGAGCGAAGTGCGGTTCATGTTCGTTCCCAGTCACGCACGGCAGCCGGAACCGGCCGATGGAGCGACCGACGTCGATCCGGGCATGCCTCTCGGCTGGCGAGCGGGGCGGCAGGCCGCTTCGCACGAGGTCTACCTTGGGACCGATCCGGCGGGCCTCTCTCTGGCCGGGACTGTTGGTAGCAGCAGCTTCACGGCCGATGATCTGGTGTATGCAGGCACCTACTACTGGCGCGTGGACGAGGTCAACGAGGCCGAGGCGATCAGCCGCTGGGAAGGCGATGTCTGGAGCTTTGCGACGGCGGCGTACGGGATCGTCGATGATATGGAAAGCTATACGGACGATCTGGATGCCGGCACTACGAT
Source organism: Phycisphaerae bacterium (assembly GCA_012744475.1). Taxonomy (GTDB): domain Bacteria; phylum Planctomycetota; class Phycisphaerae; order Sedimentisphaerales; family Anaerobacaceae; genus Anaerobaca. The sequence goes on from JAAYBV010000117.1 coordinate 1,186, forward strand.
CTTCGACACCTGGATTGATGGCTGGGTCAATGGCAGCGGCTCGACGGTTGGGTACTTCGACGCGCCCTTCGCCGAGCGAACCATCGTGCATGGCGGCGGGCAGTCCATGCCTCTGGGGTACGACAACACCGTTTCGCCGAACTACTCCGAGGCGGTACGGACCTTCGATTCTCCGCAGGACTGGACCGGCCATGGCGTGCAGAGCTTGGGTCTGTACTTCCGTGGTACGGCCGGCAACGGCGGCCAGTTGTACGTGAAGATCGACGGGACCAAGGTGGTGTATGATGGCGATGCGGCTGATATCGGCCGGACGCTGTGGCAGCCCTGGAACATCGATCTGTCGGCCGTGGGCAACCTGAGCCAGGTCACGGAGCTGGCGATCGGCGTGGACGGCGCAGGCGCGACAGGCATGTTGTACATCGACGATATCCGTCTGTATCCGAACGCGGTGGAGTACATCACGCCGAGTGAGCCAACGGCCGGTCTGGTGGCGCGGTACGCCCTGGATGGCAACGCCGATGACAGTTCGGGCAACGGCTACAACGGCACGGCCATGGGCGCGCCGACCTATGTCACCGGTGTGCAGGGGCAGGCCGTTCAGCTCGATGGTGTGGATCAGTACATCGATTTTGGCAATCCCGCCGGCTGGCCGTCGGGGACGGCGTCGCGCTCGATGGCTGCGTGGGGCAAGCCGAGTGCGGTCTATGCGGGCTGGCGTTTCATGGCGGCGTACGGCAACGACGCTACCGGGCAGGCCATGTTCATCGGCATGAACGGGCCTGACCTGTATGGCGGCGGCTACGGTGACGATATCGGTGTGGTCGGGTTCTGGGTGCTGGACGAGTGGCGCCACGTCGCCCTGACCTACGACGGCGCGACGGCGACGTTGTACGCCGACGGCATCGAGGTCATCTCGGCCGCCAGGAACTGGAATCTGGTTCCGGACCGCGCCCACATCGGACGCCAGGTGAACGATCTCGCCGAATTCTGGGCCGGCGCGGTCGATGAAGTGCGCCTCTACGATCGGGCGCTTTCAGCCGACGAGATTGCCTGGCTGGCCGGCAGGACCACGCCGATGCACAAATCGTTCTGATGCCACGCCACAGGGGGCGGCCATGCCGCACGCAGACTGAGCCCTCTGGGAGCGTCCGTGTTTGTCAAGGCGCCAGTTGTCAGAGGGCAGGGCGGCGCCAAGCCGTCCTGCCCTTTGGCTTGCGGCCTCCAAATGGCGATTGCAATCAGCCCTCCCTCTCGGTAGAGTAAGCGGCTGGCGCAAGATACTGTTCTGATAGAGGTTCTGCCGATGCAACAAACTGCTCCGACACGGGACCAGGCCCTGGCGCTTCTCCAGGAATACAACGAGAATGAAGCGTTGCTCCGGCACGCGCTGGCTGTTGAGGCGGTGATGCGGCATTGGGCGCGAAAGGCAGGCCAGGACGAAGAGAAGTGGGGCGTCATCGGTCTGGTCCACGATTTGGATTACGAACGGTTCCCGGAGCAGCACTGCAAGAAGACCGAGGAGATCCTGCGTCAGCGCGGCTGGCCCGAGGACTACATCCGCGCAGTCGTCTCGCACGGCTGGGGCATCTGCAGTGATGTGGAACCGCAGAGTGAGTTGGAGAAGGTGTTGTACGCGATGGACGAGTTGACGGGGCTGGTGGCGGCCACGGCTCTGGTGCGTCCGACCAGGAGCGTGATGGACCTGACGGCCAAGTCGGTCAGGAAGAAATGGAAAGAGAAGTCGTTTGCCGCCGGAGTCAACCGCGAGGTCATTGAGAAGGGGGCCGCAATGCTCGGAGTCGAGCTGACGGTCCTGATCGAAGATGCGATCGCCGCTATGCAGGAAGTGGCCGATCAGATCGGACTGCGAGGCACTGCGGGCGATCCGAGTTAACGGGGCGCATCAATTGCCTCTTCACTGGGGGACAATCTCAGGATGCACAAGAGTCGAACGAAGTTGATGTGTGATCCATCAAGCGCGGGTCTGATCCTCGCGGTCGTGGCCGTCGCAGCGGCCCTCGCGATAGCCGGCTGCGGTGGGACCGAGGCCAAGAAGGCGTCGCTGACGGAGCAGGAGGTCCAGCGTCTGAGCGAGGCGGCCAGGCCCGTAGCGCCCGACGAATTGATCGTCAGCGGCGAGCGGATCACCTGCGAGGACATCATGACCATCTCGTCCGGACAGGAGGCGTCGAACGCGTCGTTCAAGACGTGGCTTGAGGAGATGGCGAAGGTCGCAACGCTGGAGCAGTTCATGGAAGTCGCGCGGCCCCGCCTTCGTCAGCAGCTCGGCGCCAACGTCAGCAATATCGTGCTCTACAAACGGGCGCAGCGTCAATTGGGAGACAAGATTGACGACACGCTCGACAAGCTGGTCGACAAGGAACTGCGAAGATTCGTGATCGAGCATGGGGGCAACAACGCCGAAGCCGACGAAGCCCTCCGGGCGATGGGCATGAATCGCACGACGTTCAAGGAACACAAGAAGAAGCAGATTCTGGCGCAGTACTCGGTGGAGTCAAAGCTGTCGCGGAACCGGCCGATTACGCACAGCGAGCTGGCCGCGACGTACGAGCGGATGAAGGATCAGGCGTTCGTCCAGCCGGGCCTGATTCAGTTTCGGCTGATTGACATCTCGGCGGCCCGCGTGGAGCTGGCGGATCCGAACGACAGTCCTGTGGAGACGGCGCGCCGGCTGGCCGAAGCGTTGGTCGCCCGAATTGAGGCGGGCGAGGATTTCGGCAAGCTGGCCGAGGAGTATTCGGAGTACGCGGAGTACTACGTCGGCGGGTCGGAAGGCCTGTGGCCGGCTCGCGATCCCGAGTCGCTGGCTCCGCCCTACGCGGTGCTGGTCGACTGGGCAAAGAAGATGAAAGAGGGTGATCTCGCCGGTCCCCTCGACGCGCCGGGCCACGCGTTCATCATGAAACTGGTCCAGAGGCGTGACAAAGGATATCTCCCGATGGCCGAGGTACAGGAGAAGGTGGAGGCAAACATCGAGGAGACCCGGCGCATCGAGGCCATCGCCCGACTGGATGACGAGATCGTTGAACAGATGGCCCTGGCCGACACGGACGGGTTCGTCAACGGCTGTCTCGAACGTTTGTACTATGCCGTCAATTCCCCGGCGCCTGCACCGTAAAGACCCCACGTTTCCTGCGAGCCAGAAATGGACATCATCGCTCATGGCATCGATTTGGTGGACTGCCCCCGCATTGAGGAGATGTGCGAGCGGCATGGCGAGCGGTTTCTCAACCGTGTCTTCACGCCGGCCGAGCAGGCCTGCGCGCGGGGGCGAATGAACTCGATCGAGAACTACGCGGGCCGGTTTGCGGCCAAGGAGGCGATTCTCAAGCTGGTGGGGACCGGCTGGCGGGGCAAGATCGCCTGGACGGATATCGAGGTGACCAACGATCCGTCAGGCCGGCCGGAGGTGACTCTGTCCGGAGAGGTCCAGAGGATCGCCTGGGAGCTGGGGATCGAACGGATCAGCATCAGCATTACGCACACGGCCAACTTCGCCATCGCCTCGGCCGTGGCGCTGGCACGGTCCCATGAAGCCCAATGACTTTGACTGCGTCGTCGTGGGGGCGGGGCACGCCGGAATCGAGGCCGCACACGCGGCCGCCAGGATCGGCGCTCGGACCTGCCTGATCACTCTCCGCCGGGACACGATCGCCAAGATGAGCTGCAATCCCGCCATCGGCGGACTTGGCAAGGGCCAGATCGCCTGCGAGGTCGATGCGCTGGGCGGCCTGATGGGTCTGGCGACGGATGCGACGGGCATTCAATTCCGCTTGCTCAATCGCTCCAAGGGACCGGCGGTCCGCGCGCCAAGGGCCCAGGCGGACAAATACCGCTACCAGGATTTCATGCGGGCCGCCCTGGAACAGACGCCGAACCTGACCATTGTCGAGGCGATGGCCAGCGAGGTTCTTGCGGAGCAGAACCGTGTCCGGGGTGTGCGCTGTCAGGACGGAGGAGTTTTCTTTGCGCCGACGATGGTACTGACCACCGGAACGTTCCTGCGGGGCCTGATGCACGTGGGGAGCGAGCAGCAGCCGGGCGGGCGACTCGGCGAACCGCCGGCGGATGAACTGTCGGAGAGCCTTGAACGCCTGGGGCTCGATGTGCGGCGTCTCAAGACCGGCACGCCCGTGCGGCTTGACGCCTCCACCTGCGACCTCGATACGCTCGAAATCCAATATGGCGACGGTGACCCTGTCCCGTTTTCCTTCATGACCGATCGGATCGACCGCGATCAGACACCGTGCTGGATCACCTACACGAACGAGCGGATTCACCAGTTGATTCGGGCTAACCTCGATCGCGCTCCCTTGTACACAGGCCAGATTCGCTCGACCGGGCCTCGCTATTGCCCCAGTATCGAGACCAAGATCCTCCGCTTTGCAGACAAAGATCGCCATCAGGTGTTCCTCGAACCGGAGGATGAGGCGCGGACGACCATCTACTGCAACGGGATCAGCACGTCGCTGCCCAAGGAGGTGCAGGAACAGATGCTCCGCCTGATGCCCGGCACCGAGCGCGCGCGGATCGTACATTACGCCTACGCCATCGAATACGACTACTGTCCTCCGACGCAGTTGCAGCCCAGCCTGGAGACCAAGCGCATCGGCGGTTTATTCCTGGCCGGGCAGATCAACGGGACCAGCGGCTACGAAGAGGCGGCGGGGCAGGGCATCCTGGCCGGCATCAACGCAACGCGAAGGCTCTGCTCGCAAGAGCCTTTGGTGCTGCGCCGCGATCAAGCCTACATCGGCGTCCTGATCGACGATCTGATGACGCGAGGGATTGACGAGCCGTATCGCATGTTCACGTCGCGCGCCGAGCATCGTCTGGCCTTGCGCTACGACAACGCGGACCGGCGGCTGACGGAGATCGGCCGGACCATCGGTCTCGTCGACGACGTTCGCTACGCCCGGTTCCAGAGGAAGCTGGCCGATATCGCCGGCCTCTGCTCGTATCTGCAAACGACACGACGCGACGGCAGCAGTCTGTGGGATCTGTTGCGCAGGCCGAACAGCGACCTGGCCGGGCGGTTGGCGGAATTGCCCGAAGTCAAGGCTGCCGGGTATGGGCGGGACGTCATCGAGGCGGCCGTCGTCGACGCCAAGTACGAGGGCTACCTCGTCAAGCAGCAGCGCGTCGTGGCCTTGCAGCAGAACCTCGACAGCAAGAGAATTCCCTCTGATTTCGACTATACTGCCGTGACGCACCTTCGCTGCGAGGCCCGGGAGAGACTCTCCGCCTTCAAGCCGGCCACGCTGGGCCACGCCTCTCGCATCAGCGGCATCACCCCGGCCGACATCACGGTTCTGCAAATCTGCCTGAAGAAGCTCTCGGGCCCGGCGCAGGGGACACGGAAAGGGCCGGCGTGACATCCATGTTTGATCTGTCGGACAATGCGTACAATCGTGTTTTGGCGCGGGATGAACCGAAGTTCAAGCTGTGGCGTTCGGCGGGGCTGCTGCTGACGTACCGGTGCAATGCCGCATGCGAGTTCTGCTATTATCATTGCTCCCCTGAGAAGGGGGGGCTCATGCCCGTCGAGACCTGCCTTGCCGCCTGGCGATCGCTGAAGAACCTGGCCGGCGACACGGCGAGGATCCACCTGACCGGAGGCGAGCCGTTTCTCTACTGGGACCACCTCGTCGATATCCTCGCTGAAGGCACGAGGCAGAAGCTCGGTCCCGTTGATCTGGTCGAGACGAACGGCTTCTGGGCAACGAGCGAATCCGTAGTCGAGGAGCGACTCGATGCGCTCTTGATCCTGGGCGTTCAACGCCTGAAGATCAGCGCCGACCCGTTCCACCAGGAATACGTGGATATCAAGCCCGTCCATTTCCTGGCCTGTATGGCTCTGGAGATGTTCGATCCCGATAACGTGCTGGTCCGCTGGGAGAAGTATCTCGTCAAACCTGTACCTACGAAAGGGCTCTCGCCGACTCAGCGAGATGAGGCCTATGTGAACAGCGCCCGCGATTATCCATTTCGTTTTACGGGCCGCGCCGCCGGCCGTCTGGCGAACCTGCTCGCTTCGAAGCCTGCGGAGGCCTTCGCGGATGCGAATTGTCTGGGTGATTTCCTCGGCGCCAAGGGTGTGCACATCGACCCCTATGGCAACGTCTTCAGCGGCACATGCAGCGGGATCGTCCTCGGCAATGTCAACGACAAGCCACTCGAAGAGATCTGGAGACAATTCGATCCTCGTGCGGTGGGGCTCATCGGGACGCTGTGCCAGAAGGGGCCCTACGGCTTACTTGACAAAGCCGAGTCTCAGGGCTACCGCCGACTCGACGTCTACGCCGACAAGTGCCATCTCTGCACCCACATCCGCCAGTTTCTTCTTGAGAACAGGGTGGAGAAGGGGATCATCGGCCCAAGTGACTGCTATCGATAGGCTACCTTGCGGCGGCGATGGCTTCGCGCAGGGTGAGCGTTCCTTCATAGAGGCTGCGGCCGACGATCACGCCGGCGACGCCGATGGGATTGAGCCGGCGGATGTCGTCAACTTCCTTGACCCCGCCGGAAGCGATGACCGGGGTCCTCACGGCCTTGGCCAGGGCCTTTGTCCGCTCGATGTTCGGTCCGGTCAGCATCCCATCCTTGGCGATGTCGGTGTAGATGATCGCGGCCAGAGGCAATTCGTCCGCACGAGCGGCAAATTCGAGAACGGTTTGTTTGCTGTCCTCGAGCCAGCCGTGCGTGGCGACCATCGAGCCTCGCGCATCGAGACCCAGCACGATCCGGCCGGCGAACATCTCGGCCATCCGACGGAACCAGTCGAAGTCACTGACTGCTTTGGTCCCGATGATGACGCGCGTCACCCCCATATCGAGCAGTTGCGCGATCGAGGCCTCGTCGCGCAGGCCGCCGCCAACCTCGATCTCCAGCAGGCCCAACCTGGCGATGGCCTCGATGCTCGCGGTATTGACCGGCCGGCCCGCCTTGGCGCCGTCGAGGTCGACAACGTGCAGCCATCGGGCGCCGTCAGCGTGGAACTGCCTGGCCTGTTCGGCCGGGTCGTCCCGGTACGTGATCTGCTTGTCGTATTGCCCCTGAATCAGCCGGACGACCTTGCCGACCCGCAGGTCGATCGCTGGAATCACATCCATGAGCCGGACCTTTGCAATTGACTATGTGCGGTTGACGATTTACTATCGCGAGCGAGTGCCAATCGTAAACTGTGGACCTTCACCTGTAAATCGCGAATCGCGGGAGGCTGCATTATGACAGGACCGAAGCCGATTGCCATCTTCTCGCTACGCAGAGCCGCTCTGGCGTGCCTGTCGGCTGTGATGGCGGTTCTGAGCCTGGCGCCTGCGGCCGGCGCCGCGGCCAAGCCGGTGATCCTCGACACGGACATCTGCGACGACATCGACGATACCTGGGCGCTGGCCCTGCTGCTCCAGTCGCCCGAGTTGGACTGCAAGCTGGTTACCACGGCCGTGGGCAACACGGAAGCCAAGGCCCGGGTGGTCGCCAGGTTCCTCGACCGAGTCGGGCGGGCGGATATCCCGGTTGGGATCGGCGTCAAGCAACACGACGGGACGCATCGCCAGATGGATTGGGTCCAGGGATATGATCTTTCCACTTACCCCGGGACCATTCACCAGGATGGCGTCCAGACGCTGATCGACACCGTCATGAACTCGCCGGGGCGGGTGACCATCATCGCCCTCGGGCCTCTGCCCAACATCGCCGCGGCGCTGGAGCGGGAGCCTCGCATCGCGGAGAAGGCGAATTTCGTCGGCATGCACGGCAGCATCTACAAGGGCTACGGCGGCAGCGACAGGCCCAGCGCCGAGTACAACGTTGTGGCCGACGCCAAGGCCTGCCGCAAGGTCTTCACCGCCGGCTGGCCCATCACGATTACGCCGCTGGACACTTGCGGTCTGATCCACCTTCGCGGCGACAAGTATCAGAAGGTCCTCCGCCGTAACAGTGCCATCACCAGCAACCTGATCCAGAACTATCGCGCCTGGCAGGCTGACGGACTGAAGGGCGAGCGCAAGGGCATCGACGCCGCCAACCTGGCGCGACTGGTCAACAACCAGCTCAACAGCGCCAGTTCCACGTTGTTCGACACGGTGGCGGTCTATCTGGCAATCAACACGGACCTGGTCAGGATGGAACAACTGCCTGTCGAGGTTACCGACGATGGTTACACGAAGATCGTCGAAGGGGCCAAGGTCATCAACTGCGCCGTCGAGTGGAAATCCCTGGATGGATTCGAGGGTTTTCTGGTCGAACGGCTCACGAAGTAGCGATGCGCTGCAGGATTCGGCGCGTCACGGCATGTCATAGGAGGCCATATCATCACCCAACAGCCAGCGAAGATCGTAGTGGTCGGCAGCTCGAACATGGACCTGGTCGTCAAGACGCCGCGAATTCCGTTGCTCGGCGAGACGGTGCTGGGCGGCGACTTCGTCATGGTGCCGGGCGGCAAGGGCGCCAATCAGGCGGTCGCGGCCGCCAAGCTCGGCGCCGAGGTGTACTTCGTTGCCCGGCTCGGCGACGATCTGTTCGGCCAGCGGTCGCTGGCCAACTTCGAGAGGGAAGGGGTCCGCACGGCCTACGTCGCCTCGACGCCGGGGGTGGCGTCCGGCGTGGCGCTGATTGCGGTGGATTCGGCGGGCAACAACATGATCGTGGTAGCGCCCGGCGCCAACAGCCGGCTTGGTCCCGATGATGTGAGACGGGCCCAGCGCGAGATCGCTTCGGCCGGTGCGGTGGTGGCCCAGTTGGAGGTTCCTGTCGAGACGATTGAGTGTGCGGCCAGGATGGCCGGCGACGCGGGCGTGCCTTTTATTCTGGACCCGGCGCCGGCGCAGAAGCTGCGGCCCGAGTTGCTCAAACAGGTGACGGTGCTGACGCCCAACGAGACCGAGGCGCAGATCCTGACGGGGATGGAGGTGAGCGATGAGGCCGGCGCGTCGCTGGCGGCCGAGTGGCTGCTGTCGTCGGGTGTCGGGGCGGTGATCGTCACCATGGGCGCCAAGGGATTTCTGCTGGCGGACGGGACTACAAGCGAATTCGTTCCGGCGGCGCCGGTCCGGGCGGTGGATGCCACGGCCGCCGGAGATGCCTTCACCGGCAGTCTCGCGGTGGGCCTGGCCCAGGGACAGTCGCTTCGCCAGGCCGCTATCTTCGCCGGCCGCGCCGCGGCGCTGTCGACCACCCGGATGGGAGCCCAGCCGTCGATGCCGACGAGGCAGGAAGTGGAAGCGTTTTGTCCCTGACGAAATGGACTGACAGGAGAACGCCATGAGTCATTCGAATCGATCGATCGTGAAGATGCTGGTCATGACGCTAACGGCCTTCGTCGTGACCTTCAGCGGGTGTCAGAAGAAGGACGACCGGCCGACCGTCGCCCTGGTGATGAAGTCGCTGGCCAACGAGTTCTTCAAGACCATGGAGGAAGGAGCCCGCGCCCATCACGCCGAGCACAAGGACCAGTACCACCTGGAAGTTCGCGGAATCAAGGACGAGACGGATGTCACCCAGCAGATCGCGTACGTCGAGATGATGATGGCCCAGGGGGTCGATGCGATCGTCATCGCGCCGGCCGACTCGAAGGCCCTCGTCGCGGTCTGCAAGAAGGCGATGGACGCCGGCATCGTCGTGGTCAACATCGACAACAAGTTCGACGACGACGTGCTCAAGGACAAGGGCATCAAGATCCCGTTCGTCGGGCCGGATAACCGCAAGGGGGCCAAACTGGCGGGCGCGTATCTGGCGGCCCGGCTCAAGCCGGGCGACAAGGTCGCCATCATCGAGGGAGCCCCCAACGCCTTCAACGGCATCCAGCGCAAGGCCGGGTTCGACGACGCCATGATCGGCAGCAGCATGGACATCGTGGCCTCGCAGACCGGCTACTGGGAAACGGACAAGGCCCAGCCCATCGCCGCAGCGTTGATCAACGAACATCCGGACCTCAAGGCCCTCCTCTGTGCCAACGACAGCATGGCCCTGGGCGCGGTGGCAGCGCTTCGGGACGCGGGCAAGTCCGACTCGGTTTATGTCGTCGGATTCGACAACATCGCGGCGGTTCGGAGGTTGCTCAAAGAGAGCAAGATCCTCTGCACCGTCGATCAGCACGCCGACAAGCTGGCGCTGTATGGGATTCAGTACGCCCTCGACATCCTCGCGGGCAAGGCAACGCCCGCCGACAAGGAAACCCCCGTCGATCTGGTCACGGCGGAAACACTCGGATGATGCCTTCTGCGACCGATGTGCTGCTGACCGTCACGGGTATCGACAAGGCTTTTCCGGGCGTCCAGGCGCTCTCGCAGGTCGCGCTCGATCTGCGTGCCGGCGAGGTGCACGCCCTCGTTGGCGAGAACGGCGCCGGCAAGAGCACGCTGACGCGCATCATCGCCGGGATCGAGACGGCTGATGCCGGACAGATGCTTCTGGACGGGCAACCCTACAACCCCGGTGGCAGGCGGCAGGCGGAGGCGGCGGGGGTTCGCATGGTGATGCAGGAATTGAACCTCATTCCCAATCTGAGCGTCGCTGAGAACATATTCATTGAGCGACTGCCCAATCGGTTTGGCTTCATCGACTACAGAACTCTGAACCGCTCCGCCCGCGAGGCGATGCAGCAGGTGGGTCTCTCGCAGATTGATCCGTCGACGGCGGTCGGCGCCTTGGGCGTCGGGCAGCAGCAAATGGTGGAGATCGCAGCGGGGCTGTCACGGCGGTGCCGCGTCCTGGCGCTCGATGAGCCGACCGCGTCGCTGACCGACAGCGAGGTGGAGCTGCTTTTCACCCAGATCGCCGGACTCAAGGCCAACGGGGTCGGGATCATCTACATTTCGCACCGGATCGAGGAAGTGCTTCGGATTGCCGACCGTGTCACCGTGCTGCGAGACGGCAAGGTCGTGACCACTCGCGATGCGGCAGGGTGGGATTCGGATGACGTGATTCGCCTCATGGTCGGGCGCGACCTGGACCGAGACGCTCTTGCGCCGGGCGGGCGGCGGGGGGCGCTGGCCCTTCGCGCGGTGCGGCTGCGGGCGGGCGCGAAGGTTCGCGACGTGTCGTTCGAGGTCTATCGCGGCGAGATCCTCGGGGTGGCGGGCCTGATGGGTTCGGGCCGGACCGAGACGATGCGCCTGGTCTTCGGAGCCGATCCGCTTGAAGCCGGGAGCATCTACCTGCACGGATCTGACAAGCCCTCGACGATCCGGCGACCGAGCGACGCCGTGCAACTCGGGATCGCGCTGCTGACCGAAGACCGCAAGGAGCAGGGGTTGTTCCTGCCCCTCGCGATACGGGCAAATGTCTCGATTGCCCATCTGGACGATGTCAGCACGTTGGGCTGGCTGAGCGAAGCGCATGAAAAGGCGGTTGCCCAGCGATACGTCGATTCGCTGGACGTACGCTGCTCCTCATGCGAACAGGCGGTTGGCCAGCTCAGCGGCGGCAACCAGCAGAAGGTGGTGATCGCCAAGTGGCTCTACCGCGACTGTGACATCCTCATCTTCGACGAGCCGACGCGCGGGATCGACGTCGGCGCCAAGTTTGAGATCTACCGCATGCTGGCCTCTCTGGCGCAGCAGGGTAAGACAATCGTTTTCGTTTCATCCGATCTGAAGGAACTGATGGCGATCTCTCATCGGATTCTGGTGCTTTCGGTCGGTCGCGTGGCCGGGACGTTCGATCGCGAGGAGTGGTCCGAAGAGCAGATTATGTCCGCCGCGTTCAGCGAATACGTCTGAGTGTTCAGTCGCTTGTCTTGGTGGCAGGTGCGTACATCAGCGCCGCCACCGCCTTCGGAGAACGGAAAGAGGCGCATGACTCCAACCAACCAGGGATCGATTCGGCTGTTCCGCCTGGCAGGCATCGAGCTGTACCTGCACTGGTCATGGTTCCTCGTGGCGTACTATGGGATCCAGATGCGGGCGGGACGCTATCCGTCCATAATGTGGAGCGCGCTGGAGTACTTGGCGCTGTTCGGCATCGTCCTGCTTCACGAGTTCGGCCATTCGCTGGCCTGTCGTCAGGTGGGAGGCCGCGCCGATCGCATCGTCCTGTGGCCTTTGGGCGGCGTCGCCTACGTGGACCCGCCGCAACGGCCCGGCGCCATTCTCTGGAGCATTGCGGCCGGACCGCTCGTGAACGTCGTGCTGGCGCCCACATTCTTCCTGCTGGTACTCTGGATGGATGCCTCGGGTCTGGCCGAGCAGGCGTCGAATCTATTCAGGCTGCTTCGGACCATCGTAGCCATCAACGTCGGCCTACTGGTCTTCAACCTCCTGCCGATCTATCCGCTGGACGGCGGCCAGATTCTCCGATCGCTGCTGTGGTTCGTGCTTGGTCGGGCCTGGAGCCTGATCTCCGCGACGGTGATCGGCCTGATCGGTGTCGTGGGCCTGTTCGTACTGGCCCTCTGGGAGCGGTCGGTCTGGCTCGGGATTCTCGCGGCGTTCATTCTGCTGAACTGCTGGAACGGGCTGCGGCATGCGGTGCACCTTGTGCGCGTAAGCAGGTTGCCGCGTCACGCCGCGTTCGCCTGTCCGGTCTGTCGGACGGCGCCGCCGGCCGGTGCGATCTGGACCTGCGGCCACTGCCGCAACCCCTTCGACATGTTCGAGCATCGGGCTGTCTGCCCCCAGTGCGGCGTCGCCTACCCCGCCATTCCCTGTCCCGACTGCGGCACGGCTCATCCCTTCGCCGCCTGGACTCCTCTGTCGCCATCCTGGGCCAACCCGCCAGACAGGTCGTCTTCCCTCCCATCTCCCCATCCGCCCAGTTCCAGTGCTGCGGCCGGCAACAGGCCATACGGGCTGTGATCGTTGGGGGCCAGAGGGCCATCGCTCGACGGTGTAACCCGCCGCCCAAATGGGAATTGGCGTTTTCGGTTGACAGGTCTGTAACGGGGGCCTATTATGCGCCATCTACTGTCAGAAGTACGGATGGTGGTCGTGTAACGGTGGACGGTCTATCGTCCCTGAAGCACACGGTGGGCTCGCGGGCGGCGCGCGTCTGGAAGAAGCTCGATCAACCCCGACAGTGGGAGTGTTTCTTTTCTTTGGGGAAAACGGTCTATGAGTGACTACATCGTTCTCGTCAAGCAGGTCCCTGACGTCTCGCAAATCACCGACAACGCCTTCGACCCGGAGACGGGTACGCTCGTCCGATCCCGACTGGCCAACGTCGTCAACGAACTCGATGCTCAGGCGCTGGCCTTCGCCCGATACATGAAGCAGATTAGCGGCGATGCCAAGGCGCGGATCATCGCACTGACGATGGGTCCGCCGATGGCGGAGGAGGTCCTCCGCTACAGCCTGGCCCGTGCGGCTGACCAAGTGGTTCTCCTGACGGATCGTGCACTGGGCGGGGCCGACACCTGGGCCACCGCCAATCCGCTGGCCTACGCGATTCGCCGGATCGTCAAGGAAATCCTCCACTGCGGCGACGATTACTTCGTGGTCGCCGGCATGCAGTCGGTGGATGGCGATACCGCTCAGGTACCGGGGCAGATCGCCGAGGAACTGCAACTGCCCTGCATCGCGTACGCCACCGGCGCCGAGTACAAGAAGAAACGCTTCGAGTTCACCCGCATCATCAGCGGCGGCAGCCAGACCGTCGCGACCAGGAAGATGCCCGCGGTCATCACCGTCGCCAAGTACGAATACCCGCTGTTCGCGACGTTCGCCGGAACGCGGTGGGCCAACAAAGTCGACGTCGTTAAGTGGGGCGCCGACGATATCAATGCCACGCACATCGGAGCCAAGGGCTCTAAGACCGCGGTGATCCGCGTTTTTCCGCCCGGCAAGAGCACCCGCAAGTGTCAGGAAGTCAAGGACGTCAAATCGCTGGCGAAGATCATCGTCGAGAGCTTCAAGAGCGGCAATGGCGAAGGGGGCAAGGCCGATGAGGGGCCGGGACCGTACGTGTTGCCCGCTCGACGCAAGAGCCTCCTGGAGCGGCCCTATGAGGCGACGAAGAAGGAGCAGGACGACTACGACATCCTGACCGCCATCCTCAAGGAGATGGAGATAGCCGACGCCGCCAAGCTCGATGATGCGACAAAAGACAAGGTCGTGGAGAAGGCGGGCGGGGCGTTCCACAAGAAGGCTCTCGAAGACATGATCGGCGGCTTCGGCTTGGTCGAGCCGGCTTTCAAAGGCGAGGTGTGGGTTGTCGCCGAGCACAGTGGAGACGGCGTCATCCATCCCGCGACGTTCGAGCTGACCGGCAAGGCGCGCGAGCTGGCCGATTCGCTCGAAACGAAAGTCGGCGTTTGCATCGCCGGCGACAACGTCGCGCACATGGCCGAAGAGTTGATTGCGGCCGGCGCCGACCACATCTACGCGATCGAGCACAAGCTGCTCAAGGAGTTCGATCCGACGGCCTACCGCAAAGCGGTTTCCGACGCGATCGACAAGTACGTGCCGCAGATCGTGCTGTACGCAGCGACGCCGCAGGGACGCATGCTGGCTCCGATGGTCTCGTACAAGACCGGCTGCGGCCTGACCGCCGATTGCACGGGCCTCGACATTCGCGACAGCTCTCGCAAAGGCGATATCGGCCTGCTGCTTCAAACCCGTCCGGCCCTCGGCGGGAACGTCATGGCGACGATCCGCACGAAGAACTCCAAGAGCCAGATGGCGACGGCCCGGCCCGGCGTGATGAAGCGGATTCCCGCCGACCCCAAGCGCAAGGGCAAAGTCATCAAGCACAAAGTCGAGTTGACCGATGAGGACGTCAGTCTCGACATCATCCGGACCGAACTGGGCAGCGGGCAGGTCAACTTCGGCGCCGAAGCCATCGTCTCCGGCGGCAAAGGCATGCAGAGCCGCGACGGCTTCGACCGGTTGCTTCACATGCTCTGCGCGGAGATGAGCAGGAAGCTGGACACTGCTGTCGAGTACGGCGCTTCCAGAGCGGCGGTCGAGCAGGGCTTCGTCGAACGCGTTCATCAGGTCGGACAGACCGGGACGGCGGTCGGCCCGAAGCTCTACGTCGCGATCGGCATCTCGGGCGCCATCCAGCACATGATCGGCGTCGCCAACACCGAGACGATCGTGGCGATCAACAGCGACCCCAACGCACCGATCTTCAGACAGTGCGACTACTATATCGTTGGAACCGCCGAAGACGTTGTCCCGGACCTGGTGCAGGCTCTCGACAACATGTGAAATGCCATCGGTCCTAATGGTCCCCTCGGACTTGTTCCCTGATTGATTGAGGAATGGAAAGTGCCGAACAACAGCGAATACAACAAGGTCTCGGTTCTGGTCGTGGGCGCGGGCCCGGCCGGTCTGGCGACGGCGATCCAACTGCGGGTCCTGCGGCCTGACATCGACGTGTGCGTCATCGACAAGGCCCTCGATTTGGGAAACCATAATCTCTCGGGTGCTGTGCTGGAGAAGGAGCCGCTGCATTCGCTGCTCGATGCGGCCAAGCCCGACTGGCGCGAGACCCCCGAGGCCAAGGACGTCCTGGCCAACGTGATCGACAAAGACGACATCATGTTCCTGCTCGGCAAGAAGATGTCGTTCAACATCTTCTGGGCTCTCAAGATGGCCCGATCCATGGGCATCGGGTGGGGACAGATGATCCACCACGGTGACTACTCTCTCTCGATCAGCAAGCTCACCAAATGGCTCGGCAGCATCGCCCGCGAGAAGGGCGTGGAGGTGCTGACGGGGTTTGCTGCCGATCACGTCGTGCTGGACGGCGCGGGAACCGCCGCCGGCGTCAAGCTCATCGATCAGGGCGTCAACAAGGAAGGGCACAAGCAGCCCAACTACGTCGAAGGCGAGACCATCGAGGCGACGTTCGTCGTGCTGGCCGAGGGCTGTGACGGCCTGGTCACTGAGCGGTTCGTCGAGGCGGCGGGTCTGAAGCGTGAATCGCATCAGCTCTACTCGCTCGGCGTCAAGGAGCTGATCAAAGTCACGCCCGAGCAATATGCGAACTTCTCTCGCGGCCGCGTCGTGCACGCCATGGGCTATCCGATCTGGACCCCGGTCATCGGGCCAGGCATGTTCGGCGGCGGGATCGTCTACGCCGGCGCCGAGGACAATCTGGCAGTCGGCATGATCGTCGGACTGGACTGGAAGTACCGCAATTTCAACGCGCAGGATGCGCTGGTCCGCCTCAAGGAGCACCGCTACATCAAGCCGTTCATCGAGGGCGGGACGGTCGTCGAGGCCGGCGCCAAGATGATCCCCGAGGGGGGCTGGTACGCGGTCCCGCGCGATCCGCACACCGGCAGCATCGGCAAGGGCAATGTCATGATCCTGGGCGACAGCGCCGGCTTCGTGAACATGCTCAAGATCAAGGGCCTGCACAATGCCATCGATTCGGGCATCCAGGCCGCCAGGGCCATCGTAACCTGTATGGACAAGCCGGAAGGGGCCGCCCGGCGGTACACCGATAACGTCGAGAGCTCGAACATCGCCAAAGAGATGAAGATCGCCAAGAACTCGCGGCATACGATCGCCAAGTTCGGGCCGTTGCAGGGCATGCCCCTGTCGGTGCTGGGCGGCTGGCTGCCCAAGTTCAAGGTGGAGCCGGACTATGAGATGATGACGACGGCGCCCTATCGTCTCAAGCCGAATCAGAACTTCGACAAGGACACGTTCACTGCGGTCGCGGCTACCGCACATCGCGAGGAGGAGCCCTCGCACCTGACGATCCTCGACAGGACGATCTGCGAGACGAAGTGTACGCCGGTCTATGGCAGTCCGTGCATCACGTTCTGTCCGGCGGGCGTCTACGAGACCATCCACGGGGAGGTCAAGCCGGCCAACCCTTCGAACTGCCTGCACTGCAAGACCTGCCAGCGCAAGTGTCCGTTCGACAACATCCGCTGGACCGCCCCCGAAGGCGGCGGCGGACCCCGCTACAAACGCATGTAAGACCCGCGCTTGCGATATCAGGAAACCACGGGCGAGGCCCTCCACCGCCTCGCCCGTTTCATTCGATCTGTGTCATCGGTTGTTGCTGGCTACGGCGATCCCAAGCTGGTCCGCGAGCTGCCGGAGTTCGGCAACGTCCGCAGGCGTCAGTTCCAGGTACTGGGTACTGACGCCGTTGGGGATGGTGTAGACCACGCGGATGGGACTGGGGGTATCACCTTGCCGATAGGTCGGGTGCCGCGTGATCTGCCCCAGGAGTTCGGCAATCATCTCTCGGACGTTTGCGACTCTCTGCTCTTCGATGACGTGGAAGCAGTAGGTCTTCTTCAAATCGCCGATCTGGAGCCGTCGGTGATCGACTCCAGGGGCGAGAATCATCACGCCATCCGTTGAGAAACCATATGGAAAAAGATCGTAGGCTGTCTCAAGCTCGGCCGTGACATCGACCAACTGCATGCCGAAGAGCGTGACAGGTTCGAGGGGACTCTTCAGTTCGATTCGTGTCATCCTCAGCGTCATCTCGTCGTCTCGTGCGCGGTTCACGAAGGGTGCCAGCGCAACGGCTTTCTGATCGATTTCGCCGGCGAATGCGCGCAAGGTCAAGGTTCCGACCTCAGGAAGGCCGGCCAGCTCGAAACGTCCATCGCTGTCAGTCGTGGCGTCCCTGAGGATCCGCTCCTGAATGGCTTGCACGGTGACACCTGCGGTAGGGCGGCCATTGGCGTCCTGCACCACGCCCGTGATTCTCCGACCCGGCATCAGTACCACGCGAAGCGAACGGCGCTGCTCGGCCGGGAGGTCATACAATCCGCTACGCCTCTCGGGCAGCGCTTTCGGGGACGTGAAAGACAACTCGGCTCTCCCACCGGCCTGCTGTTCCAACGGGAAATCGAAGATTTCAAATCGGCCCCGCTCGTCTGTTTCCGTACTGCTGACCCAGGCAGTACCGCTATCCGTGTAGATGTAGCCGGCGACCTTCACACCTGGCAGAGGCACGCGCTGGGGGGCCGTGACGGTCCCGGCAACGTAGATCGCGCGCGTCAACAGGATCGTCAGGTTCGAGGATTCGCTCTCCGAGGCACCGGTAAGAGGGAGCCATTCGAGATTCGGATTGTTGCCTCCGCCGTACCCGGTCCCGGCGGCGGTGCCGAATCCGGGAGCCCACGCGTCGACGGAGAACGACTCATTGCCTTCCTTCGCGGGGACGATCATCTCGAACCGGCCCTCGGAGTTCGTCCTCGTCTCGTAGATATCCGATGTTGTTCCATCTTCCTGGGTGACTTGCCTCGACGGGCCTCTGGCATCCCGCATATCCACCGCCGGGACGGCGACACGAATGAGGGCATCGGGGATGGGCTCCCGCGTGTCACCCGCCAGGACCCGGCCGGCCACGCGCACGGCCGAATCGTCTTCTGGTTTGACGCCGGTAGATGGAGTCTCCGGCTGCGGCGGGACGAGCAGATCGGCGTACCGCGCGAGCAGCGCATCCGGACTGAAGATGTCGTCCGGGAACGTGGGGTCCAGGTCGAGATAGACTGCGTTGATTCGCGAAGGTTCGCTGGTCATGGGTTTGCGCATGTGCTTGTACCCGAACTCACTGATCTGGAGAGGATACCATTGTCCTTGGTCGGTTCGTGCGTACTCGGTGATTTCCTCCGCGTAGTCATTGTGGGGTTCGAGTCTTCGCCGACAGAGGTAGTCCCGCTCGGGATTGAGGTAGAATCGCGTAGTCAGCGTCACCTTTTCTCGACCGTCTCTGATGGCTTCGTGCTGCTCTTCGATACAGATCAGGCTGTGGTCCAGAGCGTACCGGTCCGTTGAGATCAGTCTTAACTTGGATTTCGCGCCACCAAGCAACGGCCAGCCCCGCCCGCCAAGCGTCGGCAGAAACATCTCGTCTGGAGGAGAAGCTGTTTTCTGGCCGCCCTCGAAATGGCCGTAGCCGTCGGGCCACAGGCTGCACGTGTACGTCCCGTCATGGACCTCCACGTTCTGGGGCGTGTGCTGCTGGGCCCATGCAAGGATGGACCGGATCGTCTCTCCGGCGTTCGTTTGGTCGTTCGCCACCGCCTGCATGTCCACGTTCTGCCCGGCCCTTGGCGATCCGAAGGCGTACTTGGCCCGGTAGAGTTGCACTTCGTTCTGGTAAGTGACATAGACGTCAGAGTTGTTCTTGACCACCATCAGATACCTGCGGGGCGCCGCGTTGCGGCTGGCCTCGTATGCCGCGACCACCTCTTCAAACGTGGCTTTCCTCTCTGACGTCTGGCCTTCCGCCCGCGCCCGGACGGTCAGGACCACCGCGGTCGGGACGATCAGGATCGCCGTCAGGAGGACGACGAGCGCCGCAGGGCCGCTGGGTCTTCGATAGAATTGTCTTCCCGGTTTCAACATGGTTTTGATCCTTTCCTCAAGGTTTCTCGCCGGTCCGGCTACGGCCAACGAGGGAACGGGCCGGGCCGACGTCTCCGCACTCGCCAAGGTCTCCACCACCGCATGACAATACTCTCTCGGTTCCGTCCCCAACTGCGCCACGGCCATCTCGTCGCAGCATTTCTCTCGCTCTCGTCGAATCTCGCGGTTGGCCCACCACACGAGCGGATGAAACCAGAATAGCCCCTGGGCGAGGGTCTGTAGCGCGTTAACCGCCGCATCGCAACGAAGAACATGGCTCAATTCATGGGCCAGCACGTGCCGTCGATGCGTGCGGTCCCCGATCTTCAGGAAGTGGGAAGGCACGTAAATGCTGCCGCGCAGGAGGCCCCATACAAAGGGCTGGCCGATCTCGTCGATGACCCAGATGGGAGGCACGGGCCTTCGGCCAGGAATCGAGAGCAGGGTCTCCGTCTCCTTCCGTATCGCATCGGGCAGGGGCCGGCGCCTCGCATGGAGCCAGTATCGGCCCCGCAAGGCTCTCAGCAGGTTCATCGCCAAATACAGACCTGCACCGGCGATCCAGACCATCGCAGCCCAGACGCGAAGGTCTGCTGGCTCGCTCGGGTGGTAATCAGCCCGCGTCAACGGCACCGTGGGCTCGGCCTGGCTCGATTCGACTTTCGGGCCCGGCACCGAAGGGAGCCCCGACCCGATTGGAACGCTGCTTCCCGCGTCGACCGCCGGGGTTTCCACAACCGTGTGCGAGGCCGTCTTCTCGGGCAAAACCCTCAGCGGCACCGCGAAGAACGGCGGCACCAAGCACTTGGCTAAGACGATCAGCCAGAGCAGGTAGCGGATGTGGGCAGTCTTGTGCCGCAGTGCCCACGTCGCGCCGGCCACCACGAGGGTCAGTACAGCGATCTGCCAGCTCTGCGCGGCCAGATACCGCACCAGTTCGGTCAGATAGAGATTCATCGTTGCACCTCCGCAGCGAACGAGTCTATGGGTTGTCGATGAGCTTCTTGAGTTCGTCGAGGTCTTTGGCTTCGAGATGGCCGTCTTTGGCCAGGAACTGCATCAGCGGCTTGGGGTCGCCTCCGAAAAGCCGGTCGACGAAGTCGAGCACGGTTCGCCGGACGACCTGCTCGCGGTGGACCGCCGGGACGAAGACGTGGGCCTTGCCTTCCGTCTTGTGCTGGAGATAGCCTTTTTCCTCCAGGCGGCGCAGCAGGGTCTGCACGGTCTTGTAGGCGATCTTCCGCTCGGGCGGCAGGGCCTCGCAGACTCCCTGGACGGTGGCCTCCTCAAGCTGCCAGACCAGCCGCAGGATCTCGGTTTCCGCCGGGCTCATCGCACGCAAGTGCTCCTTGGTCATAGTCATCTCCTCTTACAAATGTCAGATATTATTATCGTACAAATGTAAGACTTGTCAACAGGAAAAATGAGAAATCTTTCGAAGACACCTGCTTGCCCGGAAGACGTCCGGAATCGCCCCCCGTTGGGTTGCCGCAGGGGGCTTGTTGCAGACAACCATCGAATCGCGTAGAATTCTCCGCGTCGGACCCGGCCCCGGCCGTCTGGGGAACGGGACGGATGTATGCCGTGGTGCCATGCCGAAGGGGAGATTCCTTCATGGTCACGCCGGCAGGCGGTTTGCAGCAACTTCCTTGAAAAGAGGTGTGGATGGCCAAGAAACCGAACGCCAAGCTGATCATCGACGGACGCGAGCTCGAACTCGACATCATCGAAGGCACCGAGGGCGAGCGCGCGATCGATATCACCAAACTGCGGGCCGAGACCGGGTACATCACGATGGACCAGGGCTACGCCAACACGGGCAGTTGCATCAGCAACATCACCTACATCAACGGCGAAGAGGGCATCCTTCGCTACCGTGGCTACAGCATCGAAGACCTTTGCGAGCGGTCCACGTTCACGGAGGTGTGCTACCTGCTGCTGCACAACCGCCTGCCGACCCTGGAGCAGCGGGAGAATTTCTCGTGTCTGCTCAACGAGCACTCGCTGCTGCACGAGGATATGCGCCACCTATACAACTTCTTTCCGGGCGATGCGCACCCGATGAACATCCTCGGCACGATGGTCAACGCGATGAGCAGTTTCTATCCGAACGTCGATCTGCTGTCGATGCGCGACAACATCGACATGACGGCCACGCGACTGATCAGCAAGATCCGCACCACCGCCTGCTACGCCTACAAGAAGAGCATCGGCGAGCCGGTCGTCTATCCGAAGAAGGAACTGAAGTACTGCGAGAACTTCCTGCGGATGATGTTCTGGTCGCCCGTGAACAACTACGAGCTGCGGGAGGACCACGTCCGCGCGCTCAGCGTGCTGCTGATTCTCCACGCCGACCACGAGCAGAACTGCTCGACCTCGACGGTTCGTCTGGTGGGCAGCGCGCACGCCAATCTGTATGCGTCCATCTCGGCCGGCATTTCCGCCCTGTGGGGTCCGCTTCACGGCGGCGCCAATCAGGCGGTGATGGACATGCTCAGCAAGATCCAGCGTCACGGCGGCAAGATCAAGAAGTACATCGACATGGCCAAGGACAAGGAATCGAGCTTCCGGCTGTCCGGTTTCGGTCACCGCGTGTACAAGAACTACGATCCTCGTGCGCGGATCATCAAGAAGATCTGCATGAAGGTCCTCGAAGAGGAGGCGGCGCATCAGCCCTTGCTGGACATCGCATTGCGTCTCGAAGAGGCGGTGCTCAAGGATGATTACTTCATCAGCCGCAAGCTGTATCCGAATGTCGATTTCTACAGCGGTCTGGTTTACACCGCCCTGGGATTTCCGACGAATATGTTCACCGTCCTGTTCGCCATCGGCCGCATGCCTGGCTGGATCGCCCACTGGAAGGAGATGGTCCGCGACCCCAAGGCGCGGATTGGCCGGCCGCGACAGATCTACACCGGCATGCGCGAACGACAGTACACGCCCATCGAAGAACGCACGTAGGGGCCTTTCGCCATCGGGTGGAGACCGACATGATCGAACTGCTCAGGAATCGGCGGAGCATCCGCCAGTACCTCGACCGCCCGATCGAGCCCGAAAAGATCGAGCGGCTCAGAGAGGCGGCACTGAGAGCCCCGTCCTCGCGGAACATCGATCCGTGGGAGTTCATCTTCGTCGACGACCGCGAGCTGCTGGCGAAGCTGGCGACGTGCAAGCCCCACGGGGCCGGTTTTCTCAAGGGAGCGGCACTGGGGATCGTCATCTGCGGGGACGGCACGCAGAGCGACGTCTGGATCGAGGACTGTTCGATTGCCTCGATCCTCGTGCAGATGACAGCGCAGTCGCTGGGACTGGGCAGTTGCTGGATTCAGGTCCGACAACGAATGCACGACGACCAGGTCAGCTCCGAGCAGTATATTCAGAAGCTCCTGGACATTCCCGAGCACATCCAGGTCGAGTCCATCGTGGCGGTCGGCTATGCGGCCGAGCGGAGGACGCCATTGCCGGTCGACGAACTGAAGACGTCGAAGGTGCACCTCAACCGGTTCTGAGGCCGGATCGAGAACAGGCTACTCGATCACCACCTCCTGTACGCCGGCCGACCACTTCTCGTCGAGCACGATCTCGATCGTGATC
This sequence comes from Phycisphaerae bacterium, assembly GCA_012744475.1. GTDB lineage: Bacteria > Planctomycetota > Phycisphaerae > Sedimentisphaerales > Anaerobacaceae > Anaerobaca. The sequence goes on from JAAYBV010000117.1 coordinate 24,072, forward strand.
GCGTCGGTCTCGACAGCTTCGAACGTCACCGTGTTGAACACGTCCTTCTGGGTGCCATAGGAATCGGCTGTGCTGACAGGCTGGAAGGCGCCGGCAGCATCGCGATAGAGCACACGCCAGGATTGCGGCACGCGGCAGCCGCCGTGATCGCTGTCGTCGAACCAGTAGACCTTGACGCGGGAGATTCTCTCCTTGCGGTCCCACTCGAACCGGAGCCACTCGGTGGTGTTTTTGTGCGGCCAGAAGTCCAGTTGCCCGGCCGAGGCGTCGGCCGAGTTGGCCGGCACGATCTGGTCTTTGATCGCGTCGAGCGATTTATGAACGAACGAGGCGGTTGCCCTGCTGGTGTAGGCCAGCGTATCGGCCGGCTCTGGATAGGCGGCTTCCGGCACGCGGGCCGGCCAGACGGTCATCGGACTGCGTCCCCGATGCGCCCAGGCGTAGTAAGGAATCGCAGTGAAGGGCTGCTCTCGTGTCAGGACGACGTCTCCTTCGAGCGTGCGTTTGGCAGTCCGGGCTTTGCCGGTAACCACCGTAACGCCGCCCAGGAGATCGCGGCGGTGTTTGGTTCTGAGTTTGGCATCGTCCGGGATCACCAGACTCAGCACCGCAGCTTCGTTGTCGCATCCTTCAAGGCAGAACACCAGGGGGCCTCGCTGAAGGGCCACCTTGCCCCGGTCGGCCTTCACGGCCTCGTGCGCAACGATCCGGCGGACCGGCATCGGCAAACGCAATTCGATCGTATCGCCCTTTTCCCATCGCCGTTCGATGCGGGCGTACCCTCGCACGACCGGCGGCGAGAGGCGCTTGCCGTTCACCTCCAGAGTCGGTTCGTCCTTCATGGACTCCACGAATCGGTACAAGTCGCTCGGAACGGCCTCGTTGCGGGCCCAGCCCGGAATGCGGACACAGATGGAGAATGCCTTGCTCTCCTGCGGCTCGACGCGGATCGTGACCTTTCCCTCCCACGGATACTCCGTCTCCTGCGTGAGGGTCACCGCATTGTCGGCGGTCTGAATCGTGCTGTTTCCGCCGACGAACAGATTCACGTAGATGTCGCGGTCTTTGTGAGCGTAGACATATCCGGGAACCGACGGGATGAACCGCGCCACGTTCGACGGGCAGCACGCGCAGGCAAACCAGGGGCTGCGTTCGTCTCCGGCAGCGGATTCCAGCACGTTCGGATAGAAGAAGCGATCGCCCTGCATGGAGATGCCGGACAAGGCGGCGTTGTACAGCGTGCGTTCGAGAACGTCGATGTACTTGCCGTCATCGTGCATGAGGAACATGCGGTGGTTCCAGTAGACGTTGGCGATCGACGCGCATGTTTCGCAGTAGGCGGTCCGGTTGGGCAGCTCATACGGCTCGCTGAAACCCTCGTTGCCTCCGCTGGCTCCGATGCCGCCGGTGACATAGAGTTTGGTCCCCACGGCATCGTTCCAGATCGCGTCGATGGCCCGGATGTATTCCCGGTTGCCCGTCAGGGCGGCGACGTCGGCCATGCCTGTGTACAGGTAGGCGGCGCGGACCGAGTGTCCCACGGCCTTCGTTTGCTCGATCACTGGTTTGTGGTCCTGTGCGTACTCACCGTAGAGCGCCCCGTTGCCGTCGGGTCCGCGCCGACCGGTGCGACCGCGCTGATCGAGGAAGAACTTGGCCTGATCGAGGTACTTCTCATTGCCGGTCGCCCGATAGAGTCGGCACAGCGCGATCTCGATCTCTTCATGTCCCGATGGATCGGTGCGCTTGTCCGGCGCAAAGATGTCACAGATCAGGTCTGCATTATCGGTGGCGATCTTCAGGAAGGACGCATCGCCGGTGACTTGATAGTGTGCGACGGCCGCCTCATACATATGCCCGACGCAGTACTGCTCGTGCATCGACTGGATGTTGGTCCATCGCATCTGCGGCTGTCTTTCGGGAATCGAGTAGAAGGTGTACAGGTAGCCGTCTTCCCACTGGGCCTTGCCCATGACCGCAATCAGCTTGTCGAGGTAGAGTCTCATCATGGTGTCGGGGCTGACCTGGAGCGAATAGGCCGCTCCCTCCATGACCTTATAGACATCGGAGTCGTCGAAGTAGATTCCTTCGTGTTTGCCCTCCCGCAGGCCGGCGGCTTTCTCGAAGTTGCGAATGCGGCCGGTTTCCTCGCATTTTCCGAACGCGTAGGGAATCGTCACCGTGCGGCTGGTCTCCAGGCGAGGCGTCCAAAGACCATCATCGATGTGAACGTGATGGAATGGGACGGGCTTGACGTTGTAGTCCCGTTCGAGTTTGGCCTGATCCTGACTGACGGCATACGATACAGCCGAGAGTCCGAATATGATGACAGATGTACACAGACCGGCGATTCTTCTCGTTCGATGTGACATTGCGACCATCCTTTGCCATGAGGGTTATCATGAACGAATCGAAGACCCGATCATACCCGCTGTGAGGATTCGTGCAACCCCGTAGGGTGACGTTGCCGACTTCGGCCGAGAGTCTCGGGAATTATCGGGCGAGCCAAAAGGGCCAGATCAATGGCGAATGCGCCGCGACATTGGGTGTCAGAGCAACCGGGGGACAGAAAACCCTCTTATGGGACCAGAGGGTTGCAGGATACTGAGGTGAGGCGTGGCAGCGGCGATGCGGTAGGAAACAGACTCAGAGGGGCAATACTCTCAAGATTCCTTCGGTGAGGATTTCTCCTCAGCGCCTTTGGCCTCCCCGCCCTCGGCCTTCTCGGCCTTCTCCTTCTGGATGGCGTCGTAGATCTCCCTGCGATGGACCGGGATGTGCTTGGGCGCGTTGATGCCCAATCGCACCTTGTCCCCGCGGACATCGACGATCGTGATCTCGACGTCATCGCCGATCATAATGGATTCATCTCTTTGTCTGCTCAGAACCAACATCGTTAACTCCTTTTGCCGGCTGGTTTTACAGTGTTCCCTACGTAAAGTAGTATTTCTGTGTTCGTTTTGTTGACTCTCTACGTTGTCAGACAGCCATGGCAACGCAGCCATACGCCGGTCCCGTATCCTCCCAACAGGGGGTAAGGACATCTATATGTCGGTCAATTGGGCGGGCGAAACCAAAGAATTCTGTTTTTCTTTGGCCCAAGGGAGGCGTCCAAGTGGTGAAGTGAACGTAACCGTCTCATAGAAAGGGAGTTGCGTGCATGAGAGCCGGCAGAAAAAAGGGGATTGTCTGTCGATTATCAGTCGCTACCGTGCTGCCGCCAGTAATCATACTGAATCGCCAGCCAGTAGCCGATCACCGAGCCGATGGCCCCGAAGGCCACAAGCTGCACGGGCAGGACGGCGAAGATCGCGTGGGGAAAATACACCGCCGGCAGGGCCTCCGCGAACTTCTGGATCGTGTCGGATCGGTAGTAGGCCATGGTGGCAAAAGGGAGCACGAGGGCTGTGGTCAGGATGGTCCAGGCATAGGTCAGATCGAAGAACTTCTTGACGACGAACCCGGCCACAGCAAAGGCCGCGATTCCGGCAAAGACAATCTGACCTCGCGGAGGCTGAGCGGCTGGTGTCTTGGCCGAGGTGGGCAAGCCTTGCGCCAAGACCCCGATGAAGAAGTTGGAGAGAAGAACTGCCACGACCAGGGCGAGTAGACCGATAACCGCCGCGTTGGATTTGAGGCAGTTCTGAAGTTTGGCAATGCCAGGCTTGGAGGTCTGATTGGCACTGATGCACTGGGCGACCACAACACCGGCAAACCCGGCCGCGACGATCAGCAGCCAGTAGACCGGTTCGAACAGCAGGGACCGGACAACCTCCTGCCTTGCCTGAGCGGTGGCATGCGATTGGGTAAGAGACAGCATCGGCCCGGAACGAATGGCCCACGCCGCCAGGCCGAACGGTACCGCGAGAATGCCGATCTCGCGGCCGTGAGGCCAGGCCACGAAGAAGCTGATAGCGCCGACGGCAAAACTCAGAGCCAGAAGCAACAGAGTGCCGACGAAACCGATGTCGCTCGACCGGACGGGGGACATGGGATCGTCCGGAGCCGCCAGAGGCCAGGCGAAAACGCCGATGACCACGATGCCCAGTGCAATGACTGCGCCGATGCGCAACTTGTTAATCCAGGACAACTCCATAGTTACATCTCCTAAGGCTGTGCTGAGGTTATCACCGAAGTGCCGTTGCGTCAACCTCGGTTTGGCGGGCGGAGCGGTGTACCGGGACGGGACTGTCACAGCAGGGCATCCGCCCAAAGGGGATCACAGGCCGGCCCGCGATATCCGAGCGGAGGCTGCGTCAGTGTAGCGAAGAGGACGGGCAGGATGCTCCTTTGCATTTTTTTTGCGTTTTTGCCGTCATTTTTATTGGCCAGAGGACGTCGCGGCGATAGCATGGCACGCATGTGAAGGTGTATGCTTTCTTCCCTCGAAGTCTACCCCTTTTTCACAAGCAGAGGGAAAGCGCATTACAGGCCCGCTGGGCCTAAGGAGAAGAGCAAGTGGGTACAGGCACGGTAAAATGGTTCAACGCGGATAAGGGATACGGATTCATCACTCCGGATGATGGCGGCGACGATCTGTTCGTGCATCATTCCGAAATCAGGACCGAGGGCTACGCCACCCTGGACGAGGGCCAGAAGGTGGAGTTCACGGTCGGGCAGGGCAAAAAGGGCCCGTGCGCGACCAACGTGATCCCCGGCTGATTGTCAGCAAGACTCCAGAGTCTGGAAGGCTCTGCTTTGCGGCAGGGCCTTTTTCATTTCCGGCGCATCACGTCTTTCGATTCCCGCTCACGCTGCCTCAGATGGAAATGGACATTCCCGGGTTGAGTGTCAGTGAACAGTCTCGTGTCCTTCTGAAAGGGGATATCCATGATTGCGCCGCGCACGTTCTCGGCGCAGGCAGCAGAAGTTCAGATTCTCCGGCTGCACCTGCTGTAGGATAGACCGATCCCGGAGATCTACGAGCGCTACCAGCTCAACCGCAACGTCTTCTATCGCTCGCAGAAGGAGTTGCTCGACCATGAGACTGCCGCCTTCGGGCGGGCGGACAACGGCGCCACAGGGTCGGAATACGCGAAGGTCCCTGCAAGGGCACAGGGGGAGGGGCCGCAGTTCAAGTGGGAGAAGCTCTCCAGGCGAGCCCGGACCTTGTGCATTCGGATTCACACTTTCGTCCGGTGGCGGGACCGATTAGAATCCCCCGGTTCTTCGGAGACGTCCGAACGGGTGCTGCAAGGCCTTGCTGGAGCGCAGATAAACCGCGATGTATGCGTTAGGAGCCATTCTCGTCTCGTTGCTGGTCCTGGTGGTGCTGCTGCGATTCCGAGTCAAGATCGGTCTGTCGCTGGTGGTGGCTGCCGGCGTGCTGGCGATCCTGCTCGGCGTGACGCCACAGGCGATGTGGGCGCAGTTGGTGGACGAGTGGACGAACAAGGCGCTGACACAGACGACTCCTTATCTGTTCGTGTCGCTGACTTCCCTGCTGCTGCTGGTCAACGTCGTGGGCGAGGCAATGGGGCAGATCGGGCTCTCGTCGCGTCTGGTGCCGGCCATGCAGGGGCTGTTCCGCAGCCGTCGGGTGGCGCTGGCGGCAATTCCGCTGATGATGGGGATGCTGCCGACGCCGGGAGGCATCATGCTGTCGGCGCCGATGGTGCGCGAAGCCGGGGACAAGATCGGTGTTGACCGCAGTCGCCTGGCGGCGATCAACTTCTTCTTTCGTCATCAGTGGGAGCCGGTCTGGCCGCTGTTCCCGGCGATCCCGCTGATCCAGGGCATGCTGGGCGTCTCCGCCGGACGGCTGCTTGGTCATCACATTGTCCTGACCGTCGCGGGAATCGTCAGCGGCATCGTGTTTCTGCTGCTGGCTGGGATTCCCCCTCGGCAGCGCGAACACATGGAGGCCAGGGCCGGCCTTCGCTCGCACACGAAGGACTTCGTGCATGCCTTCTGGCCGATTGCGTTCACGGCGATTCTGTACGTCGTGCTGGATGTGCCGCCGGCGATTGCGATCTTCCTGGCGATTCTCGGCCTGCTCCTGCTACATCGCGTGAGCGTCCGACGATGGCCCGGCATCTTCAAGGCGGCCAAGGAGCCGGACATGGTCCTGCTGCTGTTCGGGGCACTCTGGTTCAAACTGAACCTCGAGGCCGGCGGCGCGGTTCCCAATGTGGTGGGCTTCTTTGCCCAGCTCCACATGCCCGTGGCCTTGATCGTGTTCTTGCTGCCGTTCCTGGTGGCCGCCAGCACGGGCGTAACGATGGGCACGGTGGCGATCACCTATCCGTTCCTGATGGCCTACATCACGCAAGGGGGGCAGACGAACCTGGGGCTGGAAACGCTGGCGTTTGCGGGTCTGCAATTCGGTCTGTCGATCAGCCCGATCCACCTGTGCCTGGCGCTGTCGGCCAGCTACTTCGACACGCCTTTGGCACGCATCATCCTCCGCGTGTTGCCGCCGGCGCTGTGCATCGCGGCCGCCGGCTTCCTGATGGCGTTCTTTGCCCCTTGAGAGGGCGACGACTCAGCGGATGCGGATCGAGCCGACGTTCGTGCGGAGCGTGACGTCTGCCTCAGCGTTGCCGAGTGTGGCTTTGATGGATTTCTGGATCTTCCCGGTGATGGTCAGTGGCCGGTCGGTGTCGATGGAGCCAACGTTGACGGTGGCGGCCAGGCGTGCGGACATCTCGGTTGGGCCCGTGAGGTCCACGTTGCCCACATTGGTGGCGGCAGTGATGTCGAGTGCGGCAGGAGCGTCCGCCGCATACGCCGCATGGATATCGCCCACATTGGTGTGAAGATCGGCGTCGCCGCGCAAGTCGGTGCAGCGAATGGCGCCAACGTCTGTCTTGGCGGCCACGCGATCGCTGAAACCCGTCACCTGGATGTCGCCCACATTGGTGGTGCAGTCAAGAGCCAGGCGAGCGGGGGCCGTGATGGTGAAGTCCACCGCAAGCTGGTTGCGGCCGAAGTCCGACGGCTTCTCCGCCTTGATGACGAGGGTCCGGCCGGAGGGCTCGGCGACGACCTGTACCTCGCTGACGAGGGCCTCCGCCTCTTCCTCCGTCTTGGCCTTGACGGTGATCTCGGCGGTGACCTGTACCTCGCTGACGTCGGCGCTCTGGAGCGTGATGGTTCCCACGTTGGTGCGGACATCCAGGCCGGTCACGTCCGCCACGGGAACGGTCAGGTCCTCGGTTCGCTGGGCCTTGGCCCGATAGTCGTTGCCCACGTTGACACAGCATCCGACGAAAAGCGCCACGAATACGAGCGTGCCGACAAGACTGATTCTGGCCATATGAGTATCTCCCGTCTGAGGTTAGTCTGGAACCAATACAATTCTGTAGTCGCTGCCGGCGGGCGATTATTGCATCTGAATTTGAGGTTTTCAAGGCAGAAGCTCGTTTTGCTTTGACCTCGCGACGGGTCCCCGGTATGGTCTGAGACCGTTACTGAGGGGGAGTTGACCGGAAAGACGTGGGAGGTTTCGATGCCTGAGCTGATTTTGAACGGTGAGTACCGACCCATTTTGAACCTGCGGCAGACGGAGCAGGCCATCAAGTTCGTCAAGGACTTCTTCCAGGACCACCTGGCGGCGGCGCTGAATCTCCAGCGGGTCTCGGCGCCGCTGTTTGTGAGGAAGGGCTCCGGCGTCAACGACGACCTGAACGGCATCGAAGCCAAGGCCACGTTCCGGATCAAGGACGACGGCTACAGCGAGGCCGAGTGCCTGTTCTCGTTGGCGAAATGGAAACGGATGGTGCTGGCCGATTACGGGTTCGGTCCCGGCGAAGGGCTGTACACCGACATGAACGCCATCCGGCCGGACGAGGAGTGTCTGGACAACCTGCACTCGGTCTACGTCGATCAATGGGACTGGGAGCGTGTCATCCACGACAGCGATCGAACCCTCGACTTTCTGAAGGCTATTGTCCGGGCCATCTACGCGGTGCTTCGCCAGACCGAGGCGGTTGTCTGCGAGCGTTATCTCCACATCGAGCCGATGCTGCCGGAAGAGATCGCTTTCGTGCATGGCGAAGAGCTATTGGAGCGCTGGCCCGATCTGGGGCCGCGCCAGCGGGAGGACCGGATCGTACAGGAGCGAGGGGCGGTCTTCGTCATCGGCATCGGCGGCGAGCTGGCCGATGGAACCCTGCACGATGGGCGCGCGCCGGACTACGACGATTGGGTGACGCCGACAGGCAGCCGCACCCGGGGGCTCAACGGCGATATCCTGCTGTGGTATCCGCTGTTGAACCGGGCGTTCGAGATCAGCTCGATGGGGATCCGCGTCGATAAGAACAGTCTGCTGCAGCAACTGGAGATTCGCGGGGCCCTGGAGCGGCGGCAGTACGAGTGGCACAAGCGCCTGCTGGCGGGCGATCTGCCCTTGAGCATCGGCGGCGGCATCGGCCAGTCGAGACTGTGCATGTTTTTCCTGCGCAAGCTCCACGTCGGCGAGGTCCACGCCAGCGTCTGGCCGGCGGAGATGGTCGCCAAGTGCCGTGCGGCCGGCATCACGCTGTTGTAGTCCGCCCTCAGTCCCGTCCGAACACCAAATAGAAAAGGGGATGGCTTTCGGGCCATCCCCTCGACTGTTCCGTACCTGTGATGTCGTGCGCCGGTCAGGGCAGTGGGATCTGCTCGGGCTGGGCCTTGGAACTCTTGATCTCCGCCGGAACCAGGGCGCTGTTGCTGTCGGTCTTTTGCTGCAACTGCTCGATGGCCGAGAGAAGATCCTCGGTCTGGCTCTCGCTGCTGCTCTGCATTTCCTGGATTCGCTTTTGCAGGCCGGTCTGAGCGTCTCTCAACTGGACGAGCGAATCGCCCAGAGACTGCACGTCCTGGCGAACCGTCTCCTCGAATTGGGCCTGTCGCTGCGACTTCGCATCGAGCAGAGTGTTCAGATCGTTGAGGCTGCTCTGCAGGGTCCCCTGAAGCTTCATGACCCGCTGTTCGAGCGAGGCGATGCCCGTGGCCATTGCTTCGATGTTTGCCTGTGCGGCGTCGAAGCGCGTCAGCCATTCCTGCTGGCCTTGGGCGATCTCGGTGAGTCTGGCGACCAGTTCCTGGCGGTTGGTTTCGAAGGCTCGTTCGAGCTTGCCCTGATTCTCGCCGACCTGGACAACGTCACGAGCGACCTGCGTCGCCGTGGCCGTGATGGTTTCAAGGTGGCCCTGCACCTGCTGCTGGCCCTCGGTCACTGTCGAGAGCTCCGCGGCAATCGCCTGTTGGCCGGCCTGCAAGGTCTGGGCCTGCTGCACCTGGCTATCATGTCCGGCCAGGACATCCAGTGCCACCTGCGCGGTCGTTGCACCGATCGTGCCGAGGCTGTCTCGAATCTGCTGCTGGTCCTGTGCGGCGGCGTCGAGTCTGGCAACGACCTGCTGTTGGTTGGCCTGGATTGTCTGCGTCTGTCCGGCCTGAACTTCACTGACGGTCAGGACGTCGAGAGCGGTCTGCGTCGTGGTGGTGGTGATCGTGTCGAGACCGTCTCGGATCTGCTGCTGGTTCTGGGCCGTTGCGTCGAGCCTGGCGACAAGCTGGTGTTGGTTGGCCTCGATTGTCTGCGTCTGTCCGGCCTGGATTTCACTGACGGTCAGGACGTCGAGAGCGGTCTGGGTTGTGGTGGCTGTGATCGTATCGAGACCTTCTCGGATCTGCTGCTGGTTCTGTGC
>JAAYBV010000118.1 GCA_012744475.1 Phycisphaerae bacterium
AAGGCAATAGCCCCTTCGCAGCCAGATTCCTCCACTACGCTGCGCTCCGGTCGGAATGACAAAGTGGGTTGCAGCCTCCGGTGAAGGTTTACCTACAAACATCAAGTGCACCCCTTTTAGTTTAGTGGTGCCGATGTACATCGGGGCAAAGCGCTGCCGACCCGATTTTCGGGGTTTTCACGTCCTTTCGGCCGCCTTGGCGGGGCATTGGGCCCCTCTATACCTGCGCGAGCTGCTCGCGATTGATCCAGACTTTCTCGATGGCGTCGGCGATGTCGTCCATGTCCTGGCGGGTGCCGAGCAGGGGGCCCGAGGCCCACAGCATCGCCATCTCCTCGCAGACCTGGTCGCACTTCGGGCAGGCGCACTGCTCGCGGTACTCGCGCAGGCGCTGCGCCGAGTACATCTTCTTATAGACCTTTGAATCGAGAATGTGGTCGATCCAGGGCTCGCGGTGCAACCCCCGGGCGATGTAGGGGCTCAGGCTCACCCCCTCGGCGGCCAGTGCCCTGAGGTATGTCGCGCGGGGGGTGCCGTTGAAAAGCTTCTTGTGATACGACATGGGATAGAGGTAGAACGAGCCGCTTTCGGTGCCTTCGTAGAGCTTCTGCGGTGTCAGGCCCGGGACGTCCTTGAGCCGGCTGCTGAGGTACGCGGCGTTCTGGTTGCGGCGATCGAACCGCTCCTTCGCGCCGGGGAGCTGGCCCAGCAGGACCGCCGCCTCGAACTCGTTCATCCGGTACTTCGGGCCGATCGTCTCGGTCAGCCCGCGACGCGAGGTCCCGTGGTTGTGTACCGTGTAGCAACGGTCCATCAGCGTCTCATCGCTGCCGATGATTGCGCCGCCTTCGCCGCAGGCGATGGTCTTGCTCGACTGGAAACTGAAGCAGCCCACGTCGCCGATCGTGCCGAGCGTCTTGCCGTCGAACCGCGCCAGATGCGCCTGGCAGGCGTCTTCAATCACGCGGAGGTTGTGCTGCTTGGCGATAGCCATGATCCGCCGCAGGTCCGCCGGCTGACCCATCATGTGCACCGGCATCAGCGCTTTGGTGTTCTCGGTGATCCGCCGTTCGACGTCGTCGGGGTCGAGCTGGTATGACGCCGGGTCCAGGTCCGCCATCACCGGCAGCGCCCGCGCCGAGAGGATCGATGCGATCGTGCCGGGGTCGGTATAGGGCGACGTGATGACCTCGTCGCCGGGGCCGATATCCATCGCCTCCACGCAGGTGTGCAATGCCTGTGTGCCGGCGCCGGTGGCGACGCAGAAGCGCGCCCCCGTCAGCTTGGCGTATTCGGCTTCGAATGTGGGCACAGTGCCGGAGGACGACTGGATGCGGCACCAGATGCGACTCTTGGCGGTTTTCATCAGCGAGTCGATCACCTCGTCGTCCCAGTAGGGCCACTCGGGCCAGGGCTTGTTCTGGCGGACGGGCTGGCCGCCGAGGATCGCCAGCTTGCTCGCTTTGTTCGTGAGGTTGCCATAGGCGGGAATCCCGGCGCGCCGGGACGTGACCGCCGCCAGGGAGCCAGCCGATGCGGCCGCGATGAATTGTCGCCTCGTCAGATCGCTGCGTGCCATTGCCAGACCCTTTCAATTCCAAAACGCCCGCTTGCCTCGTGACCTCCTTTATACCCCTTCCGCTCCCCGGTCGCAACGACTATTCCTTTCGGTCCTTCAGGTCCCTTGGGTCCTTTGGAGCCCGAGAACGACCAAAGGGACCTAAAGGACCTGAGAGACTGCCTCGCCTCGTCGGATCGCAGCCTCAAGCCCGCAGGGCTTGGGGATGGCGCGCCATCGGACTGGCCTCGTCGCTTCGAGTCGGTTAGAATGGCTCGACAACGCATGTCGGTCAGAAAGGGGAGTTCGACGATGAGAACGCATCAGGCTCTGAGATTGGCATTGGCTGTGGTGGTCGGGTTGTGTGCGTGTCCGGTGGGCCGGGCGGCGTTGCGGGCCGGCTGTGCGAAAGTCAACATCACGCCTCCGCTGGGTCTGAAGCTGATCGGCTCGCAGGGCAAGCCCAGCGACTCGGTGCTGGATGAGCTTTACGGCCGGGCGCTGGTCCTGTGCGACGGCGCCAGCACGCTCGCCATCGTCTCGGTCGATCTGCTGTATTCGCCGCTGGAGGAGATCTCCAATCCCGTCCGCGCACTGGTCGCCGAGCGAGTCGGCATTCCCGAGCAGAACGTGATGGTCTGCGCCACGCACACGCACTCGGGTCCCGACATCTTCACGAACGCCAAGCTCCCGCTCGAAAGCCGCATCGCGCCCGAGGACATCGACCAGGCCTACGTCCGCACGGTCATCGGCAAACTCGCCGGCGCTGTGCAGATGGCGCATCGCGACATGCAGGACGCCAGGATCGGCGCCGCGACGGGCGAGCTGACGGAGGTCCTGTACAATCGCAGGCCCAAGCGGCCCGATGGCCAGGTGCAGATGGCGTTCACATTGCCGCCGGAGATCACGGCGACGCGGAAGACCCAGGTCGGTCCCGACGGCCGGACCCGCGTGACGTTCTCGATGCCGCCCGAGCAGGCGGACCTGACCTTTGGCCCGGTCGATCCGGCGGTGTCCGTGCTGAGGGTCGAGGACCCCAACGGGCGGATCGTCGGCTCGCTCTTCGCTTTCGGCTGTCATCCCGTCAGCGTGTATCCGCATCGCAGCACGGCGATCTCCGCCGATTACCCCGCGCGGGCGATGCGCGTGGTCGAGCAGGCCGAAGGCGGAATCAGTCTCTTCGCGCTGGGTCTGGCGGGCAACACGGTGCCGGTCCGCCGAGACCTCGGGCCTTGCGAGCAGATCGGCAAGGCCCTGGGCGCGGAGGTCCTGCAAAAGCTCCAGTTCATCGCGACGACCGACGATGTCACGCTCGATGCGGGCCGCTGTGCGCTGACGCTGCCCAGCAAGGATACGCCGGCACAGGAGATCACCACGGAGATTCAAGTGCTCCGGCTGGGTGACGTCTATATCCTCGGCCTGCCGGGCGAAATCCTCGTCGAGGTCGGCCTGGCGATCAAGGACAAGGCGGGCATCGATAAGCTCTTCGTCACGAGTATGACCAACGACTCGATCGGTTACGTCTGCCACGCCGAAGCCTACGCCGAAGGCGCCTACGAACCGGTCCGAGGAACCCACCTCGCCCCCGGCGCCGGCGAAGCCGTTATCACCCGCGCCCTGGCGCTGCTGGCCGAAATCCAACCCTGACCCGCGAAAAAACAGCAAACAGCACAAAGCAAAGATCAAAATAGCGGAATCCGCCTTCGACGGATGACTTCCTCAGTTTTGCATTTTGTGTTTTGATCTTTGCTGTGATCCTGGCGACGTGTGGCAGCCTCAAACGGTAGCGCAGCGGACGTTTGGGGATGGCGGACTTGACTGCCGAAGCGATGGCAGAGGGTCGCGCATGTACGGAACCATCCCCAAGTCCTGCGGACTTGAGGCTGCCACGCAACCGTAGGGCGTGCATCGCACACCTTCCTAACTGTTTGTCACCCCGAGCGGAACGAAGTGAAGTCGAGGGGTCTGGCCATAGACGAGGCGCGCTTCCGGTCCGCAAGTAGATTCCTCGCTCCCGATGTGCATCGGGACTCGGAATGACAAAGTCGTGGTCGTGTGGCGTTGCTTTCGGAGTCTACTTCCATCGGAGGGCGTGGAGTTCTTCTTCGCTGCGAACGAACTTCACGGTGCCGTCGTTGAGCAAAACGCAGCCGCCTCTGGGCTCGTGGTTGTCGAACGTGAACAGCTCCGGCCCGCCGTGCTGGTTCCAGCTCGGCTTCGATTCAAAAAGGAAGACCATGTCGTCTGGCGAGGCCTCTGTGTTATTCGAGTTCATCGCGTAGTCTGATACCCATCTGTCCGGGGACTGGCTCGATGGGGCGGTTTCATCCGGTGGGGAATAAACGTCATTTGCATCGGTGGGCGGGTGTACAGCCGGACAGGTAAACCTCCGCGCTATGACTCTATCAGGATACGCGCGTCTTCTCTTGCCATCCAAAGTGTAATCAGTTCTGTTCATTGTACGCATGGTCCGCACGATGGCGTC
>JAAYBV010000026.1 GCA_012744475.1 Phycisphaerae bacterium
CACGCTGGTGCTCTACTTCCAGGGTGTCCCCGGGCCGTTCATGGAGCTGGCCGGCGGCAGGATTGTGATGGGTGCGGCCGGCACGGACATCTGGAACACCACCGACGAGTTCCGTTTCGCGTACAAGCCGCTCAGCGGCGACGGCTCGATCGTGGCGCTCGTCGAGAGCGTATCGCGTGCGGTCGACTGGACCAAGGGCGGTGTGATGATTCGCGAGACGCTGGAGGCCGGTTCGCCGTTCGCAGCAGTGTATGCGACGCCGGATTACGGGTGCCGCTATCAGGCCCGTCTTACCGCCGACGTTGCGGCGGTCAGCGACAGCGGCGTGGTCACCACGGAACAGACCGCTCTGCGTGCGCCGTACTGGGTGAAGATCGAGCGCGTGGGCAGCACGTTCAACGGCTACTACTCGACCGATGGAGAGAACTGGACGGCGATGGCGTGGAATCCGCAGACGATCGCGATGGGCGCGAACGTCTACGTCGGTCTGGCCGTGACCAGCCACAGCGCCGGCGTCCTGGCCAGCGCGGAGTTCTCTAGTGTGGCGACCACGGGCAACGTCAACGGCGCCTGGGCCGTGGAAACCATCGGCGGCGATCACCCCGAAGGCAACGGAGCCGCCCAGCTCTACGTGACGCTGGAAGACGCGGCGGGCAAGAGCGCCACCGTGACCCATCCAGCCGGCAACGGGGCCGTGTTCCTGGCGGGCTGGAACGAATGGGCGATCCCGTACAGCGATCTGGCCGGCGTGAACCTGGGCCGGATCGAGGCGATGACCATCGGGGTCGGCAACCGGACCAGCCCGTCCGCTGGCGGCTCCGGCATCGTCTACGTCGACGACATCGGTTTCGGCCGACCAGTCGCCGAGTAGCGAACCGGATCGCGACGGATACGCGGTAGCGGTATGGATTGTGGCGTATGTTCAGGGCCTGTGCCTTCTGTGGGTGCAGGCCCTTCTTGTTACACGATGCATGGCCTCCGCAGCCGGCATAGTGCACGCCAGGGAAGGCAAGCAGAGGGGCGATGGCGGCGAGTCTCTCATGGGAGGATCCTTGCAGCACAGGGCGAGCAGAGTAAAATAGTCAGATAGAGGGCCGGTTGCGTCGGCCGGTCAATCCGCTGTGCACATATCATGATTCATGCGAGGAGGATTGCCATGCGATTACGACTGATCCATTGTGTGGGGGCGGTGTTGCTGGCTCTGGCGTGTGGCGTGAGTTCCGGATCGGCCGCCAGCGGCTCTGCGCTGCAGTTCGACGGCACCAATGACTATGTCGAGATTGGCACCGCGCTGATTTCGGAGGATATCACCATGTCGGCCTGGGTCAAGGCCGATAGCCCGTGGATCAACGACACGCGCGTCGTCGTGTCCAACAGCTACTGGGGCGCTGCCGCTGGCCGCGTCGGTTTTCACTTCCAGGTGGAGGCCGATGGGGTGCCGAGGTCGCGATTCCAGACCGCTGCCGACGGCGTTGGCGTCTGGGGTGTACGAGGCAGAACGAACGTCCTCGGCGCCTGGCACCACCTGACCTTCGTCAAGAGCGGAACGCAGATTGCGATCGTGGTCGATGGGGTTCAGGAGGGCGTCCTGGGCAACATGCCGCAGTCGGTCAGTGGATTGAGCGTTCTGGACCAGATTCGCATCGGCTCGACCAGCAGCAACACCAGGTTCTTCCCCGGCCTCATCGACGAAGTCCGCATCTGGGATCATGCCCGCACGGAGGCCGAGATCCTGGCCGACATGAGCACCGAGCTTCGGGGCACGGAAGCAGGACTGGTCGGCTACTGGAAATTCAATGAGGGGCAGGGAACGACGGCCGCCGACAGCTCGCCCCAGGGCAACGATGGAACGATCTCCGGGCCCTTGTGGACGACGGACGCGGCGCCGGTGTCGCCCGGAGCGCCACCCGCGGCAGCGCACGCACCGACCCCGGGCGGCGGGGCGGTGGATGTGCCGCGCGAGGTTGTGCTGGGCTGGGAACCGGGGGGCTATGCCGATACGCACGACATCTATCTGGGGACAGTGTTCGAGGACGTCGATCTGGCCAGCCGGACCGATCCGAGGGGCGTGCTCGTCAGTCAGGGACAGACGACGGCCGATTACGATCCGGCCGGTTTTCTCGATTTCGAGACGATCTACTACTGGCGCGTCGATGAGGTCAACGCGCCGCCGGACAGCACGATCTACAAGGGGCAGGTCTGGAGCTTCACTACCGAGCCGTTCGCCTATTTGCTTGGGAATGTTGTCGCCACCAGCAATGGGATCTCGGCAGCGACCGCCGGTCCCGGGAATACTGTCGACGGCTCCGGCCTGGACGCTGCCGACCTGCACTCGGTCGAAGCGGCCGATATGTGGCTGGCCGATCCTCCGGCCGATGGCGCCCTGTACATCCAATACGAATTCGACCGCATCGAGAAGCTGCACGCGATGCTCGTCTGGAACTACAACGTGCAGTTCGAAGCGGTTCTGGGTTATGGCTGCAAAGACGTCACCGTCGCGTACTCCGAAGACGGCGAGAACTGGACGGTCCTGGGAGACTTCGAGTTCGCTCGGGCGACCGCTGCGCCAAGATATGCCGCCAATACCACGGTCGACTTCGCCGGCGCGGCCGCGCGGGCGGTCCGGCTGACGATCAACAGCAATTGGGGCACCCTGTTCCCTCAGTTCGGCCTCAGTGAGGTCCGGTTCCTGTCCATACCCGCCCGGGCCCGCGAGCCGCAGCCGGCCGACGGCGCGACGCAGGTCGACCCCGATACACCGCTGGGTTGGCGCATGGGTCGCGATGCGACTTCGCACGACGTGTATCTCGGCACGAACCCGGACGAGCTGTCGCTGGCAGCCAGTGTGGACGGGACCGCTTTCACGCCGGAGCCACTCACCTTTGGCACCACCTACTACTGGCGGATCGACGCGGTCAGCGACGAGGTCTGGGCCGGCGATCTGTGGAGCTTCTCGACGCTCGATTTCGTTCTCATCGACGGCTTCGAGACCTACGATGACAACATCGACACCGGCACGACGATCTTCGACACCTGGGTAGATGGCTGGGTCAACGACACCGGCTCCACCGTCGGCTACTTCGATGCGCCATTTGCCGAGCAGAGCATCGTCCGCACCGGCCGTCAGTCGATGCCTCTGGCCTACGACAATACGGCTTCGCCGTTCTACTCCGAAGCCACACGAGTCTTTGACGCCGCTCAGAACTGGACGGGCAACGGCGCCAACACGCTGGTGCTCTACTTCCAGGGTGTCCCCGGGCCGTTCATGGAGCTGGCCGGCGGCAGGATTGTGATGGGTGCGGCCGGCACGGACATCTGGAACACCACCGACGAGTTCCGTTTCGCGTACAAG
>JAAYBV010000002.1 GCA_012744475.1 Phycisphaerae bacterium
TGCTTGCCCCCGGCGCATCTTTCGTTGGCATTCGCCGCGCCGGTTGCTATACTCCGGGCTTCTCGTGGCGATGTGAGCGTGCGAGCCTTTGTGGTGAGGTGGCAACAAGCGATGATTGGATTGGTCCAAACCATAGCGACGCCCTACCTGATCCTGGGCGTGTCGATCCTGCTGCTGGCCAGTATCCTGGCGAGCAAGGCCTCGGAGCGTCTGGGCGTGCCGGCCCTACTGATGTTCCTGCTGGTCGGCATGCTGGCAGGCTCCGAAGGTCCGGGGGGGATTCACTTCGACGACCCGCACTTCGTGCGTCTCATGGGCACCTTCGCGCTGGCGTACATTCTGTTCGCAGGTGGACTGGACACGGATTGGCCGAGCGTCCGGCCGGTGCTGCGCAGCGGCATGGTTCTGGCGACGGTGGGGGTCTTTCTGACCGCAGTTTTCGTGGGGGCCTTTGCGGTCCTGGTCCTGGGATTCACTTGGCTGGAGGGGTTGTTGCTCGGCTCGGTGATCTCCTCCACCGATGCGGCGGCCATCTTCGCGGTGCTCCGTTCCCGCCGGGTCAGCCTGAAGAGACAGCTCAAGCCGTTGCTCGAACTGGAATCCGCCAGCAACGACCCCATGGCCATCTTTCTGACCGTCACGATGCTGAGCCTGCTGGGCGACCCGCCCCTGCCGTGGTGGTCCGCGATTCCCTCGCTCGCCCGACAGATGATCATCGGCGGCGCCGTGGGGTTCCTGCTGGGTAAGGCCATGGTCGGCATCGTCAACCGAATCCGTCTGGAGTATGAAGGCCTCTATCCGGTCCTGACCATGGCCCTGGTCCTGTTGGTCTTCGGCGTGACGGAGGCGGTGCGCGGCAACGGCTACCTGGCGGTCTACATTGCGGGCCTGGTGCTGGGCAACGCCGACTTCATCCACAAACGAAGCATCGAGCGATTCCATGACGGGCTTTCCTGGCTGGCCCAGATCGCGATGTTCTTGACGCTGGGCTTGCAGGTCTACCCATCGCATCTGACCCCTCTGATCGGGTCCGGCCTGCTGCTGTCGGCGTTTCTGATGTTCGTGGCCCGGCCGCTGGCGGTGGCGGCCTGCCTGATCCGCAGCCGGTGGACCTTCCGTGAGAAGCTGCTGGTCTCCTGGGCGGGGCTGCGCGGGGCCGTGCCCATCGTGCTGGCGACGTTCCCGATGACAACCGGCATCCGGCAGGGCGAGATGATCTTCAATCTGGTCTTCTTCGTGGTCATTGCCTCGGTGCTTCTCCAGGGCCAGTCTTTGACGCGTGTGGCACGCTGGCTGAAACTGGACCGGCCTCTGCGGTCCAAATGGCGCATGCCGCTGGAATTCGACCGGACGGAAGGGACCTTCCGCACCTCGATGGTGGAACTGATCGTCTCGCCCGATTCCGCGGCTGCAGGACAGCAGATCATTCACCTGAAGCTGCCCCAGGGCGCGCTGGTCGCCATGATCCAGAGGGACGGAGAGTATATCGTCCCTAACGGCGGCACCGAGTTCCGCGCCGGGGACGCCGTGCTGGTATTGGGCGACAAAAAGGCGCTGGAGACGGTCACACGCCTGGTGACATCGCCATGATTGGCGGCTCTGTGCACCGCTCCTTCGGCGGCCCCGGAAGTTGGAACCCCTCGAGTCGAGCTATTTGACCGCTTTGGCCTTGCGGATCGGCTTTTCCTGGAGGTAGCGGCTGATGTTGCGGATCGCCTGGCGCAGGCGCTGCTCGTTCTCGACCAGGGCGATGCGGAAGTAGCCTTCGCCGTTCTCGCCGAACGCAGCGCCGGGCGAGATGGCGACCTCAGCGTGCTCCATCAGGTCCATCGCAAAGTCGATCGTGCCTTTGCCGCGCAAGTGCTCGTCCGGGACATGGGCCCAGACGAACATGCCGGCGCGGGGCCTGTCCACCTGCCAGCCGATGCGGTCGAGGGCATCGCAGACGACGTCGCGCCGCGTTCGATACACCTCGTTCTGAGCGGCGATGTTGTCATTGCAGTGCCGCATGGCGATGATGCCGGCGATCTGGACTGCCTGGAAGATGCCGTAGTCGTAATAGCCCTTGATCGTGGCCAGATAATCGATCATCTGGCGGTTGCCGGCGACAAACCCGACGCGGAAGCCGGCCATGTTGTACGGCTTGCTCATCGTGGTGAACTCGACACCGACGTCCTTGGCGCCCTTGGCCGAGAGGAAGCTGGGGGCCTTGTAGCCGTCGAAGACGGTCTCGCCGTAAGCGAAGTCGTGGATGACCGCGAACTTGAACCGCTTGGCCAGATCGACGACGGTCTCGAAGAAGCCATCGTCGACCGTCATCGTGGTGGGGTTGTGCGGGTAGTTGAGGATCAGCAGCTTGGGTTTGGGGAACAGATGCTCGCAGACCATCGCGATGGTGTCGAGGAACTTCTGATCGTTGCCCAGCGGCACGGTGATGACATTGCCTCCGGCTAGGGCCACCCCGTAATTGTGAATGGGAAAGGCCGGGTCGGGGACGACCGCGGTGTCGCCGGGACCGAGCAGGGCCAGGCACATGTGGCTGAACCCTTCCTTCGAGCCGATGCAGGCCAGGACCTCATGCTCCCCGTCGAGTTCGACGTTCCATTTGCTGGCGTACTTCTTGGCCATTTCGTTGCGGAGGCCCTTGATGCCCTTACTGGCGCTGTAACGGTGGTTGCGCGGGTCGCGGGCGGCCTCGCAGAGCTTCTCGATGACCAGGTCCGGGGCCGGGTCCGAGGGGTTGCCCATGCCCAGGTCGATGATGTCGGCGCCCTGTTGTCTCTTGGCGAGCTTGAGGGCGTTGAGTCGTCCGAACAAATACGGTGGCAGTCGTGTGATTCGCGTTGCCGGCTCGATCCGGTACTCCCTGTTGTTGTCGCTGTGCATCGTTCCAACCTGCTTTTCACAGGGCGGGTTCCGAACCCACCCGATTCCAGTTTCGTCGTGGCCCGCGACGGGCACGATAACCAAGTATTGTAGCATCCCGTCCGCCATTTGCAAAACTTCCCGCCGGTGCAGTTCACCTGTTTTTCGCAAATTCCCTCCGTCCGCAGAGTTGTCGGGTGTCGCTATGGCCTATCCTGCTCCCGGCGGGTCTGCCTTGCCGTCTTCGCGCGGGCTACGGTCTGGCTTGTCGGCGTTGCTTCTTGCATCAGACGAGTCGATGGGGTACGCTGGTCGGGTGACTACCGGGTTTCTGTCCCTGTGAGGGGACTGCGCGTATGGGCAAGGCCTACAAGCCTCCGAATGGAAGGAGATGACGTCCGGATGGATGTCGCCACGGGTCAGTTACGAAAAGGCAAAGGCAAAGACAAAGACAAGATCGAAGCACTCCACGCCAATCCCCGCCGGACCGAGATGACCCGGCTGCCGGACCTCGATAACGCTGTGCTGACGATGTTCGCGTTGTCCTTCGGACCGCTGACCAGGAACGATCTGATCGACGCCCTGAGGAAGACGGGACTGACGATGCCCGACGGCTCCACCATTACCGCCCCGAAGGTCGGGCCTTCCGTCAGCCGATTGCGGCAGAGGGGTTGGATTGCCGAGTGCGGTTCCCAAGTGCCGGAGTGCCCGTCCGACGTCCGCGCCGATGCCCTCCACGTCGCCCGTGACAAGGGCCTGTTGCAGCGTCTCGGCAACGGTCTGCGGAAGGCCGTGCCCGCGGAACTGTCGCTCGACGCCTGGGACTACCGCTGGCGTCGACAGCGATTCGTGTCGTTCTGTCATGTCTGCCGCGAGGCGTTTCTGGCTCTGGAGAGAGAAGATCGCAGTGAGCTGGACCGTCTGGCGGCGCTGTGCAAGCAGGATGAGCAGATCCAGTCGTTGATGCCGGTCCTGTTCGCGGTTTGCGCCGATCCGTTCCAGCCGGAGTACATCGAGCGCCTGGTCGATCCATACCGCAATGAGCTGCTGTACGTGATCTTGCGAACCGCTATGTATGAACTGGCGCTGGAGCACCCGGTCTTCGGGTACGCGCGAACCAAGGTGCTGACCGAGCGTCACGCCTTCGAGAGACCCATCCTGGAGATTTGCGTCAACCACGTGGCCGAGCGTGACATCCTGGCCGGCGATCTGGCCGGCGCGCGAGCCTTGCTGGGGGCGTTTGCCGACCTGGATACGCACATCGTGCGAGGCATGCTGGAGCTTCTGAGCGGCGATGTCGTTGCGGCGCGGCAGGCCTACGATCGCGCGGTGCAGCACGCCGGCAGGACCAAGAGGGACCAGATGGCCTATCTCGGGAGCTTCCCAGGGCTGCTGCACACGTTGCTGCTGATCCAGTCCGAGTCGCAGAGCGGATCGGGACCGAACCGCCAGCAGGCGCGGACCTGGCTGAACTGGCTGCTCAAGGGCGGGTCGCACGCGGTCTATTACGGCGCATACTTCTTCCTGGATGCGCTGCTGGCCTTCTGCGAGGGGCGCGCGGCGCCGGACGGGCCGGCGTGGCGACCGTCCTATCGTCAGGAGTCCTCTCTGGCCTGTCTGGCCACCTGCCTGATGCAGATGTTCTACAGTCTCTACGCCTCCGATGCCAAGGCCCTGAGGGCGCGCGACGGGGCGGCGTTGGCGGATGTGGAGGATTTGCTGGGCCGGTGGGACCGGCAGGGGGCCCGCTGGCCGGTCATGCAGATTTCCCGCCTGATGGAGCGGCTTGGGGTGGGGCTCCCGGCGTACGTGGCATGCGCCGAATCGTTCTTCCAGCAAGGTCCGGCCCGGGATCTGTCCGAGCTGTGGACCGTCAAGGAGATGTGGGAAAGCCAGGTCCGTGCCCTCGAGCAGCTCATGCAGGAAAGCGACTCGGCGTCCGGCGCGATCTCTCAAAAGACGCGTCGTCTGGGTTGGCGACTCTCCGAAGCCTGGGATGGTTTGATCTCGATCACCCCGGTCGAACAGAAGTGCGCTAAGAAGGGTTCCTGGACGGCCGGCCGCGAGGTGGCCCTGCACCGACTGATGAGTCCTGAGACTAGCGGATTGGACTACCTGACCGACCAGGACAAGGCGGCTATCGCCGGCGTCGCCAGGAAGCGCACGAGCAGCTACTACGGCTACAGCCACGGTGTGGACCTGGAGCCCGGCCTGGTTCTCCAGCACCTGGTGGGCCACCCCAATGTCTTCTGGGAGAACGCCCCGGGCATGCCGGTGGAGATCGTCCAGGGCACGCCGGAGGTGCGTATCGTGCCCAGGGGACACAAGCTCTGCATCACGATCGATCCGTACCCGGATCCCGACCGGTGGGGCGGCGTCCGGACTGTGGAGAGGGAGTCTGCAAACCGACTGCGCGTCGTCAGGTTCGACCCTGTGCATCGCAAGATGGCCGAGATCCTCGGGCCGACCGGCATGACGATCCCCAAGGACCGCTCCGAGGAGGCCCTCAAGCGCATTCAGGGGCTGTCTCGCCACGTCGCGATCCAGTCCAACGTGGCGCTGGCGGGCGAGGAGGCCGAGACGGTTGAGCCGGATTGCCGTCCGCGACTGCGCCTGCAACGGCTCGCAGGGGGGCTACAGGTGGAGATGGTCGTCGTTCCCCTCGGCGGCGAATCTCTTCGTGCGTTCACTCCGGGCGCGGGCAACTCGCATCTGCTCGAATCCGTTGCGGGGCGAACCGTCCAGACCCGGCGCAACCTTAAGGCGGAAACGGCCCGCGCTGCAGAAGCCGTCGCAGCCGTCCCGATGCTCGAGATACAGGATCAACGCGACTGCGCCTGGACGTTCGACGATCCGGGCGAGGCGCTCGAACTGCTCGAACAGTTGCAGGCGGTCCTGCCGGAACTGCTGACGGTGGAGTGGCCCAAAGGCGATCCGATTGCGGTGCGCCCCGTCTCGGCCAGGCAGTTCCAGTTCTCCGTTCATTCGGCGCAGAACTGGTTCGAGGTCGAGGCCGCCGTGCAGGTCGATCGCGACCTCCTGGTCAAGATGCAGACGCTCCTGGACCAGATCGAGAATAGCGACAGCCGGTTCATCGCGATCGGCAAGGACCAGTACATCGCCCTGACGCGGCAGCTCCGACGGCAGTTGCAGGGTCTTTCCGCCTGCGGTCAGGCCATTCGCAAGGGCGGCGCGCTGCGCATCCACCCGCTGGCGGCGATCGCGCTGGAGCAGTGGAAAGACGAAGTAGGGCGGTTCGAGGCCGATGCCGCCTTTCGCGACTGGGTCGAGCGGTTCCGCGCGGTCGAGTCGTATCAGGCGCCGATCCCCTCGACGCTGGCGGCGACGCTGCGTCCCTACCAGCAGGACGGCTTCCTCTGGCTGGCGCGCCTGGCCGAATGGGGCGCCGGCGGCTGTCTGGCCGATGACATGGGCCTGGGCAAGACCATCGAGGCCCTGGCGCTGATCCTGCACCGCGCGGCCCTCGGGCCGACGCTGGTGGTCGCGCCCACGAGTGTCTGCGCCAACTGGGTCAGCGAGACGCAGCGGTTCGCGCCGACGTTGCGCCCGATCCGATTCGGCATCGGCGATCGCGGCCGGCGCGACCGGATTCTCGAAACCGTCGGACCGTTCGACCTGGTGATCTGCTCGTACACGCTGCTCCAGCAGGAGGCCGATGCATTCGGGGACGTGCACTTCGCGACGATCGTCCTGGATGAGGCGCAGGCGATCAAGAACGCCGCGACCAAGCGTTCGTCGGCGGCCATGGATCTGGTGGGCGACTTCCGCATGATCTGCACGGGCACTCCCATCGAGAACCGCCTGGCCGAACTGTGGAACCTCTTCCGCTTCATCAATCCCGGCCTGCTCGGCTCCGAGGACCGTTTCCGCGATCGGTTCGTGCGTCCCATCGAGATCGACCACGACTCCCACGCGAGAGCGACGCTCAAGGCGCTGGTGCAGCCGTTTATCCTGCGGCGCACCAAGTCGCAGGTGCTCGAAGACCTGCCGGCCCGCACGGAGGTGATGCGGCTGGTGGAACTGACGGATGAGGAGCGGGCGCTGCACGAGTCGCTCCGCCGCCGCGCGCTGGAGCGGCTTGAAGGGGTCCGTGACATGGACCGGGGCCAGGCCCACATCCAGGTGCTGGCCGAGCTGATGAAGCTGCGCCGCTGCTGCTGCAATCCGCGCCTGGTGGTTCCCGACTGCGGTTTGGTGGGCTCGAAGCTCGAAGCCTTCGCCGAGCTGGTCGAGGAGCTGCTCGAGAACCAGCACAAGGCTTTGGTCTTCTCGCAGTTCGTCGATCACCTCAGCCTGCTGCGCGAGCACCTGGACGCCCGGAAGATTCGCTACCAGTATCTCGACGGCCAGACGCCCGCGCGGACCCGCCAAAAGCGGATCGACGCGTTCCAGAATGGCGACGGCGATCTGTTCCTGATCTCGCTGAAGGCCGGCGGGCTCGGTCTGAACCTCACCGCCGCCGACTATGTGATCCACATGGACCCGTGGTGGAACCCCGCCGTCGAGGACCAGGCCAGCGACCGGGCGCATCGCATCGGCCAGACCCGCCCGGTGACGGTCTATCGCCTCGTGGCCTGCGAGACCATCGAGGAGAAGATCGTCCAGCTCCACCACGCCAAACGCGACCTGGCCGACTCGCTGCTCGAAGGCACCGACACCGCCGGCGCCCTGACCGCCGACGACCTCCTCAACCTCCTGCGCACCCGCTGAACGGGATGAGCGTCTGAGCTTGCTCTCGCTCGACTGTGGTCCATCACGGTTTCCAGGAGGATCGTCCGGTGAAGAGCACCCGCTTGCGCTACTGAAAGAGGTTCCATCGGAGTGAAAAGGTTCGCCTCCGGGGTCTTTTGTGGTAGTATGATGATATGAAACCGACTGTGTATGTCGAAACGAGTGTGGTTGGCTACTGTACCGGACGTCCAAGTCGCGACTTGATCATCGCTGGGCGACAGGCAATAACGCGCGACTGGTGGGAGAACGAACGCCGGAAGTATTCCCTGCACATCTCGGTCTTGGTTCTACAAGAATCGCATCGCGGCGAGCCAGAGGCCGTCAGGAAACGCCAAGAGGCCTTGAAGAGCATTCCACTCTTGGGGATGACGGATCTGACGGAAGAACTGGCGGATGCTCTCGTCCGGAAAGGGCCTATCCCAGGCCAGTACCCGGAGGACGCCCTCCACATTGCCTTGGCTGCGACGAACGCGATGGACTATCTGCTGACATGGAACTTCCGCCATATCAACAATGCAATGATGAGGTCCGATGTAACAAGGATCATTTCGGACTTCGGGCTGGAGTGCCCTGTTATATGCACGCCCGAAGAGCTTTTGGGAGGTTCTCTATGAGGGCTGGCGACTCCATTCTGGAGGAAATCTGGAAGGCGAGGGACGAACACGCTCGTCGTTTTGACTATGATCTGAAGAGTATCTGCGCCGATCTGCGGAAGATCGAACGGCAATCCGGCCGACGAGTCATCACGCGAAAGCCTAAGCGGCTTTCGACGCGGCGTGCTGAGTAGAACGAGCGTTCGCGTTCGTTCCGCTTCGGCCGGTTGTGTCACGGGGTCGTGACCGGTTCGATGAGGAGGGCGCAGCCGCCGCGAGGCTCCATCGTGATGTACAGGATGTCGGCGCCAGTTGCGCGGATCACCTGGCGATGGGCGTCGCGCGAGCCTTTGACGTCGGAAAAGATCGTGACGCGGCAGGGGACCTGTCCGTCGAGGAAATCGAGCGGCAGCTCCACCTGCCGGGCGTCTTCGTCGTTCATCCCGCCGATGAACCACCTGAGTCCGCTGCGCCGCGCGATGACCACGCAGTCACCGGGCTCGGCCTTCAGCACGCGCACATCGTCCCATACGGTCGGCACTCTTTCGAAAAACTCCATCTCCGCTCCGAACCGGTTGCGGCTGCTGTAGGCGTCGCGGACCGACTGCCGCGCGCCGTGGTAGACCACGAGCTGCGCCAGCTCGAACAGCTTGGTGCGTCCATCCTGTCCGCTGTACAGCGTGGGCGTGTGATCGTGGGCGCCGACGAGGTGACGCGTGAACGGCAGCATCAGCTCGTGCGTGACCGGCGGGTTTGTCTCGCGTCCGCCGCCGCCTTCCTGCGTCAGCAGGTTCGGATACGTGCGGCGCATCCCATCGGCGATGTAGCCATCGTGGATGTTCAGGACCAGCTTGTGCTTGGCGGCGATCGCGACGAGTCGGCGCAGCCATTGGACATCGTCCTGGCTGTCGCACGCGACGAAGCCCGGCTTGAGCGCCGCAACGCCCCAACTCGCGAGCGTGCGGAAGACCAGATCGACGTCGTGATCGCCGTAGGGCTTCAGGGTTCCGCCGTTGACGTAGAGCGACAGGCCGACGCCTTTGGATCGGCCGTAGCGGATGACCTCGGGCAGGTCCAGGTCGATGTGACTGAGCGAGCCGTAGAAGCGCGTCTGGAATTGCAGATACGGCACGTAGCCGCTCGCGACGGTCATCGGGTTGCCGTGCGTGTTCCTGATCCAGTCCTGGCCTTCGAGCCGCTTGCGGGTGCTCTCGGGCATGTGCTCCTTGAAGTGGGCGATGGCTTCTTCGCTCCACTTGCGTTCGGTGCCATACCAGCTCCAGTCGATGTGGACGTAGCCGAGGTGGTGCTCGGCGGCGAAGTCCATGTTCCTCTTGAGGTTCTCCGTCTCGATGGGCCCGCAGTTGTCGATGAAGATGCCTGGCTTGATCCACGAGGTATCATCGATCGCGCACGGTGGATTGAGATTCTCCACGAGGGTGCGCCGCTCGATCAGTCCGGCCACGTTCGGTGCGAGGATCAAGCCTCGCCAGGTGAGCGCCGCGGGTGTGGCCAGCGTGAGCTTGCCCTTGCGGAACTCCGGGCGCAGCGTCCGTTCGTCTTTCTGCTTCAACCGGCACGGAGGCTGGTTCGCCACGTGCGCCTCGATCAGCGATGCCATCGCGCCGTCGCCCAGCTCGATCGTTAGCGGGATCAGCGCGGACTTGCATTCGCGGATCGGCGTGGGCGTCTCGCTGTAGTGCGCTTCGGTCCACGGGATCGGATAGGCGCCGAGATCGCTGGCGAAGTGGAATTCCGTCGCTTCGCTCGACGCCGTCGCGCCGTCGAGCGCGGGCTGCTCTGGCAGCACGTAGCGGAACGCGACGCCTTCGTCGTAAGCGCGAAACTCGATGTGGAGCCGGCGTTTCGGTTCGGCCCGCTCCTGCAACCGGATCGTCAGGTGGTTGTAGCAGTCGCGCACGATATCCCGTTCGCCGACGACGGGCTTCCAGCTCGTATCGACCGCTCCGGCCTGCGTCCCGACGATCTCGAACGCGCCGAACGGTTTGTCGTCGAGGTTCAGCCCCAGCGCCGAATCGCGGATCACCGCCTTGCCGGCATAGATCACATCGTACCGGGGCGCGCCATCGACGAGTTTCAGCGACACCACATTCTGCCCATCCGGCGAAACGCACGTCAGGGCCTCATCCGCCCGGCCCTGAAACGCGCCTGCGCAGACGAGGAATACCACGATGTGAATACACGGTCGCTGGAACATAGTTCCTCCAAGGATGAGAATCAGCTTTTTCGTTCCGGCGCTGTCCGGGCAGGATCACCACACGTTCAGCGTGAGCTGGCCTTCGCCCGGATTCTCGAACGGGCCGGCAGAGGGCTGTGCGTCTCGTTTCTTGCCGAAGTAGTCCGTGTCGATGGTCAGGGGCGTGCTGTCAGGGTTCTCGTAGGCCGCCTTCGAAACGGCCGCCAGTCCGAGGAG
Source organism: Phycisphaerae bacterium (assembly GCA_012744475.1). Taxonomy (GTDB): domain Bacteria; phylum Planctomycetota; class Phycisphaerae; order Sedimentisphaerales; family Anaerobacaceae; genus Anaerobaca. The sequence goes on from JAAYBV010000002.1 coordinate 10,645, forward strand.
ACTCGTCGTCACGGGCGTGGTCTTCGCCGCCTGCCACGATGGATCGACGGTGATGTGCAGGCGCACGGACTTGCCTTCTTCGGCGATCTGAACCTTCGGATCGGCTTGCGTTCTTACGATGGGGTCCTCTTCTGCGACGCAGGGCTCGGCTCCGTTGAGATAGACGTTGCCCGCCGCGAAGATCGGACGCGCCGCCTTGTCGTAGACGGCCAGGCCGCTCGGGCCGACGAAGAGGTTGTTGTAGAATCGGTTGTCGCCGCCGGCGATTTTCAGCAGGCCGGCGACCTCAGTGGAGTGGGGTGTGTGGAAGGGGGTCTCGCGGTTCAGCTCGGGATGCGGCGCGATGCGACCGGCGAAGAGGTTGTGCGCGTAGGCCCCGCCCTGCGAGACGTCCAGCAGCGAACGGTTCGAGAGGAAGATGTTGTTGTCGACGAGGAAGGGGCCGTGATTGACCTCGACGAAGAGGTCCTCGGACGCGTTGTTGTCGTGCAGCAGGTTCCGGGTGACGCGCGTGCCCTGCGCCATCCAGTCGAGCCAGATGCCCCGGCAGGTGCGGTAGATATGGTTGCGGCTGATTTCGGTGTCGATGGCGGCGTGAATTTTGATGCCCGCCATCTCGGCGCCTGTGAACAACTGCCGGATGTGGATGTCGTGAATGTCGTTGTCGGTGATCGTGCAGAAGACCGCGCCGAGACTGCCGACGAGACCCGCCTGTTCGCAATGGGAGATCTCGTTGTTGCGCACGATGTGGTGGCCGATGTTCTCCTTCGACCAGCCGCGATCCAGTCCCCGCTCGATGGTCTTGACGTAACCCTCGGCGGTGTTGGCCGAGGTGTTGTCCCATTGATCGCCGTGCTTGCCGAGCGTGATTCCCACGCACGTCGAATAGCGGATGTCACAATCCTCGATGATCCAGCCCTTGCTCCAGTGCGTGCCGATCAGGCCGATCTGCTCGGCGGTCGGCGGCGCCCAGGGCGTGGCGGCGTGCATCATGGTAAAGCCACGCACCGTGAGGTAGTTCACGCCCGGCTCAGCAGGATAGAACACGGTCCGACGCACGTTGATCTCGACGTCGGCCTCGTTGGGATTGACGTCCTGGAACTGCGCCCAGATTGTCGTGCTCGTCTCGTCCACTTGCGCGAACCACAGCCGGACGTCCGACGGCCGCGACTGCGAGCCCCGGAACACGAGGCAAAGCGTTCGGACCCCGCCTGTCGGCTCGATCTGCACGTCGAACGATCGCCACGATTGCCACCCGCCCGTGTTCGGGACCTTGCACGTGCCCAGGAGGCTTCCATCGGGTGCGTTCCGACGGACCTCGATGGTCCCGCCGCTCGTCTCGGACGCGGCGCGAATCTCCAACTGCGTGACGGTGCTCTGGCCGAAATCGACTCGCTCGTAGCGGACCCAGTCGCCGTCGTTGACCCAACCGATGCACTGACCGCCCTCGGAGCAGTCCGCGGTCTGAATACCCTGCTGTGCCGCGAAAGAAGAGGCCGGAACTCTGCCGGCCCCCACGCCGACCGGCCGCAGCCATGCGACGTTCAAAAGGTATTGTCCGTCGCCCGGCGCGTAGCCCGAAGCCTCGCCGATGGGTTTGAGCGCATCGTCGAGCTTGGACGCCTCGATGAGCCAGTGGCCGTTGAGGTAGACCGCGCCGCTGTGGTGGTCGCGTCCCTTGCCCTCGAACCAGTCGCCGTGGATCAGGTCGCGATACGGATTGAAGTCGCCGAAGAAGCCGTTGGCGATTGTGACCTTCCACGTGTCGTTCTGCACCTTCTCCCAGCCCTTGACGATCTCGGAGCCCTTGACCACGACCTTCTCACCGGGCGCGGCCTGATACACGATGCGTTCGGCGTCCGAGGTTCCGCCACGGGCCGGCGTCACGCGCTCGCGATACGTCCCCCCATGCACCGTGACGACGTCGCCCGGCTGCGCGACCTGCGCCGCCTTCGAGATCGTCCGAAACGGCTGCGCCGCAGACCCGGCGTTTTCGTCACTGCCCGCAACGGAGACATGAAACTCCCGCGCCGAAACCACCGAAGCGACGAGCACAGCACAGAATAGCACGTGGAAAGCCTTCATAATGGTCCTCCCTGGACATCGATTGCCTGTGAACTCGAATCATCCAACGCGATCCGGCTTCGCATTGAGACGTCCACCGGACTGCCTGCCGTATGCATCCGAAAATAACGTTGCGCTTGTGCTGGTTAATCTCCCTGGTATCTTGCGTATAGCTCGATGCATGGTTTCACAATCCTGATCAGGATCGTGTCACTGTTATTCACCTCAAACAGGGGCATGCTGATGAGATGGCCCTTGAACGAGATACGACTGCCCTTGTAGTCCAAGGATTCGAGGTTTCCCCGGAACATTTTCTCATCGTGATACTCGATATGCTGCATCGCCTGCTCGAACTTGGTGGGCCATTTTGAACTGGGGTCTTTCTGGATATCATATAGCACGCCCGCATGAATCATTGGCTGTGCTGCCTTTTCGTCGTGCAGTATCACTCTCAGATAGAGGGCTTTCGCGGGTTTTTCAATTGAAAGTCTCGTTTGTCCCTTATCGAGTCTGATCTTGTCACTCGGCGCAAAAAAGACGGCGAGCTTCTTGAGCAGCCACATATTCACATGAACGGGTTCCAGGCCGGACGAACCTCTGCTGCTGATCTGATAGCCTGATGGCCTGCCGATGACGAAGTCCTCCTCGAGCAGCAGCCCTTCGACCTCCTTGATGAAGTAGGAGACTTCCATATACAACTTTTGAACGAAATCGAATGCCAACCTACACTGGCGGACTATCTGCTCGTTGCTCTCCATCCAGGTTACTCCCAAAGAATATGACTGGTTCTGAAGGGGTCAAGTGGTCTCGGGTGCTGAAGGGCGTGAAGAAGTTCTTTTCTGATGGGTGTCGCTGTGGCCTGTTCGTATTGGCTGCGTGACCGACAGCGACCTGCGCGTTCAAGAATATCGAGTCAGGCAGGGTGGCTAGCGCGGCTTCGCAAGACAGAGACGTGACGAAGCCAATGAAATCTCCTCGGAATGCTGCGGTGGCTGCATCAAAGAATATCGGATCGAATGACTGGGGTTCGTACTTGAAGCTGTCAAAGGACGACGTGCCTCGATACTCTCGCAGGTTCTTCTTGCACAGCAGGTTATACAGATCTTCTGCGAATTCTCTTTCCGCGCTTGTCAGAGGTTCATCGCTCTCAAGGATACATTGGATCAAGACGGCGATCTTCTGCCAACTTGTCCATCGGAAGGATTTTCGATGTTCAGGCGACAAGCATAGAAATTTCTCCGGTTTGTAGCAGTAGTCTGCTGTGATGGCTACAAGGGAGAAGCATTCACCGTTGTCATTCGCCTCCTCTATGCCCCCCTCGATTTCACGCAGCAGTTGTGCCTTCGCTGCACCGCTTTCATCGCCAAATCCTGAATGATATTTTGCCTCGAATAGAATGTAATGACCTCCCACCCGAATAACTACGTCCGGCTCGGTATTCTCGTCGAAACGCGGCCAGAAGATGAATTCACAGTGCATGACATCGGGTGCGGAGACTCCAAAGCCGAGCATCTCAAGATATCTTCTCAGGAATATGGAGCGATCACAGTATCGGAAGAATGAGAAGACATTTGACGTTAGAATGTCTTCAGCTCCCTCCAGTCTCGAAGATAACTTTCCATGTAGTTCAGCTATGTACATTCACCTCTGCCCCGTATGTCACGTGAGAAGATTCTATACCGCTGAGAGGGTTCTATCAAGCCGCAGCACCAAAAAGAAGGAGATTGGGTGATGGATAGGAGCTATGGGCCGGAAAGAGACCCGTGAGGGTCTCTTGGTTACTTGCAGGCATGTCGTCTCTGTCTTTGCACTATGCTACCACCATTTCGGGTTGGCGTCGAGGAATTGGAGGACGGCCTGGTATTTGGGGGCTTCGGCGGGGTTCTGGCCGTGGTGTTCGAGCAGGCCCCAGGAGCCCCACTTGGAGTACGTGCTCATCGAGCTGAAGATGGCCATCAGCGTGCCGCCGGACTGCTTCCAGCCGGCGAGGTAGTCGAGGTAGAGCTGCTTCATGCGCGGATGGCGATTGGCGGCGTGGAACAGCTCGGTCAGCTTTTCGTTATTCTCAGCGCCGCCGTAGCCGACGAGGTGCTGGCCGCCCTCGTAGGCGACCAGACGCAGGCCGCGTTGCTTGGCCAACTCAGCTTGTCTGGAGATTGTCCTGTTGCCTTCTGCGACAAACTCGGCGCATCGGTCGAGCACCTCGTCCGCGGTCATCCGCGCGGTCTCATCCTGCCGCGTTGGGTCGCCGAGGGCGTTGCCGAAGTAGGGAGCGATGCCGAGCACATCGGCCCGCCTGTACGCGTCCTCGAAATCCATCACCTGTTCGCTGGTCCAGGGGTTGGCGCTCTGGGCGGCCAGCACGCGGACGAGGCGGTCGGCGCCACCAAAGACCTCCTCACAGATGCGGAAGATCTCGACGGATCGCTTGGAGTAGTAGCGCAGTTGAGCCTGATACTCGTTGTCGCTGAGGCCCAACTCCTTGCCCTTGTCCCGGCAGTAGCGGGCCTGGGCGAAGATGCCGTTCCAGCACTCGTTCGAGTACTCGATGTAGACCTTCAGGCCGGGATCGAGCTGGGCTTTGACCATTCGCGCGAAGTTCCGCACGTAGTCGTCGCTTGCCCTGTGCGGCATGCAGAACCACGGGTCGGCGCCGAGCGTGTTGCTCAGCCGGTTCATGTACTCCAGCGCGACGCCTGCGTCGTCACCCTGTGTCTGGAACGCGGGCGTCGCGCGGTCGGTCCAGTCGGTCTGTTTCGAGTTGTTGGTGCGTTGGAAGTCCATGAAGCGAAGGGTGCTGAACCGCTCCCATCGCTTGAGGAAGTCCGGATGGAAGGGCTGCTCCTGGTATGTGTTCTCGAAGCTGGGCAGGATCACGCGGATATTGCGGATCGGATCGCGTGGATCGGTCTCGGTCAGGCGCAGCGTCAGCATCTCCTGGCTTGCCTTCACGCGGATGCGTAACCGGCCGGGCCGCTCGTCCACGGTCTCGACGCCGTATGCGAACGCGATCTTGCCTTTCCCGTCGTACAGGCAGGTGTAGATCCCTTCGGGGTAGCCCAGCGCGGGCCGGCTCAGGACGATCGAGTCGGCGAACTGACCGCCTGTCGCCAGCGAGCGGACGTAGCCGTCTTCGGTCAGGTCGAGCGGGCCGCCCTGGGCGTGGCCCCTGCCGGGGGCCTGGCTCTTGAACGTCTGGGAGTGCTTGAACAGGTCGACGAAGACGATCTCCGACGACCAGTATGTCACGCCGCCCAGATTGATGCCCAGCGAGGCGTCGTCGTTCGGCGCCGCCGGCGCGCTGCCGGTTAGGCCACTCGCGGCCAGCAGGGCGATGCACAGGAGTCTTGTTCTCATTCTCATCTCCTCGCGACGCTTCTCATCGGGACAGCTTCGAGTTGAATTCGTACGTCCCCGATTGGGACTCGAACACGACGTAGCCGTCCTCCACGCGGGCGAAACGCACATGGTCGCCCGAGTGGATCGTGCTCGGTCCTTCCTTGGCGAATTCGTCCTTGTCGCAGGGCACGTACACGGTCGCCGTGGTGTTGGTGGGGACGGCGACCTTCAGCGTGAAGCGGTCGCCTTTGATGTCCCAGGCACTGGCGATCGTACCGTACATCGATTCATGCTCGGCCCGGACCCAGGTGACGTCGCCCAGCGGTTGCGGCTTGATGACGATGTGCTTGAAGGCGACCGCGTCGGGATCGAGGTTGATCCCCGCCAACGCCTGATAGAACCAGGCGCTGACGTGCCCGAACATGATGTGATTGCGGCTAGCGCCGCCGTCCCACTGCTCCCAGAGCGTGGTGGCGCCCTGCTCGATCCAACGTCCCCAGCTCGGGTACGTCGTCTGCGTCGCCATCTTGTAGACTACGTCGGCCCGTCCGTCGGCGGTCAGCGCATCGATCAGGTACTTGGTGCCGAGGATGCCGGCGTCGAGGCGGTTGTCGTTCTTTTCGATCATCTCGACGAGCTTGTCGACAACCCGCTGCCGCTCGACGGGGGGGACAAGCCCGTGGTACAGGGCGCAGCTCATGGCGGTGTGCGTGCCGCCGGCGTAGAGGGCGGTCGTGGGGTCGAAGAACGCCTTGTTGAACGCGTCGCGGATACTCATGGCCAGATCGGCGTACCGGCGGGCCTCCTCCGTCCTGCCGAGCATCCCGGCGATCTTCGAGACGATCAGCGCATCGCGGTAGTAGTAGCCGGTCGAGGTGACCTTGGCGGGCGTCTCGGTCTTGGCGGGCACCCAGTCGCCCAGGCCGATCGAGACGATGCCGTTGTCGGCCTTGGTCGTGAGGTAATCGACGTAGCGTTTGAGCCGGTCGTAATGCTCGGCGAGGATTCGCGTGTCGTCGCGGTACTGGTACAGGTACCAGGGAATCAGGACGTAGGCGCTGTCCCAGGCGGGCCCATTGCCCCAGGCGTAGCCCCATCCGGCGGTCGGGACGATGCCGGGCAACTCGCCGCTGTCGCGCTGCTCGTCCTTGAAGTCGGTCATCCATTTCGTGTAGGCGGGCGCCGGGTCGAAGTTGTAAAGCCCGACCTCGGCGGCCAGGTGGGCGTCGCCCGTCCAGCCGTTCTTCTCGCGATGGGGACAGTCGGTCGGGTAGCCGTGGAAGTTGCCGACGTAGGACCAGAGCGTGCAGCGCTGAATCTTGCTGAACAGGTCGTTGGAGCACTCGAAGACGCCCGCCCGGTCGAACGCGGTGTGCGCGACCCGGCCGAGGATGGTCTCGTCGTCGGGCTTGTCCGGCAGGCCCGTCACCTGGACGTACTGAAATCCGTGGTAGACGAATCGCGGCTCCCAGGTCTCCGTGCCCTGGCCTCTGAGGATGTAGGTGTCGGTCTGAAACGGTGTGCTCTTGGTATGCACGGCGATGTCCTTCTGGTCGATGGTCCCATCGTCGTGGAGGCGTTCGGCGTACTGCATGACCACCTTCACTCCGGATGGGCCGGAGACCTTCAGGCGGGCCCAGCCGGCGATGTTCTGGCCGAAATCGAACACGTACACGCCCGGTTTCGGCGCGGTGATCTTCACGGGCTTGAGCGTCTGCATCACCTTGATCGGCGGGATCATCTGGGCGCTGAGCGTGCCCTTGGGACCGGGGCTGACCTTCGCCAGCGACCAGTCGGCGTCGCTCAGGTCCGGCGTGTTCCACCCGGGAATCTCACGCCGCGCGTCGTACGTTTCCCCCTGTCGGATGCAGTTGAACAGGATCGGACTCGGGGCGACCCGCCACGTCTCGTCGCTGGCGATCGTGCGCGTCGAGCCGTCGTAGAATGTCACTTCGAGCTGGCATCGCAGCGTGGGCCTCGCCCGCCAGGCGGCCTTGTTGAAGTCCCACGCCGCCTGGGCGTCCATGTCGTACCAGCCGTTGCCCAGGAGGACCGCGACCGCGTTGAACTCCGCCTTCAACTGCCCGGTGACATCGTACGTGACGTAGAGCACGCGTCGGTCGTAGCGCGTAAACGCCGGATCGAGAACGTGGTCGCCCACCTTCCGGCCGTTCAGGTGCAGCTCGTAGTAGCCCAGCCCGCAGATGTGCAGCCGCGCCTGCTTGACCGTCTTGGACAGGACGAACGTCTTGCGAAGGATCGGCGCCGGCGGCATGGTTTTGCCGTCGGTCTGCGGCGCGGAGATCCATTTCGCCTGCCAGTCGTCGGCTTCGAGCAGTCCCATCTCCCACGTGGCTACCTCGCTGTACGGACTGGGTTTATCGTCCTTGTCCCAGACGCGGACCTTCCAATAGCAGCGAATCCGCGACGTCAGGGGCCGGCCGGCGTAGGCGATCTGGATCGAGCGGTCCGATGTCACCTTGCCGGTGTTCCACAGGTCGGCGCGATTGTCCTTGAGCAGTCGCTCGTTGCTGGCGACGAGGATTTCGTACGCGGTCTGCTTCTGGCCGCGCCATGGCGATTGGAGCTTCCAGCTCAGACGCGGCTGCGTCACGTCGATGCCCAGCGGATTGCAGAGGTACTCGCATCGCAGATCGGTCACCCGTACGTCGCTGCCGAGCGTCGGCAGCGGCAGGCCGACCGTCGGCAGGTTCAGTGCAGCCGCAGAGATGCCCGAGACCTGAATCAGCAGAATGGTTGTCAGTTGCGTCATGGTCATCTACCTCCAGTGCCAGATGGAAAAGACTCCTCAGGACCGCCATTGTGGCCCAGGACCGCCGGCAACGCAAGCGCAAGGCTGCAGACGTAGAGAGACGTGTGTGGCAGCCTCAATCCCGATGCACATCGGGATTGGGGATGGTTCACTGGCGACAGGCTCAGAACCGACGCAGGAGGTTGATGCCGACGGCGGGCTCTTCGCGGCTGCCGTGATAGGGCAGCACCTCGAAGCCCGCGATCTCCGGCTTGTGGTTCCGCGCGACGGTGTGGCCGACGACCCAGCCGAGCGTGGCGCCGAAGACGACGTCGCTGGCCCAATGGTCGCCCTGGTCCATCATGCGCCAGGCGACGACGCCGGCGCCGACGTAGGCGGGCAGACCGACCTTCAGGCCGTAGAATTCGTGCAGGACGGAGGCGACGGTGAACGAGCTGGAGGTGTGGCCGCTGGGCCAGGCCCACATTTCGCCGTCGGGCTGGTCGTTGTCGCGGATGGCCTTCAGGCCGATGGTGACAACGCCGTTGATCGTCAGCGCCGTGAGCATCGTCAGGGCCTTCTGCTTGTTGGGCTCATCCTGCCTGTCGGCGCTGAGGGCGTACCAGAGCATTGCGGCCGGAATGTGGAAGCCGGGCGAGCCGACCACCTTGAGCGTCGCGCCGCCGAAGTTGTCGAACGTCTCGTGCCGGTCGAAATGGTCGGCGACGTCGTCGTCGGCGTCGCCGTTGTGCATCGCCACGCTGGCCAGTCCCGCCCAGGCCAGGGCCGCCAGATTGTCGTTGTGCAAAAACGTGGCCTTGGCGTCGGTCTTGAGCCGGTCGGGGAAGAGGCGCAGATCGGCCTTGGCCGACTCGATCCAGTTGGGCCCAGCCGGTTCGTTCGGCTCGCCCGCCCAGCATGAAAGCGAAATCGCCAGCACGCCGACCCACAGCAGTCTGTTGTACCCCGGTGACATCATAGGGCGGAATTCTCGCACAACCCTGCGCGCAATGCAAGTCTGGAATCCGTGACCTGTGAAGCGCCGTCAGCACGACGTGCGCCGCAGCGTCCTGTGCGCTACTTCAGCTCGACAGACCAGTAGGCATGGTCGAGGAACTGTTTCCAGGAGCTGTAGCGGTCGTGCCCGAGGTGGATGTGGACTACGGGATTGTGTCTGGGCTTGGTCGGCGGACGGAAAAGCTCCATGCCCGCCTGCTTGGGCGTGCGTCCGCCTTTCTTGACGTTGCATCGCGTACAGGCGCAGACGATGTTCTCCCAAGTGGCCTTGCCGCCCAAGCTGCGCGGAACGACGTGATCGAGGGACAGTTCGCTGGTGGGGAAGTGCTTGCCGCAATACTGGCAGCGGTTGCGGTCGCGTGCGAAGAGGTTGCGCCGGTTGAACTTCACATCGTTTCGCGGCAGGCGGTCGTAGAACAATAGGCGGATGATGCGCGGCACCGCCACGTAGAAATTGACGGTGGAAACCCAATCGTGATCGTCGGGCTCGAAACGCCGGCGGAACTGGCTGACCTCGCACCAACTGCGGAAATCGTAGTTGGCATACGAACCCTCCTCGAAGGAGACGACCTCCGCCAGTTGGCGGCACAACAGGGAGAAGGCCCGCTTGACGCCGATGATGCGGATCGCCATGTAGTGCTTGTTGAGGACAAGCACGCTGCAACTCAAGCCGGATTGATTTTCCCCGAACATCGCAAGGTCCTTCTCAAGCCGTCCACTCCGATCATACACCGGATCGCCGGATGATGCAAGAAATACAGCAGAAATCGGCGGGCGAGCCTTCAGAATGCGCGCCTGGAGGGGGGCCTGGAATCCGGCTGGAATCCCAGGGGGGCCGGAACGGATCAAAAACAGGATCGGCGGAGCCTTTTCCGGCGGCGGGCGGAACCCCTGCGATGCCCGGGCCTACTCGGAAGGCGAAAGCGGCATAACGTTGGTTGCCCGAGGCCCTTTTTCTCCATCGACGATGTCAAACGTGACGGCGTCGCCCTCGCCCAGCGTTTTGAATCCATCGCCCGAAATGCTCGAATAGTGGACGAAGACGTCGGGACCGTCAGATGTTGCGATGAACCCATATCCCTTCCGTGGGTTGAACCACTTGACCTTCCCCTGCAACATAAAGAACGCTCCTTTGGGAGGACGCTGGGTGCGATTTGTTGTACCCGTGCTGCTGTCAGGCGGCCATGCCGGCCGGACCCACAGATCGCAGAAAACCTCTTCTCACAGCCTTGGCTTGACATCGGCGGAGGAACGGCTGAGGTTCTCCCGCATGAGCCGGCCCATCTTGAACTTGACCGTGCGTTTCGATGGCACCTCCACGCGTTCCAGTGTCTTGGGGTTCTGCGCGACTCTCGAAGCCCTCGTCCGGGTCTCAAAAACGCCGAAATCTCTGAATTCCAACCGATTATCCTGGCACAGCTCCCTGATGATCTCATCAAGAAAGGTCTGAACGATCCGTTTTACCGACACCCTCTTGGCTTGTGTGCGTTCCGCAATGCGGTCGATGAGTTCTTTCTTGGTCACTGTTGCCATAGACTACCTCACTTGAAGAGAAGATCGCTTCGAAAACAGAAACCGCGTTGGGTTCCGCCAGAGGCGGTCCAGCCACCGTGACCAGCGAATTGTCCAACAGCGCATTGAGGACATCCTGAACCCTATATGACCGACCCAAGTTCTGTCCGGCACATCTGTCCACAGAGCGATTTGGCCACTGTGCAGACGTACAACCACCGAGACGGAAAGGTTGATCGACTGCAACCTACTATACAGTAAAGACTTCTATGCGGCAAGCATTTTGGCCAAAAAAATCCGCCCTCGGGTTGGTGGACCGGGAGCGTGCGGGGCGGGCCGCCCGGCGGTGGAGGGCCCTGCGGCCGGCTGCCGACCGGGCCGTACACAATTGCAGGAAGGCGGATACGACGGTTGACCGAGTCGTGCTTTGCATGCATAATGCGTTTTTTGCTGTCGCGTGGCGTAATGACGAACGAACAGGACAATGGTGAATGACTCCAGGCAACCCCCCACAACCGTCCGGCAAGAAAACCGCTCCCAAGCACAAGGATCGCGCCGGGGAGATCGCCAACACCTTTGAATGGCTCATCACGGCGTTCATCCTGGCGTTTGTCTTTCGCGCCTTCGTGATGGAGGCGTTCCGCATCCCGACCGGCAGCATGGCCGATACCCTGATGGGAGCGCACTTCCGGCTGCGTTGCCCCGAGTGCGGATACGAATACCAGTATGGATTCGTCCCCAGCAGCAGCTTCTACCGCATGCGAGAAGACACGATCCCGCCGGGACCCGTCGACATTCAGCAGACCCAGTGCCCCAGTTGCGGCTACCTCGTACCTACCAGCAGCGGAAATCCCGTCGCCAACGGCGACCGCATCCTGGTCCTCAAGTGCCTCTATCAGTTCGCCGAGCCCAAACGCTGGGACGTGGTCGTCTTCAAGAACCCGACCAACCCCTCGGAGAACTACATCAAGCGCCTCATCGGACTTCCCAACGAACGGATCGAGATCATCGACGGGGACATCTACGTCGACGGGCAGATCGCCCGCAAGCCGCCTTGCGTGCAGAGAGAACTCTGGATGCCGGTCTACGACAACGACTACCGCCCGGTCAATCCGAACCAGCGCGGTGCGTTCAATGGGTATCTCTGGCAGGTGCCGTTCGACCTGGACGCGTCGGCCTGGGCGGTGGACGAGAGGAATCCCACGGCTTTCGTGTTGGACGGTTCGCCCGACCGGATCGAAACGATGACCTACGGTGGCCGGTCCGCCAACGACTTCAAGGTCATGTACGCCTATAATGACATCCGCATGGAATCGCGGATGCCGCAGTGCAGCGACCTGATGGTGCGGTTCTACGTCCAGCCCGAGAGCGAGGCCGGGCGAGTCGGTGCCACGCTGAGCAAGTACGGCGTGGACTACCGCGCCTGGTTGGACCTGGGCGGCGAGATGGTCCTGTCGCGCTTCGACGGGACCGAAGAGACCGTCCTGGCCCGCCGGTCGGCCGAGATGCCGGCGCGGGGCGCCTTTACCCTGGTCAAGTTCGCCAACGTGGACCATCAGTTGCTCTTCGAGTTCAACGGCAACCGCCTGACCTTCGATCTGGGACGGTCGCCCGACGCGCTGGACCGCAGCCGGATCGAGACCGCCGGCGCGCAGGTTTTCGGCGCCGGGAAACTGACGTTGTCCCACCTGGCGATCTTCCGGGACATTCACTATCTCGGCCAGTCCGAGGGAGGACGCGTCCCGCGGGCGACCCAGGAGAATCCGTTCACGCTGAGCGCCGACGAGTTCTTCGTGCTTGGCGACAACAGTCCCAACAGCGAGGATGGTCGCTGGTGGGGGCCGCCGGGCCTCGCCAGCCGAGGCATGGACCCGCCAAGGGCGGGCGTCGTGCCCAGATACTATCTTGTGGGCAAGGCCCTGTTCGTCTACTGGCCCAGCGGCTTCGAGTTCCCCTGGCCGGCGCCCTTGAAGAGTTTTCTGCTGAGCAACATCAATCGGAATCTGCCCTCGCGATTGCTCTACACGATCGTCTCGCTGCGTTGGATTCCGAACGTGGGGAAGATGCGTTTCATCTACGGCGGAACCGGCGGTCGCGAGAACCCGCCGGAAGCTCTTGCCGCAAAACAAGATATGGATTGACTGACGGAAAGCCTGGACCAGAGTAGAGCGCCGCAGGCGCGGACTGTACGTCGCGTGGTGTCTGACGGGACAGGGCATGCCGAACGCACGATTAGGAGGTGAACGCGAATGAGGACACGGACGATCATTCTACTGACGGTGGCAGCGATTCTCGGGGCGGATAGCCCGGTCGCGGCCGGTATCCTGGGCGGACAGCTCTTCGCACGCGGCGGCAGTCTGACGCCCGACGATCTGCGATGCGAGTACCTCGTGGACCCGCTCGGCGTCGATGAGGCCAGGCCGCGACTGAGCTGGATCGTTCGATCGAGCCAGCGAGGTCAGAAACAGAGCGCCTACCGCATCCTGGTGGCCAGCAGCAAGGAGCTGATCGACAAGAAGGTCGGCGATCTGTGGGACAGCGGCATGGTCGCATCGGACCAGACGGCCCATGTCGCCTACGCCGGCAAGCCCCTCCAATCGCAGATGCCGTGCTTCTGGGTGGTGCGCGTCTGGGACAAGGATGGCGACCCGTCGTCCTGGAGCAAGGTGGCTTCCTGGTCGATGGGGCTTCTGAAGCCGGAGGACTGGAGGGCCCAGTGGATCGGCTTCGACGCGTCGCGAAAGCGGGGGGCTGAAGGTGGCCAGATTGATCTGTCCACGGCCTCTTGGATCTGGTACCCCGAGGGCGATGCGACGGCGGGCGTGCCTGTGGGCAATCGGCTGTTCCGCAGGGAGTTCGACGTTCCGCAAGGGGCCCAGATCGAGTCGGCGGCCTGCGCGGTCACCGCCGACAACTGGTACAAGCTATACGTCAACGGCCGGCCGGTTCGCGACGGCGGGAACTTCAAAGAGGCCCTCGTCGTCGACGTCAAGGACAACCTGGCGCCGGGCAAGAACGTCATCGCGATCGATGCGGCCAACCAGGGCGACAGCGCCAATCCCGCGGGCGTCCTGGCCGTGCTGAACGTGCAGTACTCCGACGGAAGCTCCACGGTCATCGTTTCCGACGATTCGTGGCGGACGGCGCAGACCGGCCCGACGGACTGGATGACGCCGGACTTCGATGCCGGCGCCTGGGAACACGCCGCCGTCGCGGCGGCATACGGAGCCGGGCCCTGGGGCGAAATCAAGCTGGACTCGGCGCAGTTGTTCCTGCCTCCCGCCCAGCTCCTGCGCAAACGCTTCGTTCTCGAAAAGCCCGTCAAACGCGCGACGGTGTACGCCTCGGCCCTCGGTGACTACCGGCTCTATCTCAACGGCCGGCAGGTCGGCGACGCCTATTTCACGCCCGGCTGGACGGACTACCGGATTCGCGTCTACTACAACACGTTCGATGTCACCAAACAGCTTCAGAAGGGCTTCAACGCAATGGGCGCCATGCTGGCGGATGGCTGGTACGGTGGATACATAGGCTGGTACCACGTCCGTGACCACTACGGCACCCATCCACGTTTCGCCGCCCAACTGGTGGTCGAGCACACCGACGGCAGCGTGAAGGTCGTGACAACCGATGGAAGCTGGAAAGCGACGACCGGTCCCATCCTCGAAGGCGATTTTCTCATGGGCGAGACCTACGACGCCCGCAAGGAGATTCCCGACTGGAGCGGGCCCGAACTCGATGAATCGCAGTGGTCCGGGGTGGATGTTACCGACCGCGTCGCGCCCAAGCTGGAATCGCATCCGGGCGTCTTGGTTCGTCGATTCGGAGAGATCAAACCGGTCGCGATGACCGAGCCGAGCCCAGGCGCCTTCGTCTTCGACATGGGGACCAACTTTGCCGGCTTCGCCCGCCTGACGGTGGAGGACGCCCAGCCGGGCCAGAAGATCGTTCTGCGTTTCGCCGAGCGGCTGAACCCCGACGGTACGATCTACACGACCAATCTGCGCGGCGCCCGCGCCACCGACACCTACATCTGCAAAGGCCTGGGCAAAGAGACGTGGCAGCCGGAGTTCACGTTCCACGGCTTCCAGTACGTCGAGGTGACCGGCTATCCCGGCCAGCCGCGACTCAGTGACATCCGAGGCATCGAACTGACGTCGGATACGCCCGTCGTCGGCAGGTTCGAGTGCTCCGACGAGACGGCCAACACGCTGTACCACAACATCTGCCAGACGCAGCGGGCCAACTTCATCGAGGTCCCGACGGACTGCCCGCAGCGGGATGAGCGGCTCGGCTGGATGGGCGACGCCCAGGTCTACGTCCGCGCGGCGACCTACAACACCGATGTGGCCTCCTTCTTCACCAAGTGGCTCGTGGACGTCGAAGACGCCCAGCTTCCCAACGGCGCCTTCACGGACGTGTCACCTCGCCTGGTGGCTGAAGCGGGTGGGACCGCCGCGTGGGGCGACGCCGGCGTGATCTGCCCGTGGACGATCTACGAAGTCTACGGCGACAAGCGCGTCCTGGCCGAGCACTACGACGCCATGACCAAATGGATCGACTATTGCCAGGGCGCGACCACGAACCTGCTGCGTCCGGCCCAGGGCTACGGCGACTGGCTCAGCATCCAGGCGGACACGCCCAAGGACGTCCTGGCCACCGCCTATTTCGCCTACAGCACCAAGCTGGTGGCGCAAGCCGCCGAGGTGCTGGGCAAGCACGACGATGCGGCGAAGTATCGCGAGCTGTTCGAGGCCATCAAGCGGTCTTTCAACGACGCGTACGTCGGCGCCGATGGACGGATCAAGGGCAACACGCAGACGGTCTACGTGCTGGCGCTGGCGTTCGATCTGCTCAGCGAAGAGCGACAGGCCCAGGCGGTCGAGTACCTGGTCGACGACATCCGCATCCGCAACTGGCACCTGTCCACCGGGTTCGTCGGGACCAAGGACCTGATGGCGACGCTGACGCGCTTCGGCCGGACCAACGTCGCGTTCGCCCTGTTCCACAACAAGACGTTCCCGTCGTGGGGCTTCTCGATCGAGCACGGCGCCACGAGCATCTGGGAACGCTGGGACGGCTGGACGCCCGAGAAGGGCTTCCAGGACCCGGGAATGAACTCGTTCGCCCACTACTCCTTCGGCGCCGTCGCCGAGTGGATGTTCAAGACGATCGGCGGCATCGACACGGACGGGCCCGCCTACAAACGCATCGTGATCCGTCCGCGTCCCGATGGGCGTCTCGCCTGGGCCAAGACGAGCTACGACTCGATCGGAGGCGAGATCGCCACCTCCTGGAAGATTCGCAAGGCGACCTACCGAGGCGGGTGGGACCTGTCGTGGCATCCGCTGATCGGCAGGGGCAAAGGCATCACGCAGCTCAGCCTGGACGTGACGATCCCCGCCAACACGACGGCGATCGTGTATGTTCCGACGGCCGATGCCGCCGGGATCACCGAGGGCGGCCGCTCGGCGATGGATTCGCCCGGCGTGCAGTTCGTCGGCACCGACGGCGACAACGCGATGTTCGAGATCGGCTCCGGCCGCTACTCGTTCAAGTCGGAGATGCCGTAGCCGGCAAGCGAACGGATGCACCAGGGTGTAGAAGGCACAAGCCCCCTGTTCCGGCAGGGGGCTTTTTTCATGTACTCGGTCAAGTCTGCTACGGCAGGAAGAGCCGTTGTCACGTCACCGGGGCGTAGATCTCCGTGAGGAGCTCGTCGGGCGGGACCTTGCGCGGGTCGTTCAGGTACACCTCCCGCGTCGGCCCGGTCACCTTCTTGTGGTTCTCGGCGATCCAGGCGAACAGCTTCTTGTAGGCCGGGGCGCTCGTCTCGTAGGGGCCCTGGTGGATGATCCTGGCCATCTGACCGCCTGGCAGTTCGTAGCAGGTCACGCGGTCGGTGCCCGTGACCTTCTTGGCGACGGGCACGGCCACCTCCACGTCGGCGTTGCTTTGTTCGTTGGCCTTCATCGCCTCCTTGGGCGTCTCATGGCAGATGAACGTGGGTCGTCCGACGATGTGGGCGCCGCTGCCGGCGGCGAAACGCCATACCGTCACGATCATCGGGCCGATCTCCGCATACGTGCCGCGCTTGCGCATGCCAACCACCAGTTGCGGTTCCACCTGACAGACGCTAACCTCGGTGTTCATTACGCGACCTCCTTCGGATCGAGCCGCTTTGCCCGGCTTCCCTGCGTATCCGTCCGGTTCAGGGTTTTTGGCTCCGCCGGCTCGAAGGGCACGCGCATCGCGGTCCCTTTTCCCAAATTTCTATCGCAGAAGGCTTGACGAATCCAACCTTTTGGACGATAATTCCTCTTCCGATTCGCGGATGTGGCGGAATTGGCAGACGCGCAGGCTTCAGGTGCCTGTGGGCTTAACGCCCGTGGAGGTTCGACTCCTCTCATCCGCATTCCTTCGGGCTGTCGAGGGGCGAGGCTTTCAGCCGCCGTGTCAGGGCAAGTCCTAACGAAATCCGCCGTCATACGCCGATAAGGATAGAGTATGCGCCAAGACCGACGCCGCCGGTTTTGCGGACAGGTTTGGCCTGGCGGGCGGAGACCGATAAAATGCCGAAGATCCCGCCCGAAAGAGGGCGCCAGCGACAGACTCGGGCCAGTGGGGTGCTGCCGCGGATGAACGGGAGTCAAGCATGGGTACGGTGATCTGGATATTGCTGGTTGCGGCGGCAGAGGAGACCGCACAGAGGCAGGTGGTGCCTCTGGATGTGATGTGGAAGTACATCAGCTCGCTGGGCCTCGTCGAAGCGTTGACCTTCATCTCGTTCGGCTCGGTCTGTCTATTTTATGGCTGGCGCGTCTTCCGGATCCTCGTGACCATCTGCTTCGGCTTGCTGGGTCTGGGCCTGGGGGTCTGGGCCAATCAGCGGCTCATCGCGGGCAACGTGATTTGGCTGTCGCTGATCTGCTCGATCTTCTTCGCGGTGCTGTCGGTGCCCTTCATGCGGTGGGGGGTGACGTTTCTCGGCGCGATCTCCGGGGGCATCCTCACCGCCGGGGTGTGGCTGGCGGCCGGTCTGCCCGAAGAATACGTCTGGGCCGGCGGTCTGGTGGGCCTGATCGCCGGAGGCATGATCTCGTTCATCGTCTTCAAGATCGCGGTGATTCTCTTTACCAGCCTCGGCGGCAGCACGCTGATGGTCGTCGGCATCCTGGCGATCGTCTATCGGTACATCGCCGGGGGCGACGGAGAACGGCTCCAGGTGTTTGCCGAGGCCAATCAGTGGTTTGTACCGACTCTGCTGTTGGTTCCCATGGCGATCGGAATCTTCCTCCAGAACAAGCTCAGCAAGACCGACCAGAACTGGGCCGGCTGATACCGTCTTTCCGCCAACGCCCCTGATGCGTTGCGCCTGCCACCACGCCGAATCCACCTGTGGCAGGTGTGAGAACCCCGCAGCATGCGTTGTGTGGCAGCGGCAAACGGAGCGAAGCGGAGTTTGCCGATGGTTTCCGCCGATTCTGAGTAGCTGCTAATGGCGCGCCATAGGCAAGCTCTCGTTTGCCGCTGTCGCACACGGCTCTCTACGCCTGAATGGGGCTTGCCGCGAAATCTGGACAGACACGCCGCGTGCAGCGCGTGCGGGGCAATTTGGCCTTGCAAAGACCCATCCGAAACCGTAGCATGAGACGATTGCCGACCGGGCCGGACGGGACCAGATGTGATGCGGACCCGGGGCTCCGATCTTAGACATTCAGGGGAAATCCCGTGTTTGAGTCATTGACGGAAAAACTCAATTCGGTCTTCAAATCGCTCTCCGGGCGAGGCCGCATCACCGAGGCCAACGTCTCCGACGCCATGCGGGACGTCCGCAAGGCCCTGCTGGAGGCCGATGTCGACTACAATATCGTCAAGCAGTTCTGCAAGGACGTCCGCGAGGCGGCCCTCGGCGCCGAGGTCGTCAAGAGCCTGCACCCGGGCCAGGTCATGGTCAAGATCGTCAACGACGAGTTGACGAGGCTGATGGGTCCGGTCGACACGCGGATCTACTTCGTCTCGCCCGGCCCGACGATCATCCTGCTGGCGGGCCTTCAGGGTTGCGGCAAGACCACCACTGCCGCCAAGCTCGGCAAGTATCTCGTGTCCAAGGGCCGGCACCCGCTGATGGTGGCCGACGACTTGCAGCGACCTGCCGCCATCGACCAGCTCAAGATCCTCGGCGAGCAGACGGGCATCCCCGTCTACAGCGAGGACAGCAAGGACGCCGTCAAGGTGGCCCGCAACGCCATCAAGCACGCCAAGGAGAGCGGCAACGACGTGGTTATCGTCGACACCGCCGGCCGGCTCCACATCGACGAAGAGATGATGACCGAGGTGGCCAACGTCGCCAAGGCCATCACGCCGCACCAGATCTACCTGGTATGCGACTCGATGACCGGCCAGGACGCCGTCAACAGCGCCAAGGAGTTCAACGAGCGCCTCGAACTGGACGGCGTGATCCTCACCAAGCTCGACGGCGACGCCCGAGGCGGCGCCGCCCTGAGCGTCAAGGCGGTCACGGGAAAGCCCATCAAGTTCATCGGCGTCGGCGAAAAGCTCGACAAGCTCGAAGAGTTCCACCCCGACCGCATGGCCAGCCGCATCCTGGGCATGGGCGACGTCGTCACCCTCGTCGAGAAGGCCCAGGAGCAGTTCGACGCCGAGGAAGCCGCCAAGCTCCAGAAGAAGATGGCCAAGGGCAGCTTCGGCTTCGACGACTTCCTCAAGCAGATGCAGGCCGTCAAGAAGATGGGCGGCATCAAGGACATGCTCAAGCTCATGCCGGGCCTCGGCGGCCAGCTCAAGGACGTCGATTTCGACGGCGACGAGATCAAGCAGATGGAGGCGATCGTCCAGTCGATGACGGCCAAGGAGCGGCGCGATCCGGAGTTGATCGACCCGTCCAGGCGAAGGCGGATCGCCGCCGGCAGCGGGACGCAGCCGAACGACGTTTCCACCCTGGTCAAGACGTTCAAACGCAGCCGCGACATGATGAAGGCGGTCAGCGGCGGCAGTTTCGGCGGGCTCAAGGCCCTCTTTTCCGGCGGCTTCAACATGGAGGCCATGAGCGCCCGGATGACCGGCGGCCGCAAGATCAAGCAGCGATCCAAGCGAAAACGGGTCATCAAACGCCGGGGCAAGATCAAGAAACAGCGATAGCCCCGCCCGGAAATCCGCCGGCACAGACCCCTGCGGATCGATCGAAATGGCCGAAAAACAGCCCAATTCCGTCCCGAAGGCGAAAATATCTCTCGACGAATACCTCGAAGAGGTTGCCCGATTCTGTGAAAACGAGTATGGTAACACGTTTCGCGGCCGGTTCCAGGACATGGAGGGCAACAGCGAGCTGGCGATGCTGGCGGCTCCGACGGCCGCCGAGCTCGCGGAGCTTCGTCGGGCGGTGGCGATCATGACGGCCGCCGAGAAGCACGACGCCGACAAGCTTACGGACGAGCAGGTGGAAAGAATCGCCGAGGACGCCAAGGTCGATCCGGCCAACCTCGCGATCTTCATCAACGGTTACAGTCTGATGTGCAAACGCGTTTCGTGACGGCACAGGGCCGGTCACGGAAATTTGACATACGCTATCAGCGAAAGGAACACCATGGCAGTGAAGCTCAGAATGGCCCGTATGGGGCGCCGGCATCGACCGTTCTTCCGAATCCACGCGATAGAGTCCAGAGCTCCGCGCGACGGACGGGTGATCGAGAAGCTCGGACACTATGATCCCCTCGAAACAGATGCCGCCAAGCAGATCGTCCTGAATCGCGAGCGGGTCGAATTCTGGCTCGGCCAGGGGGCGGTTCCCTCCGACACGGTGGCTGAGCTTCTGCTTCGCCAGGGGATCAAAACCAAGTACGCCGCGGAAAAGGCCGCCCGACGGGCCCAGGCCCGGAAGATCGCCCACAAGAGGGGCAAGCTCTTCACTGCCACCGAGCGGATCGCCGCCGAGAAGAAGGCCAAGGAAGCCGAAGAGAAGGCCAAGGCGGAGGCGGAAGCCAAGGCCGCCAAGGCCAAGGCCGACGCGGAAGCCAAAGCCAAGGCGGAGGCAGAGGCCAAAGCCAAGGCCGAAGCGGAAGCCAAGGCGGCCGAAGGCGCTGCCTGATAGCTGAACGCACGCGATGCGAATCGATGTTCTTACCCTGTTTCCGGAGATGTTCGAGTCTCCTCTGGGCTACGGGATCATCAAGCGGGCCCAGGAGCAGGGCATAGTCGACATCGCTCTGACGAACATCCGCGACTTTGCGGTCGGCGAGTACCGCAAGGTCGACGACAAACCGTATGGCGGGGGCCCCGGCATGGTCATGATGCCGGGCCCCGTCTTCGATTGCTTCGAGCACGTCCAGTCGCTCTGCCCCCAGCCCGGCCGGGTCATCCTCCTGACGCCGCAGGGCGTGCCCTTCAAGCAGGCCAAGGCCGCCGAACTCAGCACGCAGGAGAGGCTGATCCTCATCGCCGGTCGCTATGAGGGCTTCGACGAGCGCATCCGCATCGGGCTCGGCGCCGAGCAGATCTCCATCGGCGACTACGTCCTCAACGGCGGCGAACTGGCGGCGATGGTCGTCATCGACGCCGTCGTGCGCCTCTTGCCCGGGGCCCTGGGCGACGAGGACTCCGCCCGCGACGACTCGTTCAGCAACGGCCTGCTGGAGTATCCCCACTACACCCGCCCCGAGACCTATCGCGGCATGAAGGTCCCCGACATCCTCCTCTCCGGCGACCACGGCAAGATCGCCCAATGGCGCCGCGACCAGTCCCTCGAACGCACCCGCCAGCACCGTCCCGACCTCCTTGACGACAGGGACACCTCGTCGTAGGATCGCTCCGATTGGCTCGGTCTTGGCCAGGAAGATGCAAAGCGCCAGCTACGGGAGAGAGTGTTCATGCGATGTCCGACGTGCGGTGGCGAGAACACAGATGGAACAACCGAGTGCGCTTCGTGCGGCCAGCCGTTCCGTCGAACACAAGATCCAGGAGCCGCTGTAGTGGTCAAGGTCAGCCGCGTGGCGGTTGCCTCGGCAGTCACGGCTGTCTTGAGCTGGCTTTGTTATGTGCCCGGCGTGATCGCAGCGATGGATCCCTACATTCTGCATCCTCAATCTACCTTCGTCGAACTCACTGCCCTGGGGAACTTCCTCGGCACAGGTCTTGCATTCGTTCTGGGCGTTGCCGGTCTGAGCAAGATTGGCCGCAGCGGGGGACGCCGAACGGGGTATGGGTTCGCGGCTGTCGGTGTGAGCGCTCCGGCTGTTCTGATCCTGGCAGCGATGTACGTGCCCTTCCACGCCGGCAAGATGAACGCGCCGAGAATGAGATGCGGGACGCATCTGGCGGGAATCGGCAAGGCGATGCTGATTTACGCCAATGACTATGACGACAAGCTTCCTCTGGCAGGGGGGCAAGGCACAGTCTGGGGTCCAGGACTGGCCGACTGGTGCAGCGAACGGCGAGCAGACGCCTTCAGTCTCGACCCGAACGGCGCCGGCGGCCAGGCGACGATCAGTTCGAGCCTGTACCTGCTCGTTCGCTATGGCGACGTGCCTGCCAAGTCCTTCGCCTGTGCAGGCGAGAGAGGTGTCAAGGAGTTCGATCCGACGAAGTACCATGTCGATGGCAAGAGACTGACGGATGTCTGGGATTTCGGGCCGAACCCGGCGAAGCACTGTAGCTACGCCTATCAGCAACCCTACGGCCCCTATGCTGTGACGACGTACGCGAAACCCGGCATGGCTGTGGCCGCCGATCACAATCCCTGGATCGATAGTGCGAGGCGGAAGGCAGGGGACTTCTCCGCCTTCCAGCCCGATCTCGCCCCTCACCGGGGCACTGCGGACCAGGCTCGGCAAGGCAGCGCGAAGGCGCACATGAGAGACGGCCAGAACGTTCTGTTCCTTGATTCGCACGTGGAGTTTGCGAAGCGCGCCTTCTGCGGTTTGGAGGGCGACAACATCTACACAGCGTGGGATGGTGACGACAAGGTCCGTGGTGTCCCGCCGAAGGCGTACGAGAGCCAGCCGGCGGATGCGCGCGATTCGCTGCTTCTCAACGATCCGCCACTGAAGCGGTAGGGCATGCAGGCCGCACAGGTCGGGTAGGGGCGAATCATCATTCGCCCCTGTGGAGGACGCCGAGGCCGATATTGTCATTTCGACCGGAGCCTGCCGAAGGCAGGCGCAACGGAGAAATCTGCCTGCGAATCAGGCGCATACCCGGTCTCTGGCCAGATGCTTCGGCTGCGCTCAGCATGACGAGCGAGAGGCGCGCCCCGCAGGCACAGGGCGCCACGACCTCCCAATCGACACGCGCTTCCCGGTCCGAGGCACATCTCGACCGCCAGCCGTTTGCTGGGGCGAATGATGATTGGCCCCTACAGGGTTTCGAGGGCGGCCAGCAAGCGGGGGATGATCTCGGGCTCGGGGATGGTGGCGGTCTTCTGGCCGTGGCGGTAGAGGGCGGCTGCTCCCTCCATGGCGTAAGGACGTTGAACAAGCGCCTCTGGCGCGGTACAATCGAGAGATGGAATACCGGTACACGGCGTATTTTGAGAATCAGGTGCTGCGCAAGCGTACGTACCTTCAGAAGGAGTGGTGCATTCGGGTTGTCGAGAACCCGATTCGTGTCGAGAGGCAGGAACAGAACCGGTTCCGCTTCTGGGGTGTGGTCGAGGAGTTGGGCGGCGCAGTGTTGCGCGTCGTGACTCTCGAAGACAAGACGACGATCCACAACGCGTTTCCCGACAGGAGATTCAAGAGATGAAGATGAGCTACTATCCCGAGACGGATTCGCTGTATATCGATCTGGTGGACCGGTCGAGCGTCGAGAGTCGAGAGGTCTCGGAAGGCGTTGTCCTCGACTACGATGCGGACGGCAATCTTGTGGGCATCGACATCGACAACGCCAGCAAGAAGCTCGATCTGCGGGAGCTGACGTTGAGCAAGCTGCCCGCGGAAAGCCAGACGCTTTCGCGGTAAGGCATCCGAGATGACGAGGTGCGCGCAGTTCAGGTAGGGGCGAATGGTGATTCGCCTCTGTGGAGGACGGCGAGGCCGATGTTGTCCTTTCGACCGGAGCGTGCCGAAGGCAGGCGCAGCGGAGAAATCTGGATGCGAATCAGGCGTATACCCGGTCTCCGGCCAGATGCTTCGGCTGCGCTCAGCATGACAAACAAGAGGCGCGCCCCGCAGGCACAGGGCGACCCGATCTCCCAGGCGACACGCTTTTGCCAGCCCGAGGCACATCTCGACCGCCAGCCGTTTGCTGGGGCGAATGATGATTCGCCCCTACAGGGTTTCGAGGGTGGCGAGGAGGCGGGGGATGATTTCGGGCTCGGGGATGGTGGCGATTTTCTGGCCGTGGCGGTACAGGTCGGCCTTTCCCCGGCCGGCGCAAACGGCGACGTCGGCGTCTGCGGCCTCGCCCGGGCCGTTGACGATGCAGCCCATCACCGCGACGCGGCAGGGCTTCTTGACCTTGCGCAGCGCCTTGTCCACCTGTTTGGCGAGCTTGACGACGTCGATCTCGGTGCGTCCGCAGGTCGGGCAGACGATCAATTCCGGCCGCGTCCGTTCGAGCAGTCCCAACGACATGGCGATGCTCTTGGCGATCTCGGTCTCGATGACCGGGTCGCCGGCGGCGCTGACGCGAATCGTGTCGCCGATGCCCTCGGCCAGCAGCGTGCCGAGCGCGACGGCCGACGGAATGCTCGCATCGGCCGGCAGGCCCGCGTGGGTCAGGCCCAGGTGCATCGGGTAGCCGAAGGCTTCGGCGATGGCCCGGTTGACCTCGATGGTGCGCAGCGCATCGCTGCTCTTGGCGCTAAGGACGATCTGGTCGAAGCCGCGACCCTCGAACAGCCGGATGTAGCTGCGCATCTCGTCGAGCATCAGCGCGGTTCGCTTCTCGGGCGGCACGGGGTCTTTCTTGAGGTCGCGGATGCTCGCCTCGTTGACGCCGATCCGCATGGCGACACGGTGCATCTTCGCCGCATCGATGATGCGGAAGATGTCCTCCTGCTTCTTGATGTTGCCTGGGTTCAGGCGGACCTTGGCAGCGCCGGCCTCGATGGCCTCGACGGCGCGGTCGGCGCTGAAGTGCACGTCGGCGATCAGCGGGACGCGGACCTTCTGCACGATCTGGGCGAACGCGATGGTGTCGGCCCGGCGGGGCACCGCGATGCGAACCAGCCCGCAGCCGGCGCGGACGAGCCGCCTCACCTGTCTGACGCAGCGGTCGACGTCGGTGGTCGGGACCTTGGTCATCGACTGAATGACGACGGGGGCCGACGAGCCGAGCTGCACCGATCCGACCCGGACGGAGGATGTATGCCTTCTCGTAATCACGGGCCGATTGTAGCTTGTCCGCACGCCGGTCGGCAAGTAGAATCGTCATGTGTCGCGCGGGCTGCGTTGTGTTTGTCGTGCGATGCTCCAAGAACGGTCGTAGGGGTAATATGGGGTCAATGTGGTTGTATCTGGGCGCGGCGGTCGTGGCGGTTTACGCGGGCTTCGGGCTGGTGCTGCTGTTCACGCAGTCGCGGCTGCTGTACCGCCCGGTGCGGGACGTCGCGTTCACGCCGGAGGACATGGGCCTTGATTTCGAGGACGTCACGTTCCGAACGCAGGACGGCCTGGCCCTGAACGGCTGGTACGTCGCCGCCGCCGATGCGCCGTTCACCATCCTGTTCTGCCACGGCAACGCCGGCAACATCATGCATCGCCTCGATACGGTCAGCTTGTTCCACCGCCTGGGCCTGAACTGCTTCGTCTTCGATTATCGCGGCTACGGCCGCAGCGAAGGCCGGCCGACGGAGGCCGGGACGTACCGCGACGCCCGCGCCGCGTACGAGTGGCTGAGACAGAGCAGAGGCATTCCCGCCGAGCAGATCGTCCTGTTCGGTCGTTCGCTGGGAGGCAGCGTCGCGGCGCATCTGGCCGCGCAGGTCGACGCCCGCGCCGTGGTCGTCGAGAGCGCCTTCACCTCGTACCCCGATATGGGGGCTCGGATCTATCCCTACATGCCCGTCCGTCTGTTCGCCCGGTTCCGCTACAACACGGCAGCGCACCTGGCCGAGGCGCGATGTCCCGTTCTCGTGATGCACAGCCGGGAGGATCGGCTCGTGCCCTTCAAGTTCGGCCGGCGTCTTTTCGAGGCGGCCCCTGAGCCGAAGCGATTCGTGGAGATCCAGGGCGACCACAACGACGGCTACCTGACCTCGGGCGATCTGTACAAGAACGCGTGGATCGAGTGGCTCGATTTCGTGGGCGACAACCGGCTCGAACCTGCCGTCCGTGAGACCTCGTGACGGTTCTCGGATTGGCCGGCGGAAATGGGCGTTGCCATGGTCATCCGGAGCGGAGGTGCGCTCGTTGCCGTCACGTTAAGCGAGGCGCAGCGAAGTCGAAAAGCATGCCCTGAGCCTGCCGAAGGGGTCTGGCCAGGGACCAAGCGCGCTCAGCATTCGCGACTGGATTTCTCCACTGCGGCCTGGCTTCGGCAGTCCTCCGGTCGGAATGACAGGGTCGTTGCGGGATGGGCAGATTTCCTGTTCGTGCGGCCGAATTCGCATGGGTCCATTCTGCGCCCAGGCCACTGGCTTGGCACACACAGGACCGTCGCAAAGGGTCGAGCGGGGGTGGTGAAAGACGCACTCGCCCCCGCCCGTCCGGCAGAATCTCAATGTCTTGGCGTCGCTTGATGACGACGCCGTCGCAGATCGGCGGCTAGCGCAGCGTGACCGAGCCGCTGCTGGTTTCCAGATGGAGATTGCCCTGGCCTTCGCCGATGACGCCTTCGATCTTCTTCTTGCCGATCTCTCCGCTGACGGTGATGGGCCGGTCGGTATGCACCGAGCCATAGTCGGTGGCCAAGCGGACGCGGCCGGCAAACGCCGGCGGCGCGGTGAATGTCACGCTGCCGTAGGAACTCTTGACGTTGGCGGCCAGGTTCGGCGGACAGGCCTCATTGCAGACGATCTCCAGACTGCCACTGCTGGAACTGGCCCGCAGGTCGCTGACGGTGGTCTGCCTGGCATCAACGCGGCCGTAAGAGGTCGTCAGGTCCATCGTTCCAGCCTCCGCATCGACCAGTTCGATGCTGCCGCTGCTGGAATGCAGGTGAATGCTCTCGCCTCGCAGGGATTGGGCGGTGACCGGGCCATACGAGGTGACGGCGTCGCATTTCCCGAACGCGGCGTCGGCGATCGCGATCTTGCCGCTGCTGGTCTTGAGAATCAGATCACCTTCGGCGAACCGTTCGCACGTGACCGACCCGTACGAGCTGGTCAGATCGACGGAGCCTCGGATGTTCTCGGCACGGACCGAGCCGCTGCTGGTCCGCCCGGAGATGGTCCCCTCGATATCGGCCAGTTCGAGACTGCCGTAGGAGCTGACGCATTCGATGCTTGTCTGCCGGGGCACGACGATCCGGTAGCTGACGCTGATGGAGCGGTTGTTTCCGGTTCGCGGCTTGTCGGCTCGCACCTTCAGCGTGCGGCCGACCGGCTCGGCCTCGATCGTGACCTGTTCGGCCAGTTCCTGCGCCTCTTCTTCCGTGGGCGCCTGTGCGATGACCGTCGCGACGATGTCGCAGTCCGTCACATCGGCGCCACTGATCGCGATGGACCCTGCCGACGTCTCGACGTCCAGGGTCGATCCGGCTGCCAGAGGCCGCTGGGTCGTAATCGTTCTCTCGAACCTCGCCTGCGACCAGTTGCCCATCTGGAAGTCGCAGCCCGCCGTGGCCAGAAGCACCGTGATGGAAAGCGCCATTACCATCTGCTGCTTCATGTGAAGTGCCTTCATTCTCGAATTCTCCCGTTCTGCCGGACTATCGGATCGTGATCGATCCATCATGGGTTCTCAGCGTGATCCTGCCTTCGCCGGCGCCGACCGTCCCGATGAGCGACTTGCCCACCTTGCCCTCCACGGTGATCGGCAAAGACGTGTGGATCGATCCGTCGTTGACGGAAGCGTCGATGAGAGCCGACAGGCCCGGCGGCGTGGCGAACGTGATACTGCCGTCGGAGGTGGTGACCGACGCTTCCATCGCCTTGGGCGTGTCGGCGGCGCACTCGATGTGGATCGAGCCGTCGGAGGTGCGGCAGTTCAGACGTGCCACGCAGATGTCTTCGCAGCGAATCTCTCCGTCGCTGGTGTGCAGGTCCAGGCTTTCGCCTCGCGTCGTCGCGACGGCGATGCTTCCGTCGGAGGTCCGGGCGGAGCCGGACTGCATCGCGGCGTCGACGAGCCTGACCTGACCGTCGCTGGTGTGCAGGTCGAGCGTTCCGGCCTCGATGCGCGAGCAGTCGATGCTCCCGTCGGAGGTTTTGAGTTTCGTATCGCCCTTGATTCCCTCGGCCCGAATGCTCCCATCCGACGTCCTGACGTCCACGGTCCCTTCGATGTTCGCCAGATGGACCGATCCGTCACTGGTGACCAGCGTCAGGCTGGTTCGCGTCGGCACGGTCCCTTCCAGAGATACGCCGTACCGGGCGTTCCGGATGGTCTCGGGTTTCTCGATGACCACGGTCAGCCCCTCTGCCGACGGTTCCAGACGTACCTCGATCTGCTCGGCCAGTTCCTGGGCGCGCTCCTCCGTCGTTGCCCGGGCCACGATGGTCGCCGTCAGTCGGCATTCTTCCGTCGGAACCCCTTCGATCCGGATCGATCCGTCGTTGGTCCGCGCCGACAGCGATGAGCCCGGCGCCAGCGGGGCCGTCAACTCCACCTGCCTCTCGTATTTGACCAGCCTCTCCCAGGAGCCGTCACAACCATGCACGTAGACGCAGGAGCTGGCCAGAAACAGGATCAGTCCCAACAGGAAGGCCAGTGAAACACGCGTGCTGATTCCCTTCTTCATGATTTTCCCTTTCATTCCGCACAAATGGTCCGACTACATCCGCTTCGGCGGATGCGGTTCATTCTGTCCCAGAGATCCTGCCGCCACCCAATAGAGGCAGAGCCGGCATCCCGCGTCACGCTGCATAGCCGGCCATTATACACGTTCGGTGCGCATTGGATATAGCACCTCAATCCTCTGTCCTTTCTCTGAAATGTAGTCGCCCCAGGGCAGGCTGGATTTCACCGAGGCGTGATTTTCTTGCGTCGGTCGCCGGTCGATCGTCTTTCCCATTCGCCATTTGACGCGCGAACCTGGCGCGAGTATAATCCGCCGCCGTATTGGGCTTGGGCGGCTTGCACAACGACGGCGGGCTGCCTCCACGAATGGAGAATGTGTTTTCAGGAAGGAATCATGATCGCACAACTGACCATGGCCGGTCTGGTCCGGCCGTGCGAGAAGAGCGCTGCCTGGCTGTATGATTTGGCGCTGGTGCTGGGCGGGTCGGTCCTGATCGCCATGTGCACCCAGATCGCCGTCGGCCATCCGGTGCCCTGGACGGGACAGACGTTTGCGGTGCTGATGGTCGGCGCCCTGCTTGGCTCGCGGCGGGGGGCGCTGTCCGTGCTGATGTACCTTCTGGAAGGATCGGCGGGGTTCCCCGTCTTCTCGCACGGCAGGGCGGGTCTGGCGGTTTTTTTCGGGCCTACAGGCGGGTATCTGATCGGGTTCGTGCTGGCGGCCTATCTCGTGGGGCGCCTGGCGGAACGCGGATGGGACCGCCGGCTGGCCACCACTGTCCTGGCGATGGCGCTGGGCAATGCGGTTCTCTATGGCTGCGGCCTGGCCTGGCTGACCTGCCTGGTCCATCTGTTCGGGCGGTCCCTCGGCAGCGTCCTGGCGATTGGGCTCTATCCGTTCCTGCCGGGCGAGGTGGTCAAAATCGCCTTGGCGACGGCACTTTTGCCCGCCGGATGGAGATTGATTCGTTATTTTGGGTTTGATAAAATGCCGAAGATGTGATAGCTTGGCCACCCTTTGGTATGGCAGGCTCTTTGGGGAATAGTGTAACGGCAGCACAACTGACTCTGGATCAGTTAGTCAAGGTTCAAATCCTTGTTCCCCAGTTTCCCCTAACTCCTTGCATAGCAGAGACTTCCTATCGACACGCCGCAGTCGTGACCGAGAAACGGTGGGACGGATCGCTGTGGCTCATAGCTGGGGTGGCTCTCACACCAATCCGCGACCTTGTCGTACAACGGCTTGTTCTTGCTGCGGAGATAGTCGAAGTCGAGCAGTTGGCTCTGCGTGAGGCTCCCTCGCTCTGCAGCCGCCTCGGCCTCCGTCTTTGACCCGTCTTCCAAGTTGAAGCGGTTCACCCCGTGGGTCCCGCAGACATGGTTCTTGCGGCGGGTCGGACAGGCGAACGGCCCTCGATATGTGGCCATTGGAGATACGATATGGTAGAAATCGCGATGGACTGCGAGAGGTTGACCCAGTCGGAGGAGGACACCCTTTTTGTCCAGTGCGAGGGCTATGGGCCGTACGTCGAGCGGCTGACGCTGCCGCGAACCGGCATCGGCAGGGCGGCGACGCAGCAGTCCCCCAGAATCATCCGCCTGAATCCCCGGTAGGGGCGAATCCCGACGTACATCGGGACGCGCCCCTGCTCATCCCACGATTATATCCATGTCCGCTCTTGTATTTCCTTTTGCGGCGGTGCTATAATCAACACGGACTGTGCCTTCTACGTATCTGAGTGCGGCAGGCGGCTTTTGTGTCCTGGAGGCGTTATGCGGCAATGGCCAGGTTCTCCTCGTATCCCTTGGGATCGCTGTCTTGCGTTTCCCGTCGGGCTGATCGTATTTCTCCTGCTGTCTTCGGGCTTGGCGCGCGCCGAAGGCGAGCAGTGGGGCATCCGCAAGTATGCCGAGGAACTGCCTCGCTACCGCGCGCTGGTCCAGCAGCTCGAGACCCAAGGGCGGGACCTGGACGCGCGCCGGCAGCGGTGCGCGCAGGCCATCGACGCCGTCTGGAGCGACTGGACCGTCGAGGAGCGTCTGGCGGGAGAGAAGGCCTACGAGTCGCGCAAGTGGGGCAACAACGCCCTGGGCGGTGGACGAGCCCTGATGCGGGACCGCATGGAGCACTGCCGCAACAGTTACAGGGAGGCCCTGGAACAGCCCAACCCCGTGGATCCTGCGGGCGACCAACCGGCCCAGCAGGCCTACCGGGACCTGCTGTGGGGCGCGCACATCAAATACCTGCGCAGCCGCAATCAGTTCTACGACTACGATGCGCGCTATCAGGAGGACAAGCTTCAGTACCTCAAGGGCTATATCCCCGGCCTGTTCAATCAGTTCATCGGCTTCGATCTCGGCGAGTTCATCGAGGACACGCTCGACGACGCGGGGTACGTGCTCGCGGCCCACGCCAACGCATTCTTCGACGAGCTTCTCAAGTGCGGCGTGAAAGAGGTGGTCCACTACGTCAAGCAGTGGGCGGTGTACCGGGGGCAGATCGAGCGGTTGGCCAAAGAGTGGACCTTCAAGGAGCGGTGGAAGAACCCTCCTCAATGGCACCCTGCCCGGCGAGACCTGTCCGGCGGGCCTCAACCCAGCGAGTTCAACAGCCTGGGCATCGCCGATTGCATCGAGGACGTGACGCGGGCGATGGTCGTCTGCGCGACCGTCAACGGGCTTCGCAAGAACTTCGTCGATGCGATGGTGGATGAGGGCGTCGACCCCCTGGTCGCTGAGTTCTGGTGGTCCAAGTACATCCTTCAGGAGGAGAAACCCAGCGCCGACGATCCTCGCGCCGCCAGGGTCCGCGGGGCCTACGACGTTTTCACATCCAGGCTCGAGACGGCCCTGGAATCCGCGTGGACGAAGGACTTCGGCCTGGAGCAGGCGAAGAAGTCCATGGAGGATGAGCTGGAGCGGCAAGCGTCGAAGCGCATCTACAACGACGTGATGCAGCAGGTCCGCAAGGAAATGGCCGAGGAGATGCGCAGCCTGGATCCGAGCCGGCGTGATGGCGCCCAGGCCATGCGGATCCGCCAGAGGGCCGCCGAAAGGGCCAGGGAGCTGGGCAAGGAGAAGGTCCAGAGCGACGCTCACTTGAAGTTCCTCGACGCCCTCGACTGGGGCGCCATGCTCATGCAGCAGGCGGTTTCGTCGGGCACCTACGTCAGTCGGTGGTACGACTTCGACACGATCGGGGCGAGTCTGGTCGAGGAGTACCACCGCATCGAGAACTGCATGGTCAAGCAGAAGCTGACGCTAAGTGGTCCAGCCATCCTGGCGATCTACCAGATGCCGGAGAAGGAGCTTCAGCAATTCTTCAGTCGTTGCGACGACATCGAGGCCGATCAGCAGATGCTGTGGGCGCAGCGGTTGCTGCCCCAGATGCAGAGGCACCACAACGCCGCCAAGGCGGCGGCCGATCAACTGGCGTCCGTCTGCGCCGACGGCCCCGGCCGTTTGCAGATGGCCTCGTCGCTGCTGGCGGAGGCCCGCGCCGAGGCCCAGACACTGCTCGATCATATCAGGCAATCCTCGCCGCTCGCCTCCCAGATCGAGCCGGCGGTGGAGACGTTCGAGACCCGGGCCGAAGAGGCCGGCCGTCACGCCGAGGCGGTGGTCGAGGCCAGGACGCTGGCGGAGGCCGAAGCAGAGAAGGCCTGCTCGGCAGCCCAGGACTACCGAGCCGCCCAGGACGCGACGGCCAAGAAGACCCAGCAGGAGCAGTGTGAGCTGGCTGCCAAGAGCGCCGAACAGGCGGTCGCCGATGCGGTGGACGCTTTCAACAAATCGGTGGCTCTCCGCGATGCCGTGAAGGCCGAGGCCGACACCCTGGGGCAGTTGATGGAGAAGCTGCTGGCTGTCTATGACGGGGCCGATGCCGTGCTGAAGAAGGGCACCGAGATCCGCAAGCTTGCCGACGAGGCGGCGCGCATGGCGTCCACCGCCGACGCCGCATGGGAACGCCTGAAGAAGGCGCGGATCGATGCCGAAGCCGTTCTGAAGAAAGCCGATGAAAAGGTCGCGCGGACTCAGAATCCGGAAGCACAGGGGCTCCTGGCGAACATCGTGAGCATGGGTGATGACACCTTTGCGTGGGTGGCGTCCTACGAGAATTGTCCGGCGATGCTGCGCACGGAGGCCGACAAGCTGACGCGGGAGCTTCAAACGTTCGATCTGACAGAGACGGCGATACGCGAGCAGGTGGCGGGGCTTCCGGACAAGGGCGATCTGACCGCTCTTGAGAACCGCGCCAAGCAGGCCGTGGCCGACGTCGCTTCGGCGGTGGACGTGGGCGAGGCATTTCTGGACGTGGCCGGAGAGGCCGGGCGGGACGCACAGACCTGCCTGAAGCTGCTGATCGGCAGCCGCGAGGGCGGTCCGGCGGAGATCGCCGCCGCAGCCGAGGCCGCTATCGACGCCTGCCGCTTCGACGAGGCGCGCACGCTCATCGACCGGCTGCTCCAGGGGCCGCAGCGCGACCGTCTCATGCAGAAGCTCACGGAGGCCCAACGAACCGAGCAGCGTGTCGACGCTCTGCGAAGCGAGGCCGACAGGCTGGCTCAGGCAGGAGATATCGCCGGCGCCAAGTCGAGATTGCAGGAGGCCGGCGCTCTGAGCGTCTGTCCCGACAAGAGAAGAGAGATCGAGGCGCAATTGGCTTCTCTCGAAAGCGCCGCTCCGCCGACGGACGCCGCGCAGACCTCCACGGCGACCGACAACACAGAGCCCAACGCGGCCGGCCAGCCGGACGAGGGCTTTGCCGACCTCGGAACGCAGCCGGAGGATGGAACGCAGGAGACCTCCTCGATCATCACGTTCGATGCACCGGTTGAGACTCCGACGAA
The DNA here is from genome assembly GCA_012744475.1 of Phycisphaerae bacterium. Lineage (GTDB taxonomy): Bacteria > Planctomycetota > Phycisphaerae > Sedimentisphaerales > Anaerobacaceae > Anaerobaca. The sequence continues at coordinate 44,037 of JAAYBV010000002.1, forward strand.
CACCGCCGGGTTCGACGAGTTGCCCGCCAACTTGCGCGACGACGACTTCGCTGATCGGTCCTTCGACCAAGCCACCACTGCGCCACCGCAGCGCGACGCGAATGACAACGATTTTGCCGATCTGGGCAACGCCGACTCGCAGACGCCCGCCGAGACGGTCACATACTTCGATCGGCCGTGGATGCCGAGGACCTGGCAAATCGGCGACACGCAGTCGACTCAGGTCAACATCTACGACACCGCCAGTTGCCTGGCAATGGCTGCCGCTCTGGCCAATTGCACCGAGGGCTCCTCCGACACCGCCATTGCCGACCAGATCCGCGCGGCCATCCGCCACATGCAGGCGGCCAACCAGTATTCGTTCGCGCCGCACAAGGCCTGGCCCGACTGGGAACAGCGGGCCTACCAGTTCAACGTCTGGGCCAAGCGCGTCACGCAGGAGTCGCAGCGCCAACGAGACATCGCCCGCCAGCAGTTGCACAGCTACCTCAGCGGTCAGGCCAACGGCATGAAGATGCAACTGGAGACGCTGCTGCAAGGCCAGGCCGGCAGCGCCGAGAACTGCGATTCGTTGCTGTTCCAGATCGGCTATCATCTGGCCTACGCCGCACAGCTTCAGCTCATCGCCGAAGACGGATTGAGCGCGGGCAAAGACCGGCTTTGGGCCAATCGAATCCTGTCGCGGGTCGACAACAGCAAGGCGACCGCCGGCCGGCTCATGGGCATGGTGCAACCGTCTGTGAACCGCCGGGGGTGCCCGGACATGGGAAAGCTCGTCGATCGTGTGCGGGCCGTGCGCACCGACCAGTCCGGCACGGGTCAGACCCTCCTGGCGATCTGGCAGGACAGTCGGGCTTCGCTCCAGACCCGCAGCTACGATCCCGACGAACTGGCAGGGGAGTGGGCCTTCTCCGGCCTGAAGTGGAGCCAGTTCGACAGCCCCGAATGGAAGAACGAGATCGAGCCCAAGCTGGACCAGTGGAACCCCGACACGGTGTACCGCTTCGCCGCCTCGGGCAGCGCGTACACAGGGACATTGCTGAAGAACCCGGGCGGCATCGCCGGCTGGTTCTCCGCCTGGAGCAACGATCCCCGATACCACGGCCATCTGTTCCAGCCGGGAGTGATCCTGTTCCAAATGGAGAAGGTCGGGTCCAATCACTACCGGGGCCAGCGCTTCAAGGCCGGCACGCCCGGCGACAACAACCTGTACCCAGAGCCTTTCGAGATCGTCGTCCAGGGCCGGGTCGCCCGCTACGGCGTCGGCAATCAGGCGGGGGCTCAGGTCTCCGCCAGAGACGCCTATCTGCTGGTGCGGTACGATCCGCCCGCCGAGGGGTCGGTGGTCGATATCGAAGTGGCCGGGCGTCACGTCTTCGCCAACCTCGCCCAGGACCGCCCGCGCGGCGCCACGATGGAGCCCCCTTCGATCGGCCGGCCGATCATCGGGGACCAGACTTACAGTATCTTCTTCCGCAGGCCGTTTCGCTTTCCCGCATTCACGAACAACAATCCCGGTGTGAACTTCATCCTCACCTACCGCGGCAAGGATGAGGTCTTCGCCAATCACGAGGGAATGTGCCGCAACAACAGTCTGCCTACACTGGCCGGCGAGTCGTTCGTCAGACACGACCACCAGGGTCAATGGTGCGTGAAGACGAACACGAACAACGAAGGCTGGCTGAGAATGGCCCTGGTCTGGAGCACCGACGACTGGACCCTGTCGATCTGGGCCGACGACTACGCGACCCATCCGGACACGATGTTCCGAGGACAGGCGGCCATGGTCCGCTACGGCTTCGAAATGCTCGACAAGCTCGCGCCGCGCATCCAGACGATTCCGTTGACGGGCGGGGCAGAGGGTGCACCGCCGCCCATGCAGGAGACCGCGCCCCAGACAGCGCCGGGCGGCATCGATCTGTTGGGCATCGGGACGAATTGAGACTCACCCTTCGGCTGATGATGAGAGGATGCTATGACGAATCGCATGCGAGGAGTATCCGGGAGGACGATCCTCACCGTGGTGTGGATTGCCGGGGCGATTGTGGCCGCGATGGGTGCGGGGTGCAGCAGTGCGAACGCTCCCAACGGCTACATCATGACCGCCAAGCGTATGATCGAGGTCGAGGGCCGCTATGACGACGCGATCGCCTTTCTGCAGGAACGCTCGCAGCGCTCGCCGAAGGCGGCGCCCGTCTGGTACTGGCTCAGCATCGCTTACCAAAGGAAGGGCCAGTACGAGCAGGCGGTCAGCGCGATGGACCGCGCCTTCGCCAGCGATTCGCCGAAGATGTCCAAGATATGGTATCCCAGCGCCTATGACTATCGCGGCTGGGCCCACTACCACACAGGCAATCTGCCGGCGGCGCTGGCCGACTTCAACCGCGCGCTGGACATCGCCGACAACCCGTTCATCCGCCAGGAAGTCCTGCGAGGGCGCGGCTGGGTCCGCCTGTTCTCCGGCCAATATCCGGACGCCATCGCCGACTTCACGCAGACCTTCTCGCTCATCGAAGGCAGCAATCGTACTGCGCTTCTCGATGCCTGGCTTGGACGAGCCTGGTCTCGGTACATGTCCGCCGAGTATTCCGGCGCGCTGGCGGACCTCGAGCTGGCCTGGCGCGCCTCGGACACCAACAACCACGCGGATCGGACGCGGATTCTCTGGCTGCGTAGTTGGTCCAAGTACTACCTGGGTGATTTCAACGGCGCCATCGAGGACGCGAATCTGTCACTGGCCCTGAACGTCGACGGACGTCCGATGGGTCTGGACGATCCCCGGCGCGTCCTTGGGTTTGCCCATCTGGCGCTGGGCCATGACGAAGAGGCGCGGAATGCGATAGAAAAGGCTGTTGCCGAACCGCGCGGTCTGGCCACCGATCGCGATCTGGGCCTGATCTACCTCGTCCAGGGCCAGCGTGAGAAAGCCTTCTCCTTCTGGGGCGGCGCCGGCTGGTTGGGCGTGGATATCATGGACTATAAAGAAGGCGACGTCTCCGGCGTGCGGATCGTGCACGTGTTCTCTGCGTCGCCGGCCCAGGCCGCCGGTTTGCTGCGGGGCGATGTGGTTTTGGCGATCGATCAGCAGCCGACCCGGAGCGCGGCCGAGCTGACGGGGGCCGTCAAGTTGCGCAGGTCGGGAGAGACGGTTCAAGTGGACATCCTGCGAAACGCAGCTCGATCCAGTCACGCCGTGACCGTCGCGTCGGCGGAATCGCATATGGCCGCTCTGCCGCTCCTGGCGCCGGTGCTCAAGGTTCGTCCGATCCCGCCGGCGTTGGCTGGGACGCCCGTCCAGACCGTCGCGGATGCTCCGCCTGTCCCGCAGACCGTGTCGGCTGGTGCAGTCGAAGGGGCCGTCGCTGAACCGTCTGCGGTCGCCACGCCCACGCTCGTCATCAATGCGATGAGGGTCGAGCCCCAGCCTGTGAAGGGGGGAGAGCCTTTCAACGTGAGCATCGATTTGCTGGCAGAGGACTCGGCTACGTTGGAGATGGAGCTGGAGCTGACGTTGGTCTGTGCCATCACCCAGGATGGCAAGTCGCTCCTGGAGTCGGCGCCTGAGAAGCTCACGGTGGTCAATGGCGAGCCCAAGACCACCGTCAAGAAGATGCGAGCCTCCAGGGCGGCAGGCGACTACACGTTCCAGGTCACTCTGACGCGGGGAGAGCAGACGGCCCGTCAGTCCGTGGGATTTCGTATCGAATAGTCCCGGAAACGGCGTGCCCTAATACTTCTGGAGCAGGTCGAGCAGCTTGCGGTCGAGCTTGTGGCCGTGCCAGTCCTCATAGGCGACGTCTTCGCGGCCGGAATCGAGGATGCCGAACTGGCCGCGGAAGTTCCACAACGCATAACCGATCCCGTTGGTCGTCAGGATGTCGAGCACGTCGGCAAACCAGGCGAGGAAGACGTCGTGCGGCGTCTTGATCCAGCAGCCGCACTCCCCGCAATGCACGCCCACACCCTTCTTCGCCAGATCGATCCAAGGCTGGTAATACTTCTCCAGCCTGGCGCGGTCCCAATGCTGGCCGCCCATCGTGCCGGGCCAGACCGGCGCCGGCAGATTCTCCACATTCGCAAACGCCCACGGCGCCTTGTAGTGCGAGATGTAGCCGGGATTGTAGCCCCGACAGCTCTGGGCGATGTTCAGATCGACCAGCTCGGGAATCACGTCGTTGCCCACGTTGTTGCCGTCGGCGATCACCAGGTGGTTCGGGTTGGCCGCACGGATCGCCTTGGCCGCCGCTTCCGCCACGCGCCGATACACCTCGCCCGGCACCGGCCCGCGCTTGGAGTGCTGGTCGTTCATGTCCTCGCGCATGCTCGGCTCGTTGACCAGATCGAAGCTGATCTTCGACGGCGGGATGTCCTTGTAGCGTTTGGCCCAGACGCCCCACTGGAAGCAGAAGGCATCGAGCGCTTCGGAGTCCTTCCACAGGTTGAACGGCTCGTGGAAGCCGGCGTTGACGCAATAGCCGGGGGCGCGGTGCATGTTCAGGCTCACGTGCAGGCCGTACTTGTGGGCCATCTCCACGAGGCGGTCGATGTACTCCAGGGCGCTTTCCTTGATCTTGTACATGTCGTCGGGCGTGATGCGCTGCGACGGATCGAAATCGATCCACTGCGGATAGGCCATCGGCACGCGGACGAAATCGAAGCCCCAGTCGCGCATCCAGCGGAAGTCGTCCTCGGTGGTCCGGTTGTGGCTGTCGGGCCGCATCGGGCGGGGGTTGAAGTAGTCCAGAAGATTGAACCCCCTCCAGCGGGGGATGGCGGTCTGTGCCGCTTGGGGCTTGTCCGACGCCTTCAGCGGGTGCCCCGCCGCGGCCAGCGTCATGGCTGCGCCCGCCGCTTTCAAGAATTCCCGACGATGCATGCGCCGTCTGTCCATGCTCCTGCCTCCCATGCGAGTGGATACTCGGAATCTGCCTTTTGGTGTCGTCTGAGGATACCGAGCGTACCGGCTATTCCGGCGTCTGTCAACCTCGCCGAGCCGGACGCAGAAGACCGTGTCATTCGGATTTACGATTTACGATTGACGATTTGCGATTTACGATGGAAGAGCCTCCAGCGTACGAGGCCAAATAGTGAATTGTGATTCGTAGATCCAAGCGGTCCCATGTCGCTGTGAAGGGAAGCCCGTGAAGACAAAGAAGTCCCAGAAACGATCGAAGTCGACCGACGGCGCCGCCCGCAAAGGCCCGGCGGTGCGATTCATCGAGCCGCAGAAGAAGGACCGCCGCAAGATCAGCAAGAAGGTCTACAATCGCGAGCTGCGGCGGCTCCAGGTCGAACTGGTCGAGCTTCAGGAGTGGATCAAGCAGAAGGGCCTGCGAGTGGTGGTGCTGTTCGAGGGTCGCGATGCGGCTGGCAAGGGCGGGGTCATCAAGCGCATCACGGCCGAGCTGAATCCCCGCATCTGCCGGGTCGTGGCGTTGGGCACGCCGACCGAACGGGAGAAATCGCAGTGGTATTTCCAGCGGTACGTCGCGCATCTGCCGGCGGCCGGCGAGATGGTGCTGTTCGACCGGAGCTGGTACAACCGCGCCGGCGTCGAACGGGTGATGGGCTTCTGCACGGAGCAGGAGCACCGCGAGTTTCTCCGGTCGTGTCCCGAGTTCGAGTGCATGCTGATTCGCTCGGGCATTCTCCTGATCAAGTACTGGTTCTCGGTCTCGGACGAGGAGCAGGAGAAGCGTTTCCAGGACCGGATCAACGACGTGGTCAAGCGATGGAAGCTCAGTCCGATGGACCTGGAGGCGCGCTCGCGGTGGGTGGAGTACTCCAAGGCCAAGGATGAGATGTTCAAGCACACCGACATCAAGCAGGCACCGTGGTACGTGGTGCCGGCCGACAACAAGCGCCGGGCGCGTCTGAACTGCATCCACCACCTGCTGAGCATGATCCCGTACCGGGACCTCAAGCCGGAGCCGATCAAGCTTCCGCCGCGTCAGAAAGACAAGGGCTATGTCCGGCCGCCGATCACCGATCAGACCTTTGTACCGGAGGTGTACTGATGCGATTGTACGCTGCAACGACATCCTGGTTGTGTTTCGCTGTCGCCATCCTGTCGGCGGCCGGCAGCGCGTGCGCCGCCGATCGCGCGCACGGCCTGGCAAGCCGATACGCAGGCGATGCGGGTATTGCAGAAGACCCCAACGTTGTCTTCGTAGAGGATTTCGAGGCCGGTTCGCTCGAAGCGGTGACGGCGCGATGGGAGAGCGTCCAGAACGCCGAGATCATGTCGCTGTCGGTCGATGTGCCCGAGGCCAGCGGCGGAACGCATTCGCTTCTGATGACGCACGTCGGCGGCCGCAGCACGGGCGGACACCTGTACCGCCGGCTCCTGCCCGGCTACGAGGAACTTTTCGTTCGCTTCTACGTGAAGTTCGATCCCGATTGTTTTCCCATCCACCATTTCGTTCATCTGGGCGGATACCATCCGCCGACTCCCTGGCCACAGGGCGGCGCAGGGATTCGTCCCAACGGAGACGAGCGGTTCACCACGGGCGTTGAACCATACGGCAAACAATGGCGATGGGACTTCTACTCGTACTGGATGGACATGCGTTCTTCACCCGACGGCAAGTCCTGGGGACATGACTTCATCAACGATTCTGCACTGAAGGTCGAGCGAGGCCGCTGGATTTGCGTCGAGCTGAGGATGCAGATGAACGATCCCGTGACGCAGAGCAACGGCGAGCAGTCGCTCTGGATCGACGGAAAGCCCTGGCACAAGGACGGCCAGCTCATCAGCCATTTGGGCGAGGGCTTCCCGCATGGCAAGTGGGTGTGGGACAGCTTCCTTCCTGATCCGGATGGAACGCCCTTCGAGGGATTCCGCTGGCGGCGTGACGAGGCGCTGGACCTGAATTTCCTGTGGCTTTTGCTGTACATCACCGATGCGCCGCCCGGCCGCATCAGCCGGGTCTGGTTCGACGACATCGTGGTCGCGCGCCGGTACATTGGACCGATAAACTCATCCTCCGCTCGACAGACCGCGTCCCCCTGAGATTTCATCCTGCGGCCACTTGTCGTGATCCCCAATCCCCGATCGGCACGCCGTTTCGGTCCTGATAAGCATCAAGTCCGCCCCTGAAGCGGCCGATAGCCTTCCATAAGAGTCAATGCGTACAGACTTCTTTCGGGAGTGGTCGAATGAACGAAGCCAAGCACATCCTCCGGGTTCTATTGGCGACCGTGGTTATCTGCTGCGGCTTCGCGCAGGCGGGCGACGTGTCCTGGATGGCCGGGACGTCGGGGCCGTCGGGATGGGCCATCGAGCCGGTCCAGCCTACGGATTCGGACATCATCGCCTTCTCCGGACCGGTGCGCACCTTCCTGAATCGCTGCGTGGCCGAGCAATCCCTGGGCGGGCAGCCGAGGCTCGCGATCAACGCCAAGAGCAAGACGATCGAGCTGCAATTCGTGCCTCCTGCGCACGACGACTGCGCCGACTTTCTCGATCCGGTCAGCGGCCTGGACGGCTCGTTCGGACCGTTGGAGACGGGATCGTGGAGCCTGTTCTGCAGCCAGAAGGACGTCACCTTCTCGCTTTCCTTTGAAGTCGGGATCGCGGGCGAAATTCCGGACCAGCGTGTCTACTATGTCGATGCGCGCGCTACCGGCCGCAACAATGGATTGAGCTGGACCGACGCGTTCGTCCATCTCCAGACCGCCCTGGCCGCCGCGGCCGAAGGCGGCGAGATTCGCGTCGCGAAAGGCACGTACCGGCCCGACCAGGGCGCCGGATACAGCGACTGGAATCCCTACGCCGCATTCTACCTGGCCAAAGGTATGATTCTCAAGGGTGGATACGCCGGCTCCAACGCCGTGAATCCAAACCTGCGCGACATCGTGACCTATGAGACGGTGCTCAGCGGAGACATCGATCAGGACGATGAACCGTTGACCTGCTTCGACGACATGGCCGACGACCCCAGCCGTTCGGACAATTGCTTTCACGTCGTCGTCACCAGTGGTACGGATGCCACGACGGTGCTCGATGGATTCACGATCACGGGCGGACATGCCTTTGCGAAGGAAACCAGGTACAACTCCGATGCTACGGAGGTTCCCGAATACGGCGGCGGCCTCTACAATGACGCCGGCAGCCCGATCATCCGAAATTGCGTGATCACCGGCAACGGAGCCGCTTCCTTCGGCGGCGGCCTCTACCACCGCGGGCCGACGGCGCCGACGCTGATCGACTGCACGATCAGCGACAACTGGTGCCAGTGGTGGGGCGGCGGCTTGGTCAACGACTCGAGCAGCCATCTGACGCTGAGCGGCTGTGCCATCGCGGGCAACGCGGCGCTCTATCGCGGTGGCGGAATCGCCAATCGGAACAACACCCTGCTGACGATCTCCAACTGCATCCTGTCCGGCAATGCCGTTATGGAGTCGATCCATGGCCAGGGAGGAGGCCTGTACAACCTCGGCGGGACCGCGGTGTTGAACCACTGCACCATCGTGGGCAACCAGGCATCGCTCGGACGCGCGATTCTGTGTGATTCTCTGGAGCAGGCCGCCTTCAGTGACGTGCACGTGAGCCACTCCATCGTCTGGAACGAAGGCGATCCCTTCTGGTGCGCCGATCTGTCCGGCCTCGACGTGACGTACTGCAATGTCGAGGGCGGATGGGCCGGAACGGGCAACCTCGCCGCCGATCCGTGCTTCATCGAGGTCGGTTACTGGGACCCGGGGGACACCGCGGAGGAGCCCTGCGACGACCTGTGGTACGACGGCGATTATCGTCTGAGCTGGGATTCGCCGTGCGTCGACCGGGGCAATCCGCTCGATGTGCCCGACGCGGACGCGGTGGATTTCTACGGCAATCCGCGTCTGTCCGGTCCGGCGGTGGACATGGGCGCCTACGAGCTTAGGAACGAGCCTCCTGTGGCGATCGCGGGACCGGACGTATCGGGTTTCACGCTCGACAACACGACGGGAACCGTCAGCCTGGACGCCGGCGCCTCCTACGATCCGGAGGCTCGGCCTTTGACGTACCACTGGTATCGGGATGGAAAGAAGATCTCTACCGAGGCGGCGTTCGACATTGCGATCCCGGTCGGCGAGGTGGTCTTTACGCTGATCGTCAACGACGGTGCCAACGATTCCGGGCCGGACACGGTGGTGGCCAGGGTGTATCAGGTGATCGACACTTCGATTTCGGCTCCCGAGACGATCTCGCGCGGAAGCAGACGGGGCACCTTCATCGCGGCGATCCGCGTTCCCAACCGCCGGTCGTGGAAGGAGTTCGACAACGCCGAACCGCTCCTGTTCTTCCCTGGCGGGATTCAGGCCAGCCACCACAGGGTCGTCCCCTGGATCACCGGTCACACATTCGTCTTCGGCACGTTCAACAAGAAGGATTTCCTGGCTGCCGTTCCCCAGAATGGACGGATCGAGGTGCGGATCGTCGGCCGGCTCAAGGATGGGCACTATTTCAGCGGAACCGACACCGTCAAAGTCAAGTAGGGGATGCGGCGGCGCATCCGGGCGGCGACGGAGCGTCCTCAATCAGATGTCGAATTCTGCCACGACCGGCGTATGGTCGCTGGGCCGGACCGCCCCGCGAGGACCTTTGTCGATGGTGCATCGCCGGCACCGCTGGGATACAGTCTGCGTTCCCATGATGTGATCGAGCCGCCAGCCAAGGTTCTGCCGGAAGGCATTCCCGGCGCGGTAATCCCAGAAGCTGTACTGCCCCGGCTCGGAGCAGTGCAGACGAAACAGATCGGTGAACCCCCAGGCCATCACCGCCTGCAGCGCCTCGTGGACCTCCGGACGGAAACAGACGTGACCAGCCAGCGCCTCCGGATCGTACACGTCGATCGGTTCCGGAGCGACATTCAGATCGCCCACCCACAGCAGCGGATCGGTCGGCTTGAAGCCGCTGCGGAAATACGCGCCCAGCCGGGCGAACCATTCCAGCTTGTAGCGGAACTTGTCCGAGTCGGGCAGGAAACCCTGGGGGACGTACGTGTTGACGATCGTCAATCCGTTCACGGACGCCCTCAGCAGGCGGGGCTCGTCCTTAGGCTCATCTGGAAATCCGAATTCCACCTCGCGGATCGGGTTCGGCGAGAACAACGCGACGCCGTTGTAGCTCTTCTGTCCCCTGAAGATGTATCGGTATCCGATTTCGTCGAAGGCCTCGCCCGGGAAGTCCGGGTCCTGCACCTTGGTCTCCTGGACCGCCAGCATGTCTGGGCGATTGTCCCGCAGCCAGCCGACTACGATCTCCAGGCGGGCGCGTAACGAATTGACGTTGAACGTGGCGACTTTCACGGCGCTCCCCGGCTTCTTTTCGCATCGGTTGGTTCATTATTCGACGCCTTGTCGATCGTGGCGCAGCTCTCAATGATCGCCAGAAGAGCGAGCAGAAGACTCACGGTGCTTTCGGCCCCCTGGTTGCCGTTGACTCCGCCGGCCATCAGCCCGTCGGAGCAGCCCCTGGTCTGGAAGTCGTACAGCGGGACGCGCAGGTCGTTGGCTCCGAGGAACCAATCGAAGGCCTTTCGCTGGAGGGTCAGAAAGTGGGGGTTCTTCGTCGCGTCGTACGCGGCGCGGAGCATCAGGACCGTGCCGGCCGCCTCGATCGGCTGCTGGTCGAAGACCGCGCGGGGTTTTCCGCGTTCATACCATCCCTGGCAGCCGATGAAGCTGAAATGGTCGCCGTCGAAGGTGTTGTCCAGGAGAAACTCCGCCGTCTTGCCGGCCACTCGGGCGTAGGTTTCGTTGTGGAGGCTGCGTCCGGCGGCGAAGAGCGCGTGAGGCAGGACGGCGTTGTCGTAAGTCAGGATGTCCTCGAACCACTCCCAGTCGCGCTGGCGGTTCTCCTCGTACTGCCGCACGAGGCCGTCGGCGGCCAACTCCATCTGACGCTTGATGTCGCTGGCGCCGGGGAACTGACGCAGGTAGTCGCACATGCCCAGGATCGCGTAAGCCATCCCTCGCGGGTGTTGCTTGTGTACCTGGCCGACCGAATGGTCGAAGCAGTCTTTGGCCAGCGACAGGTGCGCAGGCAACGGCGGGCATGCCATGACGGTGCCGAGCGCCCAGAGCGTCCGTCCGAGGGCGTCATGGGCAGGTTCATCCTCCCGCCACGTCCGATGGAAATTCATGAAATTCCGGACGGACCCGTCCGGGTTCTGGGCGTGCACCAGAAAAGACAGATACGTGTCCAGCAGTCGAAGGGCATGAGGATCGGGGTACTGCGAGTAGTACTTGGCCATAGCGATCGCGCCGCGCGCGTTGTCGTCGGTGCAGTAGCCGTGGGCGCGATCGGGAATGGTGAACCTGGCGTGCTGGTACAGCCCCGTGTCGTCGGTGAGCCGCAGCAGGTGGTCCAGCGAAGGCTCCGGCGCCTCGATGCTCGAAATGGTTTCCGCCGCCGTCAATACCACTTTGGCGGTCATGTGGACCGGGACCTCGATTTCGCTGAACAGTTTCCAGTACGCCTGTCCGATCTTCGGCCAGGTCCTGGATCGACCGTAGTCGTACGCGCGCCCGCGCAGCTCGTAGAACAGGCCTTCGTTTTGCAGCAGGTCGAGGATCGTCTGCGCAAGATGTTCGGAATCGCCGAAGGGGACGAGTCGCCCGCGGTTGTCGGCCAGCAGCTCCATCGCAGCCCAGTAGGGTGTGGAGACGACCGCCTTGCCGGTCCCGACCGCGAAGGCGAGTGTGCCGCTGGTCAACTGCTCGTGACTGAGGTAGGGTGTGACGTAGATGTCCGCCGCACACAGGAAGTTGTGCAGCTCCGCGTCATTCACGAACCGGTTATGAAAGATCACGTGGTCTTGCAGACGCAGGTCGCTGACGATCTGCTGGAGGCTGAATCGATACGATTCGCCTTCGTATTCCTGGACCAGAGGGTGGGTCATGCCCAGGATGATGTACGTGACGTCGGGGTGCGCCTCGACGATGCGCGGCATCGCGCGGAGCATGACTTCGATGCCCTTGTTCCGGTTCATCAGGCCGAAGGTCAGGATGGTTCGGCGACCCTCCAGGCCGAACTTGTGCTTGTAGTAGTTGCTGTCGACGAACGGCAGGTCGGGGATCCCGTGGGCGATCAGTCGGATCTTGTCATGTCCGACGCCGTAGACGTCGCTGAGCATGTCGACGCCGCGCTCGTTCATGGTGACCACCACGTCGGAACACGCGCACAGTTCCATCATGGAGCGCCGATACGCCGGCTCTGGCGACTCCAGGATGGTGTGCAGCGTGGTGACCACCGGTGCCTTCAGACGTTTCAGCAGCAGGCCCAGGTACGAGCCAGCCTCGCCTCCGAAGAGCCCGAATTCGTGCTGCACCGAAACCAGATCGACGTGGCTGAAATTGATGTAGTCGGCCGCACAGATGTAGTCCCGTCGGACATTCTGGCGGATCTCGAACTTCACCGGATCGTTGTATCTCAGGACCGAATCCGATCTCATGGTCACAACGAGCGGTTCGAACTGCCCGCCGGCAGCGGCTGCCGTGTTCCTGATCAGGTCCGTGGTGAATGTTGCGATGCCGCATTTCCGCGGAGGAAAGCTCGATATGAAGACGACCTTTTTCCTCGCGTCTTTTCCCATCCGCGTCCTTCCAAACCGGTTCGCGAAGACTCTAACGAAGGACAATTGTACCACCTGATTGCGATCTTCGTCGATATGTAACCCTGATACGCCGATGCCGTTCTATGGTTCGCTCCCCTATATATGGGGCATCAGCGGGAGGCGGACCCCTTTATATTGGTGGTTATGGCAATTCCTCATCCTGACGCGAGCCACTGGCGCGCTCGCCGCAGGCGCCTTTGGCAAGGCCTGTGACCACCCGCAGTGAACCGGCGACTGGAAAACCCTGTACAACACCGTGAAAGGGGTGATTTGCAGCCGGGTTTTTTTTGCGGAATTGGTGTTGACAAATCCGGCAGCTTAGTATATAAATCCAATGGGAATAGTAGGAGATAGTCGAAATGAAACTCTCAACGCGAACCCGTTATGGCATTCGGGCCGTGATCGAGCTGGCCCAGCATGAGGGCAAACGTCCGCTTCAGCTCAAGGCGATTGCCGAACGCCAGAGCATCTCGGTCAAGTACCTCGAACAACTGATGAGCTTGCTTCGTTCTTCGGGCTTTGTGCGGAGCGTCCGTGGCTCGAAGGGCGGCTATGTTCTGGCTCGTCTGCCGGAGCAGATCAAACTCAGCGAGGTTTTTCGCTGTCTCGAAGGTCCGGTCACCACCGCAGAGTGTACCCAGGACAAGGACTATTGCGAGCGCTCCGCCGACTGTGCGGCACGCGAAGTCTGGATTCAGGTCGAGGAGGCGATCCATCGCGTTCTCGATTCGATCACCCTCGCCGACCTGGTGGACAAGACGCAGACCACGACAGCCAGCTACAGTATCTGAATTCCAGGAGACCCTCATGAGCGCCGTTTTCGAAGACATCGCTGCGGCCGTCGGCTACACGCCGCTGGTCCGGCTCAACCGGCTCGATTCGGGCAGGGCCACCGTTCTGCTCAAGCTCGAATCGAAGAACCCCTGCGGCAGCGTCAAGGACCGCATCGCCAAGTACATGATCGAGGAGGCCGAGCAAGCCGGCCGGATCGGACCCGAAACGGTGATTGTCGAGCCGACCAGCGGCAACACCGGGATCGGACTGGCCTTCATCTGCGCCGCCAAGGGGATCTCCCTGACGCTGACGATGCCCGAATCGATGAGCCTGGAACGGCGAAAGCTCCTGCTGCTGCTCGGCGCCAGGATCGTCCTGACGCCCGCCCAGAAGGGGATGAGCGGCGCCATTCAGAAAGCCGAGCAACTCGTGGCGGAGAATCCCAACGCCCTGATGCTTCAGCAGTTCAAGAATCCCGCCAATCCCAAGGCGCATCGGGAGACCACCGCCAAGGAGATTTGGGTCGATACCGACGGCCGCGTCGATATACTGGTGGCCGGCGTCGGCACGGGGGGGACCTTGACCGGCTGCGCCGAGGTCCTCAAGAGCAAGAATCCGGCCCTCAAGGTGGTGGCCGTCGAGCCGGAAGGCTCGCCCGTCTTGTCCGGCGGCAAGCCCGGCCCGCACAAGATCCAGGGGATCGGCGCCGGTTTCGTGCCCGAGGTCCTGAAGGTCGAGCTGATCGACGAGGTCGTACAGGTGGCCAACGACGACGCTCTGTCCACCGCCCGGCTGTTGGCGGCCAAGGAGGGCATCCTCTCAGGCATCAGCGGCGGCGCCAATGTCTGGGCCGCGACCCACGTGGCCCGGCGCCCGGAAAACGAGGGCAAGACCGTTGTAACGTTTATCTGTGACACCGGGGAGCGGTATGTCTCGACGGAGCTATACGAAGGACTGCCTGATCCTGAGACCGCATGAGGGCCACGCAGTTTCGGATAAGAAGATGGCGGGCACGAAGTTGACGGACCGCAAGCTGGCCAAGTTCGTCGAGCGGATTGTCGAGACCTATGAAGGGGACTCGGGGATCAATTTCATCGACGCGGCGAATCTGCCCGTGCGCGGACAGATTCTCGGGATCCTCGAACTGCTGTTTGAGGTGCTCTTTCCGGGCCACACCGGAAACAAGGCGGTGACCCGGTCCAACGTCCGATACGTCGTGGGGGACATCCTCAGTCAGGTGTACGCCGAGTTGGCGGACCAGGCGACACGGGCCTACCAATACCAGTGCCGCATCCAGAAGTGCGGCCACTGCGACTGCGCGAAGATGGGGCAGAGCGCGGCGTTCGAGCTGCTCGGCGAGCTTCCGCGCATCCGCGAGATGCTCAAGGGCGACGTCCACGCCGCCTTCGACGGGGACCCGGCGGCCAAGTCGTACGAGGAGATCGTGATCAGTTATCCGTGTATCACGGCTATCGCCGTCCACCGGATCGCCCACGAGCTGCACGTGCGTCAGGTCCCGCTGATCCCGCGCATCATGTCCGAGTGCGCCCACGCCAAGACGGGCATCGACATCCATCCGGGCGCACGGATCGGCCGGAACTTCTTCATCGACCACGGCACCGGCGTCGTGATCGGTGAGACGACGATCATCGGCAGCAACGTGAAGATCTACCAGGGCGCGACGCTCGGCGCGCTGAGCTTCCCGCGCGACGAACGGGGCCGCATCATCAAGGGGGGCAAGCGGCACCCGACGATCGAAGACGATGTGACGATCTATGCCGAGGCGACCATCCTCGGCGACGTGACCATCGGCAGGGGGGCGGTCATCGGTGGCAACACCTGGGTCAAGGAATCGGTCCCGCCCGGTGTCACGGTGTGGAGCCCGAACCCCGACCTGATCTATCGCAAGAACAAGAAACCCAAAACGAGGACCCGACCAACGTGAGTATCACCTTGCAGGACAAGTTGAATGCGAAACTGCTTCATCGCATCGACGAGCTGAAGGCCCGTCGCCATGCGGTGATCCTGGCGCACAATTACCAGCCGGATGAGATCCAGGAGATCGCCGATTTCAGCGGCGATTCGCTCGGCCTGAGCATTCAGGCGTCGCAGACGCAGGCGGACGTGATCGTCTTCTGCGGCGTTCGCTTCATGGCCGAAACCGCCGCCATCCTCTCGCCTGACAAGACCGTGCTGATGCCCGACCCGAGCGCAGGGTGCCCGATGGCGGACATGATCGAGGCCGAGCCGTTGCGGCAGTTGAAGGCGAAGCATCCGAAAGCCCTCGTGGTCTGCTACGTCAACAGCTCGGCCGAGGTCAAGGCCGAGAGCGATTACTGCTGCACCAGCGCCAACGCCGTCGAGGTGGTCCGGTCGCTGCCCGCCGACCGGCCGATCATCTTTGTGCCCGATCGGCACCTGGGCCGGTTTGTTCAGGAACGGACCGGCCGGGACCTGATCCTGTGGCCGGGATACTGCCCGACGCACCAGTTCATCGGCGAGCCGGAGCTTCGCGGCCTGCGCGACGAGTATCCGCAGGCGGTGGTGATGGCCCATCCGGAGTGTTCCGAGCCCGTCAAGGCTCTGGCCGACGAGCTGCTCAGCACGGGGCAGATGCTCAAGTTCGTGCAGAAGAGCCCCGCCCGACAATTTATCGTCGCCACGGAGATCGGCATCCTCCACGCGCTGCGAAAGGCCCGGCCCGAGGCGCAGTTCATCGCGGCCAGCGCCCGTGGCGTGTGCCCCAACATGAAGAAGACCACGCTCGACAAGGTCGTCGCGTCGCTGGAGAACATGCAGTACGAGGTGACCGTGCCGGCGGAAATCGCGATCCGCGCCAAGAGAGCGCTCGATCGCATGGTCGAAATTCTTCCGAAGCGATGACGCTTCGCGACCGCAGCCTGAAGACTGGAGATGCCCCCATGAGCCAGAACCAATATCGTGCCGAGACACTTGCCTTGCATGGCGGCCAGGAGCTGGATGCCGACACGCGCAGCCGCGCGGTGCCCATCTACCAGACGACCAGCTATTGCTTCAAGGACACCGACCACGCCGCAAGGCTGTTCGCCCTGCAGGAGTTCGGCAACATCTATACGCGCATCATGAACCCGACGACCGACGTGCTGGAAAAACGTCTGGCGGCTCTGGAAGGCGGGGCCGCGGGCCTGTGCTTCAGCTCCGGCATGGCGGCGATCACCGCGGCCGTGCTCAACATCTGCCGGGCGGGCCAGCACATCGTCTCGTCCGGCTCGCTCTATGGCGGCACCGTCACGTTGTTCAGTCATACCCTCCCGAAGCTCGGGATCGACGTGACGTTCGTCGATGCGCGCGAGCCCGCCAATTTCGCCGGAGCCATTCGCGACAACACGCGGCTGATCTACATCGAGAGTCTGGGCAACCCGAAGAACGACGTGCTCGACTACGCCGAGATTGCCCGGGTCGCGCACGATCGCGGCATTCCGGTGATCTGCGACAACACCGTGATGACGCCGATTCTGTTCCGGCCGTTCGACCACGGCATCGACCTCGTCGTGCACAGTTGCACCAAGTACGTCGGCGGCCACGGCAGCAGCATCGGAGGCGCCCTCGTCGATGCGGGCCGGTTCGACTGGAACAACGGGCGGTATCCTGAGTTCACGCAGCCCGACCCGAGCTATCACGGCATGAAGTTTTTCGAGGTGTTCGGCAATCTGTCGTACATCCTCAAGGCCCGCGTCACGATGCTGCGGGACACGGGGGCGTGCCTGTCGCCGTTCAACGCGTTCCTGCTGCTCCAGGGTCTCGAAACGGTGCACCTGCGGATGCCGCGGCACTGCGAGAACGCGATGGCTCTGGCCAAGTGGCTCGAAAAGCAGCCCCAGGTGGCGTGGGTCAACTATCCGGGCCTGCCTTCGCACCCCGACCACGCCCGGGCGAAGAAGTACATGCCCGCCGGCTGCGGCGGGATTCTCGGATTCGGCATCCGGGGCGGCCGCGACGCCGGCGTGCGGTTCATCAACAACGTCAAGCTCGCCAGCCACCTGGCCAACATCGGCGACAGCAAGACGCTGGTGATCCACCCGGCCAGCACCACCCACCAGCAACTGACCGGACAGGAACAGCTTGCCGCCGGAGTAACGCCCGATTATATTCGCGTCTCGGTGGGCACCGAACACATCGACGACATCGTCGCCGATTTCGACCAGGCCCTGAAGGCCAGTTCTTAGTGTTGAGTTTTGAGTGTTGAGCAAGGACAGATCATGTGGGAATACACGGACAAGGTGCGAGATCATTTCTTCAACCCGCGAAACGTCGGCGAGGTTGAGGACCCCGACGGCGTGGGCGAGGTGGGCTCTCTGGCGTGTGGAGACGCCCTGAAACTGACGTTCAAACTCGGCAAGGACGGACGCATCGCCGACGCAAAATTCAAGACGTTCGGTTGCGCCAGCGCGATCGCCAGCAGCTCGGTGCTGACCGAGCTGATCAGGGGCAAGACGCTCGACGAGGCGATGAACGTGACGAACAAGGACATCGCCGATTATCTGGGCGGGCTGCCCGAGCAGAAGATGCATTGCTCTGTGATGGGGCGCGAGGCGCTCGAAGCGGCCATCGCCAACTATCGGGGCGGCGACACCGCCAAACGCGAGTTGGAAGGCCACGTGGTCTGCACCTGTTTCGGCGTGACGGACGTGGAGATCGAACGCGTCATTCGTGAGAACGACCTGACGACCGTCGAGCAGGTGACGAACTACTGCAAGGCCGGCGGCGGTTGCGGCGGCTGTCACGGGGAGATCGAGAAGATCATCGAACGCATCCAGGGCGAGAAGGCCAAGGCGCACGTGCCGCTGGTGCCGCGAAAAGGCAAGAAACTGACCAACATCCAGAAGATGCAATTGATCCAGCAGACGATCAACGAGCAGATCCGCCCGGCTCTGAGGGCCCACGGGGGCAACATCGAGCTGATCGATATCGAGGGCGACAAGGTCACCGTCGCCTTTCGCGGGATGTGCGCGCAATGCCATTTGGCCGAGTTCACGATGAAGGACGTGGTTGAGAACAAGCTGCGCGAGTTCGTCTCAGACGACATCTTTGTCGAGGAAGACAAGGAGTCCGTGGAAGAGGGCCACGTTCACAAAGGATAGGCAATCGCGTCGCAAATAAGCGCAGAACCTCAAATTCCAAGGACGATATTCGAAATCCGAAACAAATCAGAAGCACGAAACCCGAATGAAAGAAACGCTGACGCCGGGCGAAAGCCCGTTCTGGGGATTGAGATTTCGATCCTTCGTGCTTGTTTCGGGTTTCGACATTCGGATTGCGGATTTCTGCAGCGCCAGTTCAGGGGATAGGCAATGAACGTCATCTATTTCGACAACAACGCGACGACGAGGGTGGCCGACGAGGTCTTCGAGGCCATGCGGCCTTACTTCTGTGAGTTGTACGGCAATCCGTCGAGCATGCACACCTTCGGCGGACAGGTGGGCGTCCGGATTCGCGAGGCCCGTGAGCACGTGGCGGCTCTGCTCGGCTGCCACCCGAGCGAGGTGATCTTCACCAGTTGCGGCACCGAGAGCGACAGCACGGCGATCCTTGGGACGCTGGCGGCCGTGCCGCACCGGCGCAAGGTCATCACCACGCGCGTCGAGCATCCGGCGGTCCTGACGGTCTGCCGCGACCTCGAGAACCGGGGCTACCAGGTGATCGAGCTCGGCGTCGACAAGCAGGGCCGTCTCGATCTCGGCGAACTGGAGAGCCACCTCGACGACGACACCGCCATCGTCACAATCATGTCCGCCAACAACGAAACCGGCACGGTCTTCCCCATCGAGAAGATCGCGCGGATGGTGACCGATCGCGGCATCACCTTTCACACCGACGCGGTCCAGGTCGTCGGAAAGATCCCGCTGAACCTCGCGGACAGTTGCGTCAATCTGCTGAGCCTCTCGGGCCACAAGCTGCACGGCCCCAAGGGCGTCGGCGTGCTCTACGTGCGCAAGGGTACGCGGATCGCGCCGCTGCTGCTCGGAGGACACCAGGAGGGCGGCCGCCGCGCCGGCACCGAGAACGTTCCCGGCATCATCGGACTGGGCAAGGCCTGCGAGCTGGCCTCCCGGTACATGGAAGACGAGAATACCCGCGTCCGGACCCTGCGCGACAGGCTCGAAAGCGCCATTCTGGCGAGCTGTCCCGACAGCCGCATCAACGGCGATCCCGAGAACCGACTGCCCAACACCACGAATATCAGCTTCGAGTACATCGAGGGCGAGGCGATCCTGCTGATGCTGGACCGCTTCGGCATCTGCGCCAGCAGCGGCTCGGCCTGCACGAGCGGCTCACTGGAGCCGTCGCACGTGCTGCGCGCGATGGGCGTGCCGTTCACCGCCGCCCACGGCTCGATTCGGTACAGCCTGAGCCGCTACAACACCGAAGAAGAGGTCGACTTCACGATCGACAAGATGCCGCAGATTATCGAGCGCCTCCGCGAGCTGTCTCCCTTTGTCGGCCAGGTCACCGCGTAAAATGCAGCCTTTTCGTCCTTTGGTTCCCTCAGGCCTTTTTGGCTCACGAAGGACCAGAGGGAGCCAAAGGCCGGAAATGACTCTCCAAGCCTCGGACCGTGTGTGTGAGAGTATCGTGGCATGTGGGTGGCAGCCTCAAAGCGTAGTGCAACGGAGCTTTGGGGATGGCGAATGGGAGTGGCGCATCCGTACGGAAAGGCCTCTGCGAGGCGATCCATCCCCAAGTCCCGCGGACTTGAGGCTGCCACCCCTGGCGGTCTGCGTCCGCAAGGGAATGCTGCCCTGAAATCCTGACAGACACGCAGAGCGAGTGTCTGTGAAAATATCCTGGCAGCCGTGTGGCAGCGGCAAGCGCAGGCTTGCCGATGGTGATACGCATGCCGCCGAAGCCATCGGCAAACTCCGCCTTGCTCCGCTTGCCGCTGCCACACATGGCGCTCCGTACTGGAGAACGGGCCTTGCCGCGAAATTCGCACAGACACTCCGCGTCAGGCCGAACGCGTTTTCCTTGGGCGAATTCACATGGTAAGCGCAACACGGATATAGAAGAGACATCGCGAGCGGCATCCGGTAGCTTGGAGTTGTTCAACGACTTCAGACTACGGAGTGCCCGCGATGTCGTACAACCATCTTACCA
>JAAYBV010000027.1 GCA_012744475.1 Phycisphaerae bacterium
CCATCCATCGAGTCGTGCGCGGTGAAGACGTTGCCCGTGCGGGTCAGCTTCACCCAGCGCGGCGCGGCCGAGCCGCCCACATCGGTGCTGGCGCTGTCCTGTCCGACCACCGGGCGACGCTGGAACGTGGTGCCGTGGTCCGGCGTCACACACATGAACGCATGCTTCGAGCCGGGCTCCAGTGTCTCGCGGATCATTACGCCCGCCTTGGCCCACTCGTTGCTGCGGACCAGACTGTCGACGCGGACCGTGATCGACCCGTTGCCGCTGAGGCTCTTATACGCATAGCGGAACTGATCCGTCGTGTTCCAGATGTCCGTGCCGATGGCGCTCATGATGACGCCACCGTCGGCGGTTTCCTTGAAGGACGGCGCGTTACCACGCACATAGAGCACGAGGGTGTCGGCGCCGTTGCCCGTCCAGTTCTGCGCGGTCTCAACCTCGCGCCACGCCTCGGAATAGAACGGCGACGTCGCGTTGTCGTACGCCAGCGGCATCGACTGAGACCCGCCGTGGACGATGGTCTTCTCCGCGAACGGAGTCTCGATATAGCCGACCGTCGAACCGGTGTCGTTGACCCAGCCGTCCAGCCAAGTGTCGAAGATCGCAGTCCCGGCCTCGATGTCGTCGTTGTAGGTCTCGAAACCGTCGATCGATGCGTAATCCTGTGTCGAGAAGCTCCACAGGTCGCCGGTCCATGCCGTCACAGCGTCGGCCTCATTAACCTCTACCACCTGCCAGTAGTAGGTGCTGCCGAACTCCAGAGCCGGAGCGAAGGTAGCCGAGCTGACCGTGCCCGCCAGCGCCAGGGCGTCCGGGTCCGCGCCCAGATACACCTCGTGCGAGGCGGCCTCGCGACCGCTGCGCCAGGCCAGCGCGGTGCCGACTTCCACATCGGCGGCGCCGTCGGCCGGCTGGGGCTCGCGGGCCTGGGCCGGAACGTACATGAACCGGACTTCGCTGAGGCCGAATTGGCCCATCATCCCGTGGCCGCTGTTGACGTTGATCCGGACGAGCTTGGCCGGCACCCCGTCGAACGGCACGGCCGTGTTGGCCGTGTAGGTGGCCTTGGCCGTCGCCCGCGCGAACTCGAAGTCGCCCAACGCGGTCCAGTCGGTTCCATTCTCGGAATACTCGATGGTCACGCCCTTGAGCCCGAAGCCGAGGATCAGCTCGAACTGCACGTTGTAGTTCCACACGAGCATCTCGTGGAGTTTGTAGACGCGATCGAACTCATACTGAATGTACAAAGGCTCGGCGCCGGGCAGAGCCAGCCACATATCGCTGGCGTCGATCGAGTGCTGATCGTCGGCGTTGAGGCCGGAACCGTCGACCGTCCGCTCCGGCCCGGACCCTTCGTCCGACACGCCGTTGGTCGTCGCGATGATGTTCGCCACCGCATAGGCGAACGGCTCGCTGGTGAAGCTCCAGACCTCGCCCTTGAAGATGGTGTTGTCCGGCGCGGCATTGACCTCGTCGACGCGCCAGTAATACGTGGTTTCGAAATCCAGTACGCCGGCCGGATCGAAGGTCGCAGCGGCCTGCCCCTGGCTGACGAGCACGTTCAGCGGATTGCTCCGGCTGGCGGCATTGACGTCGTCAAATGACGTCCCGAAGTATACGTCATGCGCGGCCGCAAATTCGCCCGGCGCCCAGCTCAGCGCCGTCTCGCGCGGCACATCCACCGCCTCATTCTCCGGATCGGGAACCGAGGCCATGCCGGGGCCCACCGAGGTCGAGACGTCCGCATACGTGTCGCCGACCTTCAGTTCATCGTAGAAAAACTCGCCGTCGCTGCCGATGCGGATCCGATCGAACGGAACCCGCCCGACGACCTCGCCGGCGGCCTGGTTGTCGTAATACGCCGTCTCCACCGTCGGCTCCTGATTTACCGGCGGATTCATCCAGCAGGTGAGATGGGCGCCCGCGGCCTCGTTGATGATGCGAATCACGAAGAACCCCTGCTCCGACGTCGGCACCGTCGAGAGCTTCGTGCCCGTCACCGCCCCGGCATCGCCGGCGGCGTTGTACAGCGCGATGCCCCAGTACGAGGCGCCGGAGGGCTTGCCCAGGAAGATCGCTTCGCTGCTGCCGGTGAACGGAGAGATCCCCGACCAGGACGGGGTCGCCGAACTGGCGCACAGAAAGCTGATCCAGATTGTGCGGTTTGCGGCGTCGAAGCCGGAAGGCATCATCCGGTAGCTGACCGTGCTGGCCGTGCCTACCTTGTTGCCCACCACCTCCAGATCGGGCCACTCCAGGCCCGGCGCGACGATGTTCTGGCCGCCGTCCCAGGCGACCCCTGCGTCCCAGCCCGTGCCGCCGGCATTGCCTGCGATACTGCCTGTGGGGTAATCGAAGCCGTCGTAGACGATCAGATCCGCCGACGCACTGCCGACCAGACCGATCGCCAACACCACACCACATAACTGCGCGAATCTTCTCAACATTTCTCTTCCTTTCTGCATGAACTGACTTGAATCCGGTTGTCGCAGGGCAGCTCAATGGCTCTGCGGGCAACCTTGTGACATTGGCGACGGCGCCGCGCCGTTGGAACGCCGGACGATGCGCTCGAGCGACGCGACGGGCGCCCGTGGCGCGTTTCGAGAATAGATGGCTCGGAGACGGACAATGCGGACACTGTCAGCCGGCCGATGCGTTCGAGAGAATCACGGTAGGCCGCGCGCGGCGGCCCACAGCATGGCGTTACATTCTGTACCGGACCGGATTGGCGCAGCTCCTGATGCGTCGTGATTCTACGGGCCTGTCGCCAGGAAGATGAACATCCCATCGTGCGAGTGGGGATCTGAGAACCTCCTCAGCGGCGAGACGACATGCGCGATACGGACGGTCCCGCCGGAGCGGTGAAACTGCCGGACCGACGCACCTGACCGTATCTGACCCTCGCGTGCCCCTCCTCAGCGGACAATCGAACCTTCTATCCTCAGCGATTCACGTTCTGTCTTACGGCGACCTCCTTCCTTCGCCAAGACGGATGGTACACCCATCTGCGGATAGAACACGTTTCCAGGCGGCCACAACGCCGCCTTCTCCCTTTGGCGGCATGTGTACAGGTCGTTCCCACCGCCAAGGGCCTCTCGATTCCGCCGCATAAGCCCGGCCGCACGAAAATGCGGCCGGCACTGAGGCAGTTCCCGAGAGCAGGCACAACGATGTGTGCCGGCAGGGGCGAATAACCACTCGCCTATGACTTTGTAGCAGATTCACGGCCCGGATGCAAGAAAATCTCTTCAGGACGCAGTTGAACATGCCCCGCCGGGCGTGCGGACGGGTACACCCGGAGCCGAGTGGGGAATCGACCCATGGTCCGTGCTCCATGCAGCGGGCATGTCCGGTGCAGGCGCGTGAAACACCGGCCGGGGCCCGGCGGGCCCGGCAGAGTCCTTCCGAAGCCCGCGAAGTCCTGCGGCTCGGGCTACATCACTCGGCCGCCGGCCGGCCATAACCTATGTCGTCGATATACACGGTACCGGTTCCGCCGGCTTTCGGACTGGTCTTGCTGCCGACCCCGATCACCATCTTCTGGACGCGGCCGAGATTCACGCCGGATAGATCGCTGTACGGGATGGCCCATTCCTGCCACGTGGGACGGACGGTGATGGCCGCGTCGGCGTTCACAACCATCGCGGTCTTGCCGGCGGCGTCTTCGATCGTCACGTACATCGACTCCGACGAGTTGCCCGCCGGCTGCGCGACGCCGATTTCCGCCGTCTGCCAGGCGCCCGTCACGTTGCCGGTCGTCGAAAGGTTCGAGAACTCGGCCGCCGTCACAATCGCCGCATCGTGGCTGCACAGCGCCAGGCCGATGTACACGTTGCCGGCCATCTGGATTTCCAACGCCGGGCTCACCACAACGTCCGTCCAGGTGACGCCGTCGGCCGATTGCTGGGCGGCGAACACGTTGCCCGTGCGGGTCAGCCTCACCCAGTGTGGAAGCGGGATATTGGCCACGTCCGTATTGCCGCTGGCCTGTCCGGCCACCGGGCGACGCTGGAACGAAAGCCCGTGCGACGGCTCCGGCGTCAACGCTGCGAAAGCGTGCTTTGAG
Organism: Phycisphaerae bacterium; assembly: GCA_012744475.1. GTDB lineage: Bacteria > Planctomycetota > Phycisphaerae > Sedimentisphaerales > Anaerobacaceae > Anaerobaca. The sequence goes on from JAAYBV010000027.1 coordinate 4,070, forward strand.
CCGGGCTCCAGCGTCTCGCGGATCATCACGCCCGCCTTGGCCCACTCGTTGCTGCGGACTAGGCTATCCACGCGAACCGTCATCGAGCCGTCGCCGGTGAGGTTCTTATAGGCATAGCGGAACTGGTCGGTCGTGTCCCAGATGTCCGTGCCGACCGCGCTCATGATGACGCCTCCGTCGGCGGTCTCCACGAAGGACGGCGCGTTGCCTCGCACGTAGAGCACGAGGGTGTCGGCGCCGTTGCCGGTCCAGTTCTGGGCGGTCTGGAACTCGCGTTCGGTCTCGGAGTAGAACGGCGTGGTCGAGTTGTCGTATTGCAGCGGCATGGACTGCCGGCCGCTGCGGACGATGGTCTTCTCGGCAAACGGCGCGTCGAGATAGCCAACGGTCGAGCCGGTGTCGTTGACCCAGCCATCGAGCCACGTGTCGAAGATCGTCTCGTGGGCATCGATGTTGTCGGTGTAGGTTTCGAAGCCGTCGATCAGCACGTACTCCTGGGTCGAGAAGCTCCATACGTCGCCGGCCCACGACGGGACTGCGTCAGCCTCATTGACTTCCACGATCTGCCAGTAGTAGGTGCTTCCGAATTCCAGCGCGGGGGCGAAGGTCGCCGAGTCAGCCGTACCGGCCAGCGTCAAGGCATTCGGGTCTGTGCCCAGATGCACCTCGTGCGAAGCCGCTTCTCGGCCGGCACGCCAGCTCAGCGTCGTCGCCGGCTCGACGCCCACAGCGCCGTCGGCCGGCTGCGGCTCGCGCGCCTGGGCGGGAATGTACACGAAGCGAACCTCGCTGAGGCCGTACTGGCCCATCATGCCCCAGCCGCTAGTGACGTTCAGTCGGACGAACTTCGCCGGCACCCCGTCGAACGGCACAGCCGTATTGGCCGTGTACGTGGCCTTGGCCGTCGCCCGTGCGAGCTCGAAGTCGCCCAAGGCGATCCAGTCGGCGCCGTTCTCGGAGTACTCGATGGTCACGCCCTTGAGCCCGAAGCCAAGGACCAGCTCGAACTGCACGTTGTAGTTCCAGACGAGCATCTCATGGAGCTTGTAGATGCGGTCGAACTCATATTGGATGTAGAGGGTCTCGCCCGCCGGCGGGGTGGCCAGCCACATGTCGCCGCTTTCGATCGAGGCCTGATTGTCGTCGTTAATGCCGGAGCCATCGACCGTCCGTTGCGCTGTGGACACCGCGTCCGAGATTCCGTTGCTGGTGGCCAGAACGTTCTCGACAGGGTAGGCAATTGGCTCTACCGTGAAGCTCCAGACGTCGCCTTTGAGCACCGCAAAATCAGGAGCGCCGTTGACTTCGTCGACGCGCCAATAATAGGTGCGGCCGAAGTCCAGGTACCCGACGTCTACGCTGTCGACGTCGCGGGCCAGACCTTGGGCGACCACGGCTGCGGGGGCCGCTGCATTGACGTCCTCGCGAGAAAGGCCGAAGTAGACGTCGTGCGTAGCCGCATATTCGCCGGCCGTCCAGGAAAGGTCTGTGGACCGCAGGATGTCGTCGGAGCCATCAGGTGGCATCGGATTCGACGCAATGCCTCCGCTGAGCATCTTCGCTTTGGTCTGGACCATCAGCAGACTGACGTCCTCCTCGGTCAGGGCGATGTTCCAGATGCCGATCTCGTCGAGAACGCCGTCCCACGGGAACCCTCGGGCCGCATCCAGCTCGCCAACCCACACCGGCGCGCCGCCGCCATTGGATCCCTGCGCCGCCGTGGCGGTATGATCGCCCGTGGCCTCCAGGATTCCGTTGACGTAGAGCTTCGTTTTCTGGCCGGTTGCGGCTTGTGCGTCAAATGTGTACGCGATGTGGTACCACGTGTCGTTCTGCAGGACGGTCGTGGAGTTGATTCCTCCCGTCGCATTGACGCGAGCTTCCAGACGCTGGCCCGTCCAGATGAACAGGTTGTAGGCGTCGCCATTCTGGTTGGCGATTCTCTTGGAGACGATGGCCATTCCCTCATGACTGGCGATGTTCTGCGGAAACGCCCAGGCTTCGATGGTCAGCGTCGACATGCCCTCCAGCTTGGGGGCGTGAGCGATTTCGAGGCGATTGGCAGGATCGCCGTTGAACGCCAGTCCCCGAGTCCCAAGCTGCCCGTCCGCCGCGCTGAGCGAGCCCAGAACTGTTACGGTGGTGGGATTGGCGGAGGCGTCGATGGGGTTCAGGGCGCTTTCCATGGGCAGGTAAAGCACCAGCCCCGCCGTGTCCGGGCCGGCCGCCATCAAAGCGGTGTTGAACAACAGCAGCAGAACGCATCCCCAATGTGGTCTTCCCGATCTTGTGTTCCAGAAACGTCTGGGCGTGCACATGGCAATCCTCCTTCAAGAGAAGACTCTGACTCTACTTAACTTATACCAGAATCGCGCTTCCCAGGCAACCGCGTTTCATCGGCGCCACGACTGGGTTCTTTGTGCAAAGATCATAGACGGAACAAGCAAGGAGCCTGGATTGTGTGGACCCAGGCCCCATGTGACAGGTCCATTCGCAGCGGCCGGCCTATTCAGCCGCCGGTCGGCCATAACCGATGTCGTCGATGTAAACCGTGCCGCTTCCGCCGGCGGTTGGAGCGGTGCGGCTGCCGACGCCGATGATCATCTTCTCGACGCGGCCCAGATTCACGCCGGACAGATCGCTGTACGGAATCCTCCATTCCTGCCAGGATGGGCGGACTGTTATGGCCACATCGGCGTTCACGACCGTCTGGGTCTTGCCGGCGCTGTCCTCGATCGTCACGTACATCGATTCGGCCGAGTTGCCCGCCGGCTGCGCGATACCGATCTCGGCTGTCTGCCAGGCGCCCGTCACGTTGCCGGTCGTCGAAACGTTCGAGAACTCGGCGCCCGTCACAATCGCAGTGTCGTGGCTGCAGACCG
>JAAYBV010000028.1 GCA_012744475.1 Phycisphaerae bacterium
CGTAGACGAGGCGGTCGAGTCGGCCGAGCACCAGAGCGCCGGCGCACATCGGGCACGGCTCCAGCGTGACGTAGATCGTGCAGCCGTGCAGCCGCCAGCTTCCGATGTAGCTGGCCGCCTGGGTCAGGGCGATGATCTCGGCGTGCGCGGTCGGGTCGTTGAGCTGCTCGCGCTGGTTCCAGGCCCGCCCGATTACCTGGTTCTGATAGACGATGACCGCCCCGATGGGCACGTCGCCGTTCTCCTCGGCGATCATCGCGGCATCAATCGCCCTCCGCATGAACTGCTCATCGGAAGGACTCGCAGCGGGTTCGCCATTGGGGCCAATCATGAGCGGGGAAGGTCAATAATCAATCGTCAACCATCAATCGAAAATGAAAAAGTACCCCCTAGGGGAGTCGAACCCCTGTCTCCAGGATGAGAACCTGATATCCTAGGCCACTAGACGAAGGGGGCACGAAGGAAACCCAATCGTGCGATACCCGTCGACACGCCCCTGAGGCCATGCCGACAGCAATAGCGGCGGGTGGACTCGAACCACCGACCTTAGGCTTATGAATCCCACGCTCTAACCAACTGAGCTACGCCGCCGATTCTGCCAAGTCGGGTCAGTATAAAACCCCTCCGGGGTGCTGTCAAGGCGGATTTCGCAAAATCATCAATCACTACCAGGACGCCCAACCGGTCCGGCCGCATCCGGTCGACGGGACAGGGCCAATCGCCAGGTTGATAAAAAAAAGCTATAATCGTCGGATTTCCGCATCCACATTTGCTGTCTCTGAAACGCTCCTGGTCCTGAAGGGCGACGTGTGAGGCGGCATGTTCGTCCTCCGGCTGATTTGGAGGCGGCCCCTTGCGATGGGCCAACGCTTGCTTCAGACAACGAGAGACCAGCGATGATTGAGCAACGATGTGAATTGTGCCGGTACTTCTCCCCGGCGCGGACGTGTATCGAGAAACCTACTTGGGGCCACTGTACCTGGGCGATCCCGACGGACGCTGATTCGGATGGGATGGCGGGCCTGTTTACCTGGGCCGACGACACGTGCCAGCACTTCGTGATGCGTCGGGAGTCTGCCCTGCATCGGTAGCCGTACTAGAGTGGTTACGTTCAGCTGGCCTGATCCGGCGCAAATGACTTGCTCTGGAACAGGAATGACCCTATAATGTCAGCATGCGGAGTTTGAGATCGAATACGCGCGAGAAACAGTGGTCCCGTGTCGGGCGGCTGGAATCCGACCTCAACCCGCCTTTGGGGGTCCGGACCTGCATGGGCCAGACGTGTTTTCGTGCTGTTTGCGTCCTTTCACTGGTTGTGGCCGGCTTCCAGGCATCCGCCGCGTCGGCGATGGTCACCGCTCGTGTCTGCCTGGCGGACGAGGTTACCCCTCTGGCCCCGGCCGATCCCAACGTGCCGGAAGTCTATCGCGACATCATGGTCGGAACCAGGCTCACGATTTTCATAACCTCCGACACCGCCAAACCTTGTCGCGTGAAGTTCTGGCTTTCCTGGGAGACCGAAAGACAGGGCGCTCTCTCTCCGAGGGGCTATGACGAGAGCATAGGAAACTACGTGGGCTCGTGCCTTCCCGCTGCCGGTGAACGGGCTCTCGTGACCATGTATCGAGACGATCTTGGTGTCGGCGTGGATCTACTCCCCGCCTGGAACGCGACGGCGGGCGATCTATTCATTCTCGACTATGGCGCAGTGAACACCGGGGTCTGCACCATAGGGTTGTATGCTCTCTCTGCAGTTCCCATTCCGGTGGTGATCAGCCAGGAACCGCCCGATCCACCGCCTTTTGAAGCAACTCTGATCCAGGTCTTGTCTTTTCACCATGTTCCGTCGCGTGACTTCGATGGGGATACCCTGGTCAACTTCGTTGATTACGCCTCGTTGGCGGGTCTCTGGGGCCAGAGCGTTGTCTCGGACCCGAACGCGGCGGTCGCGGCGGATCTGAATGGGGATGAGCGGGTCGATGTCCGGGACTTGGCGCTGTTCGGCGAATATTGGCTCGAGCGGACGCAGGCAGTGGGGCTGTCGCCCGAGCCCAACGAGATAGATTCTGTGCCGTGAGTAGCCTTCTCACGGGCAAGACAGAATCGCAGAGATAAAGCGGAGCGGTTTTTTCATTTTTTTCTCCAGATGGGTATCCACATCCACCTGGCGGACTTCGCCTCCAAATGGGTGCCCCTCGCCGTGCCTTGGCGTTTTGACAAATGGCCGGTTCCGGCTCATGCGGCGTATGTATTGTTGCGACAATACTTTGTGATAAGGAGGTAGACTATGAAATTCGCGAGATCGGCATTGATTCTGTTTCTGGCATTGTGTACGACGGTCCCGGTACATGCCCAGAGTGCGCTGGAAAAGAGTGAAGCGCTGGAGATCATCGAGAAGCTTGCCAGTGGGGGCCGGGATACCTGGATTCCGGCCGGAACCATCAAGGCAGCGCATCGGGAGTACAAGGCTCCCAGAACGATGGACGAGGCGTTTATCACTCGGACAATTCAGGAGAAGACGAGCGACTACGAGACGACGGCCGACAAGGCCCAGCGGAGCGAGGAACTCCAGAAAATGTACCTGGAGGCCATCCCATTCAACGTTCGATATGAACTGTCCAACGAGTCCAGCATGACTTCATCAGTTGTGCTCAAGTACGATGGGGACCGGTTTCATTGGGAAGTGGTGATCTTGTCGCGCAGCGATTCGGTTACCCCGTCGGCCGACCTGTCCGGCAATTACATGGCCAGGTACTTCAACCAGGATTGGAACAGCCGGCGGGTCTTCGCCTGGGACGGGCGGGAATATACGATTCATGCCGTCTCGGCCGGTGAGGCCATCGTTGATGCGAGCAACCGGCTGCCTCGCGTCGTCGGCGGTCCGTTGACCGCAGGCGTCATCCCGTGGGGGTCCGGCCCGCTGTCCTCCGAGGATCTGGCGGCCGCGAAGATCGCAGCCAGCGAAGTCGCTCGCGATGGAAGCAGGCAGATAGAGCTGGTCATCGCGCCGTCGGGCGGTTCGCAATGGACCTTCGTCCTGGATCCGTCGAAGGACTATGCCGTGACGTCCGCCGTCATGCCGAGGGGTGACATCGTGACGTCCATCGGCTGCTCCGGCTACCGGAATGTCGGCGGGTATTGGGTTCCCAAGTCGGTCGCGATCGAACAGCGAGACGCCTTCACCAACCGGTTGCTCCGATCCGACGAGTGGGATTTCACCTCCGTCGACGTCGGTTCTCCGGGGGTCGAGGCGTTCAAAGTGGCGTTCGGCGCCGGCACCGCCGTGGAGTATTACTCGCCGATGAGCGCCAAGGCATTGGTGTACAACTACTCCAACACGGTCGACACGGGTCTGCTGCTGGCCGAAAGACTGACCTACGCGGCTTGCCAGGACAGGCAGCCTCAGAATTGCGCCACCGCCTCGCTCCGGTACGCAACAGCGCAGTTGGGCAAGGTCCCGGCAGACAGTCAACTGGGCGAACTGGTCGATTCGGACGGGCGCACGACACTATACGACATCCGGCAGTGCGCCCAGGGTCTTGGTCTGCATTGTCGTGCCGTGCAGGCAGACGTCGCCGCCTTCGAAGAGAGTCTGAACGGGTGCCGGGCGATTCTCCACATCCCTGGACAAGACCATTTCGTGGTCCTGGACCACGTCGACGATCGGTACGCCTGGATTGTCGATCTGGCCGGCGACAGGTTCTACTCCCGAACGGATAAACGCTTCTTGTCAGACGAGTGGTCCGGGGTTGCCTTGCTGGTGTCGAATCAGCCTGTGACAGGGCGGTTCACGGACGTTGCAGATGATGCGCTGCGCGGCATCAGCGGCGGAGCCGGCTGGAGTTGCACGATGAAGATTCAGGACGAGTACGTCATTCCGTGCGAGTCCGCTGCAAACGGATACGGCTGCTATGGCTACTTCCAGTGGTACTTCGAGCGATGGGGCTGCGAGGAAGCTCCGAGCGGAAGTTGTAAGACAGGCATTCTGGCGTGCATGGCCGGCAGCGACTGCTATTGGGAGATTACTGGCGGCTGCCGGGTGACCGGCGTCTGGGACTGGTATGGCATGAGCGCGTGCAATTGAAGTCGTCTCATGTTTCGCGCGGCAACAGGCAGTCGAGGAGGCAACGGCCGTCTGCTCTCGTCGGGTGGTCCGCGATTGACGGAGGCGTTGCCGGCTCTACAATGCAGGCCATGAGGTTCCGAGGTCTCACGCTCGTCGAGCTGCTTGTCGTCATCGCGGTCATCGCGATGCTGGCGGCGCTGCTGTTGCCGGTCTTCCACAGCGCTCGCGAGCAGGCCAGGGCGACGGTGTGCCAGGCGCACATTCGCGAGCTGGCCATCGAGTTCCATCAATACGAGACGGAACACGAGATGCTCCCGTACGGCATCTGGACCATGCGGCCGCCTCCGCCCGGGGGATATGTTTGCGATTCCCGGTACGATATGCCGGGCTGGTACTGGCCGAACTTCATCGGCGCGGTTCGCCACCAGTCACGGCGAGACAGGAAGATTCTGGAGTGCCCATCAAGACGCCTGCGGGAGTCGGGATTGTCCGACGACGTTCTGTGGGGCAACTACGGCGTCAATCGGTCTCTGTGCCGCAGCGCCGCCGACATCGCTCCTTACCGCCAGGGGTTTCCGGGACCTCCGCTGTCGACGAGCGAGATCCGTCACCCGGGCTCGACCCTTCTGCTCGTTGACAGCGGATATGCCCTCATCTGCTGGTGGGATGTCACGGCGGAGCCTCCCAAGCGCTACTCCGGCAGCTTGCCAATCGGCACGGCGTATATTCCGGGCCTGGCGATCAACGCGGACAGGGAATTGCTGCCTGCACAGATCGATGACGCCATCGGCGGGCGGCACGCCAATAAGACCGTAAACGTCGGGTTCGCCGATGGGCATGTCGACCGCATGCAGGCGTCCGCATTGGGAGTAGAGGCAACCGGCGACGGGGACGAGACGATGTACCACAACCGGGCCCCTCTGTGGGAGCCCAGGTAAGCCGGCGTTACTTTGCCGACAGCAGTGCCTGACGACGCGTCTCGATCTCCTCTTCATCCGGATACTCGTACAGAGTCGTCTGCACATGCCAGTCATCTGTGGCAGATACCCATGACGAGAATTCCTGTCGGAGAGGAAGCCTCGTGACGGGATCGACATAGAGCCGAAGCCTTCTCGGCAGCGAAGTGCCAGTATCGGGCGCTTGATCCCAGGCCAGCTCGTATATTTCGAGTCCGACATCCGCCGGCGAAGAGGCCCCCGGCTGAAGGACCAGCTCTGCGTCCAGCGGGGCGCTGTCCAGTGAGAATTCCAGGAAGCGACACGCCGAGCGCTCGATGGTTTCACGTTCGTCGCTGTCCAGTTCCGCGTACTCGAACGCACCACGCCCGGACGGGATGATCGTCGTCTGACCGCTGCGCAAATCGTGAATCATCTGCTCCGACGCCTGCTCGGAGATGACCAGCCCTGCGGCGCGCGAGATCCACAACTGCCGGATCGGCTCGGACTTGCCTTCGCCAAAGACCGACACGTGCACGGTCCGGGCCTTGGCAAGAACACGGTCGACCTGGCGGATGCTCAGCGCGGACGCCGCCGGCAGGCTCCGGACGAACAGAACCGCCAGCGGGATCATCGCCGCCGCCAGGAAAGCGATCCTGGCGAGCGGATCGCTTGCCGTTCCGGAGACGCGACGTTTCAGACGGCCTGCGATTCCGAGAGACTTCGAAGCAACCGCCATGTTGCGACGAGGGACCTGGACGTCGAGCGGGCAGATTTCGGAAGAGGTCATCCGTGCGTCGTCGAAAGGCATTTCCGCGTAGTCTTCCGGGGCGTACACCGTGGTGACGCCGGAATCGGCCCGCTCGGCAATGTCCGCGACGACGCGATGAATCTGCTGCATTCTCTCCAGGCACAACGGACAGGAACGGATGTGCTCGCGAAGGGCCTGTTGCCGTTCCGTCCGGAAGAACTCAGGCCGCAGCCCATACGGAACGGCCCAATCCAACAAATCGGACGTTGTGATCTGTTCGCATACTGACAACCTGGTCTGGGGCTGCGAGAGCCGAGCGTGGTCGAGAAGATGCTGCCGGTGGCGATACACCTCGCGGCGGCAATGCGCGCACGTGCACACGTGGTCGAGGATCTCCGGTGACATGCTCTCAGGCGAGAGCAAGGCCAGAGCAGCCGCATGCGACCGTGCTCGCAGGCACAGGCAGGGGTCCTCCTGTCGATGCGGCTCCAGGAGCGCCCCCAGGCGGGCCAACCGCTCGGCGTCAAGATCGAGCTGCCTGAGCGATTCGAGATCCTTCGCACAGGCGGCACATTGGTCGACGTGAACCGTGATTGGCGTCGGTATCCGGATCCTCACCGATGGAGACAGAAGGCGGCACAGAAACGGCTTAACCTGCGCGCAGACAAGCGGCTCGTCGACGTACTCGAAATGCGACTGGAGTTCATCGATGAGTTGCAGATCCCCTTCGGCCGGTGTCGGCTGCGGACGCCGGTCCAGGTCGCACAACGCTTCACGAAGTGACTGTACCCGGCCTTGGCAGTAGGCGCACCGGTCAATATGGCCTGCTACAGACCGCGGAACGGAAGGATCCCGTGGATCCTGGAGATAATCATGGTAGTACGCTTCCGCCTCTCGACACGACTCGCTTCCGTCGAATGCAACCATCCCTATCCCTCATTCAATTGCACAAATTCTCCTCAACTGCCTCAGCGCTGCGGCCAGATAGTAGCTGACAGTCCGCCTGTCAACGCCCATCACGCGCGCGATCTCCGAGATGCTCCGATCATCCTGGTACCGCATAACGACAGCCTGCGCCTCTCTCTTGCGCAAATGGCGGGTCAGGCACGCGAGCGCGGCATCGCCATCACCTACTCCCAGGAAAGCGTCCGCCGGTGCCTCTTTGTGGATGGAATTCCGAAATTCTTCGGCAAGTTTTTCAAAATGTTTTCGCTGGCGGGCCTTCTGCCGCGCCGTATCGACAATATCGTTGGCAATAGCCCGATAAAGATAGCTCTTGACGTTCTCGACGTCTGGGGGCATGGGCCTGCTCACCAGCGAGAGAAACAACTGCTGATACAGGTCATCTTCCTGAAACTCATTTTTGGCCTGGAAACGAATGACGGCGCGAATGAACGCGCCGTGTTGATGGAAGAGAGCCCACGCCGCATCGACGGCTGCTTTTCCAGAGATGCCGTTCTGAGAGTATTCTGCCACCGTTTTCTTGCTCCAAACCCCTCTCGGACCGCAATGCGAAGAACATGCATCACGACCGGGCCCATTATAGCAGAAGGCTCGACGATTGCAAGCCAAAGGCTATGAAGACCTTCCGATAATAGACGGCGCGAGTCAGCCGAACCATGGTGCCTTGTCCTCCTATTAGCATCGTCCTGGCTCCAAGCAGGACATAAGTAGAAATACGTAGATTTCCGACCTTGTCGCGAAAGCCCTTGACAACACGAGCCGGCATTCGTATGGTATGTGTTCCGTGCATGAGCGCGGGTGAATGATCCTGGTGCATCCCAGTTTGTCTGGGATGGTTACGGGGTCGTGGCAGAGCACGTATCTCCGGGTGCATCGGCCGCTTTTCAGAGCAAGAGCGGTTGGTCGCCGGGAGGAGCTTCTCGAAGCCACGGTCCACCGGAATGACCAAAGGGCCCCTGACGGTAGGAGCCCGACGTGTTGATCGGGAAAGGAAATAGTGTATGTCGTCTGAGCACCCTGCCTCGGCCGAACCGGCCGCACCTCCAGTCTGCAAAACCGGTGCCCAAGTTGTTGTCGATGCATTACTTGCGCATGGTGTCGACACCGTTTTCGGCTACATCGGCGCCTCCGTGCTGCCTTTGTTCGATCGTTTGCACGCAGCGCCGATTCGTTTCGTCGTACCCTGTCACGAGCAGGGCGGCTGCCACATGGCCGACGCCTACGCCCGTGCCAGCGGCAGGACGGGCGTTGTTATCGCCACCAGCGGACCCGGCGCGTGCAATCTCGTTACGGGTCTGGCCACCGCGATGATGGATTCGGTCCCGCTGGTTGCCATCACCGGGCAGGTCCGAACCGACCTGATCGGCGGCGACGCCTTCCAGGAAGCCCCCATGGTCGGGATCACCCGTCCCGTCACGAAACACAACTACATCGTCAAGGACATCAAGGACCTGGCTCGCACGATCCACGAGGCTTTCTACATCGCCTCGACCGGTCGGCCCGGCCCGGTCCTGGTCGACCTTCCTGTGGACGTCGAATTCGCCGCATGGCAGTCTGACGCTACGGCTCAAATCCATCTGCCCGGCTACAAAGTCCGCACCGTCGGCGATGCGACACAGATCACCCGTGCCGCCGAAGCCATCGATCGGGCTCAGCGCCCCGTCCTCCTGGCCGGTGGCGGAGTCATCAGCGGCAACGCCACAGGCGAGCTGAGAGAGCTGGCCCGCAGGGCCAACCTGCCCGTCGCCATGACGCTGATGGGACTGGGCAGCTACGAGCAGACCTTGCCCGAGTCGCTGGACATGCTCGGCATGCACGGAACCGCGTACGCCAACTACGCGGTTCAGGAGTGCGACCTTCTGATCGCCGTCGGCGTGCGGTTCGACGACCGCGTCACCGGCGACGTCAGGAGCTTCGCTCCCAAGGCCCGGGTGATTCACATCGATATCGATCCGGCGAGCATCGCGAAGAACGTTCGGGTGGACATCCCCATCGTGGGCGACGCCAAGACCGTCCTTTCGGGGCTGGCTCGGCACGTCAGGTTCGGTGAGAGGGCCGCATGGTTCGCGCAAATTACTGCATGGAAGGACGCGTGGACCCCGGACTTCGATCGCGTGGCGTCAGCAATCAAGCCGCAGTACGTTATCGAGGAATTGTGCCGGCGCACGGACGGCGAGGCCGTCATCACCACCGGCGTCGGACAGCACCAGATGTGGGCCGCTCAGTTCTACCGGTTCCGGCGAGGCCGGCAACTGATCACCTCGGGCGGCCTGGGGACGATGGGCTTCGGCCTTCCGGCCGCCATCGGCGCGCAACTGGCCCGGCCCGAGGCCACGGTCATCGACATCGACGGCGACCACAGCTTCAACATGACGCTGTCCGAGCTGTCGACGGCCGTCCAGGCCCAGCTCCCGATCAAGATATGCATCCTCAACAATGGATACATGGGGATGGTTCGCCAATGGCAGGAGCTGTTCTACGATCGGCGTTACGTTCACAGCCGCGTGAGCAACCCGGATTACGCCGCGTACGCTCGGGCGGTCGGCGCGACAGGGATCACGGTGGACGCCAAGGCCGATGTCGGCGCCGCGATAGATCGAATGCTGGTCGAGAAAAAACCCTGCATTGTTGATTTTCACGTCGAGGCCCATGAGAATGTCTGGCCAATGGTCCCGGCCGGCAAGGGCCTCCACGAGATGCAAGGGCTGCCGTTGCCTGTCGCCGCCGTGTAGGCTCCGGGTGTTCGCCCCGAGCACAGGTCCTGTCGGATGAACTGCCGAAGGGCTTGACGTGCCACAGTAGAAAGTCACGACGCGGATCACCCCCGGTGTCGTGCTGATGGGAAAGGAGATCAAAAATGCCATCGAATTCGCCTGATTCGGCCCCCGTTGCCGAGAACTTGCCGGAACGCACCGGCGCCCAGATTGTCGTCGATACGCTCGTCGATCTCGGGGTCGAAGCCATGTTCGGCTACACCGGCGGAGTGGTTCTGCCGCTGTTTGACCGGCTCTACGACGCCCCGATCCGATTCTTCGTCCCGCGGCATGAGCAGGGCGGCTGCCACATGGCCGACGCCTATGCCCGTGCCAGCGGCAAGGTCGGCGTGGTTCTGGCCACCAGCGGGCCCGGCGCCTGCAACCTGGTCACCGGTCTGGCAACCGCGATGATGGATTCAATCCCCATGGTGGCCTTCACCGGGCAGGTCCGCACCGAGTTGATCGGCAACGACGCCTTTCAGGAGGCCGACACCACGGGGATCACCCGGCCGATCACGAAGTACAACTCCATCGTGAAGGACGTCCGGGACTTGGAGCGTACGATTCGAGAGGCGTTTCACATTGCCTCGACCGGGCGGCCCGGGCCGGTCCTGATCGACCTGCCCGTCGATGTCGAGGTCAACAGGCATCGCGGCAATGGAAGAGCCGAGATCGACCTTCCGGGATACAAGATCCGCACCAAGGGCCATGCCCGGCAGATCTCGACGGCGGCCGAGGCGATCAACATGTCGGAACGTCCCGTGCTGTACGTTGGAGGCGGAGTCATTATCGCCAACGCCGTCGAGGAGCTGCGTGCCCTCGCCGAGAAGGCGCATCTGCCCGTGACGATGACGCTGCTCGGATTGGGAAGCATCGACCAGAGGCATCCCGAGTCGCTGGACATGCTCGGCATGCACGGTTCAGCGTACGCCAATTACGCGGTCCAGGAATCGGACCTGCTGATTGCGGTCGGCGCCCGTTTCGACGATCGCGTCACCGGCAAACTCAGCACATTCGCGCCGAATGCGAAGATCATCCACATCGACATCGACCCGACCAGCATCTCCAAGAACGTCCACGTCGACATCCCGGTGGTCGGCGACGCCAAGCATATCCTGACGGAACTGACCAAGGAGGTCAAGCATCGGCCGCGCGAGGCGTGGTTCGCCCGGATCGCCGAGTGGAAGAAGAAGTTCCCCTTCAAATATGACGGCAACTCGGGTCGGATCAAGCCGCAGTACGTGATCCAGGAGCTGTGCCGCCAGACGAAAAACGATGCCATTGTTGCGACGGGCGTCGGTCAGCACCAGATGTGGGCGGCGCAGTTCTACCGGTTCATCAAGCCTCGCCAATTCATCACCTCCGGCGGGCTGGGCACGATGGGCTTTGGTCTGCCGGCGGCCATCGGCGCGCAGATCGCCAGGCCGGACGCCACCGTCATCGACATCGACGGCGACCACAGCTTCAACATGACCATGACCGAGCTGGCGACCGCGGTCCAATACGAGCTGCCGATCAAGGTCTGCCTCATGAACAACGGGTACATGGGCATGGTGCGCCAATGGCAGGAGCTGTTCTACGGCCGGCGCTACGCCTGTAGTTATCTGAAGAACCCCGACTATGCCGCCGTCGCCCAGGCTATGGGCGCGGTGGGAATCACCGTAGACAAGAAAGAGGACGTCCCCAAGGTCATCGAGCGGATGCTCGCGGAGAAGAAGCCTTGCGTGGTGAACTTTCACGTCGAGGCCGAGGAGAACGTCTGGCCGATGGTTCCGGCGGGCAAGAGCCTCAGCGAAATGGATGGCCTGGATATTCTCGAACGACTCATCTAACCGACTGCATAGAAAGCGGGGTCTTTCATGAAACACATAATCAGTGCTCTCGTCGAAAATAAGCCGGGCGTCCTGGCCCATGTCGCAGGGATGTTCGCGGCACGCGCGTTCAACATCGATTCGCTGGTCGTCGGACGCACCGAGGACCCCGACCTCAGTCGCATGACGATCGTCGTCATCGGCGACGACAAGGTCCTCGAGCAGGTGCGAAAGCAACTGGCCAAGATCGTTCCGGTCGTCAAAGTCCAGGACTTCACCGATCAGCCGGTGGTCGCGCGCGACCTCATGCTGATCACGGTTTCGGCGCCGCCGGAGAAGCGGCCGGAGATCTTCCCGCTGATCGAGATGTTCCGAGGTCGGGTCGTCGACATCGGCCTCAAGTCCATCATGGTCGAGGTCAGCGGACCCGAGACCAAGATCGACGCGTTCATCAACGTCTGCAAGCCCTACGGCATCAAGAGTGTCGCGCGGACCGGGACTATCGCCATGCCGCGACAGGGCAAGGGCGACATGTAAGACATCGCGCGACGGCGGCCGCCCACGTAAGGTTGGAGTACCTGGAGATCGTATGAAGACGTCGAATGTGTTCCACAGCATGGTGATTCTGGCGGTCGTGGCGCTGGTGACCTCCTGCGCCGACCTGAAGAAGGACAAAGACTCGATGGCGCCGAAGGCCGAACGCGTGGCCCTGTTTGACGGTAAGACACTGAACGGCTGGACCGTCCTCAAGTGCGAGGCGACCGTCGACGATGGGGACATCCTCCTCGTCGCCGGCAACGGCCTCGTGCAGACGCAGGACCAGTACGGCGACTTCGTTCTCGAATTCGAGTGGAAGGCCTTGCGCCAGGACCGGTGGGACAGCGGCGTCTATTTCCGTTACGATTCCGTGCCGGAAGGCCAACCGTGGCCCGAGCGTCATCAGGTCAACCTGCTCAAAGGCCAGGAAGGCAACGTCACGTCGCTGGAAGGGGCCCGAAGCGAAGGGCTGACCAAAGCCGGGCAGTGGAATGCTTTCAAACTCACCGTGCAGGGCACGAAGGCCTCGCTGGTCATCAACGGCGTGCCCGCCTGGCAGGCCGATGGCCTGACCGGACCGCAGACGGGTTACATCGCGCTTCAGGCCGAGGTGCCGGGCGGCGGGCAGTACCGCTTTCGCAACATCCACCTGACCCGGCTGGATGTTGGTACAGAGATGTGAGGTGCCGATGAACGCCAGAGTCGCCGTCGTCCGCACCAGCCCGAGAACGGTTCTGGAGGACTACCACCGGCTGATGAACCTGGCCGGCTACCAGGACGTGATCGCCCGGGACGCCGACACCGCGCTGAAGATCAACATCTCGTGGCACTTCTTCTTCCCGGGCAGCTCGACCACGCCCTGGCAGCTCGAAGGCGTGATCCGGGCGATGAAACGGGATGGCTACGACCCCAACCTCATTCACGGCTGTCACAACCGGACCGTCGTGATCGACGCCCACCTCGGCGAGCGGGAGAACAAGCAGATCAACGTCATCGACGCCCACGGCCTGCGGAACGTGCATCTGTACGAAGGCCAGGAGTGGATCCACATCCGCGACGCGGTGGGTGACCTGGCCGACAAGTTCCTCTGCCTCAACGAGGTCTACCCCAAGGGGTTCCGCATCCCCAAGCGTTTGATCGGTGAGAACATCATCCATCTGCCGACGGTGAAGACGCACGTCTTCACGACGACCACGGGCGCGATGAAGAACGCCTTCGGCGGGCTGCTGAACGAGAAGCGGCATTGGACGCACCCGGTGATCCACGAGACGCTCGTTGATCTGCTCATGGTCCAGAAGAAGATCCATCGCGGCGTCTTCGCGGTGATGGACGGCGCCTTCGCCGGCGACGGGCCCGGCCCGCGCTGCATGGTCCCGCACGTCAAGAACGTGCTGCTGGCCAGCGCTGACCAGGTCGCGATCGATGCGACCGCCGCGAAGATGATGGGCATGGACCCGCTGCGCGACCTCAAGTACGTCAGGCTGGCCCACGACATGGGGCTTGGCTGCGGCGACCCCGGCCAGATCGAGATCGTCGGAGACGTCGACGCCGCAGGGGAGAACTGGCATTTCGAAGGCCCCTTCAAGAAGATGACCTTCGCCGCGAAGATGCAGCACCTGATCTATTGGGGCCCTCTCAAGAAGCCCGTCGAGTGGTCGCTCAAGACGGTGCTGGCGCCCTGGTCGTACCTGGCCAGCGTGCTCTACCACGACAGCTTCTGGTACTCGTTCAAAGCCAAACGGGTGATGAACCGTATTGCCGACAGCGACTGGGCGCGCCTCTTTCAGAATTGGGAGAAGCTCACCCCCGACGACAAAGGCTACCCCGAAGTCGGCGATGAGCCGCTCGACATCCAACGTTGCGGCATCGCCGCCGCCGCCAAATCCATGCGCATCCTCGGCACTTGCCTCAAAGAAGCGCCCGAGTTCCACCGCCACGCCCGCTGAGCGTGTGGCATGATCCGTCATGCTGCAGTATGATGGATGCGGCTCGGATGAGCGGTGACACAGAAACAATCACCAGGGGGACTATGTCGGGCGGGTCTTCAACGACGGTGCGATGGCGCGGCGCTCTGATCACGATGTGCGCGCAGTGGGGGCTGGAGGCTCTGACAGATGAGCCCCTGTCGCGGCATTGCACCTGGCGGATCGGCGGGCCCGCGGATGTGCTGATCGAGCCGACGTCCTGGGCGCAGTTGGCGGCGCTTCTGCGGTATGCAGAGGAGAACGGCATTCCTGCTGTGGCGATCGGCAAGGGCTCGAATCTGCTGTTCGACGATTGCGGCGTGCGAGGTGTGGTGATCGTGATCGGTCGGCACCTGGCGCGGCTCGAAATCGACGGCAGTACCATCCAGGCGGAGGCGGGGATCTCCGCATCGCGGCTGGCCCGTACCGCTGGTCTGGCGGGTCTGGCCGGACTCGAACACATCGTCGGCATCCCGGGCACGCTCGGAGGGCTTGTCGTGATGAACGGAGGCAGCCTGCGCAAGGCCATCGGCAACGCGATCGTCCGGGTGCAGACCATCAATCGACGTGGCGAACAGCGCATCCTGCGGGGCGACGAATGCGAATTCGCCTATCGCCGGAGCCGGTTCCAGCAGGAGGACGCCATCATAACGGAGGTGACTCTGAAACTGGCTGCCGGGGACAAGGCTCAGGTCCTGCCCCAGATGCGCGAGATCCTGCGCGAGAGACGACGCCGGTTCCCGATGACGCTGCCGAGCTGCGGATCGGTGTTCAAAGGGGATGTCGAGCTGTTGCGGAGGTTCGGGCCGCCCGGCGCGGTGATTGAGTCACTCGGCTTCAAGGGCACGCGGATCGGCGATGCCGTGGTCAGTTCCCTGCACGCCAATTTCATCGTCAACGTCGGCGCGGCCCACGCCCGCGATGTGCTCGAACTCGTGCGTCTCATCCGCCGGCGTGCCTTCGATCGCCTCGGCCACACGATGACCTGCGAAGCCAAATACGTGGCCCCCAACGCCCGCGTCCGCCCCCTCGACGAAGCCCTGTAGACTCAGCGGGTAGACGAGAATCAGGCAGACTGCGGCGTGGTTTGCAGGCGTAGGAGGAGGGCGAGGGTTTCGGCGAACTGGTCCTTGGCTTTGGCGAGGTACTCGTGGGCCTCGTCGATGTAGCCGTCGGCGGAGGCGGACCAGACGCGATTGAGGTAGCGTTCGCCCGCGGCGAAGGCGCTCATCACGTTGGCATAGGCCGCCAGCCCGTGGATGTGAGCGATGCTCCGGCGGGCCGAGACGAAATCGGAAAGATCTTCGGGGAACAGCTCATCAATGCGCCGTCTCACATCGTACGGATCGATGGATTGCTTTTGTTCGTTCAGCCTGGTGATGTTCTCGACGATTCGACGCAGACTCGTCTCGACGGCCTGCATGTCCACGCTCAGCCTCTCGACGGCGTGGACCTGGCCCCTGTGGCCTATTCGGATCAGGATTACCCCGACGAGCCCGACACCGACCGCGACGGCCAGCCACGTCCAATACACCCTCGTCTCGCTCACCACCGATGCCAGCGAGCCACCCAGGAAGCCAATCGCCACGAGGATGAAGCCAAGCCTTTTCACTCTGTTCCCATCAATGCATCGTGTCGCGGATAATCGAATACGCGGCAAAACCGACGCCCATCAGACCTTCGCCCACGATGAAGCCGGCCGCGACAGGGATTCCGACCTCTTCGCTGAAACGCAGTCCCTTTCGCCAGTCGATCAGGATGCGCAGCAGCATGCCGACCGTGTAGGTCAGGACGATATTGAACGGCAGATAGAAGCCGAGACCGACCTGGATACTGAGTCCGCCGACGCCCGTGGCGCCGAGCAGGACCCCCAAGATGGTGCCGGCGCCGTATTTCGCATAGGGGACGTCCCCGCCGAGAATCCCTTTGATCACGCCGGCCAGCGCCGTCGCCTGGGGGGCAGGCAGCCGCTCGCTCCCGAGGACGTAGGCTCGGTCGAGAGCGTAGATGAGGCCGACAATGACGATCGGTCCCAGCCAAGTGGCGAGGAATTGGCCGATTTGCTGTCTTCGCGGCAGAGCTCCGACGAGGTAGCCGGTCTTCAGATCGAGCATCAGATCGGTTGCCTGCGCCATGGCGCAACTCATTGCGGCGCCGACCATAACACATGCGACGATGGCACCGCTTTCGCCGAGGTCCCGGACAATCAGGACTAGGATGGTCACGCCGATCAGGGTCATGCCGCTCATGGGCGACCAGTTGGTTCGGCCGATGCACTCCGAGAGGATCACGCCGGCCAGCCAGATCCACACCGTCCCGACCAAAGCCATGATGACGCCGCGAAGGAGTCCCATCCCCTGCACAGAGTACACCGCCACAACGGACAGCACCAACACGGCCGCCGCGACGCCGAAGTACAGAAGACGGATCGGCATCTCGTCGCTCGATAGACGCGACTTCGCTCGGGCGGCATCCTGCATGCTCCGTATTGCGCTGACCACCAAAGGCAAGGCCAGGACGATCCCCGTCATGGCGCCCCCGACGAGCATGCCGATCCCCACGGGCCGGAAGAGATGCAGACGCATGTACTCCGGGATCGCGGTATACGGTTCCTTGACCTGATCGGGCGAGGGCAGCAGGCCCATGAGGGACAGGATTGGCCCCAGAATCCAATAGCAGACGAACCCGCCGATGACAAAGGCGACGCCGCCTCTGCCGGCGATGAAGCCCACGCCGATGGTGAGAAGCGAGACGAACCAGATGCCGTTCATATACGGCGGCATTCGCAGGAACGAGCCTATTTGCAGGTCCTCCACCCCGCTGAGGTGACTGGCCAGACTCACGGCGGCGCTCAGCCCGATGCCGGCCAAAAGGAGAATCGCCTTGTGTGCACTGGCGCCGGGAGATTTCAAGACAGTCGCCACGGCGATGCCGCCGGGAAAGGCCAGTCGCTCGAAATCGATCATCTGCTTGCGGAGAGGAATGACAAACGCCACGCCCAGAAAGCCGCCTGCCATGCAGCCGAGGACCATCAGGAGGGGGTTGAAATCGGTCTGCTTGAGGATGAAAAGGGCCGGAATGGTGAACATCATGCCGGCGGACGCCGCGTTGACGCTGCTGGCGATCGTCTGGTTGATGTTGTTCTCAATGATGCTCTTGCGGTGCAGGATACCTCGCAAGATGCCAAAGCCCAGAATGGCGGCCAACTCGGAGCCCTCGTGGGAGAAGCCCAGAATCAGGGCGGCATAGCCGAGGCTGATGGTGATGAGGATGCCGATGCCATAGCCGAGCAACAAGGCAGTCCAAGTGAACTCCGGGTATGACCCCCGGCGAACGAGCTTCTCTTTTGAGGCAGGTTCTATGGCCAAAAGCATCCTTAGCAAAAAGACAAAAACGGAGAGCGTGGGATTCGAACCCACGGTAGGGCAAGCCCTACACGGCCTTTCCAAGACCGCTCCTTAAGCCACTCGGACAGCTCTCCGGCAGTTTCCCATCTGCGCAGCAGCAGCCTGATTCTACGCGAAAGCGGCCTCAAGACAAGTCGAAATGCCAAAAACCTACCCGGATGCCCGCCTGCGGGCTGTGCGAATTTCACGGCAAGGCCCAGTTCCAGCATAGAGCGCCATGTGTGGCAGCGGCAAACGGAGCATGGCGGAGTTTGCCGATGGCTTCGACTGCATGCGGATCACCATCGGCAAGCCTGCGCTTGCCGCTGCCACACGCATGCCCGGGGTGTTTCCCCCCCGCCTACGGGGCCGGCGGTGGACTTTTTGGGGCAATCCTCGCAGAATGATGAACCGCGGCGCCTGGGGCGGGGACTGGATATGTGAACATGCGTGATGCGACCGGACAACTCGTCGACGAGCTGCTGGTGATGGAGGCCCAGACCGGCAACGCCAGGGCCTTCGAGGCGCTGGTCAGCCGCTGGCAGAAGCGGCTCTGGCAGTACGCCCGTCGTCTGACGGGCAGTCCCGAAGCCGCGTGGGACGTCACGCAGGAAAGCTGGCTGGGCGTGGTGCGCGGGATTCGCAAGCTGAACGACCCGGCGCGGCTGCGACCCTGGCTCTATCGCATTGTGACGAACAAAGCCAACGACTGGATTCGGTCTGCGGCCGAGGCTCGAACGCCGCCGGCGGTGGTTTGTCCGACGTCGGCGGACGGGCCGATCGACGTGGATGTCTCGGCCGATCTGCAACGCATCCTGCGGCAGTTGCCGGCCCGCAGCCGGGTGGTGCTGACGCTGTACTACCTCGAAGGGCTTGGCCTGGCCGAGGTCGCCGCGGTGCTGAATGTCCCGGCCGGGACCGTCAAGTCGCGACTGTATCACGCCAGAAACGAGTTCAAGGAGATTTGGCAACAGTCCGCAGGATAGCCTGCAAGGAGAACCACCATGAACGACGAGCAGATCAGAAAGATCATCGACGGACCGCAGGACTACGAAGACTCGAAGGAGGACAGCCTTTGCTCGATGCTCAGCGACTTCTACAGCCGCAAGATGCTCTCGACCGCGATTCTGGTCTGGGTCTGGGGCATCGCCTTCATGGCCGGCGCCGTCTACAGTGCGGTCAAGTTCTTCGACGCCGACCAGACCAGGGACCAGATCCTATATGCGGCCCTCTTTATCTGCCTCGTGCAGTTTGTCGGCCTGATGAAGGTCTTCGCCTGGCAGATGATCGCGAGGAACAGCGTCAAACGCGAAGTCAAGCGCCTCGAACTCCGCATCGCGGAACTGTCCGCATCGCTGGGTGCCGGCCGTTCGTAGGGGCGAACAACTACTCGCCCCCACGCTTCTAATCCAGCTTGCGCAGGACGGGGGGTTTGATCGTCCAGGCCTGGAGCTTGGCGACCTCCATCATGTGCGGGGCGCGGAAGCCTTCGGGGAAGACCACCCATCCCCACAGGCCGGGCGAATCGTCGGCGACGTACTTCCTGGCTGCCAGCTCGCCGCGACGCAATGCAACATTGCCCGACAGGCCGCCGGACGCCACCACGTTTGCCAGCGTCACGGCGAAGTCTTCGGGACGCACCGGCTCGCCCGCCACCCAGATCACGGAAGGCATTTGCCCGGTCTGCTGCACGATATCGAGCAATTCCTGCGACGCCTCTTGAATTGCAGCCGAGGAATACGTGCCCTCCGTAACGAATCGCTGCGGTGCAGAGGCCGGACCATAGACGAATTCCAGCGTGACTTCGCCGGTTCCGGAATCATCGTCGGCTTTGGCGACCGTCTGGGCTAAGGCCAGCAGGCCTTCGCCCGCCGAGGCGATCTTCCCATCGAGATCGACATAGGAAAGCTCTTTCCGGAAGGCCTCCGCGATCATTTGAACATCGCGTCGCGTCAGCGGGCGGGAGTAGACCCGGTCGGGATATAGCGACGGGATCTCCCGCGCGGTCACGAGGCGCGTCTGGGCGTGGCGGATGATGTGGTCGAGGAACGCCTCGAACGCGTCGAAGGCCTGTTTCTGTTCCTGCGGCGATTTCATGGGGGGCCGCTTCCACTGCGAGCGGGGCGGATTGGCGCCGCGGGCAAAGTTGACGCCGTCCCAGAACTGCGTATGGACGAACTCGCACGGGTGGTAGTAGATACTGATGATGCCGCCGCCTTCGTCGAGCAGCTTCTTGTGGACGCGGTCGAACTTCTCGCAGGCCTGCCGGACCTCTTGGTCGGTCCAGCCGGTCCGTATGACGGCGTCGCCGAGCCTCAGGATGTTCAGGACGCCGCAATACCAGAAGGGCCGGTTGTCCACGTTGACGTGGGAGGTCTCGTCGAGATAGAGCGGGATGTCAAATGCGCGCAGCGCCGCATAACTCTGCGGCGTCCACGACCCTCCCGGCTGCCCATAGCAGGAAGCGTTGACGCCGAAGACCTTCCGCAGCGTCCGGAGTCCTGCCCCCTCTCGCCGCGTGAACTCCGAGACCCCTTCCTGCCAGGTCAGGTCCCGGCAGTATTCCGACGGCGTCGGGTGTACGCTGTGGTACGTGGAATGGTAGGCGATGTCGTTCTTCGCCAGTGCCGCGATCACGTCGTCCCGGCCTCGCTCCTCCAGGACCCGGGCCTTCTCGCCGACGATCTTGAACGTGGCCTGGACGTTGCGGGCCGCGAACATCTCCGCCAGCCGCATCGCCGCATCGTCGGCCTCCGGCAGGATGAAGTCCTCCGTGTCGAACCAGAAGGTGACGTACACCGGCAACGCCGCCGCCACGGGACCCGTCAGGAAGGCAAACAGGATCAACGACAACGCCACTACGCGCGACCAGAACCACCTCATTCTCCAACTCCTCAAGCCAAATACTCATTCGGTCAGCCAAAAGCTATCCACCCAGAGCGCCTGCCCTGTCAGACCTCCTGAGGATACATGAACTCCGGGATGCGACGAACCTTCCGTTCCGCGTCGAGGCAGGCTAGAACGCTGGAACCCTCCGTCAGCAGCAGGCCGCTGTCGCGCCGCAGGAGCCGGTAGGTGTGCTCGACCTTGACGGCCGCAACGCGGGAACAGGTCGTCTCCAGCAGCAGGGCCTCGTCGTAGAACGCGGGCCGGCGGTATTTTATGCGCAGCTCGGCCACAACGAAGAAGATCCCGGCCTCTTCCAGGTCCCTGTAGGCGACCCCGTTGGCGCGGAGCAGTTCGGTCCGGCCCATCTCGAACCAGATGGGGAAAACGCTGTGGTGGACCACGCCCCCCCGGTCGGTCTCCGCGTAGCGGGGCACGATGGGGATCGTGTGGCTCGACAGGGCCATATGCCTGGGCATTTCCTTTTCCATCGCCGCATAGGATACCACGAAAGCCGGTCCGTTCAAGCGGCTGCCACCCAAACGCTTCCATGGCTCAGGAATGCCGACGCCGTGAAATCTGTACGGAAACGACGAAAATTCCCACGAAATTTCTCTTTACCGGATGCGCAGCAAAGGGTATATTCTCAGTAGTGAAGCACCAGGATGTGCCCTCAAGCCCCTGCGTGTTATCTCGCTTTTCCTCTCCCTCCGCCGCGCAGGGGCTTCTTTGAATCTCATGCCTTTGTGGTGCTGCGCGCTGGCGGAACCAGTCTTCAGGATTGCATCCACCGGCGCTCGATCTGTTCCAGCGTCCTGCCCTTCGTTTCGGGCACAAAAGCGCGGACGAAGAAGAACAGCACGATACAGAAGGCGCCGTAGAGCCAGAAAGGGAAACCCCGATGGAAGGTGGCGACCAGCCAGGGGTTCTGGTCCATCATCGGGAAGGTCTGCGAGACGAGGTAGTTGGCGATCCAGAGGCAGACCGTGGCGATGGCCATGGCCCGGCCGCGAATTCGCGTGGGGAAGATCTCCGAGAGGATTACCCACGTGACCGGACCGACGCTCAGGGCGAAGCAGGCGATGTAGCCGAGGATGAACAACAGCATCCAAAGCCCGGTCGCCTGCCGATAGGCGGCCAGGCCCATTGCCATCAGGCACAGGCCCATCCCCGCCGAGCCGATCAGCATCAGAGGTTTGCGACCCAGTTTATCCACGGTCCAGATGGCGATCACGGTGAACGTCAGGTTCACTACGCCGACGACGACCGTTTGCAGCAGCGCCGCATCGGTCGCCGAGCCCATCTTCTTGAAGATCTCGGTGCCGAAGTAGAGAAAGACGTTGATCCCCGTGACCTGCTGGAGCACCGCCAGGACGATCCCGATCACGAGAATGATCCTCATGCCCGGCTGGAGCAGTTGTCTGAGGGAACCGCTCTCATGCCTCACGGTCTCCTTGATTTCCGCCAGTTCCGCCTGGGCATAGGCGGAGCCGTCCACCCGGCCGAGGATGTGCAGGGCCTCGGCGGTGCGGCCCTGCTTGGTGAGCCACCGCGGGCTTTCCGGGACCACCAGCGACAAGATCAGCAGTCCGAAGGCCGGCAGCGATTCGGAGCCGAACATCCACCGCCAGCCGAGCCGCTCGTTCCACGCGGCGTCGCCCTGGAGAGCGATGAAGTAGTTCACGAAGTAGACGACCAGAAACCCGCTGACGATGGCGAACTGGTTGATGGACACCATCCGTCCCCGCATGCGGGCCGGACTGATCTCGGCGATGTACATCGGCGAGATCATTGAGGCCGCCCCGACGCCAAGACCGCCGAGAATCCGATAGAGGATGAACGCCGTGAGCGTGCGCGGGATGGCCGTGCCGACCGCGGACACGAAGAAGAAGACCGCCGAGACGATCAGGGCCTTCTTGCGCCCGAAGCGGTCGCTGAAAGGCCCCGCGCCCATCGCGCCAAGCGCGCAGCCCAGCAATGCGCAGCCCATCGCCCAGCCCTGCTGGACGTCGTTGAGGCCGAAGTGCGCGGTCAGCGGCCCGATCGCCCCGTTGATGACCCCCGTGTCGTAGCCGAACAGAAGCCCGCCCAGGGCGGCGACGATACAGACCAGGAAGACGTAGGATGTGCTGCCCGTTTGCGGGATGGCCGGGTCAAGGTCTTGGCTCATGGGTCGCAGGACTCCCTTTCCGTCAACGTTGGCAGTGGTCCATCGCGTTGGTTAGCGCCCAGGCGATGAACATGGCGTGGTCGTTGTTCTTGAAGCTGCCGTCGGGATTCATGTATCGGCGGCGGGTCCGCTCCATCGACTCGACGGCCGGGCGGGCCCTGTCGCCCAGAAGTTGCAGCGTGCGAGCGGCGTGGAGGACGACCGTCTCTCGTGAATCGTTCAGACCCGCCGTCAGGACAGCCAGCGCTTGCTCGCGCCGGCCGAACCGGCACAGAACGCCGGCGGCGACGAAACGCACGTTCGGGCTCGCATCGTCCAGTGCCTTCTCGAGGACGTCCAGCGCCGGCGCCGCCTCGATGCCGAGCGCATCGAGCCCGAGGGCGGCCCAGTATCGCACGGCGCTATCGCTGTCGGTCAGGTTCTGACGCAGAGCGGGCATCGCCTGCGGCCCAGCGCCGACGCGCATCGCGGCCGCCAGGATGCGATCCTGCGGATACGCGCGCGAGTCACGCGCCATCTCACACGGTGTCGATCCCGTCGCTCGGATGTGCATCTCGGCTTCGGGCAGCAGCCCCACGTCTTTCGTTCGCAGCATCCAGTCGCGAAGCTCCCGGCGCAGGCGATTCAGCGCGTCGCGATGCGCGGGCGCGTCGACGAGATTCTCCGTCTCGTGCGGGTCGGCCTGCGTGTCGTACAGCTCTTCGACCGGCTTGCTCGGCTCCCACAGGGGCTTTTGCGCTCCGGTCAGCGAGCCTGACGCCGCCACGCGCCGCAGCTCCTGCATGATTTCCGCCTGGTCGCAAAATGTGCTGGGCTGGATGTAGGGCAGGTGCGGCATGAAGTTGCGGATGTACTTGTACCGCTTGTCGCGGACGCACCGCGACATCTCGTACGCCTCGTCGACCCGGCTGGATGCGCCGTAGATGTACTCGCGCGGCGGCGCCATCTGCGGGCCGAGGAACGGACGGCCCTGCATGTGGTCCGGGACGGGCACGCCCGCCAGCGTCAGCACGGTCGGCGGAAGATCAATGGTGCTGACGAGCCGATCGATCCGCCCGCCGCGTGACGCCGGGGCCAGCGAGCGGTAGCGCGCCGGAACGCGCACGATCAGCGGCACGTGCAATCCCGAGTCGTAGAGCGTGCGCTTGAAGCGAGGCAATCCCAGGCCATGATCGGCGAAGAAGAACACGATGGTGCTGTCGGCCAGACCGTCGGCGTCAAGCTGGGCCAGCAGGTTGCCGACCTGTTTGTCCATGAACGTGATGAGGTCGTAGTAGCGGGCCCAGATGTTCCGCACCAGCGGCGTGTCGGGATAGTAGGGCGGCAGGACCAGCGCGTCGGGATCGTGCCGTTCCTCGGGCGCGAGCTTGGAGCGATACTTCTCGATGAACTCGTCGTCGGAGCCGTTGATCTGGCCCTGGTGGGTGGAAACGAAGTTGAAGACGCTGAAGAACGGCTGTCCCGGCCGGCGGTTGCGCCAATGCGCAGCGCCGCTCGACTCGTCCCAGATTGTGGCGTTCTTGAAGTTGTAGTCTTCCTTCTCGTTGTTCGAGCAGTAGTAGCCGGCGGCCCGGAGCAGCTTCGGGAACGGCCGGATCGACGCCGGCGGCGGCACCGTGGACCGCAGGTGCTGGCTGCCGAGCGAGGTCGCATAGACGCCTGTGATCAGGCACGACCGGACGGGACTGCAAACGGGGGCCGTGGCAAACGCCTGCGTATAGATCGTCCCGTCGCTCGCCAGATTGTCGAGGTTCGGCGTCAGTGCGTGTGGGTCGCCGTAGCAACCCAGATAAGGGCTGGTGTCCTCGCACGTGATCCAGAGGATGTTGGGTTTCGCCTGCGGCGTTTCAGCAACGCCGGTGGCGGCTCGCTCGGATGGGGTGCATCCCGATAGCGCCGCTCCTGCAGCGCACAAGCCGGCCGTTCGCAGAAAGTTGCGGCGCGTCTGGATTCGATCCTTCACGATATCATCCTCATCTACTTGGCTACGACGGTCAGATCTCGAACACTGCGAACCGGTTCCTGTCCGGCAACCGCCAGATCGGCTATCACCAGGTACCGACCTGGTTCGAAAGGAACGGGCTGCGTGAACGAAACGCGCTTCTGGCCCAGCGCGTCGACCCTGAACGGCGTCTCCTGGCGGGCGAGGAGCGCATCGCCCTTGCGGATTAGCAGCCGCACGTTGCCTTCCCGCTCCAGGGCCAGATCGTTGGTTACGACGATCTCGAATTCATGCTCCTCGCCGGCCGGCAGATCCTGACCCCAGTAGTCGAGCATGATCCCCACGGGCGCGAATGCGTCGCGCACGTATCGCTCGAAGTTGGGCTCGAACGTGAGCTTCTCCAGGTCAGTGAAGTGGTCGCTGGTCGCGCCGCCTTCGGGCCGGGGTTTGTCGCCGGCGCGGGAGTAACCCAGCCCGCAGAAGTGCAGCACGCCTGCGCACTGCCGGCCGCTGCGCCAGAACTCGGTCAACGCCGCCAGGTAT
This sequence comes from Phycisphaerae bacterium, assembly GCA_012744475.1. Classification (GTDB taxonomy): domain Bacteria; phylum Planctomycetota; class Phycisphaerae; order Sedimentisphaerales; family Anaerobacaceae; genus Anaerobaca. The sequence goes on from JAAYBV010000028.1 coordinate 24,711, forward strand.
TTCGCGTAGAGCACCCGCCGCTGCTCCGTGGTCGAATTCGGACCGAGCAGCTTCTTGTAGATCGGGGCGGTCAGACACGTGGGCGTGCCGTCGCGATTGAGCCACAGCCACGCGTATTCGTTGATGATGATCGGCACTTTGAGCTTTCGTTGGGCCTGCTGCAACGAAGGAATGGGTGAGACGTTGACGATGTCCGCAAGCCCTTTGAACTTCGCATTGCCCCAGTCGGCGTTGTACATGCTGATGAACAGATACGGATGGGCTTCGACGCAATCGGTCAGGCTCTGGGGCTCGGCCCAGCCGTTGTCCCACGGCCGGTTCGAAAGGTCCCGGCGGCGCACCGCTTCAAGGGCCTTGCCTGTCTCGGCGGTGTTGCTCTCGTTCTGCGCGTCCCAGATCACCACGCACGGATGGTTCCAACGCTCGCGCAACCACTCGGTGTATTCGGGGATGATCTTCTCTGCGGTCGGCTTCTCGGGCGCCTCGCCCAGCAGCCAGATCGGGAACTCGTCCTGGATCAGGAAGCCCACCTCGTCGGCGATGTCGTACCACAACTCCGGCGGGAAGCCGATGCAGTAGCGGATGCTGTTCCAGTGCATGCCCTTGAACTTCTGGTGCAGCCGACGGACCCACTCGGCGCGCCAGGGCCGGTCGCCCCGTTCGGCGTCCTCGAAGAACCGGTACGCGCAGACGTTCGTGCCCCGCATGAAGTAAGGTTTGCCGTTCAGCATCGCCCGGCCGCTGGCGCGGTCGAACGCGAACGACCGCATCCCGAAACGCGTGCGGACCCGGTCCGTCCCGATGTTCACCTCTATCTCGTAGAGAAACGGGTCCTCCGGCGACCACAGGCGGCAACCCTCCATTGGGAACTCCTCGTCCAGAGGATACCAGTCGTCGTCCCCGATCTTGCCCACCAGCGTTGTGTCATAGACGACACCGCGGCCGCTCTTGGCCTCGCGAATCGTATACTTCACGTCCATCTGCTCCTGCCGCGTGGGATTGAGCACCTTCGCCAGCAGGCGAACCGTCTTCTGCTCCACGTTGGGCACCATCTGCACCGTCTCGATGTACGGCGCCCCGGTCAGGATCAGCTCGACCGAATCGTAGATGCCCGGAACATACAAGTACTTTTCGAAGTCCCAGCCGCTCGGGACATCCACAGGTCGCGAGTCGCGGTCGGCGCCGACGCGGACGATCAGCTCGTTGGCTTGCCCGCCGCCTTTGAGATGGGGTTTGACATCCAGATACCCCGGCGTAAAGCACGGCAGGTGCTCGCCGACGAGTTGCCCGTTGAGCCAGACCTTCGTGCCGTACCGCGCCTTGTGGATCTTCAGCAGCGCGACGTCGGGAATCGGCCCCTCGACGGTGAACGTCCGCCGGTGCCAGAACGCCTGACGCCGCTCGCTCTTTTTGCCCACCTCGGCAAACGCCGGCTCGGCCATGTCGATCAGCCCCGGCACCGGAACCGTGTGCTCGAACCGCGCCGGGATCGAATCCATAGACCCTTCCGCCACCTGCCACGTCCCGTTCAGGTCGATTACCCGCCTGCTCACAGTGGCGCCGTCAGGCGTTGTGTCGCGGGCATCCTGCCCGCGTTCCGAGGGCGAGACGCCCTCGCCACGTGCTTGTGACGTCTTTGTGGGTGCACCACTCACGACCGACAGCAACGCCCCGATTACGAGAAGCACGACCGTAGTCCTCATGGCCAACTCCTAAATCCATCCACTCCGGCCCACATCACGCCCGCCATCCTACCATGTTCCACCCGCACAGGACACCCGATTTGTCGGGTCTCCCGTGGTCCCGCTGTTGACGTTCGTTGACCGATCAAGTAGCCTGATACTGAACGGAAGTGATGAACTCGACTACGGCACGGTGGTTGCCGACGTAGTAGTTGGGAGCGGAATTCGCAAGAGCGAGGAACATGCCATGCAGATGATGGAGCGAGCACGAGTTATCCCGATTGCTGTGGCATTATGTGTCGCGTCTTCTATGTCTGTTGCCTCAGTAGACGAGGCAGCCTTTCTCGACGCACAGTCGCTCATCGCAGGCTGGAAGGCCCGCTATGGTGGGATTCGCCGAATGCATTTCAGACTCTCCGACAGAGTCATTGATGTGAATGACAACAAAGGCTCCGTGGGACTTGAGAATCTGGTCAGGTTCCAGGTAGCCGACCTGACAATTGACCGCGATACGAAACGATTCCATCTGCGGTATTCTCGAAACGAAGGGGGGCTGGATGAACCTCTCAAGATTCACGAGTCCGCATTCAACGGAAAGACCACCCAGCAGTATTGGGGGGACGGTCCAAGGAGGAGAGGTCGTATTTCATCTGGACGAATCGGGACCACTCCTGCCATTCTGGAGGCGAGTCTTCGTAGATATCTGCTTGCGGATAGTGTTGGCGCTCCCGTGGATGCACAGGGCCGAGAGGTTGCATATATGGAATGGGTGAGTGGTATGATTGGCAATACCATGGAAAGTGGCAAGCCGTGTACCGTGGTCAAGCCGAATGTGGAGATGGTCTCCGGTGAACCATGCCACGTTCTGGAACTCGTACATGGCGGTAAGGTCATGTCCAAGACATGGTTTGCTCATGATAAAGGCATGTTGCCGATGAGATTTCAAATGTTCTTGGACGATGGTAAGCTTGGTCATGAGATAGTGGTTCTTGATACAGCGAAGGTTGAGACGGACACTGACGCAACGTGGTATCCATCCAAAGCGACGCAAATGGCGATTGTCGGCGCACATGACAATTCGGGGAACATCGTGTATGGGACGGTCACGCACCAATTGCAGGTGTTTGAGTTCACTCCTAATGTCGAGGTAGATGAGAGCACTTTTCAATTTGAGTTTCCCGCCGGAACAGAAGTCCGCGACGAAGTTCGAGGTGTGGACTACACGGTTATGGGCAAATGACGGGTCAGACACTTGCGGAAACGCCCAGCGCCTTCAAGTCGACTCCTAAATCCATCCACTCCGGCCCACATCACGCCCGCCATCCTACCATGTTCCACCCGCACAGGACACCCGATTTGTCGGGTCTCCCGTGGTCCCGCCGTTGACGTTCGTTGACCGATCAAGTAGCCTGATACTGAACGGGAGTGATGAACTCGACTACGGCACGGTGGTTGCCGACATAGTAGTTGGGAGCGGAATTCGCAAGAGCGAGGAACATGCCATGCAGATGATTGAGCGAGCACGAGTCATCCTGGCTATAGTGGCATTATGTGGCGCGTCTTCTATGTCTATTGCTTTGGCAGAGGAGGCGGCCTTTCTGGATGCCCAGGCGCTGATTGCCGGTTGGAGGGCTCACTATGGCGGAATTGATCGGATGCACTTCAGACTGTCTGAAAGAGTCATTGACGACGGTCAGAGCAAAGGCAGTCCACTGAAGCTTGAGGATCTAGTCAGATTCCACACCGCGGAGATGACGGTCGACAAGGCTACGAAACGATTCCATCTGCGGTATTCCAGAAAAGAAGGAGGGTTGGATGAGCCTCTCAATGCATATGAGTGCGCATTTGACGGAGAAGCGACCCGGCAATACTGGGGGGACGGTCCTCGGAGAAGAGGTACGGTGGCACCTGGATTGAGAGGCAATCCCGGTATTACAGAGAGGACCATCGAGCAATATCTGCTCAACTTCACCGTTGGGTACAAGCAGGAGGATGGGAAGTACAAGTGGGTTGCCCTTATGGATCACTTGAGTGATCTCACCGAGAGCGGCGACCTTCGTGTGGTAGTTGAGGACAATCTTGAGACCGTCGCCAACGAGGTATGCCACGCTATCGAAGTTGCATACGAAGGAAAGCCCACATACAGACTATGGTTTGCTCACGCTAAGGGCATGTTGCCTATGAAGTACCAATCTTTTTCCGTCGATGGTGATATCCTCAAAGAGATGGTTGTTATTGAGACGGCGAAGGCTGAGACAGACACCGGGATAACGTGGTACCCATCCAAGGCCAACCTGACGCAAAGGGTTGGCGAATATGACGACTCGGGGAATCACGTAACCGGGCCACTCACATATCAACTGGAGGTGTTTGAGTTCACCCCTAATGTCGAAGTAGATGAGAGCACTTTTCAATTCGAGTTTCCCGCCGGAACAGAAGTCCGCGACGAAGTTCGAGGTGTGGAGTACACGGTTACGGGCAAATGACGGGTCAGACACTTGCGAAAACGCCCGGCGCCTTCAGGTTGACTCCTGAAAGTCTCTATTGACTGTCGCTCTCATCCAACCGTTGCATGATCTCGTCCTGCCGCTGGTCGGAGCAGTCTCCTCTTGCTTTCAGCGCAGGCCTTCTTCATGTTGCTGGAGTTCGGCGGTGCTGAGATACCAGGGCGCCCGCGCGGACCACCAGATGCCGCACTGGGGTTTGACGCCGGGGTCGGAGTCGAGAGAGCCAGCGGGGATGATGACTCCATCGCCCGCGCGGGTGGCGTGCGGCAGCGGCGAGCCGCACGTGACGCAGAAGCACTTGGCGAAGCGTTTCGCTTCGGGCAGGTCGTATCGCCTCACCTGCTCCTGGCCACGCGTCCACCGAAACTGATCGGGCCTGACGAAGATGTTGGACGCGTGGGCCGAGCCGGTCGCCTTTCGGCAGCGCGGGCAATGGCAATAGCAGAACTGCACCACCGGATCGTCGAACTCGTACGCCACCGCGCCGCACAGACAGCTTCCCGCATGCGTTCCCAACGTATGTTCTCCTTCTGATTGTTCCAGATAGGATACGCGCCGCTCTGATTCTCACCCTTGCCTATCAGTCGATCAACATACTTGACGTACTCCGGGTGTATGTCCTGTCTGTATTGCTCGTCAAAGAACCACAACCCCGGGACAAGCTCTACGTCCCCACGACTGTCGCGGAAGAACCTGTCGTTCTCGGGATATGCTATGACTCCCAGGCTCGGAGTCGGATGCAGTACCACCCATACGCTCCCATTATCCTCTACCCGGATGAAGAGTGGATCAACATCGAGAATTACCTTTGGAAAGCTTGCCGCCTCTGCCGAAGGATGGCGACGGACAGAATACGCCATAGTCTTGAGACCGCCGGCCGCAGCGCGTGCTGACAACTCCCGGCACGCACGTAACAGGGCATGATGATCTGTCTCACATAGCAGGTTCACCAGCCGGCGGTCGAACTTCTGGCGTTCCCTGATCACATAGATGACCGGCACAGCGATGAGAATTCCAGAAGCAACGAGCACAATGCCGACGAGGTGAACACGCCGGTTTCCCGCATGCGTTCCCAACGTATGTTCTCCTTCTGGTGCTCTCGGAAGGTGTGCCGGATGTTCTCGATTCCTCCCCGGCGTCAGTCCACGATCTCCAGATCCGCCAGGTAGATGGCGGTGATGGGTTTGCCGGTCGCGTCCTTTTCGTGCGACGAGTACCACGACACCAGCGCGCGGTTCGGGCCGGTCTCGACGAAGCCGGGGTAGGAGTTGTCGCCGGCGCTGGGAAGCTCGGCGAATTCGTGCAACCGATCCTCCACGAGCCAGCACAGCGAGGTCGTGGGTCCCTTGTCCCCGATGGTCTTGCGCCCGCCGACCACGTAGCGGCCGGCCCATCGCGTCAACAGCGGTCCGCCGATGTAGCGGTCGAGTTCCTGGCGTTCCCACTGCGTGTAGGGCTTCTTGGACCTCACCAGTTGGGCGTTGGCTCTGCCTCTTCGCCCGATGGCGATGATGCTGCCGTCCGGCTCGAACTGGAACGCGGTCTCGTCGCCGTCGATTTCCTGGAACAGAGCGCGGGTCCGCCAGATCAGGCCGTCGTCGCTTTCGAGCATCGCCGATTCGACCATCGAGCCTTCCCCTCTCGGCCCGACCGCAAAGTCCTTCTTTCGCCGGCCGCAGAGATAGGCCTTCCCGTCGAAGGCGTTGGCCCGCCAGATGTAGTGGCCGAACGTCCCTTCGAGCAGGATGGGACTGTGCCACTCGGCGCCGTCTTTGGACCATGCGGCGTACCCGAGATGCTGGTTCAGGTCGTAGTCCTGCGGTTTCGGCGACGTCTGGCCGCAGTACCAGGTGCCGGTGTAGACGAACAGCGTGTCCTTGAAGATCAGGAAATGCGGGTCGCGTGTGTCTCGCTTGTCAACGCTGAAACGGTGTACCTGCTCCCACTGCTTCGCGTCCGTGCTGGCGAGGATGATGATCGACGCCGAAGGGTGCACCATGTGGCCGTCCGGGCAACTGCGGAACGTCAGGTAGAACCTGTCCCGAAAACGAACAAGGTCCGTGAACGCGTTGTGCTCGCCGTTGTGAAACACGCGGCGAATGTTGGTGATCCTCACCTGAGGCGGTTGTCCAGCCGTCGAAGGCGCCGCCGGAGACAGCAGCGCCGCCATCGCCACGCCCAGCACGCTGATGAACGTCCTTCGTTTCATGGCTCGATGTCCTCTGCGACAATCCTGCTGTCGGCCCATCCGACTGAATTCGCCACGCCATCGTTCGTAGCGGCGTCGTAAGACGCTACTTGCTGCATGTGTATGCTCTCACGGGCACACTGCAAGCCGGGCGAGGCATGCCTCGCCCCTACGAGCATACAGCATACGCTCGGTATCGCCAACGATCCGTTCACGACGGACGGTCTTCCGGGAAGGAGGGCAGGGTCTCGTCGATGTGGGCCCAGGGTACGGCGCGCTTGGTCCAGGTCTGGCAGCTTGGCTTGACACGCCGGGGCTCATCGAGAGAGCCCGCCTTGAGGAAGACCAGATCGGGACATTTCTCCGCTCGGGTGAACAGCGGCGAGCCGCACTCGGGACAGAACTGGCGCGTGATCTTCCGGCCGCTGTCGGCGATGGTGGTGTAGCCTTTGACCTCGCCCGAGAGGATGCGCAGGTCCGCCGCCCGGACGAGGACGCCCACGGTGTAGGGCCCTCCCGTCGCCCGCTTGCAGTCGTCGCAGTGGCAGTAGCTGGCGCTGCCTGGGTCGCCTGCGCATTCATACCGCACCGCGCCGCACAGGCAACCGCCTCGCAGAATCGTTTCCATGTGCACTCCCAGTCACTCAGAGGTTCCGGCCCCAGATCGACAGCGATCGATCCGCATCATCTTCCCGGCCCCATCATAGTCGGTACGCGGGTGCCGGGCAAAGCAAAGATCCGCCGTTCGTAGTGGCGTCGTAAGACGCTACTTGTTGAATAGGTATGCTCTCACGAGCACACTACGAACAGGGCGAAGCATGCTTCGCCCCTACGAGCCCCGCCCGCTCTTCTCCATGCCATTCGCGCCGGACGGCTTCAAGTCGTTACAAACTCCAGCCGTCCCGGTAGTCCCGGTGCAGGTATCGGTTGACCGATTCGTCGTTGGTGATCTTCAGATTGGGACCGTCCCAATCGAGCGCCTTGCCCGTGCGTATGGCGATATTGCCCAGAAGCGCGGTCTCCGTCAGCAGACCGCTGTGGTTCACAGAATCCGAACCTGCCGGCGTCCCGCCTCGACACGCATCGATCCATTCACGGTACTGTCCCGGCGAACGCCGCAGTACCCGAGGGGGCTTGCCGTAGGCCTTGCGCCGCGATTCGGGGATCAGCAGGTAGTCCATCATCGTGCCTTTGTCTCCCACGTAGATCGGCGACATCAAGGGGCGTCCCGGCTCCAGGGCATCCGGCCGAGGCGGGTCATAGCCCTCATCATGCCAGATCAGCGTCAGCGGCGGCATCCCGTCGCGCGAGCCGAACGCATAGGTCACCCTGAAACGGCGCGGGTAGACCTCCGGGCCGGTCTCGGCGCACTCGGCCACGACGCGGGCCGGATGGCGGAGCTTGAGCGCCTTGAACACGGTCGAGAGGATGTGGCAGCCCATGTCCCCCAGCGGGCCGGTGCCGAAGTCCCACCAGTCCCGCCATCGCCAGGGATGGTAGGCCGGGTGATACGGGCGTGCCGGGGCCGGACCCAGCCAGCGATCCCAATCCAGTCCCTCGGGCACCGGCGGTTGGTCCGGGGGCCGATGGCCGCCCCACGCCGGCGGATCCCAGAAGCAGGGACCCCGATTGACGTGCACCTCGCGCACGGCGCCGATCGCGCCGTCGAGGATGATCTCCTGGGTCAAACGTGCCTCCTCGGACGCCTGTCCCTGGTTGCCCAGTTGGGTGGCCACCTTGGCCCGACGCGCCGCTTCGGTCACGGCCCGCGCCTCGTGAACCGTGTAAGCGAGCGGCTTTTCGCAGTACACGTGCTTGCCCTGCTTCAAGGCCGCCATGACGATCGCCGCGTGGGCGTGGTCCGGCGTGGCGACCATCACCGCATCCACGTCTTCCGTTTCCAGCAGTTCGCGGTAGTCCGAGTAGGCGGTGCAGCCTCGAAACGTGCTTTGCCCCCGCTGCTCGGCGTAGTGTCCGTTCGCCAGACGCCGGGCCGGCTCTCGCCCGCCCAGTTTCCGCTCCTTACCCTCCATCCAGTCCCAGGAGATGTACCCCGGCCCTTCGCGATTGACATCGCACACGGATGTGACCTGCACGTCCTCCATCTGCAAGAAGTTGAACAGGTTCACGTGGCCCTGGCCACCCAGCCCGATCAACCCCAGGCTGATCTTGTCACTCGCAGCCGTATGGCCCTGTCCCCCGAGGACGTGGCGGGGCACCACGGAAAACGCGACACCCGCCGCGACGCCCCCGAGTAGGGCGCGGCGCGAGACCTTGTGACTGCGGTTGTCGATGCGATTTCCGCTATGCTGTCTGTTTGTCTTCATGCCAAGATTCTCCGTAGTGCGCCATCCGGTCCTCGCCCAACGGACCACCGGCTGCATTCTACCAGAGATACACATACCCCGGCACGAGGCATCCATCAAGACGGTTTCCAGACCCGGCGGCAATTCCGGGTCTGTGAAAATATCCTGGCAGCCGTGTGGCAGCCTCAAAGCGTAGTGCAACGGAGCTTTGGGGATGGCGACTCTGGTTGGCAGGTGCGGTACGCACGGCCCTTGCGAAGACCACCACGCCTGCGCTCTTCGAGTCCATTCGGCTGCGCTCAGGACAGGCTCTGAGGCTGCCGCCCAGATACTTCAGTGGCTCGGAGGACCCACGCTCGAAAATCGGCACAGACACGCAATTCCAGGGGCCGCCTCGCGGAAAGAGCCCCGCGAGACGGGTCCGTAGGGGCGAATAGTCATTCGCCCTCTCGATGATGCCTTAAACGCACATCGCAAACGCCAGCCTCGCTCGTAGGGGCGACGCATGCTTCGCCCCTGCGAGCGGGGTGCTACCTGATCCGCCTGAAAAGGTACTTCTGCACGGCGCCCTGTTCCGTGGGGGCGGATATCAGTTCCCAGCCCTGATCACCGAAATAGTCCAGCACGACGAGTTCGAACGCGAGCTTCTCGCCCGGAGTATCCATCCTGATAGGGGCTGAATAGGGAATGCCCAACTCCTTGCAGAATTCGTAAGGCTCGTCGCCGGAGACATAGTCCCTCCGCGCTTCGGTCACTCCCGCTCGTCCGCTGCTTCGTTGCCAGAGTCTGGCCTTCCCGTTCTGACCCAGGCCGGTCATGTAGACGGCGTACTCCCATCGGCGCAGCGCCCGTGGTGATCCCTGCTGGGCAAGCAGTACGGTTGCCACGACTGCGAGAAGCACGCCAACTGCGAGCAAGTGGTTGCGTTTCATGTTCGTTCCTTTCGGCCTCTGGCGGTGCTCGCATACGCGCACCCGCCTGACGCTAACGACTATCGGCAATCTGCTGCCGGGAGTTGAGCGGGCAAACGCACCATCGTCAGCCAAGACCGCCACGTTCCGCCCGTCTCCGGCTTCGCCGGCCTCCAGATCCTCCGACCCAGAATCCTCGTCCGCCGCTTTCTGTAGATTGTGTGTGAACATGTGCCTGTAGCCGGTTGCCAACCTTCAGCCGTCTCTTATATTACCCAGGTTCACATCGGGGTCGAACGATAGGTAGTCGTTGCGGCCTGCATTACCGACGCATCTCAACATCGAAGAAAACTGCACCGAATGCGTCTCAAAACGCCGCTGTGAATGTTGACCGGCAGGCAGCGCCCGCGTATGATTTACGCAGATGGCAGGCAAGGAGGCGGGCCATTCCAAAAGTGGCTCCAGGCAGGTTTCAGTTCCAGTGTGGGTGATGACAAGAGTGGTCGAACTCTGTCGACACGAAGCCGACAGAATCAGAGTTTCAAATCGTCACCAGGGACGGTGCCGCCCTAACCGGCGCAGCTCACGGATGAGCTTCTTCTTTCAAATCACGGACCGCCACCTGCCAAAGACCGTGACATCGAATCGAGATTGGTGGCTGGCCCTCCCGATAGCTCAAGAAGCCCCGAAGCGCGCCACCGTAGGGGCGAAGCATGCCTCGCCCCTGCGAGCACACTACAAGCCCCGCCGCTTGTCTTCATGCCATCCGCACCGGAACCTCTAATCCTCCCTTCTGGGCCTTTCACCTGTTGGATGCGTGAAAGAGGTCGTCATCGAGTGCGCAAAGGATGGCGCGTAGCGTTATCTTCCGATCAGTCTCGAGCCATAGACCGTGCGAATCGGCGTACGCCCCTCCTCGCACTGATGGACTCATGCCAGGTCAATCGTAATGGCATTCTGGGCCGGGTCTCGGACGTCCAGCGTGTACCCGTAGTCTGCGGCCGGATACTCTGACTGCAGTCTCTCCGTGGACTGCGTCTGGTTGGTCACCACCAGCCGGATCTGCCGCCCTGCCGCCTGGGCGGCCTCGACGATCCAGATCAGCGTGGCGAGGTCGGGATTATCGTTGGTCCCGTCCGCAGAGGCCACGTACACGTTGGCCGTCACCTTCCTGAAGAAGGTCTTGGTCACGTTCCGGTCGCTCCCGTGGTGTGCCAGCTTGAGCACGTCGACGTGTAGCGACCCCTGGGCGTCCAGCAGACCCGCCATATCCAATCCGTCCAGCAGATGATCACTGCGTCCATCCCCCGTCAACAGCAGGCGCTTTCCGTCCGCCGTCGCGAGCACCATGATGCTGCTGAGGTTGGGGATGCTCCGGTCGGCGTTGGCCATCACATAGGGATCCACATCCCCCTCATGCTCGGTGAGCCATGCTTCCCACTCGTCCTGGAGCGCCTTCAGGTTCGCTTTCGTCGGACCCACCACGTGCAGGGTCAGGTTGGCCGATTGCCAAGGGGCACCCGCGTCGTCCACCGTGATCAGCCCGTCCGGGGCACCCGGGTTGATCGGTACGCCGAGCGTCAGCGCCTTGAGCCGGAGCGAGTTCGCCTCGGCGATGCCGTTCACTGCGATCGCTGCCGATCCCATCGCCTGAGCTCGAACCCCGGTCATCATGTTCTGGAACCGGACCGAGAGGGTGCCACCCGGGTCCATTGCAGCGTTGAACGAGTTGTGCCAAAGCGCCTGCGGCAACGGCAGCCCGGCGGTGCCTGCCTGCAACTCGGCGAGGTAGTCCACGAGTCCGATCACGTGGTCGTTGTCCGCGTGGCTGAGCATGACCAGATCGAGGTCGCGGCCCTTCTGCTTCACCTGCCTTAGCACCGAGTGGAGGTGGTGCGACCAGGTATGGGGTGGCCCCCCGTCGACCAACAGGAACCGGGGATCGGGCGCGGTGCCATACTCGAGGAGGAGGGCGTCGCCGAAGAATGCGTTGATTGCGTGTAGTCTAAACATGGGAACCTCCCTATCTGCGCTGGAATGATGTAATTGCGCCTGTGACTACCAGCGCATAGTCCTGGGGGCCAAGCAAGTTGTGGGCGACGATCTGGATCAGGTAGCGCCCGGCGGGCGCGTTGGGAATGCGGAGGATCTCGACGTTGTTGGTGGCATCCGGCTGGTGAAGTCCCTGCGGTACGTCCATGTTGCCGAACAGTTTCGGACCGGCCGGGGTCTCCACGATCATGTTGAGGTTGTTTTGTGTGCCGTTTGCAGGGAGGTCTGTGAACGCCAGGCAGAGGCGCAGGTCTGACTCGGCCGCCGTGTCCAGGTTGTACCGGTGGAACTCGCCCGTGACCTTGAAGTGCTCTGCTGGCACCTGCCAGTTGTCCACGAACTCGAGTCTGATCGGGTTGCCGCCCGGCAACGAAGTCGGCAGATGCACAACCCCGAAGCCCTGGTGGTAGTTGGGCACTTTGGCGAAATCCGCCACCGCGTCGAATCCCGTCAGCCGACGCGTCCCGTTGATCAGCGTGGCCTTCACCAACGCCGCACTGGGCTGTTGGCCCCGCGTCCGGAAGTACTGCCGAACCAGGGCCGCGCATCCCGAGACCAGAGGGGCCGCCATGCTGGTGCCTCCCATCAGCGCGTACTGGTGCCGGCCCGCCGGGTCGGGTCCCCAGAAGTTGCGCAGCGGGGCCACGGCAGAACGGCAGGACAGGATGTCTGTGCCGGGGGCCACCACATCGGGCTTGATCCGCCGGTCGTCACACGGGCCTCGGCTGCTGAAACCGGCGATCCGTTCAGGTTCCCCGGAGACGACCTCATCCCGCATCGGGGGATCGCCAAAGTCGCCCGGCCAGGCCGCCCCGTGGGTCAATTGGCTGTAGCCACCAGCCGTCCGACGGCTCCGGCTGGCGCCAACCGTCAGGGCGTTTTTGCAGGTCGCTGGCGAGCCAACGCTCAGCCAGTCCACATAGCCTGGCGCAGAGCCACGCGCGCCCAGCGGCGGGTCGGCCGCAGTGCCCTCGTTGCCGGCAGAGATCACGATCAGCATGTCCTTGTGGGTGTGGACGAATTCGTCCACCTCGCGGGAACTGACCCGGTACCGTGATCCGGTCGCAGCCCCCCAGCTATTGTTGTGCACCCGGACACCAAGCAGGTACGGCGGCTCGAAGAGGTCAGCCAGGTGGAAGGGCAAGCCACCGAGCTGGTCGCGAGCGTCGAGCAGCGACTGCACCACGAGCTGGGCCGCCGGCGCGATCCCCCGGACAACCCCGCCAGACGCACTCCCATTGCCGGCGATCGAGCCGGCCACATGGGTGCCGTGCCCATTGGGATCAGAAGGGTCGTTTGGACGGCCCAAGGCGTCCACCCGATGGAGACGGCCTGCGAAGTCGGGATGCGTAGTGTCGATGCCTGTGTCGGCCACGCCGACCAGTTCCCCGGCGGCGTCGAGCCCGATGCCGCCGCCGAGATTGGGGTCGTCAATGCCCAGTTCATGGCGGGCTAAGTCATTGTGCAGTGTCGGCGGCACCCAGAGCTCAACTGCCGCAACCCAGTCACGGCGGGAGCTCAAGTCGGCCACCGTTTTCGATCCGGCCGGCGCCAGGAGCCGGACCTTGTTGCGAGCCTCGGCGACGACCGGCACCCGCTGGCTGTCGAGCCATGCAACAACGTCTGCACGCACGCCGTCGTCCACCAAGAGGATATCCCAGGTCTCCATCTCAGGCGCCCCGGGAGGAGCCTTGGCGGTCTCCGTGACTTCCTCTTCGATCTCCCCCTCGGCCGAGGCCGGCTCGACGCCTTCCACGAAGGGGAGCATCTCCACTTGGGGCACCTGGGCGTGCGGCAGGAGCACCAGCAGCGCCTGGTTGGCGTGTGCGGACAGGATGCGTGCCCCCAGTCCCTCGAGTGCCTTCCGCCAGGACTCGAGGAGCGGTCCACGGAGGAGCACCCGGAATTGAACCGGCAGGCCGGGGTCGGCGGGCTGCCTCCGAGCGACCGCTGCAGCGCGTCGCGCGTGCGCGACGCGTCGTGCATCGTCGGCGAGCGCGCCCATGGGCGCGGCGCGGCGCCGGAGCCGCTCCTCCCGCGGCTGGTCGAGCATCTGGATTACCAGCCCTGCGTCGCGGAGTCTGGCGAGCCCCGCGTCGTCCACTTCGCCTACGACGAACCCTCCTGCGGATTCGCCGCCGCGGATCACCTGGTTAGCGAGGGCGGCCTCGTGTTCGTGGAGTGTGTGAGCCAGAATGCGGTGGGTACCCATAGATGCCTCCTTGGAGGGTTTCCTCCATTGCGACAGTCTCCGTCCACTTCTGTAAACGGGGCGTTGTATGGTCATGCAGAACGCCGCCGCGGAGCCTGCTTTTGGCGAGCAGAAGCCGGCGTCCTGCCACAGCGATTGCGAGCAACACACAGCCTGCCACGGATCGCCCGCACAGCCTGGCTATGACTGCGCTCCGCCCTCGTCGGCTGCAGGGGCAGTGGTTCGTGTTGAGTGGCAGGTCCCTCCAGTCATAGAGGCTACACCTACACATTTCGCGTTCGTATAGAGACCCGTTGGATTCTGTACTCTTTCCTCCCTGTACCATTCGCTCCTCCGCGAGCTGTCCGACTCCTGCATCTATTGTGCTCATCTGGACCTCTCCACGTCCACAAAGCGCACAGCGGATTCCAAGTGATTCATCGCAGGTCGGTCTACGGTGTCTTCCCGAGAGCATTATGCCAGAGACCAGACACCGGGCCAAGGAGAAAGTGGCGGTGGGACAGTAGGGGGGGCGTATGAGCGTCGGAGCATTGTTCCAACGGGGTTCCGGTCAGAACGCATCTACCCATCTACGCTTCTACAAGCGGCGGCCGAGGGCGTCGAACATGGCGAGGAGGTTTTGGGTGGGGGTGTTGCACTGGATGTTGTGGGTGGTGTTGAAGAGGCGACGGGGTTGACGATGTCGTAGCAGGCGAAGGAAACAAGGGGGAACTGCTTTGCCGAGACGCCGGGCGACGGTGGTCCGTTCCGGAGAAGCTCTCCCGGCGGGCCGGGCGGATTCGCTACGGAGGCAGACGGCTATCGGCCGTCTGTCCCTTCAGCTTCGGGTGTCTGACCCGCGCAGGCCTTGCGGATCTCGTCGATGAAGTCGCGAAAGTGACTCAATTTGGTCGTCGCGAGACGGTAGATGATCTGAGGCTCGATCTGTTCATATCGATGGACAATGAAGTTGCGAAAGCGCACCATCTCGGCGTAACGCTCGGCGTCTTTCAATACCCCGATTTCCTGTAGCCGACGGAGATTCTGTCCGGCGGTATCGGCCGGGGATAGACGTCTGGCAGCCAGAATCCGCTCCGCGACGTCGATCATACTCTCGATGGCAAGCTGCAGGGCACGTTCCACGGCCCGTCGAAGCATGGAGTTGTGGGCGAACTCGCCCTGGGTCCCCAGAGGCCAACTCTCCAGGTCGGCCAGGGTCTGTTCGAGGAAACGGAGCTTGCTCTCGACGACACCGTTGATGGGCATCAGTACCCCCTGTAGGCGAGTTGCCGGGCGCGGAACGCCATGAGGTCTTCGTACTCGGCACAAGTTCGGGTGAAAAAGTCAGCGAAATTCTCCTGCCGACCGGGTCGCACGAAGAGCACGCGTCCTTTCAACGCCTCATGCCGAAGTACAGGCCCCGCCGTATTGAGCACCGTCAGATCGCAGGGGACATCGAACGTTTCTTCCACCCTGCCCACGATTTCCACAAAGCGGGCGAAGTCCTTCGCGTCGGCGTCTGCCAACGACACGGCGACGTCCAGATCAGATCCGGCGTGCGCGACGCCGTCCCGAGCCGAGCCAAAGACCATTGCATAATCGATGAACGGGACGTCGCGAAGAACGGCTGCCAGATGCTGCAGATCGATTGGCTTGGACCCGGACGCCGCTGCAATCGCCATTCGCTCTTTGTCCGATTCGGCTTTCATGCCGCCGTCTCCACGATCTCGATGCTCGTGCCATATATCCCAGTCAGGCACAGAACCACTTGGACTATAGGCGGTCCGTACCAGCATGTCAAGCGATCGACCGATCGCCGGGGGACATGCGACGGGTGGCAGCCTCAAGCCCGCAGGGCTTGGGGATGGTTCTGGATACTGTCGGCCGCCTGGAAGCGATGTGACAGCCCAATCGACCATCCCTCCCGATGTAGATCGGGATTGGCGCGTTTGAGGCTGCCACCCGGGATTCGCGCATTCACGCATCTACCCGTCTACTCATCTACGCTTTTACGTTTCGTCCGAGGGCCTGGAACATGGCGAGGAGGTTTTGGGTGGGGGTGTTGCACTGGATATTGTGGATGGTGTTGAAGACGAATCCGTGTTTGCGGCTCAAGATTCTCACGCGCTCGGCGACCTGGGCGCGGACCTCGTCGGGGGTGCCGAAGGGGAGGGTCTGCTGCGTGTCGACTCCGCCGCCCCAGAAGACGATGCGGTCGCCGTACTTTTCGACGAGCGTGGCGGGGTCCATGCCTTTGGCGGAGGTCTGGACGGGGTTGAGGATGTCGTATCCGGCGTCGATGAGGCCGTCGATCAGCGGCTCGCACCCGCCGCAACAGTGCTTGAGCGTCTTCCACTTCGTGTGCGCGTGGACCCAGTCGTTGAGCTTCCTGGCGTGGGGCAGGTACAGCTCGCGGTAGGCGTCGGGCGAGCAGAACAGGCTGTTCTGCGACGCCAGATCGGTCCCGCACATGAAGACCGCGTGTACCCGGTCGCCGACGGCCTGATGGATTCGCTTGAGGTTCTCCAAAGCGATCTCGGCCTGGCGGGCGAAGACCTCCTCGATGTAGGCCCGCCGGGTGATCGTGCTGATATACCATTCCTCGATATCGCGAATGCCCTTGGGGTCCTTCATCCAGGGGGCGGGCACCAGGGCGATGTCGCCGAACGCGGTGCCCGGAAAGCCGGCCGCGATGGCCAGGTCGGTGTTGTCGTACAGGTCTTTGGCGTGCTTGGCGTAGAACGCCAGATCCTCATCGCTGACAGGGCTGAATTCCTCGACATTATCGGCCGGATCGAGCTTGGCGTCGTCGATGGGGCGCTGGCGGATGATCGAGTCGAAGTAGAAGCCGCCTTTGGGCATGCGGGCCGAGGGCCTGGCGGACCGGTCGCCCTGCGGATACATCAGGATATCGCCGTTGGGCTCCGGCTCGGTGTTGAACTTGGCGGGCACGAGCACATCCGTCCCGTCGAGCGTGCGCCAGGGCTTCCAGCCGGCGTTCTCGAAGCCGAACATGTTCTTCGGCTTGGGCAGCTCGACGATGTCGATGCCCAGCGCCTCGCGCAGGTCGGCGCCGATTTCTCCCAACATCTGATATGGTTCGACGACCCTCACCGGCGTTCCAGGCTTGTCGAGCCCCAGCGCCTGGCGGAGCCCGGCGACGACGCTGACGTGGGCGCCCGAGCAGGCGGTGCCTCCGAGATCGACGGGAACGCGGTCGGCGGGCTGGTGGTTGATCGCGGCGAGGACGCGCTGCCGGCTGGTGAGGCGGGGGGAAGATGAATCCACGACCATGTCGATCTCCTGAGCCAGTGCCAAAGGTGATGCCCGGGGCGCGGCGACCGTACCCGAGCGGTTCGGGTCCTGCACGCGGGGTATTGTACCGCCTTCGGGCGCGGTTTGAAGGCTTTTCCGCATGCCGTTGGCGGAGAAACGGGTGTCGGCAGGCCGTCGGAAACGGCCAACCAGCCGGGGGCCGCAGACGCATCACGTCACGCCAAAAACGTCGCAAGTTGCCTGCCGGGAAGCGGTTAAGTCACGCACGTCCGCAAAATTCTCGTGGCGCTTGACAGGCCCAAGCAGGCGTGCTATAATTAAGTGTCTGTCGGGGCAGGTTTTGCGCCGCTCGGTTTACGGGTCCCGTAGCCGGCAGTGCCTGGGGTATGGGGCGAGCCGTGCAGGGCACCAGGGGATTCTGAAAAAAGGGGAAACGATGAAAAGCGTAGTGGCTGTCGAGAGAACGAAGCAAAGGATGCGGCGCTTCCACCTGCGTGCGCTGGTGCTGGGCTCGATCCTGTGCGTATGGGTGATCCTGTCTTCTGGTTGCGCCTCCGGGTGGAACTATCCGGGCGAGACGGCGGCCGAGGGCAGTCGACGGCACAAGCGAGTTGTCCAGACCAACTTCGAAATGATGCGCGCCGATATCGACACGGTGCTGCTGCTGGATCGGCCCAGCAATCTTACTGACAAGAGGCTGCCATAGTCTTACGCTCAGGTTGGGTGTGGCCGGATCCACAGAGGGGTTGCGGTTAGGTGGATACGCTGGTTGATTATTTCAGTCGGGTCGCGCGCTATGAGTGGTGGGTTGTCGTTGTTGAGCTTGTCCTGATCGGGCTCGTCGTTTACTGGGTGGTGGATTTTCTTGAAGGCACGCGCGGGGAGAGGCTGTTTCGCGGTGTCATCTTCATCCTGGTCGCCGGGGTGCTGGTCCTGAACCTCGTGGTCGAGCGGCTTCCTTTCGACCGGCTTCAATTCCTCTACAAAGGCTTTCTGATCGCGATCTTGATCGTGGCGGTGGCCGCGTTCCAGCCGGAGATCCGCCGCGTGCTAATCCAGATTGGGCAGCCTCGTATCTGGACGGGATCGCTGCACCAGCTTTCCCGAACGGTGGAGGCCCTGATCACGGCGGTTACCGAGCTTTCGGCCGCCCGGATCGGGGCGATCATCGTGCTCGAACGGCAGGTGGCCCTGGGCGAGTTTATCGAGACCGGCGTTCGCCTGGATGCGCGGGTCACGGCCGATCTGCTCAAGACCATCTTCTATCCCGGCACGGCGCTGCACGATATGGCGGTGGTGATCCGTGCCGACAGGATTGTCGCGGCCAGGGTCCAGCTTCCTCTGGCCGAGCCCGGGGCGATGGACGGAATCGAGTTGGGTTCGCGGCACCGGGCCGCGCTGGGGATTACCGCCGGGTCGGATGCGACGTGTCTGGTGGTCAGCGAGGAAACCGGAGCGATCTCCGTCGCTCGTAACGGCAGACTGGTCCGCAACGTAACCGAGGCCCAGATCCGCTCCTATCTGACCAGCACCATGACGGCGAGTGTGCCGTTGGTGGGACGCCTGCTCAAGCGACACGGATAGAAGCGGACGCAGCCGCCGGCCGATGGGGTGGAGGCGGCGAAGTACAGAAGACCCCGAAGAGCGGAAGTCGAAAACACTGATGGCCAACAAACCCAAACTCGGCAAGATATCGATCGTGATCTTCCTGACGGTCCTGATCTGGGTGTGGTCCGACCTGGCCCAGGATGAGCGGATGTCGCTTTCCGGGTTTGTGATGATGACTGTGGCCCGGCCTGCCGATCCGACGGTCTGGGTGAGTTTCGAGGGGCCGGACGCGGAGTTGCGGCCTTCCGTGACCATTCGGGCCATCGACCTGAAAGGCCCCGCCTCCCGCGTGAGCGAGGTCGATCGCATGCGCAAGAAAGGCGAGTTGTCCCTCGATCTGTTTGTCTCACCCGAAGAGGAAGGGTGGACGGAGGTCGGCTCGCGCAGCTTCAACGTGTTGAACTTCCTCAAACAGAGCCCCGAGATCAAGCAGCTCGGCCTGACGGTGGAAAACTGCGAACCGCGAACGGTGACGGTCGAGGTTCATCGACTGGTCGAGAGAGCGCTCCCCGTGGAATGCATCGACGAGAACGGCGCGCCCTTGCGTGCGGAAATCGAGCCGGCGACGGTGGATGCCTTCGTCCCGGACGGCGTCGTCGCCGCCCGCGTTCGCCTCTCGGCGCGCGAGCGGGTTCAGGCGACGACCTCGGCGATTCAGAAGACCCCTTACGTCGAGTTCGTTCCCGGTCAACAGCGTGAGGTGTCCACCCGCGTGAGCGTATCCCTGTCGCCCGAGGAGGTGGTCCTTGCCGAGCATCCCGTGCAGGCGGTGCTGGGGTTCTGCTTCAGTCCCAACCTGCAAGGGGCATACCGCGTCCGACTCGAGAACGAAGCGGAACTGGCCACCGTTTTGGTCCGGGCGACGAGGGAGGCCTGGCAGGCATACGAACGGCAGCCGTTCCACATCTTTCTGCACGTGCTGGACGCCGACCGCCAGGCGACGGGCGTCATTACCAGACCGGTCGCGTTCAACTTCCCCCACGAGTACGTTCGCAACGGCCTGATCGAGGGCACATCGCTGCCTCCGGCCCGGTTCGTGCTCGAACTCGTTCCCCAGGAGACCGTTGAGCCCTCGGGGCTATGACGCCCCTGCGGTCTCGCCTTCCGCCCTGGCACTGCCGAAGGCGATCGCCGCTTCGATGGTCATCCACAGGGCCAGCGCGAAGATGCCTGCGCCGATGACCGCGAGAAGCCAGTTCTTTTCTGCGATGTAGGTCCGCTCGTTCAGGACCATCGCCCAGTTGGTCACGACCAGCATGATGACGCAGGGGATGGCGGCGACGAGGAACTTCCGTCCGCCCTTTCGCCTGAGGTACAGCGTGACCACGAGCAGGGCCAGCGACGCCAGGAGCTGATTGGCGCTGCCGAACAGCGGCCACAGGGCCAGGGCGCCCTTGCCGTCGGCGCCGGTGGCGAAGGCCAACGCCGCCGCGGTGACCACGGCCACTGTCGTGGCGACCCATCGGTTGGACGCAAACGGGATTCGCAGGTCGCCGGCGAGCTCGCTGATGACGTACCGCTGGATTCGCGTCGCGGTGTCGAGCGTCGTGCCGGCGAACGAGGCGATGAAGACGCCCATCAGGGCGATGCCCACCGTCTCCGGCACGCCGAACCGCGTCATCATATTGGCGGCGCCGACCACGACGGCTGTCAGATTGGCGGCCATACCCGACGCGGTGGACCACGACGAGTAGTGCCGGTGCCAGGCGTCGAAGCCGGTCAGAAGCTGACCGTCGGAGGTCGTATAGGCCAGGGCGATGCCCGCACCGACGCAGATCAACACCAGCACGGCCAAAGCCCCTTCGAGCAGCATCGAGCCATACCCCACGAATTGGGCGTCCGGCTCGGTGGCGACCTGCTTGGGGCTCGTCCCCGACGCCACCAGCGAGTGGAAGCCGCTGACGGCGCCGCAGGCGATCGTGATGAACAGGAACGGCCACAGCGACGGCGCCCCTTCCGGCGATAGATCGACCACCGGGGCGACCATCGGCAGGCCGCCCGACAGGCTCGTCCAGGCCACGCCCAGTGCCAGCAAGCTCATCATGATGAACAACTGCCAGGCGTTGATATAGTCTCGCGGCTGGAGCAGCACCGTGACCGGAAGCGTCGAGGCGATCCAGGCGTAGATCAGCAGAAGGAGCGTCCAACTGCCGGTGGCGGGCATGCCGCCAATCACGGGCATGTCGAAGGGGACCTTGCTGCCGAGCCAGATGGTGGCATACATGGCGCCGACCGCGACAGCAGTGGAGACGGGTACGCTCGCTCCCTTCTTGTAGACCATCCAGCCCAAGGCCACCGCGATCGGGATCTGGAGCCAGACGGCCGCGACGGAACTCGGGAACCGCGCGAAGACCACCGCGATCACCACCCCGAAGACCGCGATCACCAGCAGAAGCGTTAAGAAGACGATGGCGAAGAAGATGAACCGGACGCGGGCGTTGATGTACTTGGCGGCGGTTTCGGAAATGCTCTTGCCCTCGTTGCGCATCGAGACGACCAGGGCCCCGAGGTCGTGGACGGCGCCCATGAAGATGCAGCCGACAGTGACCCAGAGCAACGCGGGCAGCCAGCCCCAGATGACGCCGATGGCCGGCCCGACGATAGGACCGGTCCCGGCGATGGAGGTGAAGTGGTGCCCGAAGATGATCCCCCTACGCGTGGGTACGTAATCGATCCCGTCCTGCAATTCCCGGCTCGGCACAGCCGCCTCGGGGCGTAGCTTGAATATCTTCCGCGCCAGA
>JAAYBV010000003.1 GCA_012744475.1 Phycisphaerae bacterium
AGATCGCCGAGATCGAACTGCTCGGCGCCGCCCAGTAGCATTCGCTCCTGGTAACGGTCGAAGCCGCCTCATCGCGGCGAGAGGTATGTCAAGGGGCCTGTACCACCGCGGTACAGGCCCCTTTCTCATTGCTCATTCCCGGATGGACGGTGCTTCTGCCCGGCCGATTCCCTCTTTTCTCCTGAAAGTGCGATAACGACAGCGGAACCGGGATTTCCGCCTGCATCGTTGACCTGTCCGACAGGACACGCTACGATTGTGGCCGACCGTTGGAGCGAATCGCGTGGTGGCATGATGCCGCTGTGGAGGTCGAAGGCATTATGGACGAAATCCTCTCTCGATGCGGCTTTCGGTGTGATCTGTGCCTGGCCTATCGCCCCAACGTCGAGGCGAATCTGGCCGGCAGGCAGGTGCTCAGTGACGGCTGGCACAAGTACTTTGGCTTTCGCATCCCCGCCGAACAGATCATCTGCGACGGTTGCATGGCCGAGAACGCACATCTGATCGACAAATCGTGCCCTGTCAGGCCATGCGTCATGGAGCGAGGACTCGCCAACTGCTCACAGTGTCCGGACTGCCCCTGCGCCCAGCTCACCGAGCGTCTCGTCGTCTACGAAGAGTTGGCAACTCGAACACCGTTTCCAATTCCCTCCGAGGACCGCACCCGCTTCATCGCACCCTATGAGAACAAGCGCCGCCTCGACCAACTCCGGCGGTCATCCTGAGCGAGCACTGGAGGCTTCATCCACGCCGCAGACAACGCGGCAGGAGTCTCCGGGCGGCCAATCCCTATTCTGGACGAGGATTTGCACAATTCGTCGGCCTTCGTCGTCGTGCCCGTCTTCGCCCAGGCCCCGGCTGATGCCCTTTTCTCTCCTGGACGTGCGAGAAGCACGGTGGAACCGGTGGTATTCTCGCCTTCCTGCTTGACCCGCCCGCCCGACCGAGCTACAATCGTAGACGAGCGTCGGAGAGAATGGCGTGGTAGCGGTACAAGAGACGATCCGCACAAGATGCCGAGATGAAGAGGCTTGTAGACCGCAACAGGCAGCTAATCAAGGAGTCAAGCCGATTTGTCTCTGGATTCTCTGGGCGTCCTTTACGCATACCCCGAACCGTGTTCGGGGCGCTAGGCAGATCGGCATAGTGTTGTTCGGTGCACAGATCAAAAGACAAGAGAAGGGGCAACCATGAGCAGAATCAGGGTGCGACACGGTGACCACGAGATCGAGTTGGATGGGCCTGACGAGTTCATAAAGGCGCAGCTAGCCGACTTCTACTCTCGTCTCAAGGAGTCAGTCGGGCGGCTGCCGGTGTCCAAGATCAAACAGGAGATTCTGGAGCCTGCACCCAAGCCTGTAGGGGGCAAAGAGCCCACTCCAGCCGAATTCTACCGCCAAAAGGGGAAGGAGGATGGAATCTCTCAGATTCTTATTCTTGGCAAATACCTGGAGGAATACCGCGGCATATCCGAGTTCAGCCGCGACGACGTAAACAAATTGAGCAAGGAGGTGAAACTCTCGAAGGATATCCACGGACAGTATTTCACAAACGCCGTGAAACAAGGGTTGCTCCGCTCCCATGGACACGGCAAGTACTCCCTGACTCTGTCCGCCGAGTCCACCTTGTCAAGCATGTGAGGCGGTCATGACTCTACTGGAATTCCTCCGGGGCATTCCCAATTTTCAGGAGTTCTCTCGCAAGTCGAAGATCCTTTTGCTGGCATACTATTTGCGCCGGTACAAGGGAATGGTTGAGTTCAGTGCCGCAGACATGGAGACCGAGTGTCGTGGTTTGCTGAAGCCGCCCTCCGATCTGAGAACACAACTGCGTCTGCTTGCCAAAGGAAAGAACTCACTTCTAGCCAAAGGTAGCGCCAAAGATATATTCTCACTTAATATGCCCGGATTGGATGAAGTCGAAAGCTATCTGGCTGGAACTGGCCCGGCTCCCGCTGTTGTAGATGCTATGATTGCCGATGCCTTAACATATTTGAAGAAGACGGTCGCCAAACTAAGCGACGACAATCAGCGAAAGTTCATGGCGGAGGCAATCTCGTGCCTTGCGGTCGATGCGCCACGCGCCACTATCGTTATGGCGTGGGCAGGCACGTGTGACCATCTGTATGACTACATCCTCAAGCACAAGCTGAACGAGTTCAACAACGCGCTCGCGAGACGAACGGACCGGTACGCCCGTCTTACGATAGCGACAAAAGATGACTTTGCAGATATGAAGGAGTCTGTAGTGATCGAAGTTGCTCGCTCGGCAGGTGTCATTACCAACGATGTGCGCAAGGTCTTGGACGAGAAGCTCGGCATTCGCAACACGTGTGCCCATCCATCAAGCGTAGAAGTTCATCGGAGCAAGGTTGTAAGCGTCATCGAGGATCTCATAGACAATGTGATTCTGAAGCACCCCATATAGTAGCGTCGAACGAGGGGGTGGAACACTTCCCGCGAAGCGCAGCAAGTCCTGCGTCACCGTCCGCTGTGGTCGTGGGCCTCGCATGAATTCGCCATAGGGCACAAAAGAGGCCGTGGGCGATCGACTGAACGGGCAGCGCTGGCATCCGAATCCACACCGGTCATATTTGTTCTTCTCGTGCCGCTGGTCGAAGCTTGCCGTCGGAAATGGTGTCAGGCGTGGAGCTTTTTGAGCAGCCAGGCCATGTTCTGGCCGAGGGTCCGCATGGTTTGCAGGCCTTCCTCATCTCGTTCGACTTCGCCGGCGGCCCGCCCGATGCCGATGTTCCAGTAGCTCGAACCGGGCACGATCATCTGGCCGATGAAGAAGAAGTGGTTGATCGTGTCAAAGGCGTGGATGGAGCCGGCCCGTCGGACCGCGACCACCGCGGCGCCCACCTTGCGCCGCAGCATGTCGCCGTTGGCCCGGGCGACGAACCCGGCGCGGTCGATCAGGGCTTTCATCTCCGTCGTCACGTCCGCGAAATAGGTCGGCGACGCCAGAATGATCCCGTCAGCCTGGACCATCTTCTCGATGCAGTCGTTGGCGATGTCGCCGTCGACGACGCATCGGCGGTTCTTGTTCTTGAAGCACTGGCCGCACGCGGTGCAGCCACGGATGGGCTGACCGGCCAACTGGACCAGTTCCGTCTCGATGCCTTCGGCCTCCAGTTCCGCAAAGACCTGCCGGACCAGAATGGCGGTGTTGCCGTCTTTTCGGGCGCTTCCGTTGAATGCCACAACCTTCATAGCATGCTCTCCTTGCTGTTGAGGGGTCGGTGGTTCCAGACCGTCGAGGCCGCATGCTATCCAATCCGCTCGCTCAAGGCAAGGCTGCAACCTCAGCCTGGATTCGTTGCGTGTACCCGGCATACGGTGGCGGATTGGGGCCATGGTTCCTGATCGCCACTCCTGGGGCCGGCCGATTCTTCTATCTGTCATCTCGACTTCGCTCAGGGCTGAAGGCTTCGCTCCAGTCGGAATGACAAAAGGGATGCGTCAGATGTGAGCGCCACCGTATTCCAACCTCGCCCGATTCCGCCAATGTCCGGATAAAACCGGGCGGACAGCCTGAAAAGCCGCGACGGGGGTCCGTATCGGCGATCCAGCGTGGAATTTCCCCGCAATAAACGGTTTCGGCCTGCGACCAACCCAATGTGGCCGAATCGAGGCCGAAAACAGGCAATCAGTGGGGTTAACGAGATTTGAGGAGTTCGAAAATGATTACGAAATGGCTGAAAATTGGGGCAATGGCAACGGTCGGCCTGGGGCTGGCCGGCGGTTTGCTGTTCGGAAAGGACATCGTCAGCTACGCCCGCAGCTCCGCCAAGGGCGTGCGGACCGTGGTCAAGGACTCGGTCCCGATCGAGTTCGAGCTGCGTCGGGCCCGCGACCTGCTGGAAGAGATCATCCCGGAGATGCACGCCAACATCCGGCTGATCGCCCAGGAAGAGGTGGAAGTGGCCGCGCTCAAGGGCGAGATCGCCAAGAACCAGGAAGGTCTCGAAGACGAACGTGCCAAGATCAAGACGCTTCGCGGCTCGCTGGAGACCCATCAGGCGCAGTATTCCTTCGCGGGCCGGCAGTATAACCGCGAGGACGTCAAGGCCGATCTGGCGGCGCGGTTCGAGCGGATCAAGGAGAGCGAGCTGGTCCTGGCCAGCAAGCAGCGCTTGCTGACCTCACGGGAGAACTCGCTCAACGCCGCGGTGCAGTTGCTCGAGAAGACGCGGTCGCAGAAGAACATCCTCGAGAACAAGATTGAGACGCTGGCCAGCCAGTATCGCATCGTGAAGGCCGCCTCCGTCGGCTCGAAGGTCCAGGTCGACAACGGCAAACTGGCCCAGACCGAGAAGCTGATCGCCCAGATTCAGAAGCGTCTGGACGTGGCGGAGCGCGTGCTGGCGCACGAGAGCCGGTTCATCGAGGCGATCCCGGTCGATACCGTTGTCGAAGCGGACCTCGTTGCTCAGGTGGATGAGTATTTCCAGCAGCACGACGGGCCGGTCGAAGCAGATTCGGCGCCGGTTGCGAAGGTGCACGGGTCTGAGGCGTCTGATTAGAAAGACGAAGCTTCTCGCTGCCCGGCCGAGGCGTCGGGCAGCCGCTCTCGCAGAACCGAATGGAGCATTATCCGCCAGGTAGGGCTGCATTGCACAGACCCGCGCCGAGTGATAGAATCGAATCAGGCCAGCTTCACCGGCGCTCGCAACGAGAAGGAGCCTTGTCGTGTTGATCCTGCGAATCAAGCAAGCGGAATGTGCGTTGGCCGACGGCCGGCTCGACGAGGCCTTTGAGATCGCCAAGGCCGAGGACGTCCGGCATCATCGCCACGGCCAGAGGCTGGTCGGCCGACTGGCGCGGGCCTATCTCCAGCGGGCTCGTCAGGCCCTGGAGGGCAACCGTTTGGACCTGGCGCTGGCCGACTGCAACAAGGCCGAGAAGCTGGCGGGCAACAGCGACGATGTGGCTCAATTGCGTGAGGCGGTCTGCCGGGCGATCGTCGAGCGGCAGCAGGGGCACGAGCAGGACGCTCTTCGCGTGGCGCAGGCCAGAGAACGGATCGCTGATGGCGGGCATTCCGTCGGCGGTCAAATCCTGGCCGAGGCCAATCCAGGCGATGCCCAGGCCGAGCTGCTCAAGCAGGAATTAGCCGCCGCCCGGTTGCACACCGAAGATGCGGTCGCCAAAGCCGAGGAGGCGCTGAAGCGAAGTGATATCGTCGCGGCGGTGGATTTCATCCGTGCCGCCGGTGTCGTCAAGGCGCGGAACGGTCGGGCAGGTGAACTGCTCGGTCGAATCCGCAAGCTCGCCGGCGAGCAGGTTCAGGCCGGTCTGGAACAGGGGCGCATCGATCGCGCCCAGTTGTTGTTGCAGAGGCTGGCTCCGCTGGACGGCGACAGTCCGGAGATGACCGAGCTGCGCAGGGCGCTGACGCATTGCCACCAGGCGGCTGAGCTGGTGGCGGCGGGCCAGCCCGGCGGCGCGTTGCCGTTGCTGCGGAAGGTCAAGGCGATGTACCCGTCGGCTCGGTGGCTGGACAAGGCCATCGGCGACGTCAAGCAGGCGGCCGAGGCGCTGGAAGAGCTCGATGCCGGGCCGCTGGGCCTGAGCATTGCGGACGCCGCCGGTAGTCGAGAACAGACAATGGAAGGCGACGAGCCGGCAGCCCCCGCGCGTCAGGAACTGCCGCGCCCGATCGTTCGAGGTATGGATGCGCGAATGGACAACAGGGACACGTCACCGCTGCCTTCCGAGTTCGTCATGCAGATGGATGGGATCGGCAGTTATCTCGTTTTTCGCGGCGCGCGTGTGACGATCGGTCCGATCAGCTCGTCGGCCCGACCGACGCTGGGGTTAATGGCCGAGCCGAACCTGCCGGTGGTCAGCATCGAGCGCGTCGACGCGGATTATTTCGTGCGGTCGCAAAGCGCCGTTCAGGTCAACGGCGAATCCGTGACCGAAAAGCTGCTGGCTGACGGCGACACGATCGCACTGTCTCCGAGATGCCGGCTGCGGTTCCGTTTGCCCAACCCGGCCAGCACGACGGCTCTGTTGCTGCTGAGCGGCGCCAGGCTGGGCCGACCCGACATCCGACACATTCTCCTCATGGGTCGTGACATTCTCGTCGGACCCTATACGAACCATCACGTGCAGACCGAACATCTCGAAGACACGATCACGTTCTTCGAGCAGAACGACCGACTGCTGTGCCGGGCGAGCCAGCCTGTCACGATCGACAACCGACCGATGCAGCCGGAGAAAGGCCTGACGATGGACCAGCCGATTCGGATCGGCAAACTGTCCATGGTCCTGGCCAGGTTTCACGCGTAGCAGCAAGGTAAGTGACGACGATCTTTTTATCCGGCAGAGAAGACTATGGACGCGTACCAATACAAGTACGGAGATCGACCGCTGGAGGGGTACACCATCCAGCGAGCGGCCGGGCGAGGCGGCTTCGGCGAGGTCTACTACGCCGTCAGCGACAGCGGCCGGCAGGTGGCGCTCAAGGCGGTCCAGAGCCACGAGCAGATCGAGCTGCGTGGGATCAGCCAGTGCATGAACCTCAAGAGCCCACACCTGGTCACGGTCTTCGACGTCAAGTACAACGATCAGGGCCGACCTTTCGTCATCATGGAATACGTCTCCGGTCCGGCGCTCAGCGATCTGCTGAAGGAGTCGCCCGGAGGGCTGGGCACTCAGAAGGCCGCATTCTTCCTGCGTGAGATCGCCAAAGGCCTGTCGTACCTGCACGAGTGCGGGATCGTGCATCGCGACCTGAAGCCCAGCAACATTTTCTACGAAAACGGCTACGTGAAGATCGGCGACTACGGCCTGACCAAGGCGATCAGCGCCAGCCGGCACGTCAGCCACACGATCACGGTCGGGACGGTCCACTATATGGCGCCGGAGATCGGCGCGGGGCGCTACGACCGCAGCGTCGACATCTACGCCCTCGGCATCCTCCTCCACGAGATGTTGACGGGCCAGGTCCCGTTCCTCGGCTCCAGTCCGGCCGAGATCCTGATGAAGCACATGACCGCGGCGCCGCAACTCGAACACGTCGAGGAGCCGTTCCGCCGCGTGATTCGCAAGGCCCTGGCCAAGGACCCCGATGAGCGGTACCAGACGGTGCAGCAGATGGTGGAAGACGTCTTCGGCGCCGAGCACGTGCGCAACAGCGTCTCGCAGTTCTCGCCGGAGGAGCTGTCGGTCGTCGCCGAACACATCGCGCACAAGATGGGGGAGGTGAAAGCCGCCAGAGCCCAGCGGCCGGCCGCCGCCGGGCAGACCCCGGGCCAGAAAGACTTCAGCAAAGAGATCGGCAAGAAGGCCGAGTTCATCGCCAAGAAAGTCGAGGTCCTCGGCGGGCAGATGGCCGAGAAGCTCAAGGTCGCCAAGGAACGCGCCCAAAAGAGCGTGCCCAGCCGCGTCACGATTGCCGATCCGATCAGTCCTAATCAGCGCCGTACCCTGGCCCTGATGACGATGGCGACCGTCAGCTTCGGCGCAGCGCTGCTGGGCCAGATGCGCAATCAGAACGCGCTTCCGCTGGCGATGACCGTCTTCGTACTGGTCGGTGTCGCGTCGCGGATCATCCTTCATTCGCGCCGTCAGTGGTGGGCGACGTTGGACGAGGACGCCCGCTGGCTGGGCCGGGCGGGGACGTGTTTCGGTGCCGCCTTCGTTTCGGTGCTGGTGGCGTCCATCGTGGCCCAGGTCTTCGGCGGCCACGCATTCGGCGGGGACCGGGGCGGATGGCACGGCCCATTTCCGTTCAGATGGTTTCCCTTCTTCGGCGGCTTCATGGGCCAGTGGGGCGGAAGGGTCCTGGCCCTGGCTCTGCCGATGCTGCTCGTGGACTGGTGGAAGATCAGCGACCCTCAGCGGGAGAAGCGCGTTGTTCTGGGACATGCCCTGTGGATCGGTTTCCTCGGCTACGTCAGCGGTGGGATCTTCGGGCTCGAACCGGTCGCGGCGGCCTGTGCGCTGGCGGGCATTGTCCTGGTGGTCCAGGCGGCCAGCCCGTTCGGCCGGCCTGTTGCCGAGGTGCTGAGCGTCCACGCCCGAGCGGCGCAATCGCCCGAGCGGCAATCTCGCTCCGGCGTCCTTGCTCGTCCCGTCGCGCCGTATGCCCGCCCGCTGTGGATGTTCGGCTGGCTGGCGAGCATCGGACTCGGACTGTCTCTGTGCATTCTGGCCGGCACGAGCATGCACGGAAACGACTTCGGATTTGCCATCGCCTTTGGCGTCGATGCGTTCATCTTCTCCGTGTTGTGTTTCTTCATGATGTTCCGGAGCAAGTTCACCGGCTGGTACCGCTATCTGATTCGGCCGGCATTGGTGACCTTGTGCGTTCAGACTGTGGTTGCTTCCTCGATCCTGCTCGGCACCACGCATGGCGGCCCGCCGTTCGGCGTCTTTCTGTTCTTCATCATCTTCCCAAATATCCTGGCCCTCGTTGTGCTGTTTACGCCGCCGCGCATGTTCGGCGTGCGCGATGTCGGGATGCCGGAGGATACCGGCCGACCTTTGCACCAGCCATCGTGCCACCGCGCCGCGCCGAGCGGGGCGGTTTCGCCGGCCAAGCGATTTTGGGCGCTGCTTCTGGCCGTCGCAGGGCCTGTGCCCGGTCTGCATCGTTTCTACGTCGGTAAGATCGGGACCGGCGTTCTCTGGTTCTTCACGTTAGGTCTGTTCGTTGTCGGCCAGCTCATCGACATCATCATGATTTTGTCAGGTCAGTTCGAGGATAAGAACGGCCTGCCCGTGGTGAACTGGCATGGTCCGAGTGCCGAGACGGTGGAAATGCCGGAGCATCCAGAGGTCGCGGCGGCACCGACAGGGGCCAGGGACGCTGCGCCCGTCATGCCGAGTGAGCCTGCTGTCGCCGTGGCGCCGGCACGAAACGAGCCGCCGTCCTCGCCTTCGTACGCGAGCACCGGGACGATCATCTACGAGCCGTGGCATCCGTTCAGTGGTCTGGTCTGTGCCCTCGGCCACATCCTCCTTCTTGCGGCGATCCTGGTCGGCCTGGCCATCGGCCTGCACCTGCCCGTGGTGGTGGCGGCCGGCTGGCCCAATCCCACCATCTCGCAGCAGCTCGAGACGGTCTTCCACAGTACCGAATGGCCCAGGACGGTTGAGCAGGGGGGAGGACTGCTCATCGTGGTGCTGCTGTTTGTTGCGGCGGTCTTGATCATGGTCGGCCGACGCCGCTTCGGACCGGCGCATTTGATTCGCGCCCTGCTCGGAATGGGCGGGTTCTTCTGGGCGATCTCACTATTCCGTAATGAGGTCATGTCCTCCTCGGAAGCGCAGGCAATCGCCGGTCTGGTTCAGCAGAACGAGGTGGGTCGCGCACTGGAGCGGCTCTTCAGCGCCTTGGGCCAGGAGGAGGCCATCTTCGCGGGGGTGATCGCCCTGGTCTCCATACTCATACTGGCGTGGCCCCCGCGCCGACAACCGCCGATCTTTGCACCGATGCCCAATCAGGGGGTGGTCCTATGATGCCGATGTTCTTCATCCCGATCCCGTTCATCTTTGTGCTGCTGATCTTGCTGCTGAAGCAATCGCCCAAGAAAGGCGCGTGGGTGGTCGGTGGACTGATCTTGTTCGTTGTCTTTGTCTTCATGATTCTCCTTCCGCTCGGGATGCACAAGGGCTGGATGCCGAATGCTGTGCCGGATGGGGGGGAAATGCCGTTCTTCGCCATTCCCATTCCGTTCCTGTTCGTCCTGCTCGTTCTCCTGCTGCGTACGTCGCCGAAGGCGGGAGCAACGGTGATCTTCGCCGTGGTCGTCATGGCCCTGCTCGGCGCGGGCCTGTGGCTGCGTCGGTCGCATGGGCATGCCGTGTACCAGCAGGCGACGATAAGGCTGCCCGAAAGCGGCGGTCCTGTGAGTTCCCTCAGTCCCATCGCTCAAGCAGCGCCGACCGCGCCCTCGGTGTCCTCGCCCATCTGGTCGGAGGGCATCGAGCAGGAGTTTGAAGCGGACATCTATCCCTCCAGGCGAGCGGCCGTTCGGGCGCTAGGGCGGCGGATAGCCAGGCCAATGCGAGAGATGCTTGCCGATGCCAACGGGCCGACCGAGGTCGTTCTATTCCAGGAAGAGCACGAGCAGTGGCTGGTCACGGAGTTCAAAAAGGGACTCGCATCGTTGCTGCCCGAGGTTCCCTGTTCGCTCGCGGCGGCGACACGAAACGTCGAATCCACGGAGATCGGCGTCACGTTGCGATTCGCCGACCTCCAGGCGTTACCCTCACCCTGGGACCGGTCGGGCAGCTCGACGATCCTGACTAGCGACGTATTGGCCAGCGCCCGGAGTCAAAACCGGGAGGCGACCGTCCGGCAGCATTTCGTGGAGAAGCCCTGGGTCGAGGATTTCTCGTCATTTGTCGCCGACAAGCCGGACAGACACTTCCTCATCGCCCGGTCGTGGGAGACCTGCACGGACCAGAACGCGGCGCGTCACCAGGCGATGCAGGATGCGTCTCGCCAATTGGCAACGAGCTACGAGGATTTGCTCGAAGGTGACTTGGTTGCCGACCAGTTCGTCCAGAGCTTCGATGGCATCTCCGGCCCTCTCTGGCGACACGCTCTTCTGATCGATGCCGCGCCCGACAAACTCGCCTGGCTCACCGCACGCAAGAGCGCCGAGGTGCACAGCGAAAGGGTCACTTGGGCTCACATCCTCGCGTCGGCCTTCGGTGTTCTGGTGGTGATTGTTGTCGCCTACCTCTTCCTCAACATGGCCACCAAAGGGTATTATGAATGGACCTTGCGGATCGCCGGGACCGTCCTGGCGATCGCGGGCATCATTGCCATATTCCTGGTCCTGAGGTGACAGGGCAGGGTCGCTCGTCGCTTGTCGCTCGGGGGTGCGATGGACGAGCGGCCGGAGAAGAGCGACGGCAGATGGATAAGGTCTCGAAGCCGGAACAGTATTTCCTCGACAGGATTCGCCAGGGCGACCAACAAGCGTGGTCGGACTTCATCGGGCGATATCGAGGCCGTCTGCTGCGCTTCGCGCGGGCCAAACTGCCACAGAGCGCCGATGCCGAGGATGTGGTGCAGGACGCATTCATCGCTTTCCTCCGCAGCCTGGAGCGATTTCGTGGCGAGTGCGATCTCGAGACGTATCTGTTCTCGCTGATCCGCCGCAAGATCATCGATAGCTACCGGCGCAGAGACGCGAGAAAGGTCTGTCTGATCCAGGACGCCTATGAGGGCGATACGGATGAAGGTTCATCCGATGCCTTCGAGCAGGTCGCCTCTCCGGCCCAGACGGCCAGTTGGTATGCCCGCGCCGACGAGCAGTACGACCTTCAGAAAACGGTGCTGGCCGAGGCGCTGGAGGAGCTTGTGGACGGCTTCAAACGCGCCCTGCGATTCCGTGACCTGCAGATCATCGAGCTGCTGCTCTACTGCCAGTTGCCCAACAAGCGCGTGGCCGAGACGATGAACATCGACGAGAAGACCGTCGCCCTGGTCAAGCATCGCAGTCTCAAGCAGATCCGCAGCTTCGTAGAGAATAAGAAGATCGCCTCGGACCCCTCGTCGGGAGATTTCGAGGGGGTCCTGACGGATATCTGGGAATACCATCGCTTCAGTTGCCCCAAGCGCAGCACGATCGGCGGTTTCCTGCTTCGCACGCTGGGTGACGACTGGCAGCGGTACGTGGATTTCCACCTCAACGTGCTCGGCTGCCGTTTTTGCCGGGCCAACCTCGAAGACCTCGAATGCGAAACCGCCGAACACTCCCAGCAGCTCCAGGCCCGCATCATGGAATCCACCGTCGGCTTCCTCCATCGTCCTCTGTAGAGTGGATTCTTGACCCACGGGGCTATCTGTAACACACCGGTCCGAGGTGCGTCTTACCGACATGGTGGAAGGACGTTGCGACGGGAACCGGCGGGCCGCCGGGGACCCATCCTGTGGTTAGTTGGACCGAGCGGAGTTGACGTGCAAGAGGCAATCGTATGGTTGGGCAGGCGGTCGCCGGGGCGATTGAGCGCGCGGATCGGTCCGAAGGCGGCCAGTCTGTGTAAACTGCGCGGGCTTGGGGCGAAGGTCCCGCCAGGCTTTTTCGTCACGACCGCTGCTTTCCGGGAACATCTGTGTTCGGGTGACCTTTGCGCCCAGATGGCGGCGTGTCTCGATGTGAAGGCGGATCACCTTGAAACGACTCTGGAGCAGATCCGAAAGCTCATCACTGACTCGTCTCTGCCGGATCCTGTGCGCGAGCACATCACGACCGCGTACCAGCGATTGGACGCCGGCACGGTGGCGGTGCGTTCCTCGGCGACGGCCGAGGATTTGCCGGGGCATTCGTTTGCCGGGCAGTACGAGACCATCCTGGGTGTGACCTCTCTGGAGGCCTGTCTGGGCGCGGTCAAGAAGTGCTGGGCTTCCCTCTGGACCGAGCGGGCATATGAGTATCGCCGGCGAAACGGGATCGACCACGGGCAAGTCGAGATGGCGGTCATCGTGCAGGAGCAGATCGAGCCCGAGGCGGCGGGGGTGGTCTTCACGCTCGATCCAGTCACCGGCAGCCCGAGCCGGATCGTGATCGAGGCCTGCGCCGGCTTGGGCGAACGTTTGGTTTCCGGCCATGTCACGCCCGAGCGCATCGTGTTGCGAAAGAAGAACCTGGGCGTCATCCGCCAGACGACCGCGAACGGTGAACCGGTCCTGGAGGTTGCATCGGCCCAACGACTCGCGCGCCAGGCCAGGCGGATCGAGCGGAAACTGCGCGGTCCGCAGGACATCGAATGGGCCATGCGTGACGGAGACATCTGGTTCCTCCAGGCCAGGCCCATTACCGCTATTCCCGAACCGAAACCCTGGGAAGAGCGCCAGGTCTGGACCAATCTGAATCTGGGCGAGGTCGTGCCCGACGTGATGAGTCCCATGACGCGTTCAATGATCGAACCGATGTTCACGCCGTTGTTCGGATCGATCCTTCGCCTGGTTGGGGCCGATGTGACGAAAGCCCCGATCGTGGGCTTCGTCGCCGGAAGGCTCTACTTCAATATCAACACCGGGCTGGCCGCTGGGATGCCCTTCAACCAAGGCCCGGAGAGATGGGCCCGCGCTTCGACTCTGATGGGAGGCCAGCAGAACCGGCTCTTCGAGCTCGGCGAAATCGACCTGTGCGAGGAAGACCTGCCCGATCTGGGCTTCTCCTGGTTCCGCTACATCCTCTCCTGGCCCCGGATCGTACGCACGATTATTGCGCATCGACCGAGCCGGGGTGAAGCCTTCAAGGCCTCTTTGCGGGCGCAAGGCGATACCTTGTCACGCGTGGACGCCAAGGCCGTGCCGACGGAAGAGCTGCTGTCTCTCATTGGCGAGATGATCGACGGCAGCCTCGCCAACACCGATCTGCTCTTTCTGGGACCTGGCACTGTGGGGCTTTCCGTCCTTGAGAAGGTTTGTCGGGACTGGCTTGGCGATGAAGACCTGACGCTGGTCTTTCGGCTTTTTGCCGCTCAGGGCGGCATCACCGACACTCAGGCGGGTCTCGATTTGTGGCGGCTCGCATCGCTGGCTCACGAGAGCAACGAAATCGAAAGCCTTATGCTTTCCGAGATCACTTGGGGCAAGGTACGTCCCGCACTGGAGCGGACCGAGCACGGCCGGCGGTTCCTCGTTGCCTGGGACCGATTCATGAGCGAGCATGGCCATCACTGTCGGGGTGAGCTGGAGTTACTGAACGCGCGTTGGTCCGAACGACCCGATTACATTCTCAACCTCCTTCGCGGCTACCTTCGTTCTGCCGACAGTGCCGATCCTTTGGCCAATCAGCAACGTCTCGCCGAGCAACGGGAGCGGCTTACCCTTGAGTGTCGCCGGCGGTTGAAGAATCCGATCAAGCGTTGGATCTTCGATTGGGCCCTGCGCAACGGGCGGAAGGTTGCGGTCGACCGGGAGAACTGGAAGAACGAGGCGGTCCGCCACATCGCCTCTTTTCGCCGTGTCGTGCTCGAACTGGGCGAGCGGCTCGTGAGGCGAGGCATCCTGCGCGAGCGGGACGATATCTTCTTCCTCGAAATCCCGGAGGTCGAGCCGGTCGCGAGCGGAGCGGCAGATTTCGATGTGGCCGAGCGAATTGCGCAACGCCGGGCCGAATACGAGCGCAACTGCCGCCTGACGCCTCCGCCCGTCGTGGTGGGACGTTTCGATCCGCATAAACATCGTATGCCGGAGGTCGACACAATGGCGACGCTGTTGAAAGGAACGGCGGTCAGCCCTGGGATGGCCACTGGCAAGGCGAAAGTGATCCTGCATACGGACGACTACCAGCACGTCGAGGCGGGTGAGGTTCTTGTGGCACCGTCTACCGATCCGGCGTGGACGCCGTACTTCCTGCCGGCCGCCGCTGTCGTCATGGACTTGGGCGGTATCCTCTCGCACGGCGCCATCATCGCCCGGGAGTACGGCATCCCCGCCGTGGCCAACGTCGCAGGTGCCTCGCGCATCATTCGGACCGGCCAGACCATCGAGGTCGACGGCGACCGAGGCCTCGTCCGAATCCTGTCGCAGGTCACAGGTTCATGGGCAGGCCGCGGTCGCGCAGGTATTCCTTCATCCGGGTGATGGTGAAACCGCCGAAGTGGGTGATCGAGGCCATGAGCACCGCGTCGGCGCCGCCTTCGGCGATGGCGTCGTAGAGGTGGTCGAGTGTGCCCGCGCCGCCGGAGGCGATGACGGGAATGTTGACCGCGTCGGAGACCGCCTTGTTCAGCTTGTTGTCATAGCCGGCCAACGTGCCGTCGGCGTCCATGCTGGTCAGCAGGATTTCGCCGGCGCCGAGTTCCTCGCCGCGCTTGGCCCACTCGACGACGTCGAGGTCGGTCGGCTCCGAGCCCGCCTTGACGCACACCTGCCAGCGCCCCGGCCGCGTCTTGGACCGCCTTGCGTCGATGGCGAGCACCACGCACTGATTGCCGAACCGTCGGGCCGCATCGGTGATCAGGTTCGGGTTCTGCACGGCCGCGGTGTTGACCGAGACCTTCTCGGCGCCGCTGCGCAGCAGCTCGTCGATCTGTTCGACCGTCTGCACGCCGCCGCCGACGGTGAAGGGGATGAAGACGTTCTTCGCGACGCGTTCGACGAGGTCCACGATGGTCTTTCGCGAGCGGATCGTCGCGGTGATGTCGAGAAACACCAACTCGTCGGCTCCCGTGTCACTGTATCGGGCGCCCAGCTCGACGGGATCGCCGGCGTCGCGCAGGTTCAGGAAGTTGACGCCCTTGACGACGCGGTTGTCCTTGACGTCGAGACACGGAATGATTCGCTTGGTCAGCATGCCGCCGCTTTCCGAGTGCACATCTCGTAAAAGTTCTGGAGGACCTTCAGTCCCTGCCGGCCGCTCTTCTCCGGGTGGAACTGCACGCCGTGGATGTTGTCCTTCTGGACCGAGGCGGGCAGGGCGAAACCATAGTCGGTGTAGGCGATCTTCACTCGTTCGTCAGCGGGCTGGGCGTAGTACGAGTGGGCGAAATAGAAGTGCTTCGCCTCGCCGAGGTCCGAGAATAAGGCCATGTCCGCCGGCAACTCGACCCGATTCCAGCCCATGTGCGGGACGGGCTGGGCGGGCGGCAAGGCGACGACATTGCCTCGAATCAGGCCCAGTCCCCGGTGAGGGCCGTACTCGCAGCTCTCCTCGAAGAGCATCTGATAGCCGACGCAGATTCCGAGGATCGGCTTGCCCGCTGCGGCGGCCCGCTTGACGAGTTCGCCGGTCGAGCCAAGA
The DNA here is from genome assembly GCA_012744475.1 of Phycisphaerae bacterium. GTDB lineage: Bacteria > Planctomycetota > Phycisphaerae > Sedimentisphaerales > Anaerobacaceae > Anaerobaca. The sequence continues at coordinate 15,728 of JAAYBV010000003.1, forward strand.
GCATTGACTGCGTATCCAAAGGCCGCCACGCCCGGCAGAACCAGGCCGAGGGCTTTCTCTACGGTTCCGGCATCCCGGCTCAACTCGATGTCGCAGCCGATGTGCCGGAACGCATTGCAGACGCTGCGGACGTTGCCGATGTTGTAGTCAATTACGACGATCATCCGACAAATGTAGCTTCCGCCGATTGCCCCGGTCAAATCAGAATAGCTGATAGCCCGCTTAAGCAGAAGTGATTGGCGACCGTCGTCGCGCGAGCCTGCAATGATGAACCCTCCTTCCCCGTCTGGAAATGCCCGGTTTCTCGCCGTTTTTGGTAGAGTCTTCGTCCGGGAATGCCGATTCTGTAGGGAACGAAACTCGGAGAAACTGAGGATACGACCATGTGTGGAATTGTCGCTTATCTGGGAAGAAAGGCCGCTCAGCCGATCCTTGTCGAGGGGTTGAAGCGCCTCGAGTATCGAGGATACGACTCGGCGGGCGTCGCCGTGCTGGACGACGGCTCGATTCGCGTCACCAAAACCCGCGGACGCATCAGCGCCCTGGAAGAGATCCTGGACGAGCCGCGCAGTTGTGACACCCTGGGCATCGCGCACACGCGCTGGGCTACGCACGGGCAACCCAACACCGTCAACGCGCATCCCCATTTGGACTGGACCGGCAAGATCGCTGTCGTGCACAACGGGATCATCGAGAACTATGCGGCGCTGCGGACCTGGCTTCAGAACGAAGGGGTCACCTTCCGCAGCGAAACGGACACGGAGGTCATCGCGAACCTGATCGGCTACATCTACGCCAACGAGAGCGAAACCGCCCTGACCGACGACCAGAATGCCTTCGAGTGGGCAGTCCAGCAGGCCCTGCGGAAGCTGCACGGCACCTTCGGCCTGGCGATCCTCTGTGCCGATTTCCCCGACACGCTGATCGGCGCCAAGCGGGGCAGCCCGCTGATCCTGGGCGTAGGCGACGCCGAGTACATTCTGGCCTCCGACGCGGCCGCCATCGTCGAGCACACCACGCAGGCGATCTACATGGCCGACAACGAGATGGTACTCGTCGGCCCGGACGGATTCCATACGAAGACGATTGACAACGTCGCGATCGCCAAGGACCTCAAGCAGATCGAGTTCTCGCTCGAACAGATCGAGCTGGGCGGCTTCGAGCATCACATGCTCAAGGAGATTTTCGAGCAGCCCGAGTCGCTTCGCACGTGCATGGGCGGACGAATCGAGCTACAGGAGGGCCGGATCAAACTGGGCGGCATCCGGGACTATCTGCGGCAGTTGACGCGGGCCCGCCACGTGATCTTCACCGCCTGCGGCACGGCGTTCCACGCCGGCCTGGTGGGGGAATTCCTTCTCGAACACCTGGCGCGCATCCCCGTCGGCACCGAGTATGCCAGCGAATTTCGCTACCGCAACCCCATCATCGAAGACGGCACGATCGTTATTGCCATCAGCCAGTCGGGCGAGACCGCCGACACGCTCGCGGCCGTCGAGCAGGCCAAGGAACGCGGCGCGATGGTCCTCGGGGTGGTCAACGTGGTCGGCTCGACGATTGCTCGCGCCACCGACGCCGGCATCTACCTGCACGTAGGTCCGGAGATCGGTGTGGCAAGCACGAAGGCCTTCACCGCGCAGGTGGCGGTGCTGAGCATGCTCGCGATCGAGATGGGGCGGCGTCGACACCTGAGCAGCGAAGACGCCACTCGCCACGTCGCCGAGCTGGCGCAGATTCCGGAGAAGATCGAGACGATTCTCGAACAGTCCGATCGCATCCGCGAGATCGCGGCGGCGAACATCGATAAAGAGAACTGGCTATTTCTCGGGCGCGGGTTCAACTACCCAGTGGCGCTTGAAGGAGCCCTAAAACTCAAGGAAATCAGCTACATTCACGCCGAGGGCTTGCCCGCCGCGGAAATGAAGCACGGTCCGATTGCGCTGATTGCCGACGGCATGCCCGCTGTGTTCATCGCGACGGCCGGGGCGCAGTACGACAAGATGATGGGCAACATCCAGGAGGTGCGGGCGCGAGGCGGCCGCATCATCGTGGTGGCGACCGAGGGCGATGCGTACCTCGAGAGCGTCGCCGACCATCTGATCACGGTCCCCCAGGCGCCCGAGCTGTTCCAGCCGCTGCTGACGGTGGTCCCGCTGCAACTGCTGGCGTACCACGCCGCGGTGCTGCGCGGCCACGATGTGGACAAGCCGCGCAATCTGGCCAAGAGCGTGACAGTCGAGTAGGGGCGAATAATCATTCGCCCTACCTTGGAATAACGGGATACAAACAACCATGGATGGTCTGCCTTGTCACGTACGACCAGTTAACAGGCGCCGCACGGCATTCAGTCTGATCGAGCTGCTCATTGTCGTTGGCGTCGTCTCGGTTCTGCTGGCGATCCTCGTTCCGGCGCTGAGAAAGGCGCGACAGGCGGCGTCCCGTGTGTCCTGCGCCCATAACCTCAAGCAGATCGGCTTGGGCATGAGCATGTACCTCAACGACAACGACAGCACATACCCGTGTGCGACCGATCCGGTGTCAGAGGAGCCGGTCTACTGGCTATGGATGGGGCGCGGATGGCGGCGTTGGGTCAAGCCTTACCTGGGCGGTTCTATCGATGTGAACGATCCCTCGGCGCTGTTGTGTCCCGAGGATCGTGCCGACCCGGTGTTGTTCGAATCGACCAGCTACGCCTATTCCATGACGTTCTACCACAGCCCGCAGCAGATCGATGCGATGAACGAGAGAGCCGAAACCTACAGCGACCCGCGTCCGTCGATCCCGCAGCGGGCCGACTCCGTTGCGCACCCGGCCGCCAAGATTCTCATCGGCGAGTGGGCCAGCAGCCATGCCTCCGTCGAGATCGAGCAGGGCTGGTGGAACTGGCAGGGGGCGCGGAACTTCCTGTTCGCCGACAGCCACGTCGTCTCCGTCAAGGCCGAGCGGATTCTGCCCGCGCGTGACGGCTTGCCCGACGCGAACCTGACCATTCACGGCATTCAGGGCCGGGACGTGGCCCAGTGACCGGCGGCCTGGCGGTGGTCTACGAAGAACCCGTCACCTGGAACTGGGCCTGCTTGCCCGCCTCGATGCGCAGCCCGTCGCCGAATTGACGGACGCCGAAGCCGGTCAGGCGAAACTCGGTGAGGGTCACCTCACCGTGAAGGACGGCCAGCGTAACCTTGGCCGAGTCACCTGTCCGCTGGATCATGCAGGCGCCCCACGCATCGCCATTGGACCAGAAGTGGTTGCCCTCCTGTCTGGCAAAGGTCATGGTCTTGTCCACGGCGCTGTAAAGGAACCCGGTCAGCGCGGGCACGGCCGCCCAACTGGCCATGGCGCGGGCGTAATGGTGTCCGCACTCGGCCTCGTCGAATGGGCTGCGCTTGCGGCCATCGTATCGGTCACGGATGTTCGTGATGCACTTGAGGCCGTCGTCGATCATGCCTTCCTGGAGCATGCCGACGGCGGCGGTGTATTCGAACCCGGTCATCACCTCGCTGAAGTACGGGAACGGGTTTTCCGGCCGGTCCTTCGGATAGCTGGCCATCAACAGGGCCGATTCGCCATCCATTGCGAAGCTGCGCATGCAGTTGAAGTGATCGTACAGGCTCTCGCGGTAGTTGTACTTCATGATGCTTGCGAGGGTCTGGCGCACGTGATCGGGTTTGACCAGGTAGCCCAAGCCGCAGACGTGCGCGGTGTACTGGCCGACAAGCTGATCGACCAGACAGCCGGAGCCGAGCTGGTAGTCGGGCTTGCTCAGGTCCGCAGCGCCCATGCCCACGAGCAGGGCGGGTGCGACCGCGGATCGGTCTTTGGGGGGGCGGATGTGATGCTCGTAGTACTCCCCGTTGAAGAGGTTCTCGTCGATCCATCGGCTGCCCTGTTCGAACAGACGCCGGCACGTTGCGGCAAAGGCCTCGTCGCCCTGGTGCCGGGCCATTTCCTCGGCGGCGCGCAACGCGCCGAGATACCACAGACCCATCTGGGGATTCGGTCCGTAGTACTCGACGTCCATCGTGTTGTGCTGACAGCCTTCCATTACGCCGTCCTTGTCGGCGTCCCACCCTCCTTCGATCCAGCAGAACTCGACGGCCTTCTTCGCGTGCGGCCAGAGCGAGTCGAGCATACGATCGTCGCCGGAGAGCTGCCAGTCGCGATAGAGTTTCATCAGGCAGCCCATCTGGCCGTCGGCGGCTGCCTTGCCGAACTCGCGAGCCCGTCCGACAGGGAGATTGACGCGGAAACTCATCAGGCCGTTGTCGTCCGTCGCGAGGGCGAACTCGACCTCGCGCATCGATCGGGCCAGCGATCCGAACAGGAACGCCGTCGCGTGCTCATAGTTCCAGACGTGGGTGCAGGAGCCGTGGCAGCAGCCGCCCCGGTTGCTGCACCCTTCGAATCCGTAGAAGCGGCCATCCTGCGTGCGAAAGCAGGTCTGACTGCGAAGCGAGCTGAGATTGAACAGCGCCGCCTCCTTGACGACCTCGGGCAGATCGCTGTTGCAGAAGGTGCGCACGAAACGCACGGTGTCCGCTTCGAGCCGCTTGAGCCGTGCCGCGACTTTCTGAGCGACGTCCCAGGCGTCGGCATAGCGGGTCGCGTAGTAATTGCCGATCCGGTCCTCATCGACGCCCTTGGGGGTCCAGGTCATGCGGTTGGGGAAGTGCCAGGCGATCAGGAAGGTCACAGCGGCATCCTCTCGTGGAGGGACTTCGACCTGGACGGCCAGCGACGCCATCGGGGTGTCCTCGCCGGTGGGCTGCCGCTCTTCAAGCTGGCCGTCAGCGCTGAAGTCGTCCCAGAAGTCAAGCGGCGACCGGCCCCAGCCCGAGGCGATCCAGGAGAGGCGATGGGTGACGGCGCCTTCGGCCGTGGTCGCCAGCGCGATGGTTCCCCACTGCTCGGCCCTCTCGGCGACGCCTTCAGAGTCCATGAAGATGCCGCGGAGGTTGTCCGCCTCGCGATAGTGGTTGCGGTTGGCGCGGCCTCCGGTGGCGATCAGGTCGCCTTTCCAGTCTCTGGTCTGGCCGGAGCCGTCGATCCCGATGAAGTTGGGCATCGTCCCGCAGACGGAGGCAACCAGCCTCTGATCGGTCTTGTTGTGCAGGACGTACCGCAGGACCGCGACGGGTATACCGCTGGCCTCGGGATCGGCCGGGACCAGTGGATTGAATGCCTCGAGGCGAACGTCGATCGGCATCTCCGAGTCGGACAGTGCCACCTGGCCCAGCGGATACGCTACCGCGAACGAGCAGTTGCGGAAACGAGGCAGACCATGGTTAGGCGTCGTGCTTCCATGGCTGTTCTCATAGGCGGAAAGGTCGATTGGGCCCTCAGCAGCCTTGGCCAGCGTCTTTCCATCGGGCGTCTTCACGAAGACCGCGAAGAACGGGCTGAACGACCCCCTCATCGGTACGAAGCCCTTGCCCGGCCGATTCATGATCTCCCAGTCGCGTAGATCGCCCCGACCGCCCAGCGACAGCGTCCCGGTCCCGATCCCGCCCAGAGGCAACGCGATGCGAGCGAGGTGCTGTTGGCCGTAACGCCGGAGCACGGGCCAGCCGGACAACGCCTCCTGCGGGACCGACACAGGACGGATGGTGATGCCATCTTGCGCAAAGGTCTCGTCTGCGCAGAACAGACATACTGTCAGGACGATGATCAGTGGAAGGGCAGAGTGCGATTTCATGGCGTTCTCCCGCAAAGAGCAGCCTTATCATCTCTGTCCGGACAACGCAGCGGACGTCCGGAAACGCGAGCATGGATTGTCAGGTCTACTTGATGCCCAGCACGTCAGCCATGGAGTACAGGCCGGGGTCTTTGCCGACAAGCCATTTTGCCGCTCGCAGGGCCCCTCTGACAAGGGTATCCCGGCTGTGTGCTGTGTGGTTAAAAGTTACCGTTTCGCCCAGCGTGCTGCAAATCACCGAGTGGACGCCCACGATGTCGCCGGCCCGGACGGCGTGCATGCCGATCGTGTTGGCCTGCCGCAGGGCATCCTTTCCCTGGCGTCCATGCGTGAGGCAGTCGGGAAAATCCCGCCCGGTGGACTGGCATATCTTCTCCGCCAGCGTCATGGCGCTGCCGCTGGGTGCGTCCTTCTTGAACCGATGGTGTTGCTCGACGATCTCGATATCGTAGTCTGGCCCCAGCATAGCGGCCGCTTTGCCCACCAGAGCGAACAGGACGTTCATCCCGACGCTCATGTTCGTTCCGTAGAGGAGCGGGATCTTGGCGGCCGATTCGGAGAGGATGGCCTGCTGGTCGCGGCTTAGTCCCGTCGTGCCCATGACAAGTGGGATCCGGTTTTCAGTGCAGTAGCGCAGGGTGTTACCGGCCGCTTCCGGCGTGGAAAAGTCGACTACCACGTCTGACCGCCCCGCGCAGGAGTCGGTCAACGGCACGCCGAGGGTCCCCGCTCCGGCCAGCAGTCCGACGTCCTTTCCGATATCCGGATGGCCTTTGGCGTCGGTGGCTCCGACGATCTCGAATTGTTTCGATTCCACCGCCAGGGCGACGATCCGCCTTCCCATGCGTCCGGCCGCACCCACAACCGCCAGTTTTGGCTGCATTTCTAACCCCTTTTCGAACAGAGTGCCCATGTGATCGATAGGATCATAATTGGCGGCTCGGCGATTGGCAAGCCGGAAGAGGTTTTCCGAGCCATCGGCTCGCGGGCTTGGCTGTGGCACATGCTATAGGGCATTCTCGGGATGGGGTGCTCTATATGTGGGGGGTAGACGGGGCTGGCGAGTCATATCCCGGAACGGGCATTTTTGGATATCGTCAGACGCCAAAAAAGGCCAAAATACTCAAAAAAGTTGTTGCCCTTGCCCCACGGGGCCACTATCATAACAGCTTGGATTAAGACGATTAATGGCTGCCAGTAAGGCTGTGCGAGGTGCAGGCAATGGCGTTTACAGGACATGTGAACAGTGCAGCGGCATAGATTCGCAAATTGTGGCTGCGCTTTCGCGCCGATGGTGGCTGTGGAATCGATGTTTCTGCTTCAGTATCGTGGCGCCGGCGAGGTTGATGGTGAGGTTTGGCGGTTTCGACCGATGAGTGGGCCAAGCTGCTGTCGGAGGCAACTGATGTAGGCGAAACGCAGGAAACAACCTCGGTTGGGCATGGGTGTGTTGGAGTGGAAACTGCTAAAGGTTTCCACTTTTTTTTGCTCTTTGTTGGGGCATCTGTTCCCGTCGGCGAAATGGGCGGCGGGCGACGATACGACGCGATAGTCGTCTCCGGCGTACCAAGGCAGGTACTCAGGGGGCCGTCTGAGTTTGGATGAGAAAAGACTATGAACCAGGAATTGTTGAGGATCGTGGATAACATCGCCCGGGACAAGAATATCGACAAGGAGTCGATCTTCGCGGATCTCGAAGAGGCGATGATTTCGGCGGTTCGCAAGCATTTCGGCGACCCGGACAGCGAGATCCTGGTCCGGATCGACAGGAACGACGGCAAGGTGGCGGCGTTCCGGGATCAGCAGCCGATTGACATCCGGCGGCTCGGCCGGATTCCGGCTCAGACCGCCAAGCAGGTGATGATCCAGAAGATCAGGGCCGACGAACGGGACAGCATCTACAGCGAATTCGTTCAGAGAAAAGGGCAACTGATCAGCGGCTCGGTCGTCCGCTACGAAGGTGGCACACTCATCGTCAACCTGGATCACTGGACCGAGGGATTCATGCCCAAGGGCGAGCAGATCATGGGACAGACCCACCGCCCGGGTGAGCGCATTCGCTGCCTGATTCTCGACGTGAAGGAGACCGCCAGCCAGGTCAAGATCATCCTGTCGCGGACGCACCCCGACTTCATCCGGCGTCTTTTCGAGTCGGAAGTGCCGGAAATCGCCGAGAACATCATCGAGGTCCGGGCCTTGGCCCGGGAAGCAGGCTACCGCAGCAAGGTTGCCGTGACCAGCTACGACGACAAGGTGGACCCGGTGGGGGCCTGCGTGGGCGTCAGAGGCAGCCGCATCAAGAACATCGTCGACGAGCTCGGCGGCGAGAAGATCGACATCGTCCGATGGAACGAGTCGTCGCAAGTCCTTGTCGTCAACGCGCTTATGCCCGCGAAGGTCAGCGAGATCGCATTGTGCTTCGAGTTGGGGCGGGCTACCGTGGTAGTGGAAGAGGATCAGTTGTCCCTGGCCATCGGCAAGCACGGGCAGAACGTCCGCCTGGCGGCGCGGCTCAGCGGCTGGGACATCGACATTCTCACTCCGGATGAATACAACCTCGGCATCGAGAGGCTCGCCACCTGTGTCAAGAGCGTCGAAGGTGCCGACGACATCCTCGTTGATAAGCTGATTGCCTTGGGTATCATATCGGTTCTTGATCTCGACGACGTGGGCCCCGAGCCGCTGGTGGGCGAGCTGGGCCTGGATCCTGACTTCGCCGAGAGACTGGTGCTGGGCGCCGATCAGGCTGCCAAGATGATGGCGGCCGAATCGGAACGTAAGCAGGCCGAAAAGGAGTTGGCCGAGCAGACGGGTCGTCTGGACGTGCGGAAGAAGGATCAGGACGAATAGGGACGTGGAGGTTCCTTGGCTACTACAAGAGTCTACATATTAGCTCGTGACCTCGGTGTCAAAAGTTCTGCGATCGTAAAGAAGTGCCAAGACGAAGGTTTGGACGTCAAGAATCACATGACCGCGATTTCCGCCGGTCTGGCTGCCACCATTCGCGAGTGGTTCAGCGAAGGGGAAAACATTACGACGGTGGAAACGGCGGAGAAGGTCGACCTATCGGAGGTTCGCGTCAAAAGACCCCAGCGGACCAAGGTGATGCAAACGTCGCCGTCGACCGAGGAAGCGGATGGTTCCGGTTCCGTCGAGGCGGCGGTAGCCGAGGCCGAGCCGTCCGATGAGATGGAAGCTCCGCAGGAAGAGGCGGAAGCTCCGGCTCCAGCGGTGGCGGCTGTAATGGAGGTCGAACAGGCGGAGGAGGAACCAGTGCAGGCCCCTGTAGTCGCGGTGGAAGCGGTCACGCCGGAACCGCCGGTTGTGGTCACAGAGCCCCCGCCGGCGCCCGAGGTGGAAACGAAAAAGGTGGAGATTGAGGTGCTGCCCGCCGGACCCATGCTTGGAAAGCCCAGGCCGGCTATCCTCAGCGGGCCACAGGTGGTCCGTGTCGAGGCGCCCGAGCCGCTGGATCGCCCGCGACCTCGTGCGCGTCCGCGTCCGCGACGCGACGCTGCAATCACCGAGCCTCTGATATACAGAAACAAGGAAAAGGGGGCGGACGTGGTTGCCCCAGCCGACGCCGACAAGAAGCGGGGCAAACACCACAAGGAGAGAACTCACGGTCGCCGAAAAGAAGGCGTCGAAGAGGAAGCCGGCAAGAAGCCCAAAGTCCACGGGAAGTGGCGTCAACGAGACCTCGACGAACGACAGGCGCGACTCAGCGCCGCGGGCGGCGAGGGGTTGCGGCTGCGTCCGTCGCGGAAGATCGCGTCCAAGGCGCAGCGGGAAGCCGCCGCCGGACGGCCCAGGAAAGCCACGGTCAGTGAACCCGTCACGGTCAAGGATCTGTCGGCGGCTCTGGCAGTCAAAGCGGCCGACATCATCGCCAAGCTGATGCAGCAGGGGACTATGGTGACCGCCAACCAGGTCATATCGAACGAAATGGCCGAACTGGTCGCTCTGGAGTTCGAGACCGAGCTGGAAATCGTGCGCAAGAGCACGGCGGAAGAAGAGATTCGAAAGGAATTCGAGGTGCGCGAACGCGCCCATCTCATCAGGCGTCCGGTGGTGGCGGCCATGCTCGGGCACGTCGATCACGGCAAGACCAGCCTGCTGGACAAGATCCGCTCCACGCACGTTGCAGCCGGTGAAGCCGGCGGCATCACGCAGCATATCGGCGCCTCCCAGGTGACCTGGAACAACAAGACCGTCACCTTCCTTGATACGCCCGGCCACGAGGCGTTCACCGCCATGCGCGCCCGCGGGGCGAACATGACGGATATTGTGGTCCTGGTGGTTGCGGCCGACGACGGGGTGATGCCTCAGACGATCGAAGCCATCGCGCACAGCAAGGCGGCGGGCGTGGCGATCGTCGTGGCCCTGAACAAGACTGACCTGCCCGGCTGCGATATCAACCGCATTTACGCCCAGTTGGCCGAGCATGATCTGACCCCGACCGAGTGGGGTGGTACGACGGAAGTGGTCAAGACCAGCGCCACCACGGGACAGGGCGTTCAGGATTTGCTCGAGGCGCTGGACTATACCGCCGAGCTGATGGACCTGAAGGCCGACGACACGATTCCTGCGACCGGCTGGGTCATCGAAGCCAAGATGTCACCGCAGCAGGGTCCGGTGGCGACGGTGCTCATCAAGGAGGGGCAACTGAACAAGGGGGACATCATTCTGGCCGGCGACACACATGGCCGCGTCAAGATGATGAAGAACAGCTACGGCAAGAAGATCAAGACCGCCACCAGTTCCATGCCCGTGGAGGTCAGCGGTCTCAACGGCGTCCCGCAGGCGGGCGACCGGTTCTACTGCCTCGACGACATCAATCGTGCCAAGGAGGCGGCCGAAGAAGGTCGGCTGCGCGCCCGCGAGAGATCGCTGGCGGAGCGGACCCAGGTGACGATGGACAACCTGTTCAGTCAGATTGAAGCCGGAAACGTCAAGGAGCTGAACCTGATTGTCCGCGCCGACGTGCAGGGATCGGTGGACGTACTCAAGAAGTACCTCTCGGAGTTGAGCGTCGACGAGGTCCGCATCCACATTCTCCAGGCCATGCCCGGAGGCATCACGGAAGGGGACGTGCTGCTGGCGGAGGCGTCGAACGCGATCATCATCGGCTTCAACGTCGTGGCCGACGAGCGCGCCGCCAAGACGGCGGAAGCCGAAGGGGTGGACATTCGGCTGTACAACGTGATTTACCGCATCACGGAAGACCTGAGGAAGTCGATGGTCGGTCTGCTCGAACCGGAAGAGCAGGAGAGGGTCCTCGGTCGGGCGGTCGTCCGGGCGACGTTCAAGGTTTCCCGCATCGGGACCGTCATCGGCTGCTACGTCAACAGCGGCGTGGTCCTCAAGAGCGCCAAGGCCCGCCTGATCCGGAACAACATTGTCGTTCGCGACAACCTGTCGCTGGAGTCCCTCAAACACTTCAAGGACGACGCACGCGAGGTGAAGGCCGGATTTGAATGCGGCATCAAGCTGGCCGGGTTCGACGATCTGAAGATAGACGACACTCTGGAGTTCTACGAAACCGTCAAGGTGGCCCGGACCCTGGATTCATGAGCCGAGTGTCGACGACCCGCACAGGAAGAAACGGCGGTATGCCCACCCGAAGGCAGGAAAAAGTAGCTCGTGTTGTGAAAGAAGTGGTCAGCGACGCCATTGCCAATCACCTGAGCGATCCTCGCATTGCGGGTCTCGTCACGGTCACGCGGGTGGAGATGGCGCCGGATCTGCGTGCGGCGGAGGTCTACCTGAGCGTGCTGGCGCCGAACGAGGCGGACGAGAACAAGACGTTTGCGGCGATCGACCATGCCACCAAGCGCATTCAGTCGCTGCTGGGGGCGGCCCTGGAAAGCAAGTTCTGCCCGGTGTTGCGTTTTCACCGAGACGAGCATTTTCACAAGACACTGGAAACGATGCGACTGATTGACCAGGTGGCGAACGAGCGTCGCCGCCGAGAGGTCGAATCGGGCCCGTCGGACGCTCCGGATGTCTGATGCACGGTGTGAGGAAATGGGTGTCTGTGCTCTGTCACGCGGCGTTTTGGAGTGCGGCTCGCTGGCCGCAGGATCATCTGGAAAGGCCATGAAAAACAGCAAGGAACACGCACAACGGTTGCAGAAGCTCTATCGCGCGCTCAAGCGCGTTCATCCGAAAGTGGAGAAGGTCAGCTATGACGATCCGATCGAGGCTTTGATTCACGGCATCGTCAGCGAGCGGCTGAGCGAGGTCGCCACGCAGCGGGCGATGAAGGGCTTCCGGGAGACCTTTGTGGATTGGAACGATCTGCGCGTCTCGCGGGTGGAGGAGATCGTGGAGGTGTTGCACGAGGATACGGCGGCCAGTCGGGCGACGGCCTTTGCCCTGACGACGGCCCTGCGGGCGGTCTTCGACGAGTACCATGTGCTGAGCCTGCAAACTCTCAAGAAGGTCGGCAAGCGTCCGGCCAAGCAGGCCCTCGAACACCTCGACGGGATGGACGCCTACGTGGTCGGCTATTGCATGCTCACGTCTTTGCAGGGTCACGCCATCCCGCTGACCGGTCAGATGGCGGACTATCTCAAGCAGCATGAGGTGGTCGACCCGGTGGCAGACGAGTCGGACATCGAGGGATTCCTGACCCGCCAGATTGCCGCCAAGAATGCCTACGAGTTCTACGAGTTGCTTCGGCGGGAGAGCGAGTCGCCCAAGGTCGCCAAGAAGAAGGCTCCACGCAAGAAAGCGAAGACCGCCAACGTGGTGAAGGCCAAGAAATGACACGTGCGATCGCGCGGTGCAGGTCCGGCACAGCGCGCGAGCACGGGGTACGGATGGATCAGATGAGTTCAGAGAGAGTCCTGAAACTGGGTATTCCCGCCGGGAGTCTGCAAAAGGCGACGGTGGAGCTGTTCGCCAAGGCGGGGTTCGATATTTCCGATTCGAGGCGGAGTTACCTGCCGTCGATAGACGACGAGGAGATCGCCCCGGTCTATCTGCGTGCGCAGGAGATGGGCCGTTACGTGGGAGACGGTGTGCTCGACGCCGGCATCACCGGATTCGACTGGATCACGGAGAACAACTGTGAGGTCGTCGAGGTGTGCGAGCTGCCCTACAGCAAGGCGACGAGCAACCCGGCGCGGTGGGTCCTGGCGGTTCCCGGCGAATCGAAGGTGACCCGGCCGGAGGACCTTCAGGGGGGGATCGTCGCCACCGAGTTGGTCGGCGTGACGCGGCGGTATTTTGCCGACCGGGGCATCGACGTCCGGGTCGAGTTCAGTTGGGGCGCGACCGAGGTGAAGGCCCGCCTCGTCGATGCCATCGTGGAGCTGACGGAGACGGGGACTTCGCTGCGCGCCAACAATCTGCGGATCATCGATACGGTTATCGTCTCGACGACGCGGCTGATCGCCAATCGACAGGCTTGGCAGGATGATTTCAAACGAGAGAAGATCGAGAATATCGCTATTCTGCTCCAGGCGGCGATCGAGGCGCGCACCAAGGTGGGGCTGAAGATGAACGTTCGCAAGGGGGATCTGGACGCCGTCCTCAAGGTGTTGCCGGCGGAGAAGAGTCCGACGGTGTCCAGCCTGGCGGACTCGGGCTATGTGGCGATCGAGGTGATCGTGGACGACAAAGTGGAACGGGCCCTGGTTCCCGCGTTGAAGCGCGCCGGAGCGTCGGGCATCATCACGTATCCGCTGAATAAGGTGATCCATTGAAGAGTTCGGCGCCGAGGGGGCCGACGCACGAGAATTGCTGGCGATGAGCTTGCGTTTCTGTGTGACAAGCACGGGGATGAACCATTGGGAAGAAAGGGTATGGAGACAAAGCACAGATTGCGTATCCTTTTGTTCGGTGCTGTCGTGGTGCTTGCGGCTGTTTTCCTGGCGGGTTGTCGGCCGTCGAAGGTCGAGCCCGGGGACGGCGGTGCTTCCGCTGACCAGTCGTTGACTGTGGCCACGATCGGCGAGTACTCGATCACCAAAGGCGAATTGACGCAGCGGCTGTCGCAGAGCGTTCGGCCGCAGCGCGACGGTTCCGCCGGCCCGCAGGAGCCTGTCACTGCCGAATCCGTGTTGCAGGAGATGCTCCTGGAGAAGGCGATGGTTCTTGAAGGACGCGCGCTGGGGTGTGCGGAGGATGAATCGGTCTCCACGTCTGTGGACCGGTACAGGCAGCGCAAGCTCATTCAGGCGTTCCTCAGCGATTATGTCCAGGAGAATGTTCCGGTCAGTCAGGCGGAGATCGATGGGAAGATCGCGGCCGATCCAAACCTCAGTCCGGAACAGGCCAAGGGCCAGGTGCTGTCGGCCAAGTGGCCGCCGGTCTACCAGGCGCTGTACGCCGAACTGGTCAAGAAATTCGAGGTCAAGAAGGTCGAGAAGAACTTCGCGCGGGCCGCTCAGATTCATCAGCGCCTCTTGACGCAGCCGGTCGAGCCGCGAGGCCGCACCGTGTTCTGGATCACGAATCATCAGATTCAGACCGAGTTGAGCAGGGACGAAAGAGACATCGCTCTGGCGACCTACACCGGCGGGCAGTTCACGCTGTACGACTGGTTCAAGACGTTGAACGAGATCGCGCCGCCCGGACGGTCGAAGGACCTGGGCACGCCGGCCGGGGTGGAGAAGCTGCTGAATCGCGGACTGGAGCCGACGATCGTGGAGGCCGAGGCCGTGGCGCGCGGCTATGACAAGAAGGAAGAGTTGGTTCGCGACATCCAGGCCCGCGAGGACATGACCATTCTCGGCAAGATCCGAACGGACAAGTACAAGGAGGTCCCGGCGCCGACGGACGAGGAGATCAAGGCCCATTTCGACCAGAACCCGGAGAGGTTCGCGATCGAGCCCTCGCTGAAGATCGATCAGATCTGGTGCAAGGACCTCCCGACCGCCGAGCAGGCCAGTAAGGCGGTCAAGGGCGGAGCGGCGTTTGCCACCGTCAAGGCCGAGCAGTCTCTGCGGGCCGAAGAACCCGAGCACAACGTGTATCCGTCGAGCGAGGGGGCGTTCTGGAACGAGCTGTGGAAAGGGGAACCGAACGATGTCGTGGGGCCTGTGAAGGGGTTCTTCGACGACCGGATCAAATGGCGCGTGGTGAAGGTCATCGAGAAGACGCCGGCACAGATGCGGCCGTACTCCGAGTCGCTGAAGAATCAGGTCCAGTCGGCCCTGACGACGCAGCGGTTCAAGGACCACATGGAACGCTATGGAGCGTCGCTTCTGGCGAAGTATCCCCACAAGGTCTATGCAGAGAGGATTCGAGATATCGATCCGCTTGAGGTGACGGAAACCGACGTCAAACCGCAGCAGTGAGGTCGCTTACCTGATGGGCGTCGCGCATCGTGGAGCCGTAGCCATGAACGGAGTGATGGAAGAGCGGTCCTGATTATGGTTTTCACGCTGCAACGATACGTGTTCCGCGAGCTGTTCCGGGTCTTCCTGCTGGCGACCATCGGCCTGACGCTGATTCTCAGTCTGGGCGGCGTGCTGGGGCCGGTTCAGGAATACGGGGTGGGCCCTCGACAGGTCCTTCATATCCTGCTGTACTTCATGCCGATCACGCTGACGTTCGTGCTTCCGATGTCGGCCCTGTTCGCCTCGGCCCTGACCTACGGCCGCTTCGCCAGCGACAACGAACTGGACGCGTGCCGGGCCAGCGGCGTCAGTCTGTTCACGATGGTCTATCCCGGCCTGGCGCTGGCTATCCTCGTGGCCATCGCCAACCTTCTGCTGAGCTTTCACGTGATGCCGTATTTCGTGCATCTGGCGGAGAAATCCCTCAAGGCCGACGCCAAGCAGATTCTCTTTCGCAACATCCAGCGGCGCGGGTTCTACAAGATGCCGCCCGATGGGCGGTTTCTGATCTACGCGGACAACGTCGATCCGAAAGGGGACACGTTGTCCGGGATCGTCGTCGTTCAGTCCGAGCGCGGTGCGATCCGGGACATCCGTACTGCCGACGCCGCCCGGGTCCGTTTCGATTCGCAGGAGAACTCCAACCAAGTCACGCTGGAGGTGTACGGGTTGCAGCAGATGGCCCAGGCCGGGAGCATGGGGGGGACGATGGAGTTTGGATCGTTCCAGGCCGATTTTGGCTCTCTGCTGGGCGATGACATCAAGTTCAAGAAGGTCGATGAGATCAAGCAGATTCGCGCCAACCTGATGCGGTTCGATCCTGTCGGCAAGGTGGCCCGGTCGGCCTTCACGCAGTTGGCGACGGAAGCCTTGGCAAAGGATCTCAGTGAGAAGCTGGGGACATCCGCCGAAAGGCCCTATGAGTTGCGCGGGCGGGACCGAGCCGTGCGGTTCACGGCGTCCCGTTGCGCGTTGCGCGACGAAGGCAACATCGATCTTTTGGGGCCGATTCGTGTGGAGGAGTATGACAGCCTCTCGGGCAGGCACCTCCGGACTCTGCGCTGCGACAAGGCCATGATTCATGTCGATGAGGACCTCGCCGGCCCCGGTTTGAGTCTGGATTTGCACAGCCCGAGAGTCGAAGTCACCGGGCAGCTTGTCGTTCGGCACATCGTTTCCAGACTGGCGCTGCCGGCGCCGTTGCAGCAAAGCCTCCATCGCGCCGGCGTGCTCGAGACCGTCGTTCCGCAAGGGGCGGCGGCGATTCTGCAAGGTCCGCCGACGTCGATGCTGGCGGCGCTGCAAAAGCAGCTCGACCGGGAGATCCGCCGCACGCTGGTGGACATCGAAGCCGAGATGAACTCGCGCCTGGTGTTCGGCATCGGCTGCGTTCCGATGATCCTGATCGGCATCGGACTGGGAATCATCAATCGAGGCGGTCACCTGCTCAGCGCCTTCGGCGCCAGTTGCGTGCCTGCGGCGGTGCTGGTCGTGACGATCATCAGCGGCAAGCGCCTCACGGGGAACCTGGGCTCCGAGGGTCTCTCCGGCACGGCCATCATGTGGGCGGGACTGGCCGCCCTGACGGTGCTGGCGGCCTTCATCTACCGGCGGCTGGCGAGAACCTGAGGCCAATCGAAAGTCCCGGACGACAGAGAGGATATAAGAGTTGCAGCGATGAAGATTCTGGATCGCTACACCGCAAAGAACTTCATGGTCGGCTACGTGATCGCGTTCTGCGTTCTCATCGGGCTGCGGATCATCATCGAACTGTTCGTCAACATCGACGAATTCGCCGAGCATGCCTCGCGCGGCACGTGGGCGATGACCTGCCACATTGTCCTGTTCTACGCCATGCGAACGACGCTTTACTTCCGTGACACCGCCGGGGTGATCACGGTCGTGGCGGCGGCGTTCGCGCTAGGCCGGATGGTCCGGTCCAACGAACTGGTGGCGATGATCGCCTCGGGCGTCAGCGCCAAGCGCATCGTCGGGCCGATCCTCGTCTTGGCCATCCTGTTCACGGGTCTGTCCGTCGCCAACCAGGAAGTGCTGATCCCGACGATCAGCGACAAGCTGGTTCGCGACGAGGACGACCTGCCCGGGCAGGAGTCGTTCGCGGTGTGGTTCCTCGCGGACGGCAAGGGTTCGCTGATCTGCTCCCGTCAGTTTTCGATGGAAACGCTGACCCTGGACGCGCCGACCATCCTCACGCGGCAGAGCGATCCGAATCGCCCGGGGGTCTGGAAGGTGACCGGACGCATCTCGGCAGACGCGGCGGTCTACAATGACAAGACGCGAAGCTGGGACCTGGTCAATGGGCTCTACATCGGAACCGAAGCGGCTGACGCGGCCGACGCCAGGCCCGTCGCCTCGTATCAGGCGCCGGATCTGCTGCCAAAGGATATCGCGGTCCGCCAGATGTCAGGGTACAACGCTTTGCTCAGCTCCCGGCAGTTGGCGGCGCTGGCAGCACAGAAGACCAAGATCAAGGACGTGGCGCAACTGACCAGCCAACGGCACTTCCGGATCACGGATCCGCTGATCAACCTGACCATGCTCATGGTCAGTCTGCCGGTCCTGATCTGCCGCGATCCGCGGGCCATGAAGTCGGCCATCCTGGTGAGCTTCGCGCTGACGGTGGCCTGTTACATCACCACGTTCGTCTGCAAGATGCTGGCGACGGAGGTGGTGTTCGCCCGGATCATGCCGGAGTTCTGGCCCTGGGTGCCCCTGTTCATCTTCCTTCCGATTGCGATCATCGAGCTGGACTCGATGCGGACGTGATGCCGATCACGCATGGCGCGGCGTCTCACGGGGCTGCTGGCGGATCGCCTCCCGCACCTGCCGATTGATTCGCACGCTGCACCAGTGTTGGCCGCACATCGAGCAGAAGTCTGCCGAATCGACCCGGCCTCCTTCGATCTGGCCGCGAGCTTCGCGGTGCATGCGATCGGCGGTCGCCGGATCGAGGGATTCGCTGATGTGCGCCTTCCAGTTCAGATTGGCGCGGGCCACGCTCAGCCGGCGGTCCCGCTCGGCGGCGCCCGGCAAACCTCGCGCCACGTCGGCGCCATGGGCGGCGATCTTGGTGGCCACCACGCCCGCTCGAACGTCGTCGGCGTCGGGCAGTCCCAGGTGCTCGCGGGGCGTCACATAGCACAGGTAGGACGCGCCGTAGAACGCGGCGGCGCAGCCTCCGATGGCGCTGGTGATGTGGTCGTATCCCGGGGCGATGTCCGTCACGAGCGGACCGAGAACGTAGAACGGCGCCCCGTGGCAGATCTTCTGCTGAATTTCCATGTTGTACTGGATCTGATCGAAGGGGACGTGGCCCGGTCCCTCGACCATAACCTGGCAGCCCTTTTCCTGGGCCCGCTGCGTCAATTCGCCGAGTGTCCGCAGCTCGGCGATCTGGGCTTCATCGGTGGCGTCGGCGATGGCCCCCGGGCGCAACCCGTCGCCGAGGGAGAAGCACACGTCGTATTCGACCATGATGTCGCACAATTCGTCGAACAGCTCGTAGAGTGGGTTCTGCTTGTCGTGATGAAGCATCCATTTCGCCAGGAGGGCGCCGCCGCGGCTTACAATCCCGGCCACACGGCTCTTGAGCAGCGGCAGGTGCTCGCGGAGCAGTCCGGCGTGAATCGTGAAGAAATCGACGCCCTGGCGGGCCTGCTTCTCGATCGTCTTCAGGAGGATGTCGTTATCGATCTCTTCGACCTCCCGGCCCTCGATGACCTGATAGATCGGTACCGTGCCGAAGGCGACGGGGCAGTGGGCCAGCAGCTCGCAGCGGACGGCGTCAAGGTCGCCCCCGGTGCTGAGGTCCATGATCGTGTCGGCACCCACAGCCAGGGCCGCATTCATCTTCTCGATTTCCGCCTGGACGGAGCATCGGGCACTGCTGGTGCCGATGTTGGCGTTGACCTTGGTGGTCAGGACCCGCCCGATTCCCATCGGTTTGAGGTTGGTCTTCAAATGGAGCGTATTGGCGGGGATCACCAATCGTCCCGCCGCGGTTTCCGTCCGGATCGTCTCGGAACTGACGCCTTCGATCTCGGCGATGTACTTCATGGCCTCGGTGATCTCTCCGGCCCGGGCTTGCTGCAGTTGTGTTGCCATGTGTCTATACTCCTGGTGCCAACAAAAAAATCGCTCCCGCAGGAAGCGATTCGTCGCACCTCAGTGATAGCGTCTTGTCTATCGCTTTCCTACGCAGGCATGTTCCCCCGGTTCATTCCACCGGGCGGCTGTCCTGATCAGGTTCGGAGGGTTTTCTCTCAGACCGGCGTTTTCGGCCGGTCACCCCTAGCGACCGCCGCCATTATACTGTACGTGCCGCGGCGCTCAAGGGGTTCTTTCCATTCCCCGAGTTTCGCAAGGCAGACACCTGCCGTTTTCCCCATCCCGTTTCCACAGAGGAGCTTCTGTGGGGCAGGGCCATACGGCGGTTTCTTTGAGGGATCGGAGGTGGTATACTGGCCGCACCTTCGGTATGCATCGGCGGATGCCGGCTCGTCATCCACAAGCCGGAGCGATTGGAAAGGGGCGATCGTGAAAGGACAGAGCAGAAGAGAGTTTCTCAAGACCCTGGGCGTGCTGGCCGGTTCAGCCGGGACGCTGTCGATCTGGCCGGGTTGCGCGGCAGGCGACGGAACGGCGCGCGGGACGGCCAGGCGGCCCAACATCATCTTCATCATGACCGACGATCACGCCTCCCATGCCATGAGCTGTTACGGCAGCCGGATCAACCAGACCCCGAACCTGGATCGCATCGCCAAAGAGGGAATGCGCTTCGACAACGCGTTCTGCACGAACTCCATCTGCGCGCCCTGTCGTGCCGTCATCCTGACGGGCAAGTACAGCCACCTTAACGGCGTCACCGACAACCGCCAGGAGTTCGACGGCGCTCAGCAAACCTTCCCCAAGCTGCTGCAACAGGCCGGCTATGAGACCGCCATGGTGGGCAAATGGCATCTCAAGACCGACCCGATGGGATTCGACTACTGGAACATCCTCCCCGGGCAGGGGGTTTACTACAACCCTGAGATGATCGAAATGGGCCAGAGGAAGAAGTATACCGGCTACGTGACCGATATCATCACGGATCGCTGTCTCGACTGGCTCAAGGCGCGCAGCGGGCAGAAGCCGTTCTGCTTGATGTTTCACCATAAGGCGCCGCACCGGCGCTGGGAGCCGGGCCCGGACCATCTGACGATGTACGACGACCGGACAATCCCCGAGCCGGACACGCTGTTCGACGACTACTCCGGTCGGGGACGTGCGGCGAAAGAGTCGGACATGAGCATCGAGAAGACGCTAACCGCCCACGATCTGAAGCTGACGCCGATGAAGAATCTTACGGACGAGCAGAAGGCCCGATGGGATGCTGCCTACGGACCCAAGAACGAGGCCTTCGAAAAGGCCAACCTCCAGGGCCGGGACCTTGTGCGGTGGAAGTATCAGCGGTACATCAAGGACTATCTGCGGTGCATTGCCTCGGTGGACGACAACGTCGGTCGGCTCCTGGACTATTTGGACCGGTCCGGCGTGACGAACGACACCGTTGTCATCTACACCTCTGACCAGGGATTCTATCTGGGCGACCACGGCTGGTTCGACAAACGGTTCATGTACGAGGAATCGCTGCGCATGCCGCTGGTGGTACGCTATCCGAGGGAGATTCGGCCGGGCTCGGTCAATAAGGACATCGTGCTGAATCTCGATTTCGCCGAGACGTTTCTCGACTACGCGGGCGTTCCGGCGCCCGCGGATATGCAGGGCCGCTCGCTGCGTCCTATTCTCGCCGGTCGGACGCCTGAGGATTGGCGCCGCTCGATGTACTGTCACTACTATGAATACCCGGCCGAGCACAGCGTCAAGCGTCACTATGGCGTTCGGACTCGGCGATACAAGCTCATCCATTTCTACCACGACATCGATGAATGGGAACTCTACGACTTGGAGAAGGACCCGCAGGAGATGCGCAACGTCCACGGCGATCCGGCATATGCGTCTACTGTTGTCGAGCTGAAGACGGAACTGTCGCGGCTCCGTGCCGCGTATCAGGACACGACCGGCTGAGGGCCATGGAAGGAGAGGCGAGATGTCCAGGGCAGCTTGCATCGGTGTGCCGGTGGTGGCGGCGGTTGCGATTTGGGGGTCGGTCGTAATCGGGGATTCACTGCAAGACACAGGGGAGACGGAAACCATGAAACAAGGCCATCGGGACGCCGAGACGCCGGCCCTGAAAAGCCTGACCGTGAGAATCGTTCACGACAACAATCCCTTCGACGACCGGCTCCAGACCGCCTGGGGGTTTGCGGTGACAGTGACCGGGCCTGACAACAAGACGATTCTGTTCGACACCGGAAGCGATGGGACGCTGCTTCTGGACAACATGGCGCTGATGGACATCGACGCCAATGGCATCGACACCGTGTTCCTCTCACACGCCCACGATGACCATACAGGCGGACTCGTGGGTCTTCTGACGGTGCATCCGAAGGTGGACGTCTTCCTGTTGGAGTCTTTCCCGAAGCGCTTCAAGGAGACCGTGCGAGGCTATGGCGCCGCAGTTGTCGAGGTGGAATCCCCGAGAGAGATGTGCGCTCATGTGTATTCCACCGGACGCATGGGCCGGCAGGTTCACGAACAGGCCCTGGTCGTCCGCACCGTGAAGGGGCTGATCGTCCTGACCGGCTGCGCCCATCCCGGGATCGAGAAGATGGTCGAGCAGGTACGGGCTCTGCATGAGGAAGACATCCTGTTGGTGATGGGAGGTTTCCATCTGGGATGGGCCACGGAGGGTCAGATCGAACGGGTCATCCGCACCCTGAAAGGGTTCGGTGTTCGATATGTGGCGCCCACCCACTGCACGGGCGAGAAGGCGCAAGACCTCTTCCTGAAGTATTTTGGGAATCGCTGTCTTCGTGCCGGAGTGGGTAGCGCCATCACTCTCGCCGACCTGAAGTGACGCCGGGTCCGACGTCGCTCCAGGTCGACGAGATTGCTGTACGGATTGACTGTTTACGGCTGCATCTGCTGTTGCTGCATCTGCATCACGATGGCCATGATCTCCTGGACGTGCTGCTTCGGAACGGCCAGGTCGACGGTCATCTTGCCGCCGCTGGCATTGCCGGCGACCGCGATGCTGCTCTGGCTCGGGATGTCCGTCTGGGGCATGGGCATCGGCGCGAACGCGCTGGCGATCTTCATCAGATGCAGCACGTTGAGTGACATGAAGAAGTCGGATCTGTCAGCGCCCGGGATCATTGCCAGGGCGGTCTTCGCCTCGCCGCTGACCGCCTTCGGACCGCCGGCCTTGACCTGATCGATCAGCTTCTCGACGGCGGTTTGTGCGTCCGGGCCCAGAGCGTAGACGAGTTGGTTGTTCACCGTCGCCATCTGGATGTCGAGCCCGTCACCGTAGACGGCACTGATCGCCTGGGCTTCCGGCGCGTCAGCCTTCGTCGCCTTCATGGCGAAGGTGACCGCGTCGATGGGCACGCCCGCATGCGTCGAGGCGTTCTTCTTGAGATCAAACTTGCATTGCATGCCCATCTGCTCGAAGAGCTTGCCCACCGATCCGCTGGTCATGAACTCGGTGGCCTGGTCCATGAGCTGAGAGAATTTCGCGGGGTCCTTTACGTCCGCGACGTAGGTCACCCGGAAGGGCGGCTTGCTGTTCATGTCGACGGAAAGCGACCCGGCCATGGCCCCTCCGAACGCGTCCATCGTATCGGCGACCATCTTCTTGAGACTGGCAATGTCGTCCGCGCCAGCGCCCTCTCCCCCCGCCTTGGACATCATGTCGATAGAGGCTTCGTTGAGCTTTTTCCACAGCGGACTGTCCATCGATGCGGCGAAGTTGACGGCGGCCCCATCCTGCATGTAGCCGAGCAGCTTGCCGGCGCCGCTGGAAGAACCGCCCTGGAACATCTGCGCCATGCCTGAGCCGGGCACGCCCGCCAGCACGAAGCTGGCGCCGATCCTGTCGACGCTGGGACTGAGCGAGATGCTGAGATACTTGGCTTCTTTCATCAGGGTGTCGAGCATGGCGGCGGATGCCTCGATGTTGTTGGCCATCGCGCCCTGGCCCTCGGCCTCCATCGCCTGCATTCCCTGCTTGGCTTCTTCGATCTTGGCCTGGAGCATCGGACCGAAGAGCTGGCCGGCCAGTTCGACGTTGGCGTAGATCCAGACCGGCGCGCTGCCCGATTGCTTCAGTTCCGCGGCATCCAAGGCGCTCGCCAGAGTTGAGGAGCCGGCGCCGGAGGCCTTCAGGGTAGTCAGGGCCTCTTCGTTTCCGATCGTGCTGACCAGGGCGTACCCGCCGACCTCGACGGCTGCCAGCATGGGAGCGCCCTCAGGGCCAATCTGCGAGATTCCCTGGGCATTGGGCTGGCCTACGTTGGGGTTGCCCGAGACGAATTGCTGATAGTTGCTGACCGGAACGAGCAGTCCGATGCGGCTGGGATCGGGATCACCGCCGGGAAGCGGGCCGAACAGGACGAAGCCGCCCGCCATGTTGACGCCCTGCGGTTGGGTGCTACCGAGGAACTGGCCCAACTGCGCCTTGACAGGCATCGAAACCCCGAACGGCAGCAGGCCCGTCAGGAACATGTCGATCTGGCCCAGTGCCCCGTCCAGGTTGTTGATCCGGACGCAGAACAGGCTTCCGGATGGGACCATCGTCATCGGATCCGCTGCCGGGCTCGCCATCGCAAGGCCGAGCACGCAGAGCGCCGACAAGACCAATGTCTTCTTGAGTCTACGTGACTGTGTCATCGTTTCTTTCCTCCCGAAGCAATTAGGTGATTTCGCGTTTCGTCCGTATGTCACAGAGTCGCATCAGTATACGAACGGGCCACGCGCATGGGTACAAAAAAAGCTCTCGGCGAGATGGCACATTGATTCCATCGCCCGCTGCCGGAGGAAGAGGACGTCGCTTGGCTTATGTAACAGATCTTCTGTAACTGTTTGTTTTAGAATAGGTTACGCAATTGGCGGTGCCATGCGGTGATACGATTCGAGAAGATCAGCGACGGATCACGATGTCCAGCGTCTGGCCTTCGGAAAGCCGCACAGGTTCGGCCAGTTCGATGCGAAGCTCTCCGGCGTCCAGCGAATGTGTGCTGCGTAGTGTTCTGCCTTCGTGGCCGATGTCAACCTCCACGCTTTTCCAGTCCGACGGGACACAGAAAGCGAGGGTCTTGAGGTTCAACCGCCCCCAGCGCAGCGCGATCCGCTCCCGTTGCGCGTCGTTCGACCGGTTCTGCGCGAACAGGCCCCAACCCTCTGCGCCGGTGAAGGCCGCTCTGAAATCCTCCGGGCTCATCTGCGGGGCGAAGCGGATATGGCCCTTGGGCCCGTGGTACTCGAACCCGCACAGGGCGGTGAAGACGCCCCAACTGGCCATCGCCCGCGCGTAGTGGTCGCCACACTCGACTTCATTGAAAGGATTGTGCTTCGCCGGCTGGTAGCGGTCGTGAACGGCGCGGCAGATCGCCAGCGCCTCGTCGACCATGCCTTCCCACACCATGTGGCCGGCCACCTGATACTCGATCCCGGTCCAGACCTCGTTGCGGTACAGCACGCCCTCGGCCAGGTACTCGCTCTTGGGCCAGGTGCAGGTGAACAGGCCCGCCTCGCCCGGCCGGGCAAACCAGCGGTCCGGGGGATAGGCTGCGTTGTAGGGGCCGACGTTGGGCGCCCAGTTGTACTTCCAGATCGACCGCAGTGCTTCCTTGACGTTGGGAGACGGATAGATGTAGTTCAGCCCCAACTGATGGGCCCAGCCCTGGCCGAAGAGTTGGTCGGACAGACATCCCTTGCCGTACTGATGCTTCGGGTGCTTGTCGAGGTCGACGATCTGGATGAAGTGCTCGCCGTCCCACAGCCGCTCCATCGTCAGTCGCGAGCCGCTTTGGAAGATCCGCCTGCAACGCTGGGCGAAGGCGTCGTCTCCCATCTCTCGTGCCATTTCTTCGCCCGCGCGCAAGGCGGCCAGATACATCGATCCGACGAAGGTGTTGGGCCCCTCGAAATTGATGTCGAACGTGTTGTGCTGGCTGTTCTCGATCAGGCCGTTCTCGTCGCCGTCCTGTCCGATGGAGAATTCCATCGCCTTCTTGATGCGGGGCCAGTTCCGCTTGAGGAACGCATCATCGGCGGAGCAGAGGTGCTCGCGATATGCCTTCAGGATGGTTCCGGCCTGCCCATCGGCGGCGTACGCCCGATTGCTCCGAAAGCCGACCAGTCCGCTGTCGGGATCGAATCCCTCCCCGAAGTCCTGCATTTCCCGAGCGCTGCGCTCCAGTTCCGGAAACAGCCGGGCCGGCGCGTGCGCGTAGTTCCACACGTGCGTGCAGGTTCCCTCGCAGCAGCCGACGCCTTCCCATGCCCAGAAGCGTCCGTTCTTCCACCATTGACACGTGCCGGTGGCCAGGTTGGCGACGGTCGAGTGCAGCCGGAACAGCAGCCAGCGCGGCAGCGTGCTGTCCTCATAGAACGTTCGGTGCCAGAGCTTGGTCTGGCCGCTGAGACGCTCGTGGTTGTCGAGCACGTAGTGCGCCACGTCCGCGGCGCTGTCGAAACGATTGGCGTATTCACGACCGTTTTGGTGGTTGGGAAAGAACCACGCCAGCACGAACGTGAACGTCGTCGTCTGGCCCGGTGCCAGTTCCACCATTTTCGTCCCGACGGTCGGGCAGGGCTTGCTCATGATGGGCGGGAAATCCGAGGCGTCATACAGTCCGAGGATACTCTTGACTTCCTGGCTCGTGCACGCCGGGCCGTCAAGAGCCAGCACGAGGGACCCGTAGTCGGGCAGCTTGTCGAAGGGGCCCATGTCCGCGTCGTACGCTTCGTCCGCCATCTCGATCTGGTCGATGTTGATGTGTCCCCATCCGCCCGAGTGACGGTCAAGGATCTCGATACAGGCGGTCTTGCCCTCCAGGTCTTCGACGTTCCAGAAGTGCCATTCAAGCTTCTCGTTGTCCTTGCCTGTGGCGGTGCGCACGATCTGATCGTCGACCAGCAGATTGATGCATGTCTCGTCCGCGTGGCTGCCTCCGCCGATCAGGAAGTTGATGTACTTCCGTGTGATCGTTATCGCCGGGCTTCTCAGTGTGCCATGTGGGCGATCGCCTCCGAGGTAGGTGTTGACCAGGCCGCTTCCGAGAAAGCCGCTGACAGACTGCTGATTTGCCAGCGTGCCATGCGCGGGCCTTTTTCCGAACGCTTCGCCTGTAACCTGCCAGTCGCCATAGTCCGGCCCCTCAAACTCCATCACCACGATCTTGGGACGCGGCGCCTGAGTCTCCTGCTTCGGAGGCTCCTTGGCCGTATGGATGAGCAGTGTCCGGCCTTTCTCGCCTGTGATGCGGCTCTGGTGCGTCACGCCGCGACTCTTGGCGGAATGAAAGCAAACCGCATTCTCCAGCCAGCCCAACACGCTCACCTCCTGTGTTTTGTCGGAGGTGTTCTTCAGTGCGATGTGGAAGAGTGTTGCCGGCAGGGCGGAGTCCTTGGCATTGAGCGGAATGAAGGGCGAAAACACCTCCATCTCCGCGTCAACCGGAAACCCGTCGGCGCGGTACCGGACTAGTCCGATGGGATATTCCGCTGCGCATTCGACCGTGCCGAAGTCCCGGTTCAAGGGCTTGCGCATCTGCGTGCCGTCTCGGCTGACGACGACTGCGAATCCTGACTCAACAGGCGAATCCGGTCGGTAGGTGCGATAGCATTCGGCGCCGTAACCGGTGAAGATGTGCCGGTTGAAGATGTGCCAGAGCCCGAGCGTGCCGTCGCTGCGCAGGTACATCTGCCCGGTCGCGATTCCGCCGACGGGCATGCCGAGGGTGTCCGCCTCGTCGGTCGCGTAGACGGCGCGCTGGCCGCGTTCACGGAGACCCTGTAGATAGGCGGAGGTGAGGCCCTTGTCCGCCGGCACCAGATGTTCGCCGGCACGTCCCATGCCCGCAACGCTCACCCACAATACAACGGCAGCCGACAACGTCGAGATCACTCGCTGTTTTCTCATTCTCCTGACTCCTGCGAAGTTGCATGGATTTACATGCGATTGTAGCTTCGAGGACGGGACGTTCGCAAAGGAAATCGAGGCGGGAGACGGCAGACGGATTGGAAGGCGACCCGATTCTGCGGAAAGGGAGGCGTCGGCGCCTGAGACGCAGGGCCGCTGAAGGTCACGGAGTCACGACGGCAGGACCGGCGACGCCAAGCTCGACGGCCAGCAGCGTCGGCTCGATGATGTGCAGGTTGTTCAGGAAAGGCTCGGTGTACTTGATGTCGCCATATTCGGCCTCGTCGAAGTGGTGCTGCCTGCCCACGTGGTTGTTCCAGTCGACGCCTTCGGTCAAGAAGCCCGTGTCTCGCTGGTGATGCTCGGCGATGGCGCGAAGGATGGTCAAGCCGTCGAGCAGATACTCCTCTTTGCCCGTATCCCGAAAGGCTTCCAGGTAGGCCAGCGCCGCCTCGGCGTTCTCCCAGAGATAGGCGGTGTCCCAGCTTCTCTCCATGTAGAGCAGGCCCTTGGTCTGGACCCCGTTACGATCTTCGGTCATCTTGAACTGATCCATGCCGGCCAGGCACTCGTTGTAGGCGAAGGCGCGTACGCGTTCGTCCTTCAGCAGCGATGCGGCCTGGCGCAGCACGCGAAACGCCACCGCGTACGCGACGCACTCGTGTTCGTCGTAGGTGTCGTGGTTGATGCTCCCGAAAATGCCGCCGGCCTCCATAAAGACTCTCACTTTCGTACGGACGGCCTCCGTGTAGTCGGCCAGGCCACGCTCGGTCAGGCCCACATGGAGCTGGAGGATGAACAGGCCGTCGCCGCTTTTCTCGAAGAGAATGTCACCATCGCCATAGGCGTTCTGCGGGAAGTGTTCGCCGTCGGGCTTGCAGCGTCGGGGATACCAGCCGTTGGGCGTGGGCTTGACGTTCCTGTCGATCCACTGGGCCGTCCTGGCGGCGACCTGGCGCATGCGGCTCTTGCGCGGCTCCTCGACGACGTCGCTGAACAGCAGCAGTTGATACGCGATTTTGGCCATCGACCCGGGGCAGAACCAGTTGTCCTTGTGCTGGTAGTTCAGGCAGAAGCGGTCGGTGGTGGTCTCGCGGTAGCCTGTGATGAAGCCCGTTTCGTAGTCGATGAAGCCGGCGTTCAGGACGTGGTCCAGGATGGACAGGGCCTTGCGCTGTTGCGCCGGATCCCTGTGCCTTCGGCCGTAGGCGTGCAGTTCGTACGCGCCGCCGACCGCGTTGGCGGCCCAGCCGGGACCCTCCAGGTTGCCGAAGTCGTGCCAGCCCATGATGTTGCCGTCCTTGTCGACGAAGCTGGACTTGCTCGACAGGTTGCCCTTGTACTCGACCAGAGTCCGCTCGATGGTGAAGCGGACCGAGTCGGCCGCCGAATCGAGAATCGTGTAGTCCGGATCTTCGGGCAGGTAGAAGGCGGGTTGCGCCTCTTCGAGCTTCACGTAGTCCAGGCCGACCATGTAGCTCTTGACGGCCTTGTCGTTGGCGCCGATGATCTCGATCCGCAGCGTGTGCTCGCCGGCGGACAGTTCGTGCAGGCCCATGTCCAGTTCGCCGGTAGCGACCACGCCGTCGTTGTAGAGATCGATGGGGTCGCCCAGCTTCCTGCCGTCGAGATAGAACTGCGCGATGCCGTAGTCAACGGCCTTGGTCAACTGCATCTTGAGTCGATACACGCCCGCCTTCTGCACGGGCACGGCCAAGTCCAGCGTCGCGCCGAGCCTGGCATCGGTCCACCAGAGATGCGTATCGCCGCTCCAGTCGGGTCCGAAGCCGTACATGTCCTGCGGGGCCGTATTGCCTGCGCTCCTGGCCAGGACCTTCAGATTCTCACCTTCGAGAGCGCCTTTGACCTTGAACACCTCGATGGGCGTCCAGTAGCCTCTGCGCTGCTCGACGCCGAGAGGCTCATAGGGATCGCTCTGTCCGGCGGCCTGATACCAGTACGCCGTCGCGGCGTACAGCGTGGGCTTGTCGTTCGGATAGTATTTCTCAATCGCGGCCTCGAACGATTTCTGGAACGGGACATTGTCGGTGATGTGCCAGCGGTTGACCGATACGTGACCTCGATTGCTCATGCTGATCGTCTGGTTGTGGTAGCAGTTCTCGAACAGCGCCGGATCGCACCAGGCATAGCCGAAGTAGTCCTCCGAGCCGGTGCCGAACGTCGAAGGGAACTTCTCGCCGTCGACGAAGAACTTCTCGTCGCCCTCGCCCCACCAGCCGCCGCGCGGGTTCCAGACGTGCAGCATGACGCCGCAGAAGCGGCCGCGTCCCTGCGTCTTGAGCATCGTCCAGTCGATCTTCCGCCGCTCGGGGTCTTCCGGCAAAAACGCATCCCGATGCCACTTGGCGTGAAACCGCCCATATTGGCTGATGTTGCCTTTGAGCGGCACTGTCACGATCTCCAGGTGGGCCTTGCGCGACTGGGCTCCGTCGTTGACCAGGGTGATCTCGTAGCCGGAGGCGAAAGGCATGAACCAGTGGCTGTACCACCACCCATCGTCAGTCAGGCCGCAGGGCAGCGAGCGATACGCGTTGGCGCCGGCGGCGGTGCCGAAGAAATCGCCCAGCGGCGCCCAGACGCTCGGCGATTTCTCGCCGTCCCAGCGAATCTGGATCGTCCATTCGCGCAGCGCATCGCGGTCTTCCGGCCCGGCCGGCGGGTCAAGCTTCAGCCGAAGCGTCCTGATCGCCCCTGTGCGCCGGGGACCGGCGATCGTGCATATGCCGCCTTCGGCGCTGCTTGCGGTGTGCCGAGCGACATCGTCGCCTCGTGCCGAGAAGGCTTGCGGTCCGCAGTCGCTCAGGATTTCGTCCGCCCTGGCCAGTGCATCCTTCTCGGCCTGCGAAAGCTCCCGCGTGAAGGTCGGCAGGGCCGTTTCCCTCGGATATGTCGTATAGGTGAAGTGATAGTACGCGCCCCAGTCGCCCTGAGCGGTTATCTTGCAGGACTTCTGGAAGGGGATCGGGACGTAGCAATTCTGTCCACGTGCCGCTTCGTGGACGAGGGCAGGATAGGTGAACGGCTCATTCTCCCGGTTGAAGTACCCGATGAAGGGCAAGTCCACCACGGGTTCGGTGGCCCCGTCGAGATAGATCTTCACACGTCCTTCCTTGGGCAGCGCCGACCAGATGCGCCAGATCACGCCGGGACCTTCCATCTCGGCAAAGACCAGTTCGTTTCCTTCCTTGCGGATGATCCCGCCGCCGTCACCGTTGGCGTCCCAGTCGATATACTTGCCCGAAGCCTCGTCGTACTTGCTGCGCCGATCCCAGCTCGACCATTGCACGCACTTCTCACCAGTCTCAGGCAGCGTCGCCAGGTGCTCCAGGTCCGTCAGCCGACCGATCAGATCGAGGTAAGTCAGCGTCTCCGCGCGCACCGCCACAGCAGTCAACGCAATCAAGAAGAAACTGCCGAATCTCCCTGGAAATGGGGTGAACGAGAATCGTCGCATCCTGGCCTCCCTTTCTGGCATGAATCACCTTCTCCGGCCCCTTCGCCGGACATCACAGAATTCGGGAAGCCCATTCTAACGAAGAAGGCCCCTCGTTGCCAGCGGTTTCGTCGAGATCGACGCGACCCGGCAACGAGGGGCCCATCCGGTTTTGGACAGTTCATTTCCTGTAACGGCGGGCCGGCCGTCACAGTGCATCAGGTCTGCCCTATGGATTCGGATACTTGACCGAGCAGCCGTAGGGGGGCGTGGTCGGCGTGGTCACCGGCTGGCCGGCCAACAACTGAGAGATGGCCTGGTCCACGTAATTGACGTTCGCGACGTTTGCCTCCACCTTGCCCATCGGCGCGTTGTCGATGGCTCCCTGGTAGACGACCACGCCATCCTTGTCGATGACGAATATGTGGGGTGTGGTTCTCGCCCCGAAGGCCCGTCCGACCTGGCCCGACCGATCGTCAATGATTGGATAGGGCAGCTTGTGCTCTTTGGCGAACGTGACGTTGGCTTCCACCTTCGTGTGGTTGGTGCTGTTGACGGCTAACCACACGACCTCTTTGTCCTTGTACTTGTTGGCCAACTCCACCATCGTCGGCTTCGTATTGTAGTGATACAGGGAGAACGGGCATTCCATGTTGAACCATTCGAGCACGACGATCCTTCCCTCGAGGTCGGACAGCTTGTAGGTCCGGCCGTCAAAACTCTTGAGCTCCACGTCGGGGGCGCTGCGGCCTCGGCGCCCGGTCCGCTGGGGCCTGTCGGCTCGCTGTCGCATCCCTTGCGTCATCCGCTGCTGCTGTTGCTGAAGCTGCGCAAGCCTGGTGCGGAACGTCTCCTGCTGGCTGGCGATGAGCTTCTCGACCCTGCCGGCGGTCTCGGTGGCCTTCTCCTTGACCGCGCTGGCGTGGATGGCCTGCAACTGCTCGATCAGGGAGTCCTGCTGGCTCTTCAGTTCGTCGATCTGCTGCTGCAATGCCTGGACGCGTTGCTGCTGTTGCACAGCCATGCGCTGGTTGGCGGGGTCCTGTCCGGCAGGTCCCGAGCCTCCCTGGGCGAGCGAAATCGACGTCCACAACAGCACCACCGCTCCGATGGCGACCGTGTTCGGTTTCCGTGTCATGGCGATATCCTCCTAACAAGCAAAGGTTTTTTCCGATTTGCCTTCTACTTCGGCAGTTTTTCCGTGATACCCCACTTAAACTACCTGCTTGAAGATGTTGCGTACGGATTCCTACTGCCGTCAGAGGAGAAAGGTTCACCCGCGGACGAAAAATGGGGGGAAACAGGCGCTTTCGCATGCGGACACGTATCGTCCGGCTTTATCCGGACGTGGAAAGGGCCGCCTTGACCTGTCGGACGAAGGCGGAGACCTCGGCAATCGCCCGGGCGGGATCGTCCAGGTGGGCCTCGATCATGCCCACGATCCGCGATCCGATGATTGCGCCGTCGGCGCCCGCGTCGGCCACCGCCCGCGCGTGTTCAGGTTTGCTGATGCCGAACCCCACACAGATCGGGACGGTGGTTAGCGATTTGAGCCGACGAACCAGGTCTTGTACACTGTCGGAGAGGGTGTCACGACTCCCCGTGACACCGAGGACGGAGACCGTATAGATGAAGCCCGTCGTCTTGGCGGCGATCCGTCTCATTCGTTCGGGCGAAGTGTTGGGCGTGACCATAAAGACGCTGTCCAGGCCGGCGGCGCGGATCGGTCCGAGCACCTCACCTGCGTCGTCGATCATCATGTCGGCCACGAGAACGCTGTTGACACCCGCCGCGTGGGCGTCGCGGAAGAACGCCTCCGTTCCATAATGGCCGATGAGGTTGTAGTACATCAGCAGACCGATGGGGATGTCCCTGTACTGCTTGACCTGCCGGATGAACTCCATTGCCCGGCGTACATTCATTCCACTGCGCACCGCGCGGATGTCGGCCTTCTGAATGGTCGGCCCGTCGGCGATGGGGTCCGAGAACGGGATGCCAAGTTCGAGGATATCCGCTCCGGCGTCGATGGTGGCTTTGACCAGGGCCAGGCTGTTGTCGAAGTCCGGATCGCCGATGACGAAGAACGGGATGAGCGCCGCCCGTTTCTCTCTTCTCAGTGCGGAAAACACGTCACTATAGGATTTCATGCTTGTTGATCCTGTCTATGTTGCTCTTGGATAGGTCCCATAGGTCCGATCGGACCTATTCCAACGGTCGATGTGCTTCCACGATTCCGACGTCTTTGTCACCCCGGCCGGAAAGATTGACCATGACGACAGTCTCCGGGGCCAGCGTGCCCTTCAGGCCGGCCACGTAGGCCAGCGCGTGCGTGCTCTCCAGGGCCGGCAAGATGCCCTCGATGCGCGTCAGCAGGCCAAATGTCTCGAGTACGTCCGCATCCTCGGCGGCGACGTACTGGGCCCGGCCGATGTCACTCAGGTAGCAGTGTTCCGGGCCCACCCCCGGATAGTCCAGGCCCGCGCTGATCGACTCGGTGTCCAGAACCTGCCCCTCCTCATCCTGGAGCAAATATGACCGCGCCCCGTGAAGGACTCCGGGCGTGCCCGCAACGATGCTGGCGGCGTGCTTGCCCGTGGCGACTCCCTGGCCGCCGGCCTCGACGCCGATCAGCTTGACGTCGGGGTCGTCGATGAAGTGAGCGAAAGCCCCGATGGCGTTACTGCCACCTCCGACGCAGGCAACCACCATGTCGGGCAGGCGGCCCACCTGCTCGAGAAACTGCTGCCGGGCCTCTCGGCTGATGCAACTCTGGAAGTGCCGCACGATCATCGGGTAGGGGTGCGGCCCGGCGGCGGTGCCGAACAGGTAGAACGTGTCCGTCACGTGCGCCGTCCAGTATCGCAGCGCATCGTTGATCGCATCCTTGAGGGTCCCTGTACCGCCCTCCACCGGTATGACTTCCGCGCCGCAGAGCTTCATCTTGTGGACGTTGACGCTTTGTCGCGCGACGTCGGTGACGCCCATGAAGATTTTCGTTTCCATCCCGAGCAGGGCGCCGATCATGGCGGTGGCCAACCCATGCTGGCCCGCGCCGGTTTCGGCGATCAGCTTGCTCTTGCCCATGTGCTTGGCGAGCAGGCCCTGGCCGAGCGTGTTGTTGACCTTGTGCGCGCCGCCGTGGAGCAGATCCTCGCGCTTGAGGTAGACCTGGAATCCCACGTGCTCGCTGAATCGCTTCGCATGGTACAGCGGGGTAGGGCGGCCGGCGTAGTGCGCCGACAGGTCGGCCAGCTCCGCCACGAACGCCGGATCGTCACGAAATCGATCGAACGCCTCCTCCAGTTCCTCCAGCACCGGGATGAGCACCTCGGGGACGTAGTAGCCGCCGTAGTCGCCGTATCTGCCTCTGTGTTTCATGTCGAATGTCCTTTCAAACACAGGTCCCATTGGACCTACAGGACCTATGGTCACGCTCTCAAGTGTCGGATATTGTCGAAGAGCCGCTTCATCTTCTGGTGGTCTTTCTTGCCGGGCGAAGCCTCGACACCGCTGCACACGTCGATCCCATAGACCCCGAGTTCGACGGCCGCGACCGCGTTGTCCGGATTGATCCCACCGGCCAGGAAGATGCGCTTGCCGATGTGGCCGATGATGTTCCAGTCGAAGGTCAGGCCGGTGCCGCCGTACTTGCTCGGGTCGTACGCATCGAGCACGATGGCGTCCGTGAAGAAATTGTCCGCCTGTTGAATGTCGCCGGCATTTTTGACGCGGATCGCCTTCATCGTCTTGGGGCTGTCGTAGGCCAGCCAGCGACAGAATTCGGCGTTCTCGTCCCCATGCAACTGGATCCAGTCGAGCTGGCATTGGCTGGCGATCTCCCGCGTCTCTTCGAGGGAACTGTTGACGAACACGCCGGCGAGGTCCACGAAGGCGGGCAGCTTGTTGATGATCTTCGTCGCCGCTTCCGGCTGGATATACCGCGGGCTTTTCAAGTAGAAGTTGAACCCGATCAGGTCGGCGCCCATTTCCAGGGCCGCCACAGCATCATCGTAGTTCGTAATTCCGCAAATCTTGACCTTAGGTATCAGCATGACAGTGATCCGAAATACAGAGAAAATT
The DNA here is from genome assembly GCA_012744475.1 of Phycisphaerae bacterium. GTDB lineage: Bacteria > Planctomycetota > Phycisphaerae > Sedimentisphaerales > Anaerobacaceae > Anaerobaca. The sequence continues at coordinate 50,356 of JAAYBV010000003.1, forward strand.
CACCCTTTGTTGGAGACCTCGATCAGTGTTTCGAGACAGTTCATGGCCTTCCCGTCGTCGATCGAATACTCCGCCAGCGGGATGGCCTGTTGAAAGTCGTTCACCAGTCCGGCCACGATGATCGCGGCGGCCGCGTTCAGGACAACGATATCGCGGCGAGGCCCCTGTTCCTTGCCGCTGAGGATATGGCGGATCAGAGCGGCATTGGTGATGGCGTCACCGCTGCCAAGCTGGTCGATGGACGCGCCGGCGAAACCGAATTCGGACGGGTCGAGCTCTAAGGATTCGATGCGCCCATCACGCAGCTCGATGACCTTCGTCTTGCCCAACAGGCTGATCTCGTCCATGCCCTGGCCGTGGACGACCATTGCCCGTTTGGCGCCCAGCAGCCGGAGCGTTTCGGCGATGCGGTCCAGCAGCTCGACGTCGGAGACGCCCATCACCTGGGCGGTCGCGCGGGCGGGATTGGCCAGAGGCCCTAAGATGTTGAACGCGGTCCGAAAGTCCAGGCTCTTGCGGATCGGCTGGACAAAACGCATCGCCGGATGGAACTTCGGCGCGAACATGAACCCGATGTGGGCCCGTCGAATGCACTCGGCGACGACGTCCGGGCCAGGGTCGATCTTGACACCCAACTCGTCGAGCACGTCGGCGGAGCCGCACCGGCTGGTAATGCCGCGGTTGCCATGCTTGGCGACGTAGACGCCGGCGCCGGCTGCGACCAGAGCGGCGGCGGTCGAGATGTTGAATGTCTTGATCACCGCGCCGCCCGTGCCACAGGTGTCAACGAGGTTGTCGATTTCCACGTTGACGGGCACCGCATGATCGCGAAGCGACTGTGCCAGGCCCGCCATCTCCGCCGATGTCGCCCGCTTCATCCGCATCATGGCCAGGAATGCCGCGATCTGCACCTCCGTGACTTCGCCCTCGAAGATCCGGTCTTGCAGGGCCTTGGCCTGCTCGAACGTCAGGTCGTTTCCGTTCAGGATGATCTCCAGGTACTCGGTGATTGTCGCCATGGCTTAGCTCCCTACCGTTTGTCTCTTCTGGGCCGCGATGCGCAGGATGTTCTGGATGATCTTGCCCCCGGCGGGGGTCAGGATGCTCTCGGGATGGAACTGGACGCCGTAGATGGGCAACTCCTTGTGCTGGACGCCCATGACGACGCCCTCGAATTCTGCGGTTTTCTCCAGGCAGTCGGGCAATCGCTGGGCCATCAGGCTGTGGTACCGCCCGGCCTGGAGCGGGTTCTCGATGCCTGCGAACAGCCCTTTCTCGTTGTGGCTGACGCGCGAGGGCTTGCCGTGCATCGGCTCCGGGGCGTGGCCGATCGTGCCGCCGAAGTGCTGCACGATGATCTGGTGCCCCAGGCAGACGCCGAAGATGGGCAGCTTGTCCTGGAAATACGCCACCGCTTCGAGCGACACGCCAGCAGTGTCCGGGTTGCCCGGTCCCGGCGAGAGCACCAGTAGATCGGGATCGAGCTGGGCACAGACCGCAATCAGATCGTCGAGGCTCGTGTCGGCGCGGTACACGCGGGTCGCGCAGCCCCGCTTGCCGAAATCGTCCACGAGGTTGTACGTGAACGAGTCGAAGTTGTCGATGAACAGGACTCTGGTGTCGTTCGTTTGCATGGTTTCGTCCTTCACGCGGTGCTTTCGGTGTCACCTTGCGATCACTGTCCTCGAATGGCGCGGATGCAGGAGCGGGCCTTGTGCTCGGTCTCTTCGAATTCGGTCTTGGGCACACTGTCGTGCACGATCCCGGCGCCGGCGCGGATGTAGGCGGTGTGGTCGCGAACCTGGAGGCTGCGGATCGTGATGCAACTGTCGAACTGACCGTCCACCGTCAGGTACATGACGGCGCCGCCGTAGTAGCCCCGCTTGTTCTTTTCGAGCCGGCGGATGATCTTCATCGCCTCGATCTTCGGCGCGCCGGTGAGCGTTCCCATATTCATCGTCGCCAGGTAGGCGCTTAGCGCATCGAGGTCGGGCCGGAGCGTGCCTTTGACGTTGCTGACCAGGTGCTGGACAGATTCGTATTTCTCCACGGTCAGCAGCTCATTGACGACCCGGCTGCCCGGATCGGCCACGCGGGCGATGTCGTTCCTCGCCAGGTCCACCAGCATCATATGCTCAGCCAGTTCCTTGCGGTCCAGCTTCAGCTCCGCCTCGTATCGGAAGTCGGTGTCGGGGTCGATCTCGCCGTCGATGCGTCCTCGCGGCTTGGTGCCCGCGATGGGCCGGATTTCGACATGGCGTGGACCGGTCCCGCTGACACGGAGGTTCAACTCGGGGCTGGAGCCCATCAGCACCGCGCTGGGCATGTTCAGATAGAACATGTACGGCGACGGGTTCAGCTTGCGCAACCGCTTGTAAACGTCCAGCGGCTCGTCCGGACACGGTTCGGTGATCGTCCGGCTCAGAACGACCTGAAAGATGTCCCCGTCGACAATGTGCTGCTTGGCGGCGCGGACCATGTTCTCGTATTCGCTCTGGCCTGTATCGCTTGACGCGGCCAGCAGGGGGCCGTCGTAGCGCCTGCCCTTGGGCGGCTCGAACCGCGCCATGTTGAAGTAGTAATCGAAGGTGTCCTGCGCCTCGGCGACGACCGCCTCGCGGTTGCCGTTGGTGACCATGCAATTGACCACGACATACCCCTGGTTGTGCTCGTGGTCCATCAGGAAGATGTTGTCGGCGAAAAAAAGCTCGTAGTCGGGATTGCCCAGGACGTCCTGCTCGCTGGCCGGCAGCTTCTCGAACTGGTCCACGAAGTCATAGCTGAGGGCCCCGAGCAGGCCGCAGGTGACTCGGAAGGGTTTGCTTGCCAGCCGGAACGCGAACGCCACCGCCCGCAGAACGTCCATCTGATTTGTGCTGCGAAGCCGGGTCTGTTCGTCCATCGTCCCTTCTGTCGGCCGGATCCGCCCGATGATCCGATCCGCCTCGAACATGACCGTTTCGCAGAAGGCAAACCGCTTCTCGTCACCGGCCAGGTAACCGAGCATCCGCTTTCCGGTCTTGCTGAGGGCCTGGATGCGAAAGTCCAATCCTGTGCCGGTCAGGTACAGGGCCGGTCGGGCGGTCCCGAAACTGAGTGCCCCCGTGCCCGCCAGGTACTCGCGGGATTCCAGCAGGCAGCAATTCTTGGCCCGGCCGTAGTCGGTCAGTTTCGCGAAGAAATCGAGGGGATCGCCCACGTCGATCCGCTTGACGATCGGGACGATCTGGCCCGGTTCGGCCCCGCGTATGATCTGTCGATAATCATCCATAAGTCCGGCTCTCAGAATAGCGAAGTTCTACTGACACAGCCGCCGAAACACCAAAAAAAAACGCAGCCTGCTGGTTCCAACAGGCTGCGTCACAAGGTCTTTCTTAGCGGTTTTTCTATGGCAAATTATCGCTCGCCCGTCGGATTTATCTCCTCAGGCCACCACCAAAAGTTGCAATGATAGCGATAGTTCAGCGTCATAGTGCCCCTATTAAACCGGCTTTCTCCGAGTTTGTCAAGCGGGAAAAAACAGAAATTTTTGTCCACCCGGTTCCGCAGCTACCATTGGGCCTCGATATAGGGTCCTATCGGACCTTCGGGTTTGGGTTTCGGGCGGCTTTTCAGGATCGCCTCGGCGATGGCGATGTCGCTCGGGACCGTGATCTTGATGTTGGACGAATCCGTGCGGACGATGGAAACCTCGTGGCCCAGCGCTTCGACCAGGAAGGCGTCATCAGTGACTTGGGCGGGGTCGAGCCGGGTCAGATTCTCGTAGGCCTTGCGGAGCAGGCCGGCCTCGAAGACCTGGGGCGTCTGGGCTTCGAAGAGATTGGCCCGGTCCACGGTCCGCGTGATGACGCCGTCCTTGGCCTCCTTGAGGGTCGCCGTGACCGGACAGGCGGGAATGGCGGCGCCGCTCTTGCCGGCGGCGGCGATGACCTCCCCGACGAGCTGGTCGGTCGCACAGCATCGGCACGCATCGTGGACCGCGATCAGATCGATGTCGTCGTTGACCAGTTCGAGGGCCTTTCGGACGGTATCGAACCGCTCGCCTCCACCGAAGAAGATCTTGACGCCGAAGAACTTCAGGTTGGCGCCCCATTTGACGTTGACGATCTCCTCGTCTGCCTTGGAGATGCCCAGGAGCACCTGTTTGACGTCGTCGCGGTTGGCGAACAGCTCGATGCTTCGCACGAAGACCGCCCGGCCGTCAACGTCGGTGAATTGCTTCTTTCGCTTTCCCCCGAACCGGGTTCCCGGTCCGGCGGCACAGATGATCGCTGCCACACTCTTGGCCAACGTCTTCTCCTTTATTTGTTGGTGGGGGCGAATGATCATTCGCCCCTACAGGGCTCACGGCTAATAATCGATTCCGCGCCGGGCGCCGATCCCCTTGTCGAACGGGTGTTTGATCTTCTTCATTTCCGTGACGAGATCGGCCAGCTCCACCAGTTCGACGGGGGCGTCCCGTCCCGTCAGGACAATCTCCACAGCCGGATCGCGCCGTTCGATCAGACGCCTGACGTCTTCCAGACTTGCCAGTCCGTGGCCCAGACAATAGACGATCTCGTCGAGGATCAGGACGTCATAAGATCGTTTCTGCGCCGCTTCGGTGAGCTTGGCCAGAGCTTCGCGAATGGCGATCCGCGTCCGTTCCACCGCCTCCTTGTCCTTAAACGAGACAGCCATGTCCCAGTCCTCTTCCATTGCCTCAATCCGGATTTCCGCCGTTGATTGCAGGGCGAGACGCTCCCCGAGGTCAAGCGAAGGGGGCTTGAGGAACTGATAGACCAGCACTCTGTTGCCGCGTCCGGCCGCCCGCAGCGCCAGCCCGAACGCCGCCGTCGTCTTGCCTTTGCCGTCACCGGTATAGATCTGAACCAATCCTTTCTCCAGCATCGCCGTATCTTATGCTCACCCGCAGCGCCATTCAAGCGTGGAGCTCCGTGGCATTGCGTAGCACACGCGGGCTTTGATCCTGGGGGCCGCTCTGGTATATTGTGCGGGTCGGCCACCTGTAGTCTGGGGGTGACGACACCGGAACGAAGTCCTGACAGGAGGATAGATACGCATGAGTCTGACGCGATTCTCAATTGCTCCGATGGTTTTGGCTGGCGTTCTGATCCTGGCGGTTGTGGCAACGGGAGCGCCGCAGGAGACGCCCGCTTCGTCTTGTCCGGGGCTTGATGGGGCGGCTGGAGCCTTTGCCGAGGGCAGGCTGGAGGAAGCCATCAGGGGATTCGAGACGGTGGCGTGCGACGCCTCCGTTGCGCCATTCGCTCGCGGTTTGGCTTTGTTTGGACTGGCGGAAGTGGCGCTGGCGAAGCAGGATACAGCAGGAGCGCTCGCGGCCTGGGAACGTCTGGAGGCGGACGCGACGTTGCTGCGGTTCCATCGTGACATCGCGAAGCGACGGATATCTGAGACCCGACGCATCGCCAGGGGCTTGTCCGCGCGCGACCCGGAGACCTACCGCGAACCGTTGCCCTTGTTACCCGAGCCGGGAAGAGTGTTCTATGTGACGCCGACGGGAGATGATGCTGCCAACGGTTCGCGTCGGAGGCCGTTTCGCAGCATCGAGAGGGCGCGCGAGGCGGTACGTCAACTGAAGAAATCGAGTGGCGGACTGCCCAGCGGCGGAGTGAAGATCGCCATCGGCGCCGGCGAGTATGTCTGGGAGCGGACGCTGCAATTGACCGCCGAAGACTCGGGCTCTGCCGAGGCGCCGGTGGTCTATGAAGGTCCGGCGGCCGTCCTTTGCGGGGGCGTCCGAGTGAGCGGATGGAAGCCGATCTCCGATGCGGCGGTTCGCGAGCGACTGGATCAGGCCGTTCGCAGTCGCGTGCTCGAAGCCGACCTCAAGCCCCTGGGCGTTGAGGATTGGGGCGATGCCACGGAATTACGTCGGCGGCCGGAGTTGTTCGTCGATGGGAAGCCTCAGACGCTCGCCCGATGGCCCAACGAGGGCTTCGTCAAGACCGGCGAGATTCTCGGCGACGACAACTTCAAGCTCTGGAACACGATTGAAGGTTGTCGCGATGGGAAGTTCCGTTACGTCGAGGACCGCCCGAGCCGATGGCTCGACGAGCCCGACGTGCGTCTGTATGGCTACTGGTTCTGGGATTGGTTCGAGGAGTATCAGAAGGTCGCCTCGATTGACGCGGATGCGAAGACGTTCACATTGACACCGCCCTATTCTGGCTATGGGTATCGCAAAGACCAGCGTTACCACGCGTTGAACGTATTCGGCGAGCTCGATGCCGAGGGTGAGTGGTATCTCGACCGGCGGACGCAGACCGTCTATTGGCTGCCGCCGCAGGGGCTCGACGTGTCGAAAGCGGACGTGGTCCTCAGTGTGTTCGACCAGCCCTTTGTGGCCTTGACCGACGTTGAGCATGTGATCCTGCGCGGCCTGACTCTCCAGGAAGGACGCGGGGACGCGATCCACATCCGCGGCGGAGCTGATTGCCTCGTCGCGGATTGCACGATCCAGCGGTTCGGTGGCGATGCGATCGTCGTCGAAGGCGGTCTGCACCATGGCATCTTCGATTGCACGATGCGCACACTCGGCTGCGGCGGAACCCGCGTGGCCGGCGGCGACCGCACGACGCTGACGCCGGGCCGGCACTTTGTCGAGAATTGCACCGTCTCGAACATTTCCAGGCTCAAACGCACCTATGCGCCCGCGGTTCACCTCGACGGCTGCGGCAACCGCATCGCGCACAACCTGTTCGAGGACATACCCTCCTCGGCGATGCGCATCGAGGGCAACGACCACGTGATCGAGCTGAACCACATCCGCAACGTGGTCCGCGAATCGGACGACCAGGGTGGGCTGGACATGTTCGGCAATCCGCTTTATCGCGGCGTGGTGATCCGCTGGAATCGCTGGAGCGACATTCGAGGTGGCACGCAGCACGGGGCGGCGGGGGTGCGGCTGGACGACATGATCTCCGGCGTCGCGGTCTACGGGAATCTCTTCGAACGGTGTGGCGCGGTTCACTTCGGCGGTGTTCAGATTCACGGGGGCAAGGAAAATCTCATCGAAGGCAACCTCTTCGTCGACTGTCTGGCAGGTCTGAGTTTCAGCCGCTGGGGCCAGTCCCGCTGGCTCGAGGCCATCGAGCGGTTCCTGCCCCAGGCGGGTGAGCCTGCCTATGCGAGCCGCTATCCCGAGCTGGCCGACCTCAAGAGTCATGCCGACGTCAATATTATCAGCCGTAACCTCTTCGCCCGGTGCGAGAGCGTCTTTCTGCGCGATGGGGGGACCGGGCAGGTCGCTCTCAACGCCATTGCTGACGGGACCCTCGCGACGCAGATCGCCTCCGGCGGGCAGATCCCCAGTGATTCCAGCCTGCCGAGGTCCGTTCTTTTCGAGCCGATTCCCGTCGAAGAGATCGGGCCGTATGAGTCGAATTAGGGCTGTTCGGCGCACCGTTCACGGACGGATTGCGCTGCGCGCACGATGGCGGTGAAACGTCACGAGATTCTTCTCAGACGGCACCCTCATATCGCCGATAATCCTTTGACTGAGCGGATTTTGCGATTGTTTGCAAAAGCGCGGCCCCCGGATTAGGATAGGGCCTCGAAACAGCCCGGCAGACATGCTTAGGATATCGCCAACGTGACGCACGACAAAGGTCAGACGGAGTTATCGGTGGTGGTGCCGCTGCTCGACGAGCAGGAGAACCTCCGCCCGCTGTACGACCAGATCCGACAGGCTCTGGACGGACGCTACGCATACGAGATCATCTTCGTCGATGACGGCAGTACCGACGGCAGCTTCCAGGTCCTGGAGGAATTCCACGACGCCGATCCGAATGTACGCGTGATTCGCTTCCGCAAGAATTTCGGGCAGACCGCGGCCCTCAGCGCCGGTTTTTCCCACGCCAGGGGCGGCATCGTGATCGCGATGGACGCCGACCTCCAGAACGATCCGGCGGACATCCCCATGCTCGTCGCCAAGCTCCGCGAAGGATACGACGTCGTCAGTGGTTGGCGCAAACAGCGGCACGACAAGGCTTTAACGAGGCGGCTGCCCTCGCGGATGGCCAATTGGCTGATCTCGAAGATCACCGGCGTCAAGCTGCACGACTACGGCTGCACGCTCAAGGCCTACCGGCGGGAGGTCCTGGCTCAGACCAAACTCTACGGCGAGATGCACCGGTTCATCCCGGCGCTGGCCAGTTGGAGCGGGGCGCAGATCGCCGAATGCGTGGTCAACCACCGACCGCGGACCGCCGGGGTGGCCAAGTACGGGCTCGGCCGCACCTGGAAGGTCATTCTCGACCTGATTACGGTCAAGTTCCTCGGGTCCTTCTCGACCAAACCGATCTACATCTTCGGCGGTCTCGGCGGCCTGATGGCCCTCTTCGCCTTCCTGCTGGGTCTGATGGTCATCTCGCAGAAGGTCAACGCGGGCGTGGACATGAGCGGCAATCCGCTGCTGTTGCTCACGGCGGTGCTGTTCCTGACGACCATCCAGTTCATTCTGATGGGCCTGCTGGCCGAGTTGCTCGTACGCACCTATCACGAATCCCAGAATCGCCCGACGTATGTGATAAGAGAAATCCTCGACGCGACGGACGGCCGTGGAGACAACGTGAATGAGTAAGATGCCTCAGCGAAGCAAGCATTCCCACGGACGTTCAACCCATGCTGGCCAGAAGCGCACCGCCTCCGGCGACGGACGCTGGAGGCGATTCCTGATCGCGGGCCTGATTCTCCTCCTGGCCGGCGCCCCGTTTGTTCTGGGCAAGTACTTCGAGCTGAGCTACCCGGACCCGTTCGACAGCGGCTCGTATGTGTATTCTGCGCAGCACATCCTGTCGGGGGCGCGGATCGGCCACGACGAGAAGCCCAGTGCTCAAGCCGGCACGCTGTTGGTGAACATGCTCGGCGTGACGCTCTCGGGCTTCAACGAAACCGGCTCGAAGATCCTCCAGGGCCTCTTCCAGGCGGTCGCCCTGGCACTCATGTTCGTTGCGGTACGTCGGCTCTATGGCACTCTGGCGGCGGCTGTCAGTGTGACAGTCGCGTCTGTGTATCTCTCGGCGCCGCTGATCGCCAAATACGGCAATGTCAAGGAGCAGTTCATGATCGCCCTGATGATCATGGGGATCTGCTCTTTCGTGTTCTATCACCTGAACGGGAAGCGGTGGTGGGCGCTGCTGACCGGGGCCCTGTTGATTGCCGGACCTCTCTTCAAGCAGACGGGTGTCTCCGCCATCGGGGCGGTAGGACTGTTCACGCTGGCGCAACCGATTCTGCATCGCTGCGGCTGGAAGAAGGTGGGCGTGGATGTCCTGCTGCTGATCGCGGGCGCCGCCATCACCATGGCGCCGATCGGTGTGTGGTATGCGAGCATGGGCACGCCGCTGTATTACTGGCCTTATTCGTGGGCCTTCGCCCCGGCGCTCAAGCTGGTCGGCGTCAAGATGGAGTACAAGGCCGACACGGGGAAGGCTGACGACTCGGCTGAGGCCCGTGGCGACGACACGGCGTCCTCAGACGTCGGACACAGCGCTGCGGCCTCGCGGGATGACAGCCTGATCCTGAGGCTGCTGCCCGGCTACGTCAGCGACAGTTGGCGGCTGCTCGGTCCGGCCGAGCGAAAAGAAGCGTTCCGGCGGGTGCTGCGGTATTACGCCTTGCTGATTCTGCCTATCGCCATGGCCGCCGGAGCCGTCGTGGCAAGAGCCGTGGTTCTTCTGCGGCGTCGGCGGGCGAAGGCACACGTTTCGACCGAGCCTGATTCCAGCCGGTTCGTGCTCTTGTTCGCGCTGTGGTGGTTTTTCGACATGGCCTTTGTGTGGATCAGCCCCCATTCGTACGAGCAATACTATCTGCCGCTGAACGCCTCGGCCGCCATGCTCGGCAGCTATCTCGTCGGTCTGTACAGCCACCGATGGCAGGTCGATCCGAATCGCAGCCGTTGGGTGGTCGTGGGGCTGCTGTCTGTCGTGCTGATGATCGTTCTGTCCTGGCACGTCTTCTTCGGGATTCGCAAGAGCCCGCACACCGGCGCTGCGTACAAGGATTCTGAGGGTCGCCAGATCCTCACGAGAGGCTACGTGCAGAAATGGGACGAGGTTGCGGAGCGGTACCGACCGCCTCGCGCCGGCCGGATTCCCGCCCAGCCGTTGTACGCCGCTTGGCGCAGCGTCGACGAACGGCAGAAGGGCGAAAGGGGCGCCTGGGAGCAGGTGGGTCAGTACATTCGCGAGCACACCGAGCCTAACGACACGATCTACGTCTGGGGCTGGGTTCCCGGCATCTACGTTCAGGCCCAGCGGATGAGCCCGACCCCGAAGGCATTCGAAGGGACGATGCACACGCTGCCGCCGCCGCAGCTTGCCGAGAGGATTCAGGAGATCCTGACGGCGTTCGGGGAGCGTCCTCCGAAGTTCATCGTCGATACTCGCAAGCGGCATTTCCCCTGGAACGTGCCGCCTATGGAACTCTGGCCGCTCATCAGACAGCAGTTCCTGCCGACGGACGAGACGACGGTCAAGCAGTACGAAGAGGCCTATGCCCAGCAGTTGGGCGAGGTGATCGGGCCGGACGAGGCGGCGCGCTTCAAAGTGATGAAGCCTCTGCGCGATTATGTCATGAAGAACTACAGGATCGTGGGCCTGTTCGGAGAACAGGTTCTGTTTCAGCGCAAAGACTGATGACGAGCCGATGGCGATGGACCCACAGCTCAAGGAGCAGCAGGATTTGTACGACCGCGGCTGGCGTGGTGGGCTCGAAGGGGGCAAGGAGCAGCGGGGCAACCTGCAGACGAACCTCGACTTCCTGGCCCGGACGAACTTGCTCAGGCCGGGCGATCGGATTCTCGAGATCGGCTGCGGCATCGGCGCGGTGGTCAGCGAGTTGACGCGGCGAGACTATCACGTCACCGGCACCGACATCTCCCGCGTCGCCATCGAGTACGGCCTGGCCAAGTACGGCGACCTCGATTTGCAGGTGCAGCCGGCCGAGGAGCTGGCCTTTGCCGACGGGCAGTTCGACGCGGTCCTGAGCTTCGATCTCTTCGAGCACATCGCGCGGATCGATCGGCACGTCAGCGAGGTGCGTCGGGTGCTGAAGCCGAAGGGCTATTATCTGTTTCAGACGCCCAACAAATACAGCAACGCACCCTTCGAGACTCTCGCGCACAGGTCGCTGAAGTGGAGACGATACCATCCATCTCTGCACACGCCGCGGCAGCTTCGCCGACGGCTGGTCGAACACGGATTCGACGTGCAGTTTGCGAAGATGAATGCGATCAATGAGTTCACGCGTCCGAAACTCCAGAAGCTCGGGCCACTTGGCTCGTTGGTCGCGAGGGTCAACTTTGAGAAACTGCCGCTCGTGCTCCAGACGAACCTTTATGTGGTCGCTCAGAGGAAGGATTGAACGAATGCCTCCGCATGTCTCATCGATGGCCCGGCCACGACTCTGTCATTCCGAGCGCAGTCGAGGAATCTGGCTGCGAACGGGATCCGTACTCTGTCTATGGCCAGATCCTTCGACGGCGCTACGCTCCGCTCAGGATGACAAGAAAGACGTCGTCACGCTCCCTGTGGGGCAGGTGACAGGCGGTGTAGATCGATGAAGCTGCTCATGCTCAACTATGAGTTTCCGCCGATCGGTGGCGGAGGAGGGCAGGCCCACCATGCGCTGCTGAAGGAATTTGCGGGCCGGCCCGATCTGACGGTCGATGTGCTGACGTCGGCCCCGAAGCCCGGGTTCTTCCTCGATCAGTTTGCCGACAACATTCGTGTCCACAAGGTGGGCATTCGCAAGAAGGAGCTGCATTTCTGGCGGCGCAGCGAGGTGCTTGCCTGGCTCCTCAAGGCTCGCCCGCACTATCGCCGGCTTCTGCGGGAGAACACCTATGATCTGGTCCATGCGTTCTTCGGTTTCCCCACGGGCTGGCTGTGTTACCGCACGGCAGGCAGGCTGCCCTACGTGATCTCGCTTCGAGGCTCCGACGTGCCCGGCGACAATGCCCGCCTGCAACTGGAGTACAAGGTGCTCGGTCCGTTGGTGTTCAAACCGATCTGGCAACGGGCGTCGGCCCTGGTGGCGTGCAGCGAAGGGCTGCGGCAGCGGGCCTCGCGGTTCCTGCCTTCGGCGCAGATCGAGGTGATCCCCAATGGTGTGGACCTGAGGCGTTTCACTCCGGCCGAAAGACCCTCCGGCGGGCCGGGACCCCTGCGGCTGATCACGGTGGGCCGGCTGTCTCCGACGAAGCGTTTGCCCGTGCTGATCGAGATGATCGAATTGCTCCGCAAGGAAGGCGGCGACGTACAACTGACCATCGTTGGAGGCGGCGTCCTCGAAGCCGAGCTTCGCCGGAAGATCTCCGATGAACGGTTCCGGGGTGCGATCACGATGACCGGGCGGCACAGTGCAAGCCGGATGCCCGAGACATACCGTCAACACGACGTTCTGGTCAGCGCCAGCGCGCAGGAGGGGATGAGCAACGCCATGCTCGAAGCGATGGCCTCGGGGCTGCCCATTGTCACCACCCTCTGCGAAGGCGTCGACGAGTTGATCTCAGACAACGGCATCGTCGTGGACGATCCGACTCCGGCCGCCCTGGCCGCGGCCGTGCGAAAGCTGGTCGACCAGCGGACGATGCTGACCGCCATGTCCCTGGCCGCCCGAGAGAAAGCCAAAACCTTCGGCTGGGACGCCGTAGCGGAATCCTATCTGCAACTGTACGCGAAAGTGAAATGAAGATTCGGGTCCTTCACATAATCGATCATTTGGGCTATGGCGGTGCGCCGTTCGTGGTGAAGAACCTCGTCGAGCGAATGCCGGCCGATCAGGTCCAGAGCTATGTGTGCGCCCTTCGCCCCAACCTCAGACCGCTGCCCATCGATGCAACAACCATTACTCTGGAGTCCGCCAAGTACAGCCTTGCCGCCATGCGATCCGTTCCGAAGCTCTGCGAAGAGCATCGAATCGACATCGTGCATGCCCATCTCCAGAAGGCAGTCATTGTTGCTCTGCTGGCTCGTCCGCGATTCACGGCGAGTCTTGTCCTGCACGAGCACGGGCCGGTCTTCCGGGGCGGCAGTGGTTGTGTCTATCGATGGACCCTCAGGCGATTTGGTTCGCGGGCCGATGCGATCATTGCCAATTCCCAGGCGGCAGCGGTCGCCATTCGGCAGACGATAAGCGATCCCCATCTTCCTGTCGTCGTTGTCGCCAACTTCATTGACCTTGAACGATTCGATCCGGATCACTACGACCGTAAGGCCGTCAGGGAGTTGCTCGGACTGACGGAGGAACGATTCGTCGTGGGCTTCGTCGGCCGACTCGACCGGGCCAAAGGGGCGGACTTGCTCGTAGATGCTGCCGCGAGGCTGCCACGGGACGAGAGGTCCTGGTGCATCTACCTGCTGGGTGACGGCCCGGAGAAGGCGCCCCTTGCGAAGCGCATCCGGCGGCTCGGGCTCGAACGGATCGTTGTCCTGGCCGGCTTGCACGAGAATACCGCGAGGGTCATGCGGGCCTTCGACCTTGCCGTGGTCCCCAGCCGCCGGGAGGCGTTTGGCATCGCGGCCTTGGAGTTGATGCGGATGCGAGTACCCGTCATCGTGTCGCCCGTGGGAGGGTTGCCTGAGCTTGTCCGAGACGGCGAGACGGGAATCGTCCTGTCCCGGCTGGATGTCGAGACTATTGCACAGGAGATCCGAAAGCTGGCGTCGGACGAAACGCTGCGAGATCGTCTTGCACGCCGCGCGTCTGAGCACGCCGGTCGGTTCGATGGCATAAGCGCCGTGCAGCAGGTTGTTGAAGTTTACCAGAGGTTGATCCGTGGAGCCTGAATACTACAAGGGCGCCGATGCCGCCGTGTACGAGCATGTCCACGGCGACATCTTCAATTCCATCGAGCAGCAACGCCTGCACGCGATGCTTCGCGAGGCTCTGGCGCTCGTGCAGACGGGGGCGAAGCCCGTCAAGGCGCTTGATTTCGGCTGCGGTTCAGGCAATCTCACGCGGCACCTCATTGCGCTGGGAGCGTCCACGACCTCGGCGGATTTGTCTGCGGATTTCCTCAAAGACATTCGCAGGAAGTTCTCCGGCAGCGGCTTGTGCGAGACGCTCCAGCTCAATGGCAAGGATCTGTCCAACGTGCCGGATGCACAATTTGACCTTGCAGTTACTTACTCGGTCCTGCACCATGTACCGGACTATCTGGCGATCGTACGAGAGCTGTGTCGGGTGACCAAGCCCGGCGGCGTTCTTTACATCGATCACGAGGTCACGGATACGTACTACGAGAGGCCGCCGGTTTATGCCGAGTTCCTGCGGAAGGCGCGTCCTCGTGTGAACTGGCGGAAAGGCCTTTCGCTGGTCTTGGACGTGCGGGGCTACGTCCACCTTTTGCGGCGTCTGCGGAATCCGCGCTACAAGCGAGAGGGCGACATTCACGTCTGGCCTGACGATCGCATCGAATGGGATCGAATCGAGCAGGTCGTTGTTTCCAAAGGATTCGACGTCGTTGTACGGCGAGACTACCTTCTATATAAGGCCATCTATGATCTCCAGGTCTACAATGAATACAAGGACCGCTGCGCGGACGAGCGGGTCCTGATCGCGCGAAGGAGAAGCCAGTGAGCCCAGAAAAGACAGATACCTTCTTCGACCATCTGCAGAAAGCCGAGCGGCCGACCGCGTTGGCGATGCGTTTCATGCGGCGGGCGTTCGAGCGAATGCTGTCTTTTGCCGAAGTCACTCCTGACAGCCGCATTCTCGAGATCGGGCCGGGCAGGGGCGAGTTCGCCGGGATCTGTCTCGAACGCAAGCTCGAATACCATGCCATCGAGCCAAACGCGGGATTGGCGGAGTCCCTTCGCGGCAAGGGGGCCGACGTTTTCTGTGCGAGGGTGCCGCCGCTGCCGGCGCTCGACCGGCAGTTCGATCTGGTTGTGATGATCAACGTGATGGAGCACATGAGTGGTCTGGAGCAGGCTTTGGATATCGCCTGTCAGGTCAGGCAGGCGCTCAAACCTGGCGGCAAGTTCATGATCCACTGTCCGGACTACCTGAGCTGGCGTCAGCACTTCTTCAACTGCGACTTCTCGCACAATTACGTCACCAGTCGCCGGCGGCTGGACCAACTGCTGGTGAACGCCGGCTACGCGGGCATCCGCAGCCGCTACATGAGTGGCCCCTTCGTCGGGGTCGGCGCCGTGATCCTCGCGGCTTTTGCTTCCCACCTACCCTTCGGCGCTCTGGAGTCGCTGTTTCCTCGCAGCCCGGTTTGCCGCAGGCTCTACAAGCTTCAACTGACCCTTTCCCGCCGGGTCCTGATTCTCGGACATAACGTCACTGAGGCGACCTCCTGAAGACTTTGAGACAGGAACATGCACACCCGTGCCAAACAACTCGTTCAGCTCCTCCTGAGGCTCTCGGTCGCCGTCGTTCTGCTTGTCTGGGTCTTCTCCAAGGTGGACCTGAGTCGCTTCCGTGAAACCGTCGCCGCAGCGAGGTGGCAGTATCTGATCGGTGTGTGGGGCTCCACCGCGTTGTTCTCCTGGGTGCAGTCGGTGGCCTTGCAGTGGATTCTGAAGAAGCAGGAGTGCGAGGTGAGCACGAACCTGATCTTTGGAGCCACCTGCGTTACATCGTTGTACGGCCTGGTACTGCCGGGATTTGTGACCACGGGCGTGAAGTGGTATATCCTCAAGCGAACGACTGGCAGAGGGACCAATGTTCTGAGCGCGATGCTCTACAATCAGGTGACGCTGACGGTGGTGATGACGGTTGTCGGTCTCGTCGGGCTGATCGTGGTGAATCCGACGCGGGCCCTGTGGCCCGAAAGCCGGCGGTTGTGGATTCTGCCGGTGGTTTGCGCCGTGGTCCTGGCGGTGATTGTTGTGCTGTCCGTATTCGCTTTGAACGAGCGGACCGGCAGACCTGTCATCCGGCTGCTCATGGCGGTCCTCAAGCCGTTGCCCCAGAGTGTGCAGGAGAAGGGCCGGACCCTTCTGATGCAGATCGCGACGTTCCAGTCCGCCGGATGGCGATTTCATCTGGCCGTCGGCTCGATCAACGTGGTGGCCGCTCTTCCGGCGGGGTGGTTATGGTACCTCTTCGCCGCTTGGGCAGCATCCGTTGTTGTCCCGACCAGCGTCCTGATCTGGCTATGCGCCATTGTCTTCGTGCTCGGCAAGATTCCGATCTCCATCGCCAATCTCGGTGTGCGCGAAGTGACACTTGTGGTAATGCTGGCCGGCTACGGTGTCTCTGAGCCGGCGGCCCTGCTGATGTCCATGATTCTGTTCTCTTCTCTGGTCTTCCTGGCGGCGCTCGGGGTGGTCTACCAACTCGTGTGGACCCTTCCGTCAAGGCAGACAACTCCTCCCGCCTGAGCTTGCCGCAAGGTTGAGGATTCCGGCTCGGCGCTGTTGACGTCGGCATGCCCCTTTTCTTACAATGGAGACTATGTGCAAGAGCGAGCCGGGAGATAGGGCTCCAGTGGGTCGGAAGAGGTCCTGTTGTGTGGAGGTGTCGGTATGAGAGCTGCGATTTGCCTGTCCATGTGCATGTCATGGTACGCCCTCGCGATGATTCCGTCTGCCAATGGCGATGTCCACCTCTGGACGTTCGATGAAGGCGAGGGGGTCTTGGCTGACGATGTGCTCGGCAACCGGCCCGGCGATCTGCACGGGCCGCAGTGGACGGCTGGGCGGAAGGGGAGCGGCCTGAGGTTCGATGGCGAGGATGACTATGTGGCCTTACCCGACAACAATCCTGTGTGGCTGCCGACGGGTGACTTCACGGCGTCATTCTGGGTGTGCTTCGAACGGGACAGGGGTTTCTCCGTGGCGCAGAGTGAAGTTCTTGTGGACTTCAACTATGGCGCCAGCGAGGACCCCCAGAACGAACTTGGGTTCAACATACAGAGGCGGGGAGACACTGGAAAAATCGCCTTTCAGATGACCACCATGCGAAGCACGGACGAGGATCTTTATTCAGAATCCGTCCTGGGGAAGGATACATGGCATCACATCGTGGCTGTGCGAAAAGGCGCCATACAAAGAACCTACATCGATGGTCAGATCGATGCATGGCGCCCCTGTTCATCGTCTCCCATCGACTTCGTTGGTGGCTACGATGACGACCGGGTCAATGTAGGACGGTATACGACGAACCTGGGGTTGCCTCGCTATCATTTCGAAGGTGTGCTCGACGAGCTGATGCTCTTCGACCGTGCCTTGGCACTGGAGGAAATCCGCCAGCTCTATGGAGAGGCTGTGACATCGGATGCCCTGTATGTTGATGGGACTCATGGAAGCGATCGGAACGACGGCCTGCGCTCTTCGACGGCCTTGGCGACGATTCAGACAGCAATCGCCCTGGCCAAGCAGGGCGATGTGGTGAACGTGTATCCTGGCGTCTATCGTGAGGAGGTCCGCTTCCTGGGCAAGGCGATCACGGTTTGCAGTGTGGGCGACGCGGCGGTTCTGGAGGTGCCGGGTGGATACGCTGTGTCGTTCCATCGGGGCGAGGGGGCGGACAGTGTGCTGAAGAATTTCGTGATTCGGGGCAGCCGGGTCGGCATTCTGATCGCCGACAGCTCGCCGACGATCGTTCACGTCACGGTCGTCGGGAACGAGTGCGGCATCGAGGCGTTTGGAGACGGCAGTCCGGACATCCGCAGCAGCATCTTCTGGGACAACACATGGAGCGATCTGTACGGGTGCCAGGCCGCGTACAGTTGCATCGAGCGAGGCCCGGAGGGCCAGGGCAATTTCAGCGAGAATCCGATGTTTGCCGATCCCGACGCGGGCGACTATCACCTGCGCAGCACGTGTGGCCGGTACTGGCCCGAGCACGATATCTGGGTGCTCGACGACGTAACGAGTCCCTGCGTGGATGCGGGGGACCCTGACGCCGATTTCTCAGGCGAGCGCCAGCCTAACGGCGGTCGAGTGAACGCAGGCGCCTTTGGCGGAACTGCCTTCGCCAGCATGAGCCAGACGCCCGTGTCTGCCGACTTCAACACCGACGGTGTCGTGGACGCCAACGATCTGGTTTTGTTCATGGACCGTTGGGAGCAGCAGGTGCAGGAATAGACCTATGGCCGGCGACCCGCTGCCGGGGGGGCTACCCTCAAGGTGGCGTCAGGGAAGTCGCGTCGATGTCGTCCCGGGACGGCAATGACTGCAGGGCGCTGGAAGAAGGTGGTGTCTTCGAGGTGTGTCTTCCCAGGCTCCAAGGTGTGCACGAAAGCTGCGATGGGTGGCAGGCTGGCCTGCCGATGGCCGCCCGGGTACCGCAGACGGACGTCTGCAAGCTCCGGCAAATGGTCTTCGATCCGCCTGTGGGGCAAATTTCCTTTGCGTGCGGCGCCGCTGAAGAGGTACAATCCACTTCGCACAGTCGTAGTGTTTGTGTGTATCTGGGACAAGATTGCTGGCTGACAGACCCCGTCGGGGGCAGAAGGAGGCAAGCCATGTACCCGAAACGGCACGCATTTACGCTCATCGAACTGTTGGTCGTCATCGCCATCATCGCCATCCTCATGGCCATCATGATGCCTGCTTTGCAGCGGGTCAAAGAGCAGGCCCAGGAAATGACCTGTCGGGGCAACCTGCGTCAGTACGGCCTGGCCCAGGTGCTCTATCTGGACGATTGGGACGGACGCTATCCCAATGCGTGGACTTCCCTGGTCAAGACCGAGGCCCCGGTGAGCGGGTACCAGCGGTATTGCCGATGGCACGATCCAAGGTACAAGGCCGACGGCCCGTTCTGGCCCTATCTCAAGAGCGACAAAGTCCATCTGTGCCCGACATTCAACGTCGTCGCCAAAAGCGAGGGGCACAGGCATCCCAGTCACGATCCGGCCAATCCCATGGATCCCTACTATAGCTACAGCATGAACGCCTACCTGGGTTCCAAGTCCGGCGCCGCCGGCGGCGGCGTTTTCAAGCAGAGCGAGATCACCCGAGCCAAGAACGAGGTGTTTTTCTTCACCGAAGAGAACATGTGGACGCGGCCGGGTTGCAGCAACGTGCTGAACGACAATGCCCTTTGCGGCGATGGCCGCGACTGGTTCGGCACCTTCCACGGCGCCAAGCGCAGCGACTGGAACGGAGGCACCGCCAACGCCGTTTTTGTGGACTGCCACGTGGAGCAGGTTCGCTCGGGCCTCCAAACCGACCACGGCCAGGCCGACTATTCGGACGCGGAGTTTGGGCGGTTCGAGAAGTTCAGTTGGCCCTTCAAAACCACACCTCCATAGCCGGTCGCGAAGCCCTCGACCTTGGGTCCGGCCGGGCGCAAAACGGCCTCTACGCCTCCGTGAACGCCACATTCCGGCCGGTGGGGGCATGTCCGCCCCGGTGCAACCCAAAAATACGTAGTTTCCACATATCAGGTCGCTGCGCCTTGCGGTCGATACGGACAAAGCACACCAAGAAATGGTGTTGCTCTCCGTCGGCGGATGTGGTACAGTCAATGGGTACGGAAATGTGCTGTCCGATGCGTGCCACGGAGGCACGGATCATGGAGTGGGAGTAGGGACGGTGCGGAACGGAGGCAGTTCAAATGAAGGCATCACTTCAGAGGTCTCGAACGCGGTGGATGTGGGGCTCATTCGACCGGCAGGACCGATAGAACCCCATCTTGAGCGTCTGCCTTGCGCCGGACGTAAGAGCAGACCAGGCGGTTGTATGTATCTTCGATAGACACAGCGCTCCGGTATGCGGCCGGGATGCTGATGTGTTGATTCACTTACTGTCTGAAGGAGGATACTCATGTGCAGGAAATCTGTCTGGTGGGCCGTTCTCTGTGTGCTGGTTGTGGCGGGAACGGCGATGGGGGAGCTGGTGGGTCACTGGAAGTTGGATGAGGGCAGTGGCACCACCGTCTTGGATTCATCCGGCAAGGGCAACGATGGGACCATCGTTGGCAACCCCACGTGGGTCCCCGGCGTCACCGGCAAGGCCCTGGAATTCCACGGTCTGGGTGCGGCCGGCGGTGGGGGCGACTACATCAACTGCGGCGCCGACGCCAGCCTGGACATCACCAGTCTGATCTCCATTACTCTCTGGATCAGACCCGGAGCGGACGACCCCGAAGGAAAAGGCACGGAAACGGCGCCGATGGCCAAGGCGGACCAGAACGCCAGTCCCAGTTGGAGCTATCAGGTTCGCTACGGCTGGGGCAGCACGCAGCCCTACATGGCGTTCACGTTCAACACGTCGCCCAGGGCCTGGGCCTATGTCGGGCAGAACCTGGTTCGCGACGAGTGGTGCCACATTGCCTGTACGCACGACGGCTCGACGTTGACCAGCTTCCTTAACGGCGTGCAGGCCGAGACGACCCCAATGGGCGCCATCACCGCCAGCAACTGTCCGGTCCTGATCGGCTCCGACGGCTGGGGCTGCGACTGGATTGGCAGCATCGACGACGTCCGGATCTACAGTCATTGCCTGACGCTCGACGAGCTGATTGAGGCGATGCAGGGCGCCGGCCCCGAAGTGGCGGCCGATCCGGTTCCCGAGAATGAAGCCATCGACGTGCCTCGCGATGTCGTTCTCGGCTGGTCTGCCGGCAAGTTCGCCGCGACACACGATGTGTACCTGGGAATGGTCTTCGACGATGTCAATGACGCGAGCCGCGCGGATTCGAGCGGCGTGCTGGTTAGCCAGGGGCAGACCGACACGACGTTCGATTCGCCCGACCTGCTCGATTTCGAGACCACCTACTACTGGCGGATCGACGAGGTGAACGCCGCCCCCGACAACACGATTTTCAAGGGCGAGGTCTGGAGCTTCACGACCGAGCCGTTCGCCTATCCGGCCGAGAACATCATCGCCACCAGCAACGCCAGTTCGGACGCCGCCTCCGGTCCCGAGAACACCGTCAATGGCTCAGGGCTCGATGCCGACGATACGCACTCGACCAAAATCTCCGATATGTGGTTGGGCCTGCCCGCCGGTACCGATCCGGTCTATGTCCAATACGAGTTCGATCGGGTCCTCAAGCTCCACGAAATGTGGGTCTGGAACTACAACGTCGAGTTCGACCTGGTGCTCGGGTTCGGGTTCAAGGACGTGACCGTCGAGTACTCGCTGGATGGGACCGACTGGAGCGTTCTGGGCGATGTGGAGTTTGCGCGGTCGACTGCCAAGCCACACTATGCTCACAATACGGCGGTCGATTTCCAGGGTGTGGCCGCCAAGTACGTCCGGCTGACCGTAAAGAGCAACTGGGGCTCCATCCCGCAGTACGGCCTGAGCGAAGTTCGCTTCTACCATATTCCGGTGTCCGCAAGGCAGCCGCAGCCGGCTGACGGGGCGACCGACGTGGATCGTGCCAGTACCCTCAGTTGGCGCGCCGGTCGCGAGGCGACCTCGCACGAGGTCTATCTCGGCATGGATCCGGAGGCCCTGTCTCTGGCCGGAACCGTGGCCGAGCCCAGCTTCGCGCCCCAGACGCTCGAATTCGGCGCCACATACTCCTGGAGAGTGGACGAGATCGGAGACGAGTCGAATTGGGCCGGAGCCGTATGGAGCTTCACGACGCAGGAATACGCGCTGATCGACGATTTCGAGAGTTACACCGACAACATCGAGGCCGGCGAGGCCATCTTCGATACATGGCTCGATGGCTGGGTCAACAGCACCGGCTCGACGGTCGGCCACCTCAATGCCCCGTTTGCCGAGCGCACGATTGTCCACGGTGGCCGGCAATCCATGCCCTTGGCCTACGATAACGGCAATTCGCCGTTCTACTCAGAGGCCGACCGGGTCTTCGATGATCCACAGGACTTGACGGTCGGAGCTGCCGACAGCCTGAGCCTGTATTTCCAGGGCAGTGCGACAAATGAGTCCCAGCCGCTTTACGTCACGTTGGAGGACAATGCCGGGCATGCCGCAACGGTCGTCCATGCGGATGCGGACGCCGTCCTGGCGGCTGAGTGGCAGCAGTGGCAGATTCCGCTGAGCGGTTTCACAGGTGTCACGCTGAGCCGAGTCGAGAAGGTGACGATCGGCGTCGGCAACCGGACCAGTCCGGCCGCAGGTGGCAAAGGCACCATATACATCGACGATGTCGCCTTCGGTCGGCCGGTCGCCCCGTAGGCCCGTCCGCTGGAGCAGCGGTGTCCTGCAGATTCTGAAGCATTGCAGGGGGCCTGCCCAACGATATCGGGGCGGGCCCCGTTTCGACTCTGCTGACGGTAGCGATTGTCGTTGTGTTGGTGTCACGGAATGTGGTACAAGTGATTGTGCGAAGTTTTCACCTGGCATTCGCGTTTTGGCCTTGGAAACGCCAAGCTATGTGTCTACCGAGGAGCGGATATGGCCGGGAGTCCTGCTGCACGCCGAAGTGTATGCATTTTCATGTCTGCTTCTTGTGAAGTCTGTTCTCTCGGGAAGGAGGTGAACGGAAGGGGAGTCGCAACGCTCGCAGCGGGTATCGGAGTCGGCAGACTCCGGATTTGTGTCAGCAATGGATCTTCACATTGCCGTTGCAGACAGAGACACGCGTTAACAGAGAAAGAACGGGCGGTACACACGACTCTAACCTTTGCGTGTTGAAGAAGCAGGAGTCGCTCGGTTGGTGTGCACACGATGCTGGACAGCCCATAAACTCTTTTTAAGGAATGGAGAAATGAAAAGAACGAAGTACTTGCTGTTGGCCCTTGTCCTGGCCTTTGTCGGCATGGCGCAGGCCCAGGAGACCTTTGTGTTGTTGTCGGAGGATTTCGAAGGCCTGCCGCTGGGGCCGAACGTCGACGAGGGGGTGGCTGGAGATGCCGTCTGGACCGACATCCCGCCGGCCGGCTGGATCAACGATGCCAGCGAAGTCCCGGGAATTGAGGATCCGGCCACCGATGGTGTGACCGAATGGGCCGGGTGGGGTTTCGCCAACAAGGATTGGTGGATCGAGACCGCCGGCGATCAACGCCGTGTGGAATTCACCTTGGCACAAGGTACTGTTGCCATCGCCGATTGCGATGAGTGGGACGACGCGGGGCATCCCGCTGTGCCTGCTACGGGCACGTACAATGTCTGGCTCAGCACAGCTCCGATTGACCTGTCCTCCGCCAGGCCGGGCACCGTCAAGCTCCAGTTCGACTCGAGCTGGCGTCCGGAGTATGACGACAACTACCGTCAGACCGGAACCATCAGGGTCTCCTTTGACGGAGCCGAGCCGATCACAGTGCTCTTGTGGGAGTCTGATTCCAGCAGCCCGAACTTCAAGGATGACAACTCCACCAACGAGACCATCGTGGTCGACATCCCGAATCCCGCCGGCGCCACGAGCATGGTGATCACCTTTGGGATGTACGATGCCGGCAACGACTGGTGGTGGGCCATCGACAACATCCTCGTGACGGGCGGATGGAGCGGTGTGCGCGCCTCCAATCCCGACCCTGACAACGGAGAGGTGGAAGTCGCCGTCAAGACCGCCCTGAGCTGGACGCCGGGAAACTACGTGGGTGCTGCGTCGCCCAAGCACAGAGTCCTGCTCAGCGACGACGTTGCTGCGGTCGACAGCGGAACAGCGGTCGTCTCGACACTGGATCCCAACAGCTTCGACGCCACGGGACACCTCGATTTCAGCACGACGTACTACTGGAGAGTCGATGAGGCCAACGGTGTCGGCTGGGACGTGGGCAGTGTCTGGCACTTCACCACGGAGTCTTTCGTCTACACGGTGGAGAATGTAGTGGCCACGAGCAACGGCGCCTCGGAGGCGACTGCCGGGCCGGAGAATACCGTCAACGGCTCGGGACTGGATGCCGACGACCAGCATTCCACCAGGACCACCGACATGTGGCTGGCCACCGCTCCTGCGGATGAGGACCTCTATATCCAGTACGAATTCGATGGTGTCTACAAGCTCCACGAGATGCTGGTGTGGAACTACAACGCCGAGTTCGAGTTGATTCTCGGTTTCGGGCTCAAGGACGTGGCCGTCTCATACTCGCTGGACGGAACCGACTGGACCGCCTTGGGCGACGTCGAATTCGCCAAGCCCACCGCCAAGGCCACATATACAGCGAACACAACCGTCAGCTTCGGTGGTGTGGCGGCCAAGTACGTCCGCCTGACCGTCAACAGCG
>JAAYBV010000029.1 GCA_012744475.1 Phycisphaerae bacterium
CCAGTTCCTGGATCTCCCACGCTTCCCAGACCTTGCGGAAGTCCATGAACAGCGGGGGATTGCCGCCGCTCAGATAGGTCATGAAGAGCATGGTCAGCAGGCCCTGCATGTCGGCCTCTGTCGCGAAGGGCACCGGAGCCTTGCTGCCGGTGTAATCGAACGTGCTGTTGAAGAATGACTCCATCACGTCGGCCACCGGCAGCGGGATGCCTCGTCGATCGCTGCCCCATTCGAGCTGATTCATGAAGCCGCCGCCGACGGCGTTGAGGTCGTTCAGCAGGTCCCGGACGATCAGGTACATGGCCAGAGACTGGTTGAATCGCTCACTGGTCTCGTCGCCGGACAACTCCAGTCGCTTTCCGACATAGCGGTCAATCCAGCCCCGCAGGTCCTTCAGTTCTTTCTCCTTGTAGGCCTTCTTGTTGAGCATGTCGGCCAGGAGCTTCATATCCAGCCGGGTGATCTCGATGCCGAAGGTGTTCCGCGTGGGCAGCACGTGGGCCAGTGCCGTTTCCATGCCCATCGAGTCGTGCCCGAAGACGAGAACGCGCCGACCGCGCAGCGCCACCGCGGCTACCGCCCCATAGCACCAGTCGATGAGATTCCTCGCGGTCTGCTCGGTCATCTGTGGATTGGGCCCCGTGTCAGGCCAGGTGCCGACGTTCAGCGTGGTCATTCGGCCGCACTGGGCGAAGGCGCCGTTGGCGGCGTGGGCGTAGACGACGCCCGGCCGGGGACCACTGTTGCCACAGGTGATGTTGAACGGGGTATTCGCAGGAAACTGCCGGAGCAGCGAGATCGTCGTCAACTGGGGGAAGGCCCACGTGTCCGGCACGCAGACGATGACGTCGACACCGGCCCGGCGGAACTGCTCGGCCACGATATCTGCTTGCGCCTCGCCGTCGACCAGGACCGTCGAGTACACCACCGGCACCGGGGTCTTGTCCGGCAGCAGGACGTTGCCGCTGATGGCCTCGGCGGCCATCTTCACGATATTCTGACCGCGCGTCCGGCTGTCTTGGTCGATGCGCGGATCGCTGGTGGCGAACACGCCGATCACCGGTGCCTTCGGCGTGGCCTTCTTCATCGTGGGCAGTTGACTGGCTTCCGTCTTCTTCGCCATGGGGGCGCTCCTTTCAATGTATGATGGCTGTCTGCGATCGAGGACCTGGGACCAGCGAGGGTCCACGTGTCAGATCGTCGGTATCAGACGGCAAATCCCTTGGGGTCCTCCAGCAGAGTCCGTACGAAATCGAGGAACTGGGCGGCGTAGGCGCCGTTGGCCACCTTGTGGTCCACCGACAGCGTCATGTTCATCAGCTTTCGCACGAGAATGTTGCCGTTGTCGGGAACGCACATGTCCGTGATCTTGCCGACGCCGAGAATGGTGCACTGGCCGGGCACGACGATCGGGATAAACGACTCGATCCCGAAGGCGCCGAGATTGCTCACGGTGGTGCAGCCGCCTTCAAGGTCCGACAGGTCCAGCTTATCGTTGCGGGCCCGTTCGACGAGCGCCTGGCTGTCGCGGGCGATCTGCTTGAGGCTCTTCTTGTTCACGTCCTTGACCAGCGGGGCGACCAGACCGTCGGGGACGGAGATGGCCAACCCGACGTGGATCGCATCGGCCAGCTTGATGGCGTTGCCGGCGAGCTGGCCCGTCATGATGGGATACTTCTCCAGGGCGGTCGCAACCGCCTTTATGATAAAATCATTGAATGAGACTTTCACGTCGCCGGTTGCATTGATCTCGGCACGCCGCGCGACGAGGTTCGTGACATCGGCCTTGACGGTCAGATAGAAGCAGGGGATCTCCTGCTTGGATTTGAGCATGCGTTCGGCGGTGATCCGCTGGAGCCGGTTGAGGGCTATGGTCGCGCCAAGTCTGGCTTCGCCGGCCGTAGCAGTCGGCGCCGGTGCGGCCTTGGCGGCCGGGGCCGGCTTGGCGGACTTGGCTTCGGCGGCCTTCTGGATGTCCACCTCGGTGATCTTGCCGGCCGGACCTGTCCCTTTCAGGGTGGCCAGGTCCACGCCCAGTTCGTCCGCAAGCTTCTTGGCGCGGGGCGATGCCATGATCTTGCCCGCCGGCTTGGCCGGTTCAGGTGCGGCTTTGGCCGGCTCGGCGGTCGGGGCCGCTGGGACCGCGGGACTACCGGGAGCGGACTTGACGCCCAGCAGAGAATCCACGTAGCTTTGCGGCACGTTCTCGTCCTTCTCACCCAGGATCATCATCGGCGCGCCGACCAGCAGCGTCTGATCGACCTTCGCCAGGATGTGCTTGACGAAGCCGCCGAACGGCGACTCCATCTCCAGCGTGGCCTTGTCCGTCTCGATTTCGAAGATCACGTCGCCTTTCTTGATCTCATCACCGACTTTGACCAGGCAGTTGACAACGGTGCCTTCCTCCATTGTCTGGCCGAGCTGCGGCAGCTTGATTTCTTTCGCCATCGAATCGTCCCCGTTCCTGTGCTTGATAACGTCCTGTCCCTGCGCCCGCGTCGTCACTGGCCGACGGATTGCCTGACGGCGGCAACGATCCGCTCGACGCTGGGAATGCTCGCGTTCTCCAGCGGCTCGCTCATCGGCGGCGGCACGTCCAGCGCCGCCATGTTGATCGGCCGGCAGTCGAGGTAGTCGAAGCCGCGAGAGCCGTCGCCGAAGTCGTATTCCATGAACTGCCCGGCGATCTCTCTTCCAGCGCCGCACCAGCCGAAGCCTTCACTGACCGTGATCAGTCGTCCGGTCTTCTTCACGGAATCGGCGATGGTCTTCATGTCGAGCGGTTTGAGCGTGCGAACGTCAATCACCTCTGCATCGATTCCATGCTGGTCGGCCAGGACCTTGGCGGCTTCGAGGGAGAGCATCGCCATGCGGCTGTAGCTGACGATCGTCGCGTCGTTGCCCGGCCGCTTGATGTCCGCGACGCCCAGCGGAATGATGTAATCGTCCGTCGGCACCGGGCCGACCTGACCGTACGTGGCCTTGTGTTCGATGAAGACCACGGGGTTCTCGCTGCGAATGGCGGCCTTGAGCAGCCCCTTGGCGTCGTACGGCGTCGAGGGCATTACGACGTAGAGGCCCGGCGTGTGCATCAGCCAGGCCTCCAGCGACTCGGAATGGTGGGCGGCGATGCATCGCCCGACGCCCCCCTCGGTTCGCAGGACCATCGGAACCTTGGCCTTGCCGCCGAACATATAGCGGTTGTAGGCGCCGACGTGGACCAACTGGTCCATCGCGATGGTGACGAAATCGACGTACATGATCTCGGCGATGGGGCGCATCCCGCGCAGGGCCGCTCCGACCGCCGCACCGGCGATCGCCGCCTCGGAGATCGCCGTGTCGATCACACGGTCCGTTCCGAACTCCGCCAGAAGGCCGCGCGTCGCCTGATAGGCGCCGCCATAGAGACCGACGTCTTCGCCGAAAAGGAACACGCGCTGGTCGCGCCTCATCTCCTCCGCCTGGGCGGCCGCAACGGCCTGCCCGATCGTCATCACGTCCATGCCAAACTGCGACTTGACCGCGCCGCTGGCCTCTTCGGTGCGCTCCTTCTTGGTCTTGGCAGTGGACGATGCCAGCGCTGCTTCGAAGACCTGCGAGGCCTCCGTGACTCTGTCGCTGGTCGCCTTCTCCTTTTCGATCAGATCGGCCGGATACGTCTCCTCGACGTACACGTCCTTGGCAACGTCGGCCGGGTTCGGCCAGGGGCTGTCAATTCCAAACTGCGTGGCGGTTTCGATCGTGTGGAAGGCGGTGTCTTTGATGGCATCCAGTTCCGCCTCGGTGCACAGGCCCTCGGTGACGAGCTTGTTTCGCCAGACGGTAATCGGGTCGCGTTCGTGCCAGGCCTTTTCCTCGGCCTTGGTTCGATATGCTCTCGGATCGCTTCGGCTGTGGCCATACCAGCGGTAGGTCTTGGCCTCGATCATTGTCATCAGGTTCTCTTTGCGGGCCCGCTCGGCGGCCTTTCGCACCGCCAAGAACACCGCCGCCGCGTCCTGGCCGTCGACGATCATTCCCGGCACGTTGTATGCCTTCGCACGGACGGCGATATCTTCAATATTGCTGGCGCAAAGCGTCCCCTCGACCTCGCTGCCGGAGAACGGCACGCTCATTCCGTAAAGGTTGTTCTCGATGATCGCTACCAGCGGGACCTTGAGCGTCGAGGCCATGTTCATCGACTCGTGGAAAGAGCCGGTGTTGGTCGATCCGTCGCCGAAGAAGGACAGGACGACGCGGCCGGACTTCTTGCACTTCTCCGCCAGGGCCGCGCCGACGGCCGGGGGCTGGTTGCCGCCGACGATACCGGTCGAGCCGAGGTTGTTCTGACGCTCGACCTCGGCGATGTGCATGGAGCCGCCACGACCTTTGCAGTAGCCGGTCTCCTTGCCCATCAGCTCGGCCATCATGGCGTTCCAGTGGTTCTGGCGGGCGCCGTCCCCGTCGGCGTACTTGTTGCCGATCGCCCCGCAATGGCCGTGGCCCCGATGGGTCGAGCCGATCACGTCGCCGCGTTCGATGGCCGCGATGGCGCCGGTGGCTACCGCCTCTTCGCCCGCGTACAGGTGGGATGCGCCTTTGATGATGTTCTGGCCCAGCAGGTCGAAGACCTTCTCCTCGAAGAATCGGATCTCATACATGGTCCTGAGCCAGTCCCTGGCCGTTTCCAGTGTGATGAAGCCCTTGCCGATCAGGTCCTTTACCTTGGGTACGGGCTGTTTGCGCGTATCCTCGATAGCGTATTCCATACAACGACTCCTGTACTGGACTGTTTCGCGGCCGTAGCCCCGCCGCAGGCGGCGGAGGCCTCCTCTTGGCTGCGTAAAAGACGCATAATATAGCAGGTTTCAGTGCTTGCGACAACATCACACGTGTGATTCGCGGTTTTTTTCGACCGTCCGATTGCCGCGTCCGGGACGCTGTTTTGTTGCACAAGGAGCCTCCATTCGCGCCGCGGGACCCGCATTTGGCGCATTCTCTGAAGACGGTTACAATCGGGGGCCATGGTCTGGAAGAGCCCGGGCCGGAATTGCATCCCTGCAAAGGAGTAGGAAATGAGCCATTCGAACATTGATTCGTGCGGGAACCGGAGTATTCGCAGGTTCTTATGGCTTGCCGCCTGCATGGTGTGCGGCCTGTGTGCATCACCTGTTGCCAGGGCCTCTGCGGATTTCCGACACGGGCCTTTGAAGGTCTCCGAGAACAAGCGGTTTCTCGTCCATGCCGACGGGACGCCGTTCTTCTATCTGGGCGACACCGCCTGGGAGCTGTTCCATCGGCTCAATCGCGAGGAGGCGGACAAGTACCTGGAGAACCGCTCCGCGAAGGGCTTCACGGTCATCCAGGCGGTCGCCCTGGCCGAAGTGGACGGACACCGCGACCCCAATCCCTACGGACACCTGCCGCTGGTTGACCTCGATCCCGCCCGGCCAGCCGTCAGCGACGGTCCCAACAACGACTACTGGGACCACGCCGACTACATCGTGGACAAGGCCAACTCGCTGGGTCTGTACATCGGCTTCCTGCCGACGTGGGGCCGCTACTGGCACGACAACGTCAAGGACGGCAAGCCGCTGTTCACCGTCCAGAACGCCGAGACGTACGGCCGGTGGCTTGGGCAGCGATACAGGGACAAACACCTGATCTGGATCCTGGGCGGCGACCGTACCATCGAAAACGATGAACAGAAGGAAGTCATTCGCGCCATGGCGCGCGGGCTTGCCGCCGGTGACGGCGGCGTGCATCTGATCACGTTCCATCCGCGCGGCGGGGCCGGTTCGGCAGACTACTTCCACCACGACGACTGGCTCGATTTCAACATGCGTCAGAACGGCCACAACGCCAAATTCAATGAGGGTTTTCAGAACACGCGGGCCGACTACGACCGCACGCCGGCCAAGCCGGTCATCGATGGCGAGCCGATTTATGAGGATCACCCCGTCTCCTTCCGGGCGAAGGACCTGGGCCACTCGATCTCGTCCGACGTCCGCCGGCCCCTCTACTGGGATCTGTTCACCGGGGCCTTCGGCCACACGTACGGCCACCATTCCGTCTGGCAGATGTGGCAGCCCGGCCGCGGCCCGATCAACAACCCGCTGATGCCCTGGTACGAGGCCATCGACCAGCCCGGCGCCGGCCAGATGCAGTATGGTCGCCGGCTCATCGAATCGCGTCCGTTCCTGACGCGGGTTCCCGACGATTCGGTCATTGTCACGGACCGCGTCCCGACCTCCGTGCCGGGGGCGGGCCGATACCGATTCGTCGGCACCCGAGACACCGAGAGATCGTATGCGATGGTCTATGTCCCCATCGGTCGGACATTCGCGGTCCGCATGGACGTGATCAAGGGCGCCAAGATCAGGGCCTGGTGGTACAACCCGCGCAATGGCCAGGCGACCGCCATTGGCGAGTTTGCCAATACGGGCCAGCGACAGTTCACGCCGCCCGACAAAGGTGAGATGCTCGACTGGGTCCTCGTCCTCGACGATGCGGCCAGGAACTACCCTGCCCCGGGAACCCGCAAGTGACCGCTATGGCGAGGGACAGAAAGCAAGATGCGCCGGAGCACGGCCTCCCATGCCGTCGTGGAGAGCCGGACGGCGCAGCCGCTCTCTTGACGTGAATCCGGTTCGTCGGGAGAAAAAGAAAAGGGCAACCCAGAGGCCACGAAGGCCATCGTCTACAAGAGGCGAGTCCTCAGAAGGCGCCCCCACGTCGTGTGGGAGCACGCTCTGTGGGCCCCTGGATTGCCACGGTGCGGGGCTATGGGAATAAGAAATCAGTACATTTCATCGACAGTGACCGGCGGTGGGGCGTCTGCACCTTTTCGGGCCGCCACCTGTTGTCTCTGCCGCCATCAATCCATTTGTCCATCGCCGGCGCGTCCATCTCACGGGACGGCGACGAAGGTGTCGCGCAGCCCTCCAGCCACCCTGTGCGAAGGGCTGCGCAACAGAGAGTGAGAGATAAGTAAGAGAGAGAGCGAGGTAGTCGTTTTCCACGAGTCCGACGCGTGTGATGAGCGACCGATTCCGAATGCGTAGCTTCAAGGGATCGGCGGTCTGCCCTCGCAGCGGGAGATCGATTCTCAAGGGGAGCGACGGCGCAGAGTCCGGGCGACGAAGGACTGGGGTTGGAAGCAAGCGTCTGGTAGCGTTCCGGCGACAGTTGGCCGGCATCCCGACGCGAGGTGAAACGGCCGCCTTGTGGGGTCGTCCTCGCCCTTTCATCGTCCTTGCACGGAGCACCGAAGGAGCCTGGGGCTACCGTCCGCATCACAAGCGGTGCGGGCCCCAGCGCCGACAGTGCTGCTGTCCATAAGCATTTCGCGTGTGCGACCATGCCTCTGCCTCCAACCAGAGGCTCTCCTCCTTGAACACACGGTCCTGCGGCCAAGTCCGCCAAGGCGATCAGGAATGGCCTCCTCCATACGTGAGGACCATGTGAGTTATCGCCACCTTCTTACACGCTCGCGGCAACAATGTCAAGAGAAAACTTGGCAAAATGGGCGGGAAGGGCAGTTCTTTTCGGACGTGGCACGGCGCAGCGCCGATGGCGCGCACCGTTCGCGAAGTGCAGAACTCCTGATCCGGGATTCTACCTGACCATGACCTGACCGGCGTCGGCGACGAGGACCTGGCCCGTGATCGTGCGGGCTTTGTCCGAACACAGGAACACGATCGCATCGGCGATGTCCTGGCCCTTGATCTCCCGCTTCAGCGCCGTCTTGCCGACGTAGTAGGGGATGACTTCCTCGGGTTTGATCCCGTATTTTCTCGCGCAGACCTTGATGTACTCCGGGTTCCAGATTTTGGATCCTTCGAACACGTTCCCGGGCGCGACGCAGTTGACGCGAATGCCGTGCTCTCCCAGTTCGAGGGCCCAGCCTCGGGCCAGATGCAATTCGCCGGCCTTCGTCGCGTTGTAGGCGGAGTTGTTCTTGCTGGCATCGAGGCCTGACTTGGAGCTGAGATTGATGATGCTGCCTCCAATCCCCTGCTCGATCAGGATGCGCGCCGCCTGACGGGCCATGAGGAAATATCCGGTCAGGTTGACTTCCAGGGCCATCCGCCACTTGTCCACCGGCATGTCCACCAGCGCGTACGGCGGGGCCAGTCCCGCGGCGTTGACCACGATGTCCAGGCCGCCCCAGTGAGCCAGCAGCGCCTCGAACGCCTTCTGCACGCCGGCCTCGCTCGTGACATCGCAGGGGACGACCATCGTCTGGCTCGTCGGCCGTTCGGCGGCGATCCTCTGGGCGGTTTGCAGGGCGGCCTCTTCGTCGAGGTCCGCCAGCGCGACCATGGCTCCCGCTCGCGCCAGGCCGACGGCGATGCTCCGGCCCAGTCCGCTGCCGGCCCCGGTCACGATGGCGATGCGATTGAGCAATTCGCCCGGTCCCTCGCTGCTGACAAGCTTCTTGCGGAACGCTTCCGATTCCCAGTTGTTGATGAAGTCCTGCTCTCGCTTCGTCAGAGCGAGGACGCCGCCCATCCGGGCCGCGTGCATGCGCACCTTCAGGCTGGTGTCCGTGATATCCGCAATCAGTCCGGCCACGTTCTTCTCCGCCGCGACAAACAACCCCAGACCCTTGACGACGAATGCCGCTGGGGTCTTCTGCCCGCGCTGGGTCAGCGACCGAATCCGCCGGGCAATCGCCTCGGCGCGAACCGTTTCCACCCACATCGCCGAACCGTTGGCGTAGACCAGCTCGTCCGGATTCAATGCGGGTGTCGCCAGCAGTCTGGCCGCCTTGCGGTGGGCCATGAACGCGGCAACGGCTTCATGTGTCGGATAGTAGCTCACCGGCAGGTATTGGCCGGTGGCTTCGAAGACCGCCTTTCGGATCGCCAGTTTCGCTCCGGCGATGCTGGCCGCCGAAACGAGCGCAAGCTTGCCGCTCTTTAGAGGCTTCAATCCGTTTGTGCAGAGGGCGATGGCCTGTCTGACGAGCCGGATCGCGGCGTCGGCGCTGCCGGCGGTGACGAACAGGCCGTGCTTCTCCAGGAACAGGACGCTGGGCTTGCGGCCGTGTTCCTGCTCGTACTCCGCTACGAGTCTGGCGATCTTCCCGGCCAGCATGTAGCCCGGATCGGTATAGGGCACCCACAGAGGAGTGATTCGTTCGTCGGCAAACACCTTCTCGAGCGCCGCCCGTCCTTTCCTTGCGCTGACGTAGGCCGCCACCACGAGCGGATGCAGATGGATCACATGGGTGTCGAGCAGGGCGTGCAGATGTGCCTCGACCGAAGGACGCGCCCCGCCCGTGACGTTGTCGTCACAGGAGAGCAGCAGCCGGTTGACGACTTCAGTCTCTCGTCGGATCGCGTCCATCTTTCCGAGCGACTTGTCGGTGAGAATCGACAGCACCGATTCGATGCGCAATCGCCGCCAGCCGCGTTCGGCGCTCATGTCCTTCAGCGCTGTGCCGCTGGCCTTGATGTACATATACCTGCCGTCGGCGGTCTTGACCGACGTGTTGCCGCCGCCGCCGAGCACCAGTTCGGGGTCCTTGCCTGTCGTCGTCGATATCTTGATCAGATCTGCTAATGCCTTGTCCATCTGAGTTGGTTTCCTGAATCTGAGAGTTAAGAACCGTTGCGAAGCGGTCATTATTAGCACATCGCTTCGCCCGTGTCTACGGTGTTCTGACTGAGACGCCGGCGTCGCAGGCTACTGCCGATCGGGGTGGGCGCCCCATTCGTGGCGTCGAGCGGGGTCGAAGTATGGGTTGATCTCCGGCATCGCCGCGCCGACGGATCGTCGCCACCGGGCCAGCTTGATCTGGAGTTCCAACGCTTTGCGTGGAGAGACGACGGACAGATCGGTCTGCTCGCCGGGATCGTCTCGCAGGTTGTACAGTTGCGACGCACCGTTCTCGAAGAACTCGATGAGCTTCCAGTCGCCTTCGCGGATCGCGCCGGCGGGTGTCGAATGATGGTAGTGGGGATAGTGCCAGCAGAGGGCGCGGTCGTCGAACGGGTCTTTCTGTCGTAGCAGGGGGATCAGGCTTTGGCCATCGAGCACCTGTCCGGCCGGACCGGCGGCCCCGGCGATTTCCAGCAGGGTCGGGTAGAAGTCCACGCTCGTCACCGGGGTGCTGCACAGGCTCCTTGGCCCGACGACGCCCGGCCAGCGCACGATCAGCGGTACGCGGATGCCCCCTTCGTACAACGTGCCTTTTTCGCCCCGCAGCGGGGCATTCGTCGTTACGATCGGACCTTCGCCGGTGTACATCTGCCGCAACCCGCCGTTGTCGGAGAAGAAGATCACGATGGTGTTGTCGGACAAGTCCAGTTCGTCGAGCCTCGTCAGGATGCGCCCGACGTTGGCGTCCACGTGCTCGATCATCGCGGCGTAGATGGGGTTGTTGACGCCTGCGGCCGGTTTGGGTTTGTTCTCGTACTTCTCCACCAGATCGGCCGGCGCTTCGAGCGGGATGTGCACGGTATTATGGGCGAGGTACAGGAAGAACGGCCTGTCGCTGTGGGTCTCGATGAACTCGATGGCGCTGTCGGTGAACGCGGTGACCTGCTTATCGGTGCGATTCAGTCCGCTCAGGCGGACGAAATCGAAGCCCTGCATCTGGGGCTCGTGGTCAGCCCCACCCAGATGCCATTTGCCGACGTGGCCCGTGACGTATCCGGCCCCCTGAAGCGCCTCGGCGATGGTGACGATTTCGAGCGGTAGATACTGCGTCCGGTTTGTCGGCACGCGCAGCTTCTCGCTGGGCCGCCAATGGCCTGGGATGAAATCCGTGACCCCGACGCGGGCAGGATACTGGCCGGCCATGATGCTGGCCCTTGTCGGCGAGCACACCGGACAGGCGGCATAGGCATCGGTAAAGCGCATGCCCTGTTTCGCCAGACGGTCGATGTGCGGCGTCTCGTGAAATGGATTGCCGTAGCAGGGCAGGTCCGACCAGCCCATGTCGTCCAGCAGAATGAAGACGATATTGGGCTCACGCCTCTTTGCGAAGGATCGGTTCGTCGCACAGCCGCCCAAGGCGACACCGACAACGCCCAGGCCCAGACGGCGCAAGAACTCCCTTCTCGACTCCATACCACACGCCCCCTTTCCGCAGACCACCTCTGCGTGTTACGGAACGACGACCTCGTCCTTCTGCGTCTTGCCCGGCTCTTTCCACATCCAGCCGGTGGCGGTGACGAACCAGATGATGGTCGCCAGGATCATGATCCACTTCGCTTTGTCCAGGTCCATCCGGCCGGCCAGAAACAGGATCGAGGGCAGAATCAGAGCGACTAACGATGCAAGGGAGACGATTATCAGGATCGAACGCATGGGGATTTCTCCATCTGTCTATAGTGCCGCGGCGGGGCGGATATTCTTCTGATAGAACTTGCTCAGGATGATGTACAAAACGGCGGCCACGAACCAGCCGGGTAAGGAAACAAAGAAGATCTGCACGCCGGCATATTTGACAAGCAGGAACGCCGTCACCAGTGTCACTCCCCACGCCAGACCGGCCGCCCAATTGAAGGCCCTTCCGCTCACCTCGGCATACGAACTCTTCAGGCCAAACTTACGGATCAACCAGTAGTCCACGAAGACCACCGCACCCATTGGCATCAGGACCAGGCCATACAGAGCCACGAAGTCCAGCAGCCGCATCGCCAGCGCCGGGAACATGGCCGCGACGGTCGCAATGGCGCCCGTGATCAACGTCACGCGGAAACGCGAGGACCTGGGAACGATCGCCTGAAACGCCAGGCCGGCGCGGTAGATCGTCGGATTGGCCGT
Source organism: Phycisphaerae bacterium (assembly GCA_012744475.1). Lineage (GTDB taxonomy): Bacteria > Planctomycetota > Phycisphaerae > Sedimentisphaerales > Anaerobacaceae > Anaerobaca. The sequence continues at coordinate 11,761 of JAAYBV010000029.1, forward strand.
CGTCCAGCCGGCGATGATCACGCAGATCAGACCGGTCAGGCCGGCGGCCTGATAGGCGAGCGGACCCGGCAGCACCTTGGTGTTGCCCGGCTCGGCGTGCATCTGGAACGCATAAAGGATGGCCGCCGCCAGCCAGGCCAGGAAGTGCCCGAGGAACATGCCGGTTCCGCTGGCCACGGCGTACCACGACTTCTTCGCGAAACGCAGCACCGACAGGTCGCTCATCCCGATGTGCATCGCCATGTTGCAGAACCACGCGAAGAACATCACGTGCCAGAAGGTGAACTTCACCTGTCCAGGCAGGGGGTCGCCTCCTTTCCAGATGCTCGTCTGGGCGAGCGTCCAGACGTCCCCGAGACTCGTAACCTGGGTGCCGGTCGCGTCGATGAATTGTTTCAAGCCGACCAGCCCGAAGGCGATGAACACGAGCACCATCCAGGGGGCCGCGATGTTGGCGACCTTGGATACGATCTGGTAGCCGTAAGCGGCTACGATGGAGATCATCGCGCCGCACGCCAGCACGGCGATGATCCATCCGATGCTGTTGGGATACTTGTCGCTCAACTCCGGCATGGGGAACTTGAACCAGACGCCTAGCGCCGTGGCCGACACCGTCACCATGGCCCCGGCCAGGAAGCAGAACATCACGCCGTTCGCCAGGTTGTACAGCGTTACGAGCTGCCGCCCGCAGATCTTCTCCAGTTGGTAGTAGAGCGTCAGCCGGGCCCGCGTGGCGATCGGAGCGCACAGGAACATCCAGCTCAATACCGCCAACACATTGCCCGCAATCAGTCCGACGACGAGATCGAACGCGCTGACGCCGGCGGCGACGAACAGCGGCCCGATCATCAACTCCGTGCCCGCACAGTGCTCGCCCGCGTACATGCCCACGAAGCTCTTGAAACCGAGCAGGGCACTCTTCGGCACCGGCTCGCGCTCGAATTCATCTCCCGCCTGCGTCTGCTGTGACTGCCGTTCTTCGCTCATGCGTCTGTCCCTTCCCGCAGTTTGCGTGTCTGCTACGCTCGTTTGGCGAGCACGTTCTTCTCGTAGGCCTTGACCTCCGCCAGCCAGGCGGAGCCGACCGGCACATCGGACCGGGCACAATAGTAGTCCCATACCGCGCCGTAGGGCAAGGTCTTGAGCTCTTCGAGCATCGCCAGCCGCAGCGTATAGTCCCCGCTCTTTTCGGCCTTGCGCAGCACGTCGGTTGGCTCCAGCAGGGCGATCAGCAGCGCCTTGATCATGCAGCGCGTGCCGATGACCCAGGCGGCGATGCGATTGATGCTGGCGTCGAAAAAGTCCAACCCGAGGTGGACCTTGTCGAGCTTGCCGCTGCGGACCAGTTCCTGCGCGATGGCTCGTAGCTCGTCGTCGAGGATGACCACGTGGTCGCTGTCCCATCGCACCGGACGGCTGACGTGCAGCAGCAGCTCCGGCACGAACATTAGCACGGACGAAACCTTGTCCGAGATGACCTCGGTGGGGTGATAGTGTCCCGCGTCCAGGCACAGCAGGATCTGTCGCGACGTCGCATAGCCCATGTAGAACTCGTGCGAGCCGACCGTGTAGCTCTCGGCGCCGATGCCGAACAGCTTTGATTCGACCGCGTCGAGGTGGACCGCCTTGTCGATCTTCTCGGCGAAGATTCTGTCGAGCGAGTCGGCCAGCCTCTGCCGGGGGGCCAGACGGTCCACCGGGATGTCCTTGTAGCCGTCGGGAATCCAGACGTTGGTCACGCTGGGTGTGCCCAGCTCCTTGCCGATGTAGGCGCCTACCTTGCGGCAGCAGATTCCGTGTTCGATCCAGAACCGGCGGATGCCGTCGTCGGCGCTGGAGAGCGTAAACCCACTGTTGGCCTTGGGGTGCGAGAAGTAGGTCCCGTTGAAGTCCATGCCCAGACCGTTGGCCTTGGCCCACTGGACCCACGTGGCGAAGTGCTCGGGTTCCAGCTCGTTGCGTTCCACCTTGCGTTTCGCGTCGAGATAGATCGCGTGGAGGTTCAGGCGGTGTTTGCCCGGGATCATGCTCAGGGCTTTTTCCAGGTCGGTGCGCAACTGGTCCGGCGTGCGGGCCTTGCCCGGATAGTTGCCGGTCACCGCCAGACCGCCGTCGAGGCCGGTCTCGGGATTCTCGAATCCGCCCACGTCGTCGCCTTGCCAGCAGTGGAGCGAGATCGGGATCTTGCCCAGCCGGTCCATCGCTTTGTCGGTGTCTACGCCGATCTCAGCGTACCGTTCACGTGCCAGTTGGTAGGCCGGTTCGACCTTCTTCAAATCGCTCATGATTGTCCTCTTCGGTCAAAAGATGCAGGTCCCCCGCTATGGCTTGACGATGATCAGTTCCTTCTTCGCGGGCAGCTCGGGGAACGGGGCATGCGGCTCGGTCTGGTACCAGTAGACCACCGACGAGATGTCATCCTGCAACGGCAGGTAACGTCCCTCGCTTTGCCAGCCCAGGGCCTGCATGGTCACTTTCAGGTCCCGCTCGAAACGGACCGGGTCCATGATGTGCCAGCGATAGAGACTGAATCGCGGCTGCTTCTCGGACAGGATCACCTGGGGCATGCCCGCATACGGCGTGCTGAATTCCTGATAGTCGCGAGTCCCCGGTGCCATGAAACCGTACGAGCCGCAGAAGTAGTCCTCCGTTCCCGTCCCGCAGATCGTGGGGAACTCCCGATCGCCGTCCATGTAGAACTTGATTTCGCCTTCGCCCCACCAGCCGGGACTGTTCGAGCCCCAGGTCATGTAGGTCCCGACGTATTGACCACGGCCCTTGATGCCTTCGACGAGCGTGTGGACGTCCTTGTAGGGCAGCGGATTGACATGCCGGAACTGCGCGTGGAAATACGCCATGTCGTCTGGCACGTGCGTCAGGGTGTAGTCGATCTGGTAGTAGAGAATCATCGCCTTCTCGTCGAGGTTGGTCATCGTGATCCGGCAGCTTCTTCGGAAGGGCATCATCCAGTAGCAGTTGAAGCCGCTGCCCGGGTTGACGCAGACCGCCAGCGAAGTCACCTGGGTGTATTCGCCCATGCCGCAGGCGAAGAAATCGCCGGCAGGGCACTCCACTGACGGGGTCTCTTCACCATCCCAGTAGATTCGCAGGATGTTCAGGCGGTTGTCGCCCGTCGGGGTCATCCAGATGTGCTGAATGGCGCCTGAGTCGTTGATGTCGGCCATGGTGAAGGTCTGGCCCGCGTCGATTCTTACGGAGGGGGAGATCTTCCAGCCTCGGCCCAACTCTCGTGCGGCGCTCTGGCCGGTTCCTTCGGTGGCCATGCCTCCTTTACCCTTCTCGCCCGTGAAATTCTCCGGGCTGATCGAGCGCGTCCTGGCGTCCGACAGTCGGGCCAGGTTGCTCAGGCTCATGTCCAGGCCGTTGAACGGCGTCTCGGCGGCGCTTAACGCTCCGGCGGTCAGCAGGAGCAGCAGCGCCGCGCCACCGGCCAGGGCGATGAGTCTACCGCGGCACAGACCAATCGGGAGTTGATGCGTCGGTCGGCGCTTGTCTCGTTCCATATCCTTCCCTTCTCTGATTCTTCAGGCGCATGCTTCCAGTAGTTTCTTCTCCGCTTCGAGCGTCCAGAGTCCGTCCTTCAGACAGGCCGCAACGTCGGGCCGCTTGCCTGCCAGCTCTTCGAGACGAAGCAACGGGAGGTCCCGGCACGCCGGATAGACGACGATCTTGCCTGCGATCGTGCGGTTCTCCACGGCGCGAATCCCGTCGAGCGCCCCCTGGAGGCCCGAAATGGCCGCCACGCTGACGTTGGTGTCGAGCCGGTTGGATTCGACCTTGGCCAGTATCCGTTTCATGTCGTCGAGCGTCGATCCGCTGGTTCCGATGAAGTACAAGCGTTTCTCGATGTAGGCGTTCAGGTCGATCTGGCCGGTGACGTTGGCCGGGATGCCGGCGAAGATGTTGACGATCCCATGCATCGCAGCGTCCTGAACCGCCGCGGCCACCAGTTCCGGGATCGGCGCCATCAGAACCGAATAGCTGAATTCCTCCCCGCTCGGCGGCTCCTTGGCGTTGTACGCGATATATTCGAGGCCGTTGTTTCTGGCCAGCGGCTCGGCAATCTTCGTGAGCATTGCCAGGCGGTTGTCGTCGACGTCACCCGCGTATACGCTGACGCCTTCGATCCCCTGGCACAGATTGCGGATGACGTGCATCATCCCCATCGGTCCGCCGGCGCCGACGACATTGACCTTGTCGCCGTGGCGGATCTCCCCGGTCTTCGGGATGGTCTTCATGGAGCTGGCGGGGTCGGCGTCGGTGGTCCCGATGATGCGAATGCCTCCGTAGTGGACCCGGCCGACCATCGTGACGACGGGTCGGCTGAAGCGATCGCCGCAGAGAACGATGTTCAGAATCCCGTGGGCGGCGACCTTGGCGAACAGGTCCTCCACCGTCCTGGCGCTCGATCCGAAGTAGACCACATCGTCGAACGCGGCGTCGTCCAGGTCTTCATATTCACTGGCCCGCACCACCGGAATCGTGAGCTTGGCGGGCGGATTCGATTTCGCGACCCACGTGATTTGCGCCGGTGTGCCGTATCGTTTGAACAGACTGCCGAGTCGGCCTTCCGGGATGTCGGCTTCGGCCACGATGAGCATCTGGCCGCCCGTTTGGAGCGTCGTACGTTCCTTCGTCGCGTAGGCGTCTTCCACGCAGGCCCACGGTTCGACCAGTGCGATGGCCGAGCCCGACCGGTCCTCGGCCGCCGGGATCAGCATCGATTCCCCGTCGGGGCTGGTGATCGCCCGCTCGTCCATCAGGACGTACTCCTGCAGGGCGCCCTCGAAGTTGTAGCCGAACGCGGCGTTGGAGCTGGCAGTGTGCAGCCAGCGGTAGTCGGTCTGCACAAGGTGGCGCTCGCCGACTTTGTGCTTCGTGACGCCGGGGCCCACCTCGACGATCCGCACGACCGTCTCGTGGCCCGGAACGGTCGGCTTGTCGTTCGGGACGTAGCTGGGAATCTGCGTCAACGCGTCCGGCTCGATGCCCGAAACGATGGGCCCCTTGCGGACGTGGCCGGTGAATTGCTTGAGCAGTTTCAGGTCGGAAAAACACAGTCCGACGACCTCGACTTTGGCGAGGATCTGGTGCGGACCGGGTCGGAAGACCTCTTTGGACTGGTTCAGGACGAGTTGGTCGGGGCCCACCAATTGGACGGCCCACTGCAATGCCGGGATGCTTGTCATGGTCCAAGCCTTCACTTCTGTGCTGATTCTGCTGCGAAGGTCCTTATTGCTCTACTTGTCTGAGGACCTCGTCGGGTGTCGTCGTTTCGCCAAGGGCGGACAGCTTCGTTTCCCGGTCCGGCTGTATCGAACGACCCACTGCGGCGAAGAACTCATTTCGCGCCGCCCGGTCCCTGAAGTGCCGCTCGGCCCACGGGCTGGTGTATCCCAGGCCGCATTGCTGCTGCAAGACCGAGTGGGCATACACGATATACGCCCCTGTCAGGAAGACCGACAGCAGGGGCGCCAGTTCGCCGGTTCCGAAGTCGTCGACGAATTTCTGACCCGGGCTGTTCATTTCGGTGCCACCGACGACGACCAGATGGCGGCGCCGGGCGACTTCGATCACCTCGTAGAGGTTCTTGACTTTATCGTCCTGCTTTCCCGGCGTGTAGTTGCGATCCGGGATTACGTTGATCGCTACGGCGCCGGTGCTCATGGCCACGTCGAGAAGCTCTTCGATGTCGCGCTCACCGTCGCTGGTGCCGTCGAGCCAGGTGTGCGTGGGTATTCCGCCGCAGGCGAGGATAAAGCGGTTCGTGTCCGCCATCAGGGGGAACGAACCTTTGTCGGGCTGGACGTAACCCACCCCGCCGCGCTTCATCGTCTTTGCTCGGATGGTGTTCAGCAGGTTGCGGCCCTCCGGCAGGTCCAGGGTCTCGGCGCCGACGCCCAGCTTCCGGGCCCAGAAATCGACAAGGGTCTTGCTGCTGCCGAAGTGCTCGACCGCCTTGCGGGCGTACGCCAGACACATGTGGCGTTCCGTGGCGTTGCCCGCCGGGGTCAGCGCCAGCACGTCGCGCTCATAGTCGAGTTCAACGGGGCTGAGGTACTCATTGACTCGCTGCATCAAATCGCGATTTCGTTGCTGGGCCGTCTTCTTGAGACCATGGAGGAAGCCCTGCTGCGAGGCGGGCACCTGCGAGTTCGGGAAGCCCACGCCCATGTGGTATGAGATGCCCGGCTCGCCCGGCGAGTTGATGACGCGCGTAGAGAACTCGGGCACGTAGACCCGCGTCTCCAGACCCGAGCAGCCCTTCAGACCCAGCCGGCGGCGCGCCTGCTGAAACTCCTCCAGCGCGTCGAGCACGTCGAAGTCCACCGTGCCGGCCGCCGCCAGGCCGGCCTTGCGGGCCAGCCACGCGAACTTTGTCGGCGAGTAGCCATAGGTGTTGTACGAAAAGAAGGTGTGGCAATGCATGTTCACGAACCGGCCGGGCTGCGGCAGTTCGATGTCGCCGGATTCGACCTTGTCGCACAACGCCGAAAGCGCCCGCCGGCGTTCGGCGAGGTCGAAGCTGTCCAGTTGCTGAAGATATCGATCCACGTATGTTACCTTTCCGGGTTGATTCGGTCTTTCTGGGAATTGGTCGCGTGTTTATCTCGGCACCGATCTCCTGAATAGAAATCGCATTCTCAGCAGGGAAAGAAGCACATATCTGGCGATTCTCGTGCTCCAGCGGTGCTTTCCGACATCCGCAAGGGCTGCGCCGGCAAGTCTAGCCAGATGGTCTAGTATGATCAGGTCGTCTTCCTTAGAGAACCTGAATTTCCTGTCACTTACGACCGAGATTGCGCCATATGTCTTTGTTCCGCAGAGCATGGGGGCGGACATGGCGGACTTGCCGTTCTCTGCGGCAGGAATGTACGTTCCCCTCTTATTGGAGGCCTCGATGTCCGACCAGAGTTGAGCTTTCTGCTCATGTATTGCAGCTCCAGTGACGCCTTGGTTCACCTGGAAGCGCATTCCGGTGAGATCTTGATACTGCTCGCAAAGCCCGAGAGTTCCCTCAACACGCTCCACTCTCCAATACTGGTTGTCCGGCTCAAGGCGATTCACGAAGTGCTTCGTTCCCTTGCCACCGAAAAGCGCCAAGGAACCACTCATCGTTGCTCTAATAACCTGAGAACGTGAACGTGCCCTACCTAGCTTCGTCGCTGCGTCGACCAAGCCTGCCCTTCCAATTGCCCGCCCAAATCTGTCTTCAGCGGTTTGGCACTCAATTGCCCATGCCAGATACCTTCCTAGGAAATTAAGGAATATCTCGTCGTGCTTTGTGAATCCTTTCTCTTCTCCCTCTCTTTCGTCTGGTTTGCGGAGTTTGTGCGGCATTCTGATCACGCCTATGACCGCATTTCCACGTCCACAAATCGGAACGGCAAGAAACCCCTTGTGCTCGTCGCTGTCGTTGTGTAGACCTCTGTGTTCAAGGTCGTCGCCGTGGCTTGCCAGTTCACCTCGATCATGGATGTCCTTCAACCTGAGTGACTCACCATGTTTCCACACCCAACCTGTGAGCCCCTGGCCTTTTTCGTAATAAGCTGAATTCTCCTCTTCTTGAAGCTTCCCGTAGCTGGTCTTTCGGAGGACGAGTCGCTCGTTGCCCTCCTCGTCCTCCTGAATCATGAAGATTGAGCAGTATCGAGCGTCCATCATGCCCGGCAACTCATTTACGATCAGGTCGAACAGGGCCTTGATGGTATGCTTCTCCACAGCCTTCTGCATGAAGACCTCGGCCTTCTGCACATCTTTGGACTCATAGAGTTTCTGGATTACCCCATTCAACGTCTCGCCGAAATCGCCCGCTGCCTCCCGAAGTATATCGAACTCTTGCTGGTTCAGCTTCTGGACTTGCCGGAAGGCCTGTTCGTACTGAGTTCTGGTGTCTGTCGTGAGATCTGTGGATTCCCCAATCTCTCCAAGCGTGGGCAGATCAGGCGTCTTCAACTCTCCTCCATTATTGTTGAATGTGCCACGAAACTGGCCGCCAAAGAGATATGCAACTATCTGGCCTCCTGCCAGTAAAGGGACACAGAAGTCTATCAAGCCACGATCACACACCCAGAACACCGGGCTCGTCTTCCCGCTTTGTTTGAAGGCCTCTCTGGCAAGTCTGATGCCGCGACGATCACTCTTCCTGCATTCTCGCACACCAACTTCGGTACGTCGCATTTGCCGACAGAACTCACAGTGATTGAATTCGAAGGTGATAGGTCTGGCCTCTTCGTCGAGAACTGCCGAGGCCACGTCAATTTGTTTCTCTTCCATCTTGTCGGAGAATGTGTCATGCATGGCTTGGAGATAGCTGGGCTCCGCAATGCTTGTAAGTTCGACTTCGACCTTGCTGTCATTGCCCATCCTGCTATTCCTCTCAATCGCAGATTCATGCCTTGCCCCGGTCGGCTCGCGTTGAGCCACTTGGTGGAACTGCACACGGTACGAGTCCTCGACACACTACTCAAGGTTCTTCGGCCAGAGGTCAGGATTCTGAGGCTGGTACTCTTTGAGGTCAAAGGACTGGCGGACGATCGCGCGGGCCTCGTCGATGCTCCGGAGCCGGCCGGTGGCGATCGCCTGCATCAGGATGTTGCCGCTGGCGGTCGCTTCAATCGGGCCGGCGACGACTCGCTTGCCGGTGGCGTCGGCGGCGAACTGGCACAGTAGTTCGTTCTGAATCCCGCCGCCGACGATGTGGAGCACGTCGATGGCATTGCCTGTGACGTCCTCGATAGCTTCGAGCGTCCGGCGGTACTTCAGGGCCAGGCTCTCGAGGACGAGGCGCACCATCTGTCCCTTGTCGGTGGTTGTCGGCTGGCCGGTCTGCGAGAGATACTTGTTGATTCGCGTGGGCATGTCGCCCGGCGCCAGGAACTCGCTCCAGTCGCAGTCGATATATCCAAAGAAAGGCTTGGCCTTCGACGCCAGGTCAGTCAGCTCGCCGTAGGACAGGTCCTGTCCCTGGCGCTGCCATTGCCGTTTGCATTCCTGCACGAGCCACAGACCCATGATGTTCTTCAACAGGCGGATCGTGTTCTGCACGCCGCCCTCGTTCGTGAACCCGTAGCCGAAAGTCTTGTCGTCGATGATGGCCTTGGGAATCTCGACGCCCATCAGGCTCCAGGTGCCCGACGAGAGGTAGGCCCAGTCGCTTCCGGTCCCTGGCACGCCGAGCACGGCCGAAGCGGTGTCGTGCGAACCGACCGCGATGACCGGGACCTTCCCGCAGCCGATCTCGCGAGCAACCTTTTCGGTCAAGGGCCCGACCACAGTCCCCGGCATGACGATCTCGGGCATGATCTCCATCGGAAGGCCAAGCTCCCTGAAGATCGCCTTGGACCACCGGCCGGTCGCCATGTCCATCATCTGCGAGGTGCTGGCCAGGGTGTATTCACCGAAGGCCTTACCGCAGAGGAAATAGGAGAACAGGTCCGCCATGAAGATGAGTTTCTTCGTCTTGGCCAGGGCGGCCGAGCCGGCCAGACGCACGGCCAGCAGTTGATACAGCGAGTTCAACTGCATGAACTGAATGCCCGTGTTCTGGTAGACGTCCCGCTTGGGCATCAGCTCAAAGGCCTTGTCCATCATGCCGTTGGTCCGGCTGTCGCGGTAGTGATAGGGGGCTTCAATCAGGTTTCCATCGTCGCCGATCAGGCCGAAGTCCACGCCCCAGGTGTCGACGCCGATGCCGAGAGGCTTGCTTTTCGCCTTCTTCGCGGCCAGACCGATGCCCGTCCTGACCTCGCTCAGCAGGCGATCGAAATCCCATCGCAGCGAGCCATTCACCTCCACAGGCCCGTTGCTGAAGCGGTGCAGCTCTTCGAGGTGCAACTTCCCGGCGGCCATCGTCCCGAGCATGACGCGCCCGCTTTCGGCGCCGAGGTCCACGGCGATATAGCTCGCTGTCTCCGACATCTCCGACTCCTGATCTCATGCTCCATCGAACGGCCGATGGCAGAACCAGACACAGACACGCAGTGCGGATGGTCCTGCTATGTGGTTCCTTCTCGGACCCAACACCATCGGCGATGATTCAAGATAGAGATTAGAAAGGCAGGCAGAAGGACCGTCAACCCTAAACTCGGCGGCCCGACCCTCTTCAGGAGGCCGCCAGAGTGACACTTGGCTGGAAGCGGATCTTGGCTTGTCCGATGAGGTAGAAGCTCCCTGTGATCAGGATCAGGTCCTCGCGCCCGACGGCGCTGCGCGCCAGTTGGAGCGCTTCGCCGAGGCTGCTGGCCGTCTGGCACATCTTGCCGCAGATGTCGGTGTACATGTCCGCCAGGTCCTGCGGAGAGACCGCCTTCATCGAGCTGCTCCGCGTGAAGATGACCTTGTCGGCCCCATACTGAAGCTCGGTGAGCATGCCGGGAATGTCTTTGTCCGCGTTGCAGCCGAAGATCACGACCATCGAGTCGTAGGGAATGTTCTGGCCGATGGCGTGAATCAGCGCCCGAACGCTGGCGGCGTTGTGGGCCCCATCGATCATGATGCGGGGGTCCTCGCAGATCATCTCCATCCGCCCGGCCAGCGTGACTCCATGGAGCCCGTCGGCCGCCTTGTCGATGTCGATGTTGTACCCGGAAGACTTGAGCCGGTCGAGCAGGGCCAGCGCCAGGCCGCAGTTGATCGCCTGGTGTTTGCCGTGCAACGGAACGCGGATGTGCTCGAACTTGCTGGTGGCCGTCGTCAGGCAGATTCGCGTGTGTGGCCCGTGCTCGCGAGACGTCTCGAACCGATACGAGAAGTCGATGTCGCTGCTGCCCGTCACGCTCAGTGGCGCCTTGACCGCGATGGCCTGCTCCTTCAGCACGCTCATGGCTATCGGCTCCTGCTGCACGGTGATCGTCGGCACGCCTTTCTTGAAGACGCCAGCCTTCTCCATCGCGATCCGGTCGAGCGTGTCGCCGAGCTGGAGCTTGTGGTCAATGCTCAGGCTGGTGATGCCAACCACCTTGGGGGTGATGACGTTGGTGCTATCCAGCCGGCCCCCCAGACCCGTCTCGATTACGGCGATATCGACCTTTCGGTCCGCAAAGTACATGAACGCCAGCGCCGTGAAGATCTCGAAGAACGTGGGTGGGTCGTCGGACAGCTTCTCCACCGGGGCGTAGATGCGGTTCATCAGCCCCAGCATCTCCGCTTCGCTTATCATCTCCGAATTCACCACAATGCGTTCGTGCAGGTGTACCAGGTGCGGGGACGTATACAGCCCGACCGTGTAGCCGTTGGACTCGAGCATCTTGGCGAGCATGGTGGCCGTGGAACCCTTGCCCTTCGTGCCGGCGATGTGGACCGTGCTGATCTTCGCATGGGGATCGCCCAGCAGAGACAACAGATTCCGCATCCGGTCGAGGCTGAAGGTCGTCACGTTATAGCGCACGTGCTCTTCTTTTTCGTAGTCGGTCTTCTCGAACAGGTAGGCGATGGCTTGCCTGTAGTTGGTGAAGGGCTTCTTGGCTTTTACCGAGACGACTTTTGAAGAGCTTCGTGCTTCTGGTTTCTTTCCGGTTTTCTTTGTCGTTCTTGTCATGGACGACTGATGCTATCAAATCGCTAAGGCGTCGTCAACCATTATGGGGCGATTGCCCGGCGAATTCGGGCCAAAATGGCGGGTGGATGATCCTGTAAACTCTTGTCAAAAGGGTGTTTAAAGAAATGTCACTCTGGTAGTGCCGTCATGCCTGGAATTGTCTATCATAAGTATTCATTCATTTATTCACGTGTATTCTTATGATTTGGCCCAATCAGACGTCTCAGGCTCCGGAGCAGACTGCCGAACGGAGGAGCAGAGAAAGGGCCTGGATCGGCTCGATCCAGGCCCCGAAGAGCTGCATCGCTCGCGAGCGAACACCCGACGCTGGGGGCGTCTGTGCCCTCAGCGGCCTTATTGAGCGTCGAAGGGGTGCCCGTACTGGATGTCATCGACGTAGATCAGGCCCGTCCCGCCGGCAGCAGAGCTGTTGCGGTCTCCGACGCCGATCATCATCGTTTCGACCCTGCTCAGATTCACGCCGCCAAAGGCGCTGAAGGGGATTCGCCATTGCTGCCAATCGGGTTGGGCGGTCGCCCCTGCATCCGGATTGGCTGCCACTGCCACATTTCCGTTGGCGTCCTCAACGGCCACGTAGAGCGGCTCAGGCGTGTTTCCTTCCGGCTGCGTCGCCCCGATGCCTGCGGTTTGCCACTGGCCGGAGACAGTGCCCGTTGTGGAGATGTTCGAGAACTGCGCCACGGTCGAAATCGCCGCGTCGTGGCTCGTTACCGCCAAGCCGATGTAGACGTTGCTGGCCATCGTAATCTCCAGGGCCGGGCTCACCACGATGTCGGCCCAGGCGGTGCCATCCGCCGATGTCTGGGCGGCAAAGACGTTGCCTGTCCGGGTCAGCCTGAGCCAATACGGGGTGACGATGCCGCTTGCGTCCGTATTGGCGCTTGCTTGTCCGGCCACCGGACGACGCTGAAACGAGACGCCGTGGTCCGGCGTGATAGCTACGAACGCGTGCTGGGAACCGGGCTCCAGCGTTTCGCGGATCATCACGCCGGCCTTCGCCCATTCGTTGCTGCGGACCAGGCTGTCGACGCGCACCGTGACGGAGCCGTTGCCGCTGAGGCTCTTGTATGCGTAGCGGAACTGATCGCCGTTGTTCCAGATGTCCGTTCCGATGGCGCTCATGATGATCTCGCCGGCCGGGCCCTCGAAGAAGGCCGGTGCGCTGCCTCGCACGTGCAGCACGAGGGTATCGGCGCCGTTGGCGGTCCAGTCCTGAGCGGTGTCGAAGGTGCGGCTGGTCTCGGAGTACCAGGGCGACGCCTGGTTGTTGTACGCCAAAGGCATCGACTGCTTGCCCCCGTGGACAACCGTCCTCTCGGCAAAGGGGGCTTCGAGATGGCCGACAACCGAGCCGGTGCCGTTCTCCCATCCGTCAATCCACGTCTGGAAGACCCCCTCTCCGGCGTCGAGGTCGTCGGTGTAGTTTTCGAAATCATCGATGACGACGTACTCCTGTGTGGAGAAGCTCCACATCGGTCCGGCCCACACGGCCGGCGTCGCCGCTTCGTTGACCTCGTCGACCCTCCAATAGTACGTAGTCCCAAAGCTCAGGGCGCCGGGGTCATAGGTGGGTTGGCCAACCGCGTCGATCAGCGCCGTTCCATCGGCTACGGCCGCTCCGTCGCTACCGAAGTACAGATCATGCGAGACTGCTTCGCGACCGGCCCGCCAGCTCAGAGCGATGTTCGGATTGACATCCGTTGCCCCGTCGGCCGGCTGCGGCTGCCGTGCCTGGACGGGGATGTAGAAGAACCGGACTTCGCTAAGGCCGTACTGGCCCATCATGCCCCAACCGCTCATGGGTGTGAGCCTGACGAATCTGGCGGCTATGCCTGCGAGGTCAACGGCTGTGTTGTGGGCGTACCCGGCGGTTGCCGGGGCCCTGGCGAATTCAACCTCGCCCAAGCTGGTCCAATCGGTCCCATCCGCAGAGTACTCCACCAGCACCTGCTTGAACCCGAACCCCAGCACCGGCTCGAACTGGATGTTGTAGTTCCACACCCACAGCTCGTGGAGCTTGTAGACGCGGTCGAATTCGTACTGGATCCAGACGGTCTCGCCCGGCACAGGGGTTCCGAGCCACATGTCGCCGGCGGCTACGGAATGCAAATCGTTCTCATCGAGTCCGGAGCCGTTGACCGTGTTCTCCGGCTCTGACCCTTCGGTGAAGGGGGCATTGGTTGTGGCGATGACCCCCTGGATTGGGTAGCCAAGAGGCTCGGTCGTGAACGTCCAGGTGTCGCCCTTGTAGATGGCGAAGTCCGGCGCGCCGTTGACCTCATCGACACGCCAATAGTACGTCCGGCCGATATCGAGCAGGCCAGGCGGGTCGTAGGTGTTCGGTTCCTGGCCCTGGCTGGCGAGCACGCCCATCGGATTGGCGCGGCTGGCCTCGTTGACGTCGTCGAACGCGGTCCCGAGGTAGACATCGTGTGTCCTGGCGAATTCGCCGGGTGTCCAGCTCAGCAGAGTGTCGCAGACGATGTCTGTGGCCCCGTCTTTGGGGGAGGGGTTCTCAGCGATGGGTTCGTACGTACCCTCCATAACGACTGCCAGTTCCGCTACAGACAGCGCCCGGCTGTAGATCCGCGCATCATCAAGACGACCAACCAGGAGGTGGGTCGGCACGGCCAAATCGCGTCCAGCGCCCAGGAGAAGCCGGCCGGTGCTGCTGGTCTCGATCTGGCCCGAAGCGCCGGCGGTGGTCACTACAGCGGTGTCCAGGTAGATGGTCTTTGTCTGGCCGTCGTAGGTGGCCGCGACGTGATGCCACTCTCGATCGAAGAGCGCGGCCGCGCCGTTGGTGGCGCTGGCGGTCCATTCCGTCGGGGCGCCGGTCGTCTTGAAACCGAGCTGTTTGTTGGGCCCGTAGTAGTAAAGGGCGAACGTGTCGATGTTGGGGCCGCCCCGCATGATGATGCCCGACCAGTCAGGGTAACCGAAGTCGGGGTCCGCCCACACCCAGGCGGCCAGCGTCACGGCGTTGCGGATGTTGAAGACGTCGCTGCTGCCGCAGTCGATGTAGTCCCCGTCGCCGTCGAGAAGCACGGCGCCTCGCAGGATCCCTTCGGCGCCCAGCGTCGCGCTGCCTTGAAGAGCGCCGTGGTTTCCGTTGCCTGATGAGTCGAAGGCCGTCATCCCTGAGCCCTCGTCGAGTTTCCACCAGCCGATGAGGCTGGGATCGGCCCCCTGCGCGGCGCTGGCCAGAGCAATCGCCATCGTTGCGCACGCGAGAATGAGATGCCTGGACATGGTGATCCTCCTTCAGAAATGAATGAGTGCCTGCCTCGGTGACGTGCCACGACGCGTCTGTGGGGTCAGCGGCAGATGCTGCAACAGAACCTCCGATTCCAGATTGCCCTTCACCACCGTACCGATCGCGATGCACACCGCCGCCGGAAGTTCCGACGAAGGCAACCGCACGAGATATTCTGATTCTACCTCCTCGCCTCGGTGCTATCAATCAGATTGTGGACCTCGGCGGTGGAAAGCTGCCTCAAAGCCAAATGAGAAAAGGCCTTGGGGATGGACAACCTATCGACGCTTGAACAGGTTGCCGGGAAGCTGCCTGATGAGCCCTTTGAGGCGAAGCGACATCAAAGTCGCGTTGACCGTCCCGGGGGCCAGATCGGTCCGGTCGATCACCTGATCGGTATGGAGGGGCTCGGAACCAAGTGAATCGTAGATTTGCTTTTCGTGACCTTTGAGATTGAACTGGTGGGTCTCGAACAGCGGCATCTCGGCTTTGGCTGCCGCGTCGCCGGCCGCCTGGGCCGTGTGCTCCCTGAGTTGCTCGCCCACGTAGCCCAGGGCCTCCATCACGTCCTCGACCGATTCGACGAGCTTTGCGCCCTGCTTGATGAGCTGGTTTGGACCTTTGCCCAAGGGCGAATCGACCTTGCCAGGCACAGCCATGACCTCGCGGTTGCTCTCCAGGGCGGTCTTCGCGGTGATCAGGGCTCCGCTGCGCAGGCCCGCCTCGATGACGATAGTCCCGAGAGACAGCCCCGCAATGATTCGGTTACGCGGCGGGAAGTTCTCGCTCAACGGTTCATACTGGAGCGGAAGCTCGGAAATGCAGGCGCCGCTTTGACTTATGAGTTCGAACAGCCTGGCGTTTTCGGGTGGAAAGACGTTGGCCAGGCCGCAACCCTGCACGGCGATCGTGCGGCCCTCTGCCGCCAGCGCGCCATGATGGGCCGCGGTGTCGATCCCCCGAGCCAGGCCGGAGACGATGGTAAACCCAGATGCAGCAAGAAGATGCGCAAAACGAGATGCCTGCTCGGTCCCGTAGATGCTGCAGCGCCGCGAGCCTACGATGGCGATGCCCAGATTGTCCTCGCGCCCGAGCGTTCCCTTGACGTACAGAACGGGAGGTGGATCGTAGATTTGTTTGAGCAGGGGCGGATAGCGCGAATCCTCCATGTGGATGAGCCAGACCCCGAGCTTCCTGGTCCGCTCCAATTCCGCGCAAGTGTCGAATTTGTCGCGGGTTGAGACGATTCGCTCAGCGGTCTTGGGGCCGATCCCCTCGACGCGGGCCAAGCCGCTTGCCGAAGCGCCGAGGACCGCATCAACCGAGCCATAGAACTTCAGGAGCCGACCGAACGAGACCGGACCGACACCATCGGCACGGATCAGTTTGATCCATTTGTCGATATCCGGCGAATTCTCTGGGATTTCCTTCGTCACCCTCACGTCGCTACCTCCTATAATCCCTGCAATCATACTCGAAATCCTCTCCTCGATCAAGTTGAAGATTCCTCAGTTCTGACATGGGATATCCCACGCCAGGTAGCTGTCCGGCTGTTCTTCTCCGTCGGGAGGCAGGAAGATTTTTGGCCTCTGCCGGTCTGTTGCCTATGCTTTAAGGGGCGGCTTTCTCCGTCGCAAGGCCGCTCCTGACCAGGAACTGAACCGGAAGGGGGGATTTTGCGATGAAGAAATCGAATGCAGCCACGCTCCGATATGTGGGCATGGGGTTTGCCTGTCTGATCATTTCCCTGGCAACGGTCCGGGCCTTCGATTTGCATGACATAGGCCCGGCCGTGGTTGGCGCCACGATGCTCTCCCTGCTGGTGGCCTCCACCGCCGAGACCCGAAAGGCCTGATCGCGCCGACGTGCATGCCATCGCGATGCCAGGTGCGCGATGGCGACGCCTTCGAACGGTAGCGTATCCTCCCTGGCCCATCTATCACGGCCCCCGCGTGACTTCGGCACTCACATCACGCCGTCTCTTCTGCCGTTTTCAGTTTTCTCAGCACACCCCTTGCGTTAGAATCACCTTCGACCGCCAGGACGCTGTGCGGCGGACGCAACTTGATGGCTTCAACAGCAAGGAGAGATCGAATGCGACGAGTCTGGTTGAGTATGCTTCTGATGGGTGTGGTGGTGTTGAGTGTGTCCTTGGCAGCGGTGGCAGCCGAGAAGCCCGCACAGATCAAGGTCTTGTTGATTGCCGGCGACGACGTGGCGCCGTACCACGACTGGCGCGAGATCTCCGAGAAGACGCGCGAAGTGCTGGCCGGCTCGGACCGGTTCGACGTCAGAGTTTGTGAAGATCCGTTGATTCTTGAAGCGGATGCGGCGCTGGCGAACTACGATGTGATTGTCATGACGATGTTCCATCGCGGAACGCCCAAGATGACTGACCAGGCGAAGGAGAACCTTCTGAATTTCGTCAAAGGGGGCAAGGGCTTCTGTACGCAGTATATGGCCAGCGCCTCATTCCCTGACTGGGCGGAGTTCCGCAAGCTGTGCGGTCGCGTGTGGGTGATGGGTACGAGCGGCCATGGTCCGCGAAGCGTCTTCGACGCGAAGATCGTCAAGAAGGACCACCCGATCACGCAGGGATTGAAGGATTTCCGGATCTTCGATGAGCTGTATTCGAAGTTGCAGGGCGACGGTCCGATCGAGGTCCTGGTTTCGGCCTATTCCGACTGGAGCGAGAAGGAAGAGCCGCTGGTCTTCACCACGCCGTACGGCAAAGGCCGCTGCGTGCAAAATGCGTTCGGCCACGACTTCAAGGCGATCCTCAACCCGAGCATGCAGCAGCTCATCCGACGCGGCGTCGAATGGGCCGCCACCGGAAAGGTGCAATAGCAGCGTCGAGTTGCATTGTGTGTGTTGCGTGTGACGAAATGCGCGGGCCGAGGGTCCAGGCTGCCCGCGCATTTCGTTTTTGGGCCGCTGGATGCTCAAGCACGCCGCGCTTAGCGGGGCTGTCCTGCGGATGTCTTGAGGTGGCGGAGGACCTCGACGGCTGGGGCGGTCCAGATGCGGTCTTTGTTGGCCGAGAGGTACTCGACGAGTCTGCGGTGCTCCTCGGCGTCGATATAGAGACTGTGCGTGCCCTCGCCCACACCGTGGAACATGTAGAAGGCCCACTTGCCTTCACGGACGGCCGCCTCGATCTCCCCGCGAAGCTGCTCGAACGACTTGCTGTCTCCGCTGTAGTGGCCCAGGGCTGCGAAGTTCGCCTTCGTCGGATCGATCGGCCGGCTGACGTATTCGCCCCGGGCGCCAACGAACAACTTCGGGACCAGCTCTTCAAGACTCGTCCGGCGGTCGATCGGGCCGACGTGGTTGTTGCAGCAGGTGTTTCCGAACGTGCGTTCGGTCTGGCCGTCGATGAGCTGGAGCACGAGGTTGGCGATCCGCATCTCTCCGAGCCATCGGTCGGGCGTGTAGTGTGACAGGTTGTAGTCGTCGGAGAGCCAGGTGTGCTCGCCGGGCCGATCCTTGCGGCAGGGGTGGAACAGCGAGTGGTTGCCCAGTTCATGCCCGGCACGAGCGACCTTGCGCCATACGTCGGTGTGCAGCCGGAATCCGGGGTTGTCGATCTGGATGTAGAAGGTTGCTCGCAATCCCGCTCTCTCAAGTTGTAGTGCGACCGACTCGAAATGCGCGACGATGGCGTCGTCGTATGAGAGCGTCACGGCTCCGCGCTGTCCGGCGGGCCAGTGGAAAGGCTCGGGAACGGACTGCTCCGATGCTCCGGGCGCCATTGCCACGGCGACAGAAACACACAGCAACGCGGCCACGACGGATCGTTTCCATGACTCGAACCGAGCAATCTCCAGGTCTGGCATCATGTTCTTCTCCTCGATAAGGTTCTCCGGGCCACCAGGCGAACACGCCCATTCTACTGAATCCCACATCCATCCGATACCCCGGGACGCTTGCGATGTTCTCGACGAAACGGGAACGGGCATTGAAACCCGAGAGTGTTTTCGGATAGGATCGGGCGAGGAATGGACGAGCCGGATGCGGCCGGGGCTGTACAACTCATCCAGGCGGCATGGTTGGGCCCGGAGGCAAGACAGCAGTGAGGATATCATTGTGAAGATCGTATTGGCAGGACCGAAAGGGGCAGGCAAGAGTTCGGTAGCGGCCGAGCTGGCGAAGCTGACCGGCCTCGAAGCGATCGAAACGGACCGCCTGATTGAGGAGTGTTTCGAGAGGGACACGGGCGAGAGGCACACGTGCCGCGAGATCTTCATCGAGCACGGCGAGCCGGCGTTCCGCGCGGTGGAGAAGAAGGTAGCGGTCGAGCTTGGGGAGGCGGATTGGAAACTGATTGTTTGCGGCGGTTCGAGCCTGCTGGACCCCGTCAGCCGCCGGGCGCTGCGCCGTAACGCGATTCTGATCTATCTGACCGCCGACCCCGCCACGCTGTGGAGCCGCATCGCTGAAAAAGGGCTGCCGCCCTGGTTGCGCGGACCCGATGCGCGAGCCCAGCTCGACGAGAACGTCGCCTACCGCGAGGAATTGCTCAGCCCATTTGCCGATGCGGTGATCGACACAACGGGCAGAACGCCCGAGGAAATCGCCCAGATTGCGATGCAGCACATCGTCGAGGAACTGACGGTCCGCTGTCGGGCGGCCAATACCTACGGTGACGTCATTCGCGTCACCACCTTCGGCGAGAGCCACGGTCCGGCCATCGGCGCCGTGCTGGACGGTGTGCGTCCGGGCGTCGAATTCTCGGCCGACGAAATCCAAAAGCAGCTCACCCGCCGCCGGCCCGGCCAGAGCGAAGTCACCACGCCGCGCGACGAGAAGGACCAGGTCGAGGTGCTCTCCGGCGTGTTTGGCGGCAAAACGACCGGTGCGCCCATTGCGATGGCAATCATCAACCGCGACCACGATTCGTCCAGGTATGAGGGGATCAAGGACCTGTTCCGCCCTGGCCACGCCGACTTCACGTATTATCGCAAGTACGGCATCCGCGACTACCGCGGCGGCGGCCGCTCGTCCGGCCGCGAGACCGCCGGCCGTGTCATGGGCGGCGCGTTCGCGTTGCGGGAGCTGGCCAACCGCGGCGTGAAGATCGTGGCCCACGCGGTCGAGATCGCAGGCATCGCCGCCGAGACGTGCGATTATGACGCCATCGAAACCAATCCGGTCCGTTGCGCCGATCCTGATGCGGCACAGCGCATGGTCCAGGCGATCCTCGCGGCCAAGGACGACAACGATTCGGTCGGCGGCGTCATTCAACTCGACATTCACGGGCTGCCCGCCGGACTGGGTGATCCGGTGTTCCAGAAGCTTGACGCCAGACTGACGACGGCGATCATGACAATCGGCGCGATCAAGGGGATCGAGGTCGGCCTGGGCTTTGCGCTGACGCGGATGCGCGGCAGCGAGTCTAACGACAACATGGCCGACGGCGGATTCGTGACCAACCACGCCGGCGGCATCACCGGCGGCATCTCCACGGGGCAGACCATAACGCTGCGCCTGGCGGTCAAACCGACCTCATCGATCGCCAAACCGCAGCGGACTCTGAACGAGCAGATGGAGGACCGGCCCATCGAGACTCACGGCCGGCATGATCCCTGTATCGTGCCTCGCGTGATTCCCGTCGTCGAGTCCATGGCGGCGCTGGCGTTGCTCGACGCCTGGGAGGTGCAGGATCGACTGCGGCCCGGCTGGAACGGGCCCGGATAGGCGGGGCGGAGGTTCCGCACCGTGCGTCGGCGAATCGCGGAATGATCCGCTTGTGGTCAAACGTGGACCTTCGTCCGGATGGGAGTGCGTCGCAGCCGGCAATCTCTGGGCAGGACTGTTCCCTGGTTGTGCCAGCAGACGTAGCATTCGGTCGGCCTGACCTTCTGGCCCTGCCGGACGCAGGGCAGGGCGTGTGGGCAGCCCTTGCAGAGGTAGGCGCATCCTTGGCAGACGCGTAGTCGTCTCTTGATGGAACCGGTGTTCATCCGATACCTCCTCACGCGGTCGGGCGTTTGCCCCGGCGCACCTCCAGTCCCGATCCGGTCGTCCTCCCAGTGCCGCTCGATCCATCACTCTGGCCCATTGATCGGCCAGTTCCCGGCGTCACTTAACGTCCGAGAATAGCCTCCTGCGTGACGCTCATTCGGGTGCAGTCCGAACATGCAGGGCTGTCGGTGCGTGCGGTACGAGGGGGGCGAATCGTCTGGTGAATTCGAGCCGGATGTGTTAAAATAGTGAAGCGGCGCTCGGATTTGGCCCAAGAGCCACCGGTCCCGTCGTGGAAAGGCGAAACCTCCTTCTGGAGAGGATGGCATGGATATAGCTCGGCCAAAGGTGTGGCTCGCGCTGCTGTTTGCTGTTCTGGGCATGTGGGTCGCCACGACGGACGCACAGTCCGGGCGCCCCGGCGCCGAGACGCGCATCGTGATCAACGAGATCCTCGCATCCAATCGCAGCACCAACCGCGACCCCCAGCGGCAGTACGATGACTGGATCGAGCTGTACAACCCCACGAATGTCAGCGCGGACGTGGCCGGGATGTACCTGACCGACGACTCCTCGACGCCCACGAAGTGGCAGTTTCCGACCGGCTCTCCTTCAACGACGATTGCCCCGCACGGTTACCTGCTGATCTGGGCGGACGGCGATACTGCCTCCACGGGCCTCCATGCGAGCTTCAGGCTGGAGGCGGCCGGTGAGGAAGTCGTCCTTGTGGCCAGTGATGGGACCACCGTGATCGACAGCCTCCCGTTCGATCAGCAGCGGGCCGACGTCTCTTATGGTCGCTATCCGGACGGCGGCCCCGATCTGCGGTTCATGGCGGTCCCGACGCCGGGCGCCGCCAACGTTCTCGTCTATGAAGGCATTGCCGAGACGCCGCAATTCAGCCGCCGGGGTTGCCTTTTCGGCGAGCCTCTGACGGTTGCCCTGACGACCGATACGCCCGGCGCGACGATCTACTACACGACCGACGGAACCGATCCTTTCAGCGTGCCCCGGCAGAGGCCCGGCGGCAGTGTCTACACCGGGCCGATTCAAGTCTCCAGGACGATGACGATCCGGGCCATCGCGTGGCTGCCGGGTTGGCGGCAGAGCGACGTGAGCAGCGAGCGGTTCTCATTCATCGGCGTCAGTCTGCGGGATTTCCGTTCGCCGCTGCCTCTGATGGTTGTCGATACGATGGGCAAAGCCGTCAGCGGTACGCAGACCTCGGTCTACGCTTACGTTATCGATGCGGACGAACGGGGTACAGCCGCCGTGACGGGCCAGACCGATTTTGCCGGCCGGGCGGGTCTGAACGTGCGGGGCAAGAGCTCTGAGGGTTTCCCCAAGCAGCAATACCACTTCGAGGTCTGGGACGACGACGATCGCGACCGGGCCGCCTCGATCCTGGGGCTGCCCGCCGACGCGGACTGGGTGCTCCAGGGACCCTATTCGGACAAGACGCTGATGCGCAATGTCCTGGTCTATCGCTGGAGCAACGAGATGGGCCGCTATGCGCCGCACACGCGGTTCATTGAGCTGTTCCTCAAGACCGACAACAGCGAGCTGTCGATGAACGATTACGTCGGCGTCTACGTCTTCATGGAGAAGATCAAGATCGCTCCCGATCGCGTGGATATCGCAGTTCTCGATTCGGACGATAACGCCGAGCCCGAGATCACGGGCGGGTACATCGTCAAGAAGGACAAGCTCGACGGTGGCGACGTGACGTTCCGCACCAGCCGAGGCCAGGAACTGATCTACGACGATCCGATCGGGACCGATCTGACAGAGGCGCAGAGGGGCTGGATGCGGGGTTTCCTCAACGCCTTCGAAGCGACCCTGTACGGCGGGCACTTCAAAGACCCGATCGACGGATACGCTGCGTTCATCGACATTGGCGCGTTCATCGACCATCACATTCTGGTGGAGACGGCCAAGAACATCGACGGCTTCCGTCTGAGCACGTACATGTTCAAAGACCGCAACGGCAAGCTCCACATGGGCCCGGTCTGGGACTACAACCTGTCGCTGGGCAACGCCGACTATCTCAACGGCTGGATTCCGAGCGGCTGGTACAACCGTCTGCTTGGCGATGGCGAGTATCCGTGGTGGCGTCGTCTGTTCGAGGACCCGCAGTTCCAGTTGCAGTACGCCGACCGCTGGTTCGAGCTGCGTCGAGGTCTGTTTGCCACCGAGCGGCTGCTCGGCATGATCGACGACTACGCGGCCCTATTGCAGGAGCCTCAGGCGAGGAACTTCGCACGCTGGCGCATCCTGGGCCAGTACGTTTGGCCGAACGGATTCGTGGGAAACACCTATCGCCAGGAGATCGAATGGATGAAGGGCTGGCTGGAAGCAAGGCTCGCCTGGCTGGATGGGCAGATCGCCAGTGAGTTTGCGTCGGCGCCGCCGGCGTTCAACCAGCACGGCGGCCACGTCGATAGCGGATTCGTTCTGGAGATGGCGTCGTCCGGGACCATCTACTATACAATGGACGGGTCGGACCCGCGATCGCTCAACTCTTCCGGCGCCGTGCAACGGACCGTGCTGATCCCGGAGAATGCGCCCAAGCGCGTGCTTGTGCCGACGGGGCCCGTGGATGACGCCTGGTGGGGTGGCGCGACGTTCGATGATTCGGCGTGGACGCCGGTGACCGGAAGCCCCGGCGGGGTCGGCTTCGAGAGGAGCGTCGGTTATGAGGACTTCATTTCTCTCGACGTCGGAGCCTCGATGTACGGCCGGCAGAGCAGTTGCTGCATTCGCATTCCGTTCAACTTCACGGAAAAGGCCGATCCGTTCGACACGATGACACTGCGGATTCGATACGACGATGGTTTCGTCGCCTACCTCAACGGGACCGAGATCGCCCGACGCAACGTCATGGGGACGCCGGCCTGGAACGCGAACGCCGCCGATCAGAATCCGGACCTGAATGCGATGGATTTTGAGGAGATCGAAATTTCCGGCTTCGAGCCTCTGTTGCGCCGGGTCGGCGATGTCCTGGCTATTCACGGCATGAACGTCTCGTCGACGAGTTCCGATCTTCTGATCTCCGTGGAGCTGGTGGCGACCACCGTCGAGCAGTCGGAGCAGGTCTCGACGGTCGAGCGATACGCCGGGCCGATCACGCTGAACGGAAGCACGCAGGT
Source organism: Phycisphaerae bacterium (assembly GCA_012744475.1). Classification (GTDB taxonomy): domain Bacteria; phylum Planctomycetota; class Phycisphaerae; order Sedimentisphaerales; family Anaerobacaceae; genus Anaerobaca. The sequence continues at coordinate 35,711 of JAAYBV010000029.1, forward strand.
CAAGGCCAGGGCTCAGGTCGGCAGCAAATGGAGCGCCCTGAATGAAGCGACGTTTGCGGTCGGGCCGGTGGCCGAGAGCTTGCGAATCAGCGAGATCATGTACCATCCGCCCGAGACCGGAAGTCCCGACGATCCCAACCTCGAATACATCGAGCTGGTCAACATCGATGCCGAGTCAATCGACCTGAATCTCGTCAGGTTCACCGATGGTGTGGATTTCACCTTCGGCTCGGTTGTGCTGGCACCGGGCGACCGCGTGCTGGTGGTCAAGGATATCGACGCCTTCGAAACGCGATACGGTCCAGGCCTGCCTATTGCAGGTGAGTACACCGGCAGCCTCAACAACGCCGGCGAGACCGTCGAGCTTCGGGACGCCGCTGGACAGATCATCCAAAGCTTTGCCTTCGAGGATGACTGGTACGGCGCAACCGACGGCAACGGCTTCTCACTGACGGTGGCGGACCTCGCCAACACCGATCCTCAAGCCTGGGGCGACAAGGCGACATGGCGCCCCAGCGCTGCGGTGGGCGGCTCACCCGGCTACGACGATGCCGGCATCTGACCTTTGCTGGTGCTTTGTTCATCGCCTCTCGAGAATCGGCGAGCGGAGAACCTGAAAATGCGGTAGAATGCGCACGAGTGTCGCGTGGGCCGGCGCCGAGGGAGTACCGGGGCAGGTTGAAAGGATCTTCATGTTCGAACGTTTTACGGAGCACGCCAGGGCGGTCATGCTATTGGCCAATCAGGAGGCCCAGCAGTTCGGGCACGAGTTCGTCGGGACCGAACACCTTCTCGGGGGCCTGGCCAAGGAGGTCCACGGTGTGGCTGCGGCTGTGCTCCAGCACTTCAACGTCGACCTCAAGCCCCTTCGCAAAGCGGTCGAAATACTTCTGGCAGGCCACCCCCACGTCGAGGTGACCGAGAAACTCGCCCAGACCGAGCACACCAAGAACGTCATTCGCTATGCCGTCGAAGAGGCGCGGTCCCTTCGTCATAACCACATCGGCACCGAGCACCTGCTGCTGGGCCTGATGCGTGACAGCGAAGCCACGTCCGCCCGGATCCTGGCGAACCTCGGGCTGAACCTCGACGCCGTACGGGAAGAAGTGCGACGGCTTGCGCCCCCGAGTCACGAGGTCGCGAACTACCGGTCGGAGTAACGCACCCTGCGATCGGGTTCCTCTGGGTCGCGTAGTGTTATGGGATGCGCCATTCGAGGATGCCGGCGGAGAAGCCCTCGCGGAGCTGCACCTCGATGCGCAGGGCCGCCGTCGTGATCTCATCAAATGTCACGGTGTTGAAACGGTCCCTCTCCACGCCGTACGCCGCCGCGTTCGTGACCCTTCTCCACTCGTCTCCATTCTTGTACAGCAGTGTCCATGACCGGGGCACCCGGCAGCCACCGCCGCCAGCTTCGTCGTCGAACCAGTAGACCTGGACCCGGCGAATCGCACGCGGCTCCTTGAAATCATACTGGACCCATTCGGTCGTGCCCTTGTGCGGCCACCACGTGAAGCGGGGGATGTCGTGGTCGTTGGAATGGGCCGGCAGTTCCTCGTCGCTCAGGGCCGCGACGGTGTCGCCTTCGTGGCAGTGCGAGGCCTTGGCCGGGATCTTGCCCACACCCTCAACCGAGGGCAGTTGCCAGTCGGTTGCGTTCGCGCCTGCGCCGATCCACGGGAACGCGCTGATGCGCAGCCTCGCGCAGCCCATCGGGATCAGCGTGACCGTCTCCGTCGGTTCGTCCGACCGAACAGGGCTCTGTTGAACCTCGTCGATCAGGCCGCGAGAATCGGCCTGCCAGTTCGGGATCTTCCGAGCCCTGGCCGTCATCTCAATCGGCGCAGCGCCGGTCTCGAAAGGCTGGTCGTCGCCCGGCCAGCTTCGCTCCGTCACCTGAAACTGGGCTGCGACCGGCCTGGTCGGGTCGATGACGAGGCCATAATTCCAGGCGGTCGTCGGGAAGGCGTCGAATGCGGGCCACTTGTCTGTGCCGCCGTAGCGAGCGTACTTCTCGCCGATCTTGAGCGAGTAGGTCAGCGGGCCGCGATCGACCGAGACGCAGTCTCCATTTCGGGGCCAGTAGCGCAGGCCGATCGTCATGGGCAGCGTCAGTTCGATCTTGTCCCCTTGCTTCCAGAGGCGGTCAAGCGCGATGTACGCCTGCGGCCGGGCGTGGACCTCGGCCCGCTGGCCGTTGATCTTCACGGCCGCGTCTTTGCACCAGCCGGGGACCCGCAGATAGAGCGGGAATTGAACGGGCGTTTCGGCAGCGACGGTCAGTCGGATCGTGTCCTCGAACGGATAGCGCGTCTGGGCCTTCAGTGTCACCTCGCTGCCGTCGCCGACCTTGGCGATGACCTCCGAAGCAGCATACAACACCGCCGCCAGGCCGTTGTCGGGCGTCGCCATCCACAGGTGTTCGGCGTAGTAGGGCCAGCCGTGCGCGACGTTGTGCTGGCAGCAGCGGTAGCTGTGCGGATTGTACGAGAGCATCTCACCGCCATTCTGGATGCCGGGGGCCTTGTTCGTGTGGTCGAGCTGGCAGACGTTCGGGCTGGTCAGATAGTGCAGGCCCTTCAGGTCGGCCGTCATCGAGGGCGGGAACGTGTTGAATGCGACGTCCTCGCAACGATCCGCCCACTTCAGGTCGCCCGTGATCTTCAGCAGCATCTCGCAGGAGAGCATGAATTCGACCGACGCGCAGGTCTCGATGCCTTGTCTGGGGCCGTGGTAGCCCTTGCGGCAGTTTTCATCGCCTCCGAACATGCCGCCCGGGACCTCGCCGTAGGTGCCCCAGACCATTTCGTAGTTCCGTTCGGCCGCCAGGAGGTGGTGGCGGTCGTGGGACTGCTGATAGAACGTGGCCGGTGCGCGGAAGCACTCGGCGATATTGACGTTGTGCCAACTGGCGACCGTCTCATCCCAGCGCGCCATGTTGCGATGAATCTTCTCGCCCAGCTCCAGCAGAAACGCCTCGCCCGTTCGGTTGTACAGCCAGTGGACGCTGGCGAGGTTGTCGCCGGCTCGTTGCTCCTGCCAGAAGGGCGGCAGGAATTGCTCGTCCGGGACGGCCAGTTCCCACTTGAAGTACTCGCGCATCAGGTCGATGACACGGGCGTCCTGCGTGTACTCGTAGTAGCTCTGGAGGGCGTTGAGCATGACCATATTGGGCCACAGGTCGGGCATCTTGTTCTCGTCGCGGCCGCTGGCCTTGTTGGCGAGCGGTCCGAACCAGCCGTCGGGCTGCCGGCTGGCGATGGTCGCCTCGATCCAGACCCTGGCTTCGTCGATGATCCGCTGGTCGCCCAAGACGTAGCCCATGTCGCCGAAGCCCTTGAGCCAGTAGGGCAGCTCTTCCCAAGGACTGTGACCTTCACTCGTCGGCGACAGCCAGGCGTTGCCGTCCTTGCGAAGGAACTGGCTGATTTCCCCCAGATGGCCCACGAAGCCGTTGGCCTGGAGTTCGAGCTGTGCGCGGACCCAGCCTTCCGGCTTGATCGCCCCGATCGGCAGCTTGATCAGCGGCTCCGGCGTCAAAGGTGGCCGGTTGCTGACGTAGAAGTCGTTGGTCCGCACCGTCGGCGGTGTCGAGACGACCTGCACCGTCGTCGCCCCATACAGGCTGGAGATAGGAACCAGGGTGAGGACTGCTGCGATAGCGATTCGCGACGTGTTCATTGAGGCCTCCTGTGTCAATGATCCGTAGGGCACGCTGGGCGCGACCAAGCTGGAAAGCGGCCCAAGCCTGCCTTTTCTTACACCGCCGGAGCATACCAGATTCCCCGCTCGACACAACCGCCCCTGCATGGTGAAAGAACGGAAAAAATCCGAGAAAGAAATGCCAAAAAAGGTTGACAAATACATGATAGTCGTAAATATATTATTGCTTAGGATTGTATGGAGTCACACTTCTGGCATATCGTTTTGGGAGAGTCGATCATGAAAACCAGCTTCATTGCCGAGAATCGAGGATTTCTGAGGCTTTGTGCGGGTGCGGCGCGTTTCTATGGCCTGCTGCTGTTGTTTGTGGCGGGGATGGCGGCGGTTGGCCTGGCCGTCGGCGGTGGATCGGGGATTGGTGTGCCGGCCGCGGCGAGAGCGTCGTTTTGGTTCACGGGCCTGTCGCAGCTATTGACGCTCATCCTGGGTGGTTTGCTGGCGTTGGCCTTAGCCGAGTTCATTCGGTACTTGATGGAAGGCGAAGGTGAGCCAAAGTGGATTCTCAGACACGCAGACAAAGTCCTCTTCGTCTACGCGGTTCTCATCGTTATCGTGTCTGTCTCTCTGGCGGGAAGGTCCATGCCGGGCGGGTGGCGGAGTGATTTCTCCCATCTCATCCCGCTGGTGTTTGCGGTGATCGACACGGTGGGACAGCCTCTGATCCTTGTCGGCATCGGCATTGCATTGCGGAAGATTCTGCCGATCATCCAGGAATCCAAGACGCTCGTATAGGGACGCTCTTATGATTCGCATCAAACTGGGCCATCTGCTGCTCGACCGTGACATGAAGCTCAAGGATTTGGCCGAGCGGACGGGGCTGGCCGTGAACAACCTGAGCATCCTCAAGACGAACAAGGCCAAAGCGATCCGCTTCTCCACGCTCGAATTGCTCTGCCGGGAACTCCAATGCACGCCCGGCGAGTTGATCGAGTTCGTCCCCGGCCCCGATCCCGATCCCGACCCTGACACGTAAGATCCGCATGGGCTTGTTCGTAGTGACGCTGTGAGGTGTTCGCTGCATCACTCTGACTTGCGACCTGCTTGGACTCATCGCAGCCCTGTTCTGGCTGATCCAACTGATCGATCTGTTCATCCGTGATCTGCGCGATTTCGAGAGTCACACGCACAAGCTGACTTGGTTCCTGGTCCTGGTATCCGGCTCCGTCGTCGGTGCCGTCTGGTACTACTTCTGGACACGTCGCATCATCGCCGCCAAGGCGGAGAGAACAAAATCGTGAACCACACGGTCAGTGTTCACGCTCCGTGGACTGCCAACCCGGCCCTTGTGACCGAAGGCGGGCTATGCATGCGCCAGGGCGGCGGCGCCGAGGACGGCGGCAACTCCGCCTGCGACGGAGCGGATGGTGGGGTGTTCCTTGTCCAGGAGCATGGTGAAGGGGATCACGACGAGCGGCGTGGTGGCTACGATGGACAGGACGATGCCGGTGGGGGCGACCGCGAGGGCCCACTGGTAGCAGGCAACGCCGATGGCCGGGCCGCACAGGGCGTTAGCGATGACCCAGGGCCAGGCGCGCCGCCAGCGGTGTTCCACGACAAGAGTCTCCTCTGTCACAGCCGGGGGCTTGCGGCAGTGGTTGACCAGCAGAACGATGGCCGTCAGAAGCAGACCGCCCAGAATTCGCTGGTAGGCCGCCGTGCCACCGTCGACTTGCTGGCCTGCGTTTCGGGCGAGATCGAAGCCCTTTCGCGTGAGGACTGCGCCGCCGCCCTGTCCGAGGGCCGCGACGACACCGAGCGCGATCCCGATGTACCACGTGCGGGCGGGAACCGGCATCCGCCTGTCGGGCGCCAAAGCCGCGAACACGCCGACCAGGATCACGGAACTCCAGAGAATCTGCGGACTGCTGAGCCGCGTGCCCAGCCAGAGCCATTCCATGACGGCTCCGATCGGAGCGGCCAGGCACAGGCACAGGAGCACCGCCAGTCTTGGCCCAATGCGGTAGTAGGCCCCGTAGAGGGCCAGATCACCCACGCCGAACCCGATCACCCCGCTGGCGAACAGCCACGGCAGACCGGCGCCGTCCAGGCCGCCGCCAAAGGTGTGGGCCCACAGGGCCAGACACACCGTGGCTAACATCAGCCGGCTCAGGTTGGCCGTACCGGCGCCGAGCAGGCGGGTGGTGCGCCCTGCGCTGACGGCGGACATGGCGAACAGAATGGATGTGACGATGGCCTGGATCATCCGTCAGTCGAAATCGGTGGGCAGGGAGGGATCGCGCAGGTGGTCGAACATGCGGGCGATCTGGAAGGGCAGGGTGCGGCTGATTGAGAGGGCCGGGATGGCGTCCTCGGCGAAGAATCCGACGCCCGTCGTTTCGTGGCTTTCCGTGGCCTGGCCTCCCGTGATCTCGCAGAGGAAGAACAGCTTGTAGATATGGAACGGGATGGGGGGCAGATGCGGATGCTTGCTGCGGTCGTAGACCGCCGCCAGCTTGTGGACCCGGGCCTCGAAGCCCGACTCCTCGAATATCTCGCGGACGACCGCCTCCGACGGGCTCTGGCAGGGGTCGGCCCACCCGCCGGGAAGCGTCCAGCCGCCGTCGAGCGCCTCGCGGACCAGCAGAATCTTCCCATCGCGAAAAGCGGCGCCGCGCACGTCCACCTTGGGCGTCGCATAGCCTTCTTCCCGTGAGAGCAGATCGATGACGCTTTCTTTGTCGAGGTCGAACCCGTCGGCCATCATTTCGGCCGCGATCTCCCGGAGTTGCTCGTACCGTTCGATGTCGTACGGATTGTCGGAGAAGGTCAGGCCGTTCTGCGCCAGCGCGGCCACTTGCTTCGCCCATTTCAGCCAGTTTGGTTCCATGTGCATGAGCTTCGCATGAAGAGGGCCGAATGTAAAGACAGCTTCGTGGCGGGCACGGCGGATTCGATACCTCCGGATGGGTGTGAACCTTGCTGCAAGCCTGGCCGTATATACCTTCCGAGGGGCCGGTGGTGTTGTTGTATTTGCGTACCGCGGTCTGAGGTGGCTCATTCGCCAATACACGCGTCCATTACAGGGGGTGCGAGATGAGCGCGCATGCAGGGAAATCACTGACGGCCGAGCAGATCCGCACGCTTCTGGACCAGTTGGAACGGGCTGCCACGCGGGAGGCCTGTTGGTCGTGCCAATGCCTCCAAGGGTTCATCACGGAACTCGAGTCGGATGCGGCGGCGGATGCCAGGGGACTGCTGGAGGCATACGAAGTCCGACCTGAACGGCGGCACGGCAGCCTGGGCTGTCGGCCTTGCCCTCCGGCAGACCTGTTTGCCCTGACCCTGAGGGTGTAGCAAAGCCGGCTGGTGACCGGTGGCGTCATCCGCCTCGGCTTGCCGCTGCCACTTGGTCCCGTCGTCCTGACGCGGCCGGATACCTCTCCTGAGCCAGTTTGGCTCCAGGCTCATTGACTTGGCCGTCATTTCACGCGATTCGATCGATTTCTGCCTCTTCCATGCTCGTTACCGCCTCGCGGCGTGTGCGTTCTCGGCAGAGCTTGTTTTTTTTGCAGATATTTTTGCATACGGGCAAGAATCCTGATACACTACTGGGCTTACCTCATGGGGGTGGCTCCGCCTCGGTCGTGAGTCGGGGGCAAGTAGCGGAGTTCAGGCAGGTTATGTATCTGAGGATTGCGGTGTATGTATGCTGAAATGGTGCGTAACGTGGCGATCATCGCCCACGTGGACCATGGCAAGACAACGCTGGTGGACCAGCTTCTGTATCAGTCAGGCATGTTTCGCAACGAGGAATTGGACAGGCTGGCTGGCGGCGAGTACGGCCTGATCATGGACTCCAACCCCATCGAGCGCGAGCGCGGGATCACCATCCTGAGCAAGAACTGCGCGATCCAGTACTTCGACACCGACGGAACCGAGTACAAGATCAACATCGTCGATACGCCGGGGCACGCCGATTTCGGTGGCGAGGTCGAGCGGGTTCTCAAGATGACCGATGGGGTTCTGCTCATCGTCGATGCCTTCGAGGGGCCTATGCCCCAGACGCGGTTCGTGCTGACCAAGGCTCTCCAGCATGGGCTCAAGCCCATCCTGGTGGTCAACAAGGCAGACCGGGCAGACGCGCGGCCCGACGACGTCGTCAACGAGGTTTTCGACCTGTTCGTCGACCTCGAGGCGGACGACGAGGCGCTGGATTTTCCCGTGCTGTTCGCCTCGGCCAAAGAGGGTTGGGCCACTGCCGATCTGGCCAAGCCCAGCAACAATCTCAAGCCGGTCTACGATGCCATCATCCGGTCGGTGCCGGCCCCGAGAGTCGATCCCGACCGTCCTCTGCAGATGCTGGTGACCACGCTGGAGTACTCCGACTACGTCGGGCGAGTGGCGATCGGCAAGGTCTTCGCCGGGCGGCTGAGACAGGCCCAGTCGGTGACAGTGATCGACAAGGCGGGACGCCACACCCAGCAGAAGGTGGTGCAGTTGTACGAGTTCGAGGGCTTGGGCAAGAAGCGGGCGCTGGAGGTGCGGGCCGGCGACATCTGCGCCGTGGCGGGCCTGGACCCGGTTGACATCGGCGATACGATCGCCTGCCCGGATGAGCCGAGCGCACTGCGGGTTGTGGCGATCGACGAGCCGACGATGAGCATGACCTTTCATGTCAACAACGGTCCCTTCGCCGGAAGGGAGGGCAAGTACGTCACCTCGCTGCATCTGCGGGATCGTTTGTACAAGGAGCTTCAGACGAACGTGGCGTTGCGGGTTGAGCCGGGCGAGAGCGCCGATGCGTACGTTGTCTCCGGTCGGGGCCTGATGCACCTCGGAATTCTTCTGGAGAACATGCGGCGCGAGGGCTACGAGGTCTGCGTGGGCAAGCCGGAGGTCATCATTAAGATGGTCAAGGGGTACCGGCAGGAGCCGATCGAGCGGCTGGTGATCGAATGCCCGGCCGAGTGCCAGAGCGCCGTCATGAGTCTGATCGGGAACCGGCGCAGCGAGATGATCAAGATGGACTCCAAGAGCGGCGTCAACGATTACGTCCACATGGAGTTCATGATTCCATCGCGGGGGCTATTCGGTCTCAATGCGCGCATCCTCACCGCCACGCAGGGCCGGGCGGTGATGCACCACACGTTCGAGAGGTACGAGCCGATGCGCGGCTCGATCCCGCAGCGGCAGGCGGGGGTGATGATCGCCACCGAGACCGGCACGGTTACCGCGTACGCGCTCGATGCGCTGTACGATCGCGGCGTGTTCTTCGTGCGACCAGGCGACGAGGTCTACGAGGGCCAGGTCGTCGGCGAGCACTGCAAGGACAACGACATTCCTGTCAATCCGGCCAAGACCAAGCAACTGACGAACATGCGCACGTCATCGAAAGACGATGCGGCCCGCGTGCGGCCGGCCCGCCTGATGAGCCTCGAGGTGAGCCTGGAGTACATCCAGCAGGATGAACTGGTAGAGGTTTGCCCGAAATCGATTCGGATTCGCAAGCGCTTCCTCAAAGAAGCCGACCGGCGTCGCGCTGCAAGGCGCGAAGGCTGAACCACCGATTCGGATCTATCGACGCCGGCCTCCCACGGCGCCGACAACGTCAGGCAGTCCGGACGCGGAATTGTAGCCTCCATACCCGGCGCCGAGGCTTTGGCCATAGCCTCCCATCGGACTGCCATAGCCCTGGCCGTAGCTGCTACCCATCATTCCGCCGCCCATCATCATTCGCGTCGTTCCGGGGCTCGGCGCGTACGACGGCTCGGCCACAAGATCGGTGACGTCGTAGACGCGCGGCACGCTCTTGCGGACGGGCAGGGCGTCGACCGTCGCGATGATAATCACACCGCTGTCTACGGTATATCCAAGCCGGGCGGCGCTGCCCGCGGAAACTGACAGCAGCAGGGTCTCCAGGTACTGACGCAGACGCAGGCCGGGAATGCTGTCGAACCCGATCGGGGTCTCGCGATCGATGTCCGCGCTGTCGCCAATTTGCCGCCAGAGCACGATGATGTTCAGTGGAGGGCTGGTTGCGTTCCGCAGGACGTCGATCGCTTCGCCGAACGCCGTATCGCGCGTCAGTGTTGCCGGGCTGGCCGTCGGCCTGGGTGTTGGCCTCGGGGCGGATGGCCTCAGCGGGGCGGCCGCCTGGCCGGCGGCGCAGAAGAGCATTGCCACCAGCGGGGCAAGCCACCTTGACCCGGCGATTCTCAGTCGCGTTGTCACAGACGTTTTGTCCATACCGGCCTCGGCTCCGTCAAATGCGTCGTCAATCTCCGTCGAACGACTCTTTCATTCGTACCAACAGCAGAATGCGGCCGCAAGGCCGACGTTTCACCACGAGCCGGCAAAATTCTGCTTACACTTTTGTGGCCAGCGCGGCGTGGCCACAGCCCTTGCATTCGCTACCCCGGCTGCGCAGCCAGCGGGGCGAGCTTCTCCAGGAGGCCTTGGAGGAGCTCCTGCCTCCTTCGCAACGCCCCTCGGAAGTCCCGGTCGTCTGTGTGAGAGATCTCGGTGTGCAGGTCCGACAGGTAATTCTCGACCACATCCCGGAGGGTGGTGGTCTCCTGTTCCGTCAAGTCGATCATATTCATGGTCGATCTCCTGTGCACATTGCGTAAATTGGCGTCCCGTCGGTCCGATGGGCCTTGTCCGTAGTCATTATCCCAACCACTTTGGCAGAATACACTTACATTCGCACCCAACTGATACGCCTCCCGACGCCAGTGGTTCATCGAGCGCGCGCGACGTCCCGATGGCCGCCCACGATGCGCAATTCCCTCACTCCCAGCGGGAAAGGCATTGCAGGAAGACGTTGCACCGGCTATAATGGGGCCGTAAGAAAGGCGGGCCAGGGAACGCTTTTATAATCTGTCTGCCATCATAGTTTTCGTACTTCATCTCATAGCGGCCCGGCCTTCGAACGCCAACTTGGTTCGAGCATGAGGAGACCGCCAGTATCGCTTTCATCCTGATCGTCCGACCGGCCCTCGCTATGCGCTGAGGGGCCCGAGTTAGGCGGTTCCCCGACCGGTGTTCCAAGGCACATCGTGTGCCTCGTTATCATTACGATCATTTGCTGTAGGAGGAAACTGACATGGTACGGTTTGAAATCGCGGCAATGGGGGGAGGCGGACGTGCCGGGGGGCAGAGGCGGGGCGCGGACAGCATGGTCTGGGTATTGTGGTGCATGGCCCTCATTGCGTGCCTGCTCGGTGCACGCGCGGGAGCCGGCCAACTGGGCTTCGGGCAGTACTATGAGCCCTATGTGGTTGAGGTCGAGCCGAACGCGCCGGGCTACACGCTGCCTCTGGACCTCGAACAGATTCTCAACTTCGACGATATGTCCAGCGTCGCCAATGTGACGGCGCTGTCAGACCTGATCCGGCAGAATGGCTTTGCCATCGCGCCGCCCGAGGCGACGACCTGGTGGAGCGAGTCCTACGACGACATGGTCGACGCCTGCCGGCACATTACCTCCAGGAACGTCCCTCTCTTCGTCACGACGGATACCGTCCTGCACTTATACCATATCCAGTTCGACGAGACGCTGAAAGACGTGGAGGAGCGCGAGTTCGTTGGCGACATTGAGACCATGACCGAGGCCATGCTGGCGACGATGGAAAGCCTGTACGACCAGCTTGGGGGCGAGTTGCAGGAGGCGGCTCGCCGCAACATCGCGTTTCTCTCCGTCGCCAGGAAGCTCCTTGTGCCCGACGCCGGTGTTTCGGAGGTAGTCTCCGGGACGGTCGAGAAGGAACTGGCCAGAATCGAGGCGCACGAGGGCTTCGCCCCGAGCGACCTGTTCATCTACCAGGAGGACTATTCGCAGTACGTTCCGCGCGGCCATTACACGCGCAGCGAAGCTCTGGAACGCTACTTCAAGGCCCTGATGTGGTACGGACGCATGAGCTTTCTTCTGAAGGGTTCGGATTCATGGGGCCCGCTGGGCGAGGCGTTGATCAGCGTGGAAGACGCCCGGATTCAGACGCTTCAGGCGGTCCTGCTGGTCCAGGCTCTGCACAGCGAAGTCGGCGCGCGGACGGCGCTGGAGGTGTGGGACCGCATCTACACCGTCACGGCGTTCTACGTAGGCCTGGCCGACGACCTGACGCCCTACGACTACATGGGCGCGCTGGAGACGGTGGTGGGGACCGACTGGATGCAGCGACTGTCCGAGTTGACCGATGACGCGACGTATCTGGCATTGAAGGCGGAACTGGCCCTGCTGCCGTCGCCTCGAATCTTCGGCGGCACGGGCAACATCATGGTGGTCGAGCCGATCACCGACGATACGCTCAACGAAGTGCTCGACAAGACCAAAGGCATGCGGCTGATGGGCCAGCGGTTCATTCCCGACTCCTACATGTTCCAGAACCTGGTCTATCCGGCGGTCGGTCAGCACACCGGCAGTTCGGCTGGCTGGCCCTTCACCAAGTCGGTTGACGGTGTCCGTGGCTACCCGCGAGGGCTCGATGTCATGGCGTTGCTGGGGTCGCGGCAAGCTCTGCACATCCTGATCGACGAAGGCGACACGGATTACGTCAATTACTGGCGCCGCTTCGGGGAGCTGAAGGATGAGTTCGACGTCCTCAGCGCCGCCGACTGGAACGCCAACCTCTACTGGTCATGGCTCTACAGCCTGCGTGCGTTGGTCGATGATCTGCCCGAGGGCTATCCGAGCTTCATGCGGACGGATGCCTGGCGGCGGCGCAGTCTCAACGCGGCGCTGGCCTCCTGGGCGGAATTGCGGCACGACACCATTCTGTATGCCAAGCAGAGCTACACGGTCGGTCGTTCCGGGCCGACCGCGCCGCCGCCCGGATACGTCGAGCCGGCCCCCGAGTTCTACGCTCGGCTCCTGACGCTGGCCCGTATGACGCGGGTGGGACTGGGTGACATGCAGGTCCTGAGCGAGCAGGCGACAACGCGTCTGACAGGGCTTGAAGGTCTGTTGGAGCGCCTGATCGAGATTTCCGCGAAAGAGTTGCTGAACGAGCCGCTGTCGGATATCGACAACTCGTACATCAAAGCCCTGCCAGATTCACTGCAGTCGCTGGTGACCGGGGTCGACATGCTCGGTGTCAAGACCACGCTGGTGGCCGATGTGCACACCGAAGGGTATGAGGGCATGGTGCTGGAAGAGGGCGTCGGGGAGGTCGACATCATCGTCGTCGCCTGTCCGGCAGCCGATGGGTCGGTCTTCCTGGCCGCCGGACCGGTGCTGAGCTACTACGAGTTCAAGCACCCCATGAGCGATCGACTCACCGACGAGGCCTGGCGCACCCTGCTCGATTCGCCCGAGCGGCCAGACCGGCCGAAGTGGTATCAACCGCTTCAGTCTTCGACGGAAGAACCCGCGGATTCCGAGGGACGCGGCCGCTGACGCGACAGACAGCAGGCGAGGCCACAGGGCTCCTGAAAACCTCCGTCGGCGGCGCAAGACTCTGTCTCGCTGTGCGTCCATGATGGAGAGGGGAGACTCCCGACTCAGCGGACCGGCTGCGCTTCAACCTGATTCCTCCACTGTAGCGAGGTTGTTTGGACAGGCAACGTCACAGGGGGGAAAAATCTCCACTGACGGCGCAAGACTTTCCTGTTTCGGGCGTCTATGGATAAGACGAGAGATTCCTTATCCTGTGGACTGGCCATGGGCCGGGCGGCCGGTATAATGGCGCGAGAAGCGGATTTGAAAGGAACGATAGATGGGTGCGTTGGCTGTCCAGTTCAGTGGCATTGAGATGCTCTTTCTCGTCTGCGCCATCCTCGGAGGGGTTCTGTTCGTGGTCCGTCTGGCCCTCCAATTCATCGGCGGCGACAGCGGAGGCGACCACGACGTAGGGGGTGTTTCCGATGTGGGCGACGTGGATGCCGGCGGGGCCGACGTCCACGGGGACTTCACCGGCGACGCCCATCTCGACGCGCACGATACGTACCTGAGCTTCAAGGTCCTGTCGTTTCAGGGCCTGACGGCGTTCTTCATGATGTTCGGCCTCGTGGGTCTGGCAATGATGCGCCAGACGCAGCAGGGGCCGGTGGCGGCGTTGATCGCCGCATCGCTGGCCGGACTGGGGACGGTCTGGGTTATCGGACTGATCTTCCGCAAGGCCGGCACGTTGCAGGCCAGCGGCAATATCGATCTTCGCAACGCCATCGGCCAGCAGGGCGAGGTCTACCTGACGATCCCGACTGCCGGGACCGGCAAGGCGAAGATCACCGTCCAGGAGCGGTTGCGCATCTACGACGCCGTCTCGAACGGCAGCGAGGAGATTCACACGGGACAGCGGGTCCGTGTCGTCGATGTCACGCCGCAGGATGTGCTGGTCGTCGAGAAGATGCCGCAAGGGCCCCAGGGCGGATAGATCGTAATGCATAGGCCAAGTCAGACTCTTATGACAGGAGCGGAGATATGGACATGATGCTTTCACAAATGCTGGCTCAGAACACGCTGGGACTCAGTTTGTGGCTGATTGCGCTGATTGCGTTTGTCCTGCTGTTGGTCTCGACGGTGTTGTTTCTGGCGTCGCGGTACAAACGCTGCCCATCGGACCGCATCCTGGTGATCTACGGAAAGGTCGGGCAGGACCAGTCATCGCGCTGTATCCACGGCGGCGGCGCGTTCGTCTGGCCGCTGATTCAGGACTACTCGTACATGAGCCTGACCCCCATGACGATCAGCATCCCGCTGCAGGGGGCGCTGTCCCTTCAGAACATCCGCATCAACGTCCCGAGCACGTTCACGGTCGGCGTCAGCACGGACAAGTCGATCATGAACAATGCCGCCGAGCGTCTGCTGCGCCTCCAGCCGCGCGAGATCGAGGATATGGCCAAGGAAATCATCTTCGGCCAACTGCGTCTGACGGTGGCATCGCTGACGATCGAGCAGATCAACCAGGACCGTGAGAGCTTTCTGGAGTCCATCCGCAAGAACGTCGAGCCCGAGCTGAATAAGATCGGCCTGTACCTGATCAACGTCAACATCACCGACATCACCGATGAGTCGGACTACATCGAGTCCATCGGCAAGAAGGCGGCCGCCGAGGCGATCAACAAGGCCAAGGTCGACGTCGCCGAGCAGGCCAAGCTCGGCGCCATCGGCGAGGCCCAGGCCAATCGCGAGCGGTCGATCCGTGTGGCCGAGCACACCGCCGAGTCGGAGAAGGGCCAGAAGAAGGCCGAGGCCGACCGGCGCATCTTCGTTCAGCAGCAGGAAACGGTCGCCACGGTCGGTGAGGCCGAAGCGAACCGGGAACGATCGATCCGCGTGGCTGAGAACCTGGCCCAGGCAGAGAAAGGCCGTAAGAAGGCGGAGGCCGACCAGCGCATCTTCGTGCAGCAACAGGAATCGCTGGCCGTCGACGGTGAGAACAAGGCCTTGGCGGAAATCGCCGAGTACAACGCGGAGTTGGCCACCCGGCAGGCCGAGGCCTTCGAGAAGGGCGAGGTCGCGAAGCGCAAGGCCGAGGTGGCCATCCAGAAGGCGCAGTACCTCGCCGAGCAGGAGCGTCTGAACGCCGAGGAAGTGGTGCGGCAGGAGATCGAGCGGCGCAAGGTCGAGATTGCGGCCGAGGCCCAGGCGGAGAAGTACCGCCGCGAGGCGAAAGGGCAGGCCGACGCCACTTTGGCGAAGTACGAGGCGGAGGCCAAGGGTATTCGCCAAGTGCTCGACAGCAAGGCCGCCGGCTATCAGGCCCTTGTCAAGAGCTGCAACGGCGACGCCCGGGCCGCTTCGACCCTGCTGATGATCGAGAAGATCGAGGATATCGTGGCTCGCCAGGTGGAGGCCATCAAGAACATCAAGATCGACAAGGTCACCGTCTGGGACTCGGGCAACAACGAGAAAGGCACGTCGTCGACCGCCAACTTTCTCTCGGGCCTGATCCGGTCGATTCCACCGCTGCATGAGGTGGCCGGCATGGCCGGCGTGGAGCTGCCGCCGTATCTCGGCGACACGACGGAGAAGCCGGACAAAGGCCGCACGCCCAGTGGACAGCAGACCCGGCCTGAGCAGGGAAAGACCCCGGAGAAATCGAAGTAAGCGTCCCCGAAACTGAGATCACCGGTGGCATCGGCAATCGCTGGATTTCCGATGCCACCTTTTTTTTCTCTGCCGCCTGCACAGAGCGTCCCTGCACGCCCTTCCTTCCCCCCGCGAAAAGTCACTGAAAAGTCGCGCCCCCGTAACAGATCGGTAACACTCCGCCGGCATATTACGCTTGTGCAGAACGAACTGTGACTGCTAACTTGGTCCTATTGAAAGGAGTGGAGCCATGAGAAAGACAAAGCCGTTCACCATTGTCTTGTTGGTGCTCGTCGGCGTGGTCGGCGCGATCGCCCTGGCCAAATCGGCGTCGGTGCTGTTGCGGGAGGGCCTGTACTCCGAGGAGGTCGAAGGCGACCTCGACGCGGCCATCGGCGTGTACAAGCAGATCATCGCCGACGCTTCGGCGCCGCGAGAGCAGGTGGCGCAGGCGCTGTATCGTCTGGGCATGTGTCACATGAAGAGAAAAGACGAGATAGAGGCCACGGCGGCGTTCCGCAAACTGGCGGCCGATTACGGCGATCAGACGCAGTTGATCGAGAAGGTCAAGCCGCTGCTGGAGGAACTGGGCAACGCCGACCCGGCCAGTCTGATGCCTCCGGACACTCTGGCCTACATCGAGATCGGCAGCCCGGGAAAGCAGGTTGAGACCATTCTCAGCATGCTCAAGGACACCCCGTTCGAGAACCCGCTGGCCATGATCGGGCAGAATCAGTCCAACGAAGGGCAGATAGGGCCGCAGCAGATCATCGGGTCGCTGATGAATCCGAGCATGATGGCCGAGTTCAAGAAGATTCGCGGCATAGGCATCGGCATTACCGGGATTACCCAGGACAATCCGCCGGCGATTGCGGTCCTGTATCCCGGCAAGAGCGATGCGCTACGCGGGATCATTCAGATGGGTTTGGGCTTCGTCGGCCAGCCCGCGCAGGCCATCGAGGGGATGACGACGCTGTCGTTCGGCGATGGCGGCGGCGCGGCCTACGACGACACGGTAATCATCGTGACCAGCCCGAGCCCCAGGGGCGCCGAGCTGCTCCAATGGTCGGTCAAGCAGTACAAGGGCCTCATCAAGGAGCCGTCGCTGGCCTCCAGCAACAAGTCGTTCGCCAAGATCGGTAAGAAGGCCCGGCAGGACAACATGCTGACGCTCTGGTTCAACGCCGACGAGGCGTACCAGAATCTCAAGGCGATCCTCCCGCCGGATGCGATGCCCGAGGAACTGCACATGGCGGAGCATTTCGCCGATCTCAAGAACATCGACGACGTCATCGCCTCGCTGTCGGTTCGCCAGTCGGGCCTGGCGCTGGACGCCAACGTCAATCTCAGGGAAGGGCACAATTGCCTGGCCTACAACATGATTCGCACGCCGCGTCTCAACAGGGCGGCGCTCAACACGGTCCCCTCGGATGCGATCGCGCTGATCTCGCTGGGCGTGGGCGAGTCGGGCACTCCGCAGGCTGTGGCGGTCAGCGAGCAGATCCGCAACGCGATGGGCCTGGACATCGGGCCGCAGTTGTTCGACAACATCGAGCAGATCACGCTGTTCGCCGTGCCGTTTCGAAAGCCGACCGAGCAACTGAGCGAGGACATGCCGCCTCAGATCAAGTCCATCGGTCTGGCGATCACCAGCGTCGATCCTCAGCAGACCTATCAGATTCTCAGTTCTACACTGCGTTCGGCCAACCTGATTACTGAAGAAACGCAGCCGACGGGCGGGCGATTCGATTTCACCCTGCCGAACCAGCAGAAGCTCTTCGGGCGCATGGATCAGGCCGGCAAGGTCACCGTCCTGTCTTTGAGCTCCGATCTGGTCGATGCGTCCATGAACGCCGCCAGGCAGCGCGCTGGCTCGCTCCAGGGCGGCCCGTTGCAGGAGATCCTCCAGTCGCTGCCCGAGGCGACCAGCAAACTGGCCGTGGTGAACGTAGCGGGCGCGATGCAGTATGCCGTCGAGAACATGGAGCTTCCTTCGGGCCAAGTAGCCGACCGCGTGCGCGAGGCGATGGCCCAACTGACGCAAGCCAGCGCCAAGACGACGGTGCGGCTCCAGACCAGCGAAGAGGCCAACAGCTTCGCCGTGCATCTGACGGTTGACAATCTGCCGCCGATCTCGAAGCTCCTTGGCCCGATGCAGCAGATTGCCGACGGCATGTCGGAGATCGAAGGTCGGGACGAGGAGTGGGGCGCCGAACCGGTGTCCTTTGCAGGCATCGCGCCGACCGACCAGGCACCGGCCGTCGACGGCAAGGTCGATGGCTGTTGGGCCAAGGCCCAGGCGTACGCGCTGGAGCACAACTTCTACGATTCCGTTGCGGACGAGAGCGATTGCTCGGCTTCCTTCAAGACGCTGTGCGACAAGGATAACCTGTACGTTCTGGTCGAGGTCGCCGACGACGAACTGTGCAACGACTCATCCGAATTCTGGTACGATGACGGCGTGGAGATCTTCGTCGACGCCGACAACAGCCGATCGGGCAGTTATGGCGACAACGATTGTCAGTATTACTTCCATTGGCACCCTGCCTCACCGGTAATGGGCGAGTCGAAACATGGAAAGACAGACGGCGTGGAGTTCGCCTTCGCCCGGACCGACGACGGCTATCGGCTCGAGGTTCGGTTCCCGTGGAACGTACTGGGGGCCAAGCCCTCGCCGGGCACGTCGATCGGGTTCGACGTCCAGGTCAACGACGACGACGGCGGCGGTGAGCGGGATTCCAAGCTCGCCTGGAACGCGGTCGAGGACGACGCCTGGCAGAACACCGGCGCCTTCGGTGTCGCTCAGCCGCTCGGCCTGGTTGGATGGTGGAAGCTCGACGAAAGCTCGGGCGACGAGGCCAGCGATGCCTCAGGCAACGGGCGCACAAGCAGGCTTGAGGGCGATCCCACGTGGCAGCCCGCCGGCGGCAAGGTCGGCGGCGCGCTGGCGTTCGACGGCCAGGATGACTACGTGGACACCGGGTACAACACCGACACACCCACGTGGACGATCGCAGCATGGGTCAAGAGCCCTGCGGCCCCTGCGGACGACAAGCAGACCGGGCCCGTACATCGCGAGAAGAACTACCAGATCAATTGGGACCATATGGTTGACAGATTCCGTGGCGGCGCTGGTGTCTGCATCGACGGCGTATGGCATGGCGCCAGCTTCGGGGATTTGGAGGCCGACACGTGGTATCATATGGCGGCCACGTACGACGGAGAGAATCTCAAAGCCTACAAGAACGGTGTCCTGATCACGGATAACGCCGATCCCTCCGGCGTTCCGAACGCCGAGGGCGAAACCTTGAAGCTGGCCAGGCACGCCAAGAACGCGGAATACTTCCGTGCGACCGTCGATGATGCGCGCCTTTACAACTACGCCCTCGACGCGGCCCAGATCGCGAAGCTGGCAGGCAAATGACGATGGCGCAGAATCAACGAGGTAGCCCGTGCGACGACGGCTGAAACTCAACGCGGACTACGGCCAGTATCGGTGGGTGGTATCGCTGCTCGCGGTGGCAGTGGTACTGCCCACCGTCTGTTTGCTCTGGTTCATGAACGAAGCGATCGACAATGAGCGTTTCGTGATCCGCCAGAAGCTCGTCCTGCTGCATAACGACCAACTGGAGAAGGCGCGACGCAAGGCCGACGACGAATGGGCCCGGCGCTGTCGGCGGCTCGAAAACGACGAGGCTCATCCGTATCGTCTTCTGGCGGAGATTGTCGCCCAGGGCGCCTGCGATGCACTGCTGATGTATGATCCATCGGGCCGACGTCTGTACCCCGTGTCTTCCAGCGAGGCCGACCGCGCGAGCAATTCCTCCGAGGTCCTGGCCGACGCCTGGCAGTTAGAGTTCGTGGATCGGGATTACGCCGGAGCGGCGGCTCTGTACGAGCAGCACGCTCTCTCGGCCTCCGGCTATCGTCGGCGCCTGGCGGAATGGGTCGGCAAGAACCCGCCGCTGGATGATCGCGGATTGCTCGACGCCCTGATCGGACAGGCCCGCTGTCTGGCCAAGCTCGACCGGATTGGCGAGGCGCTGGCCGTGTGCCGACAGGTCGCCTTCAGTGCCCTCGCAGACGGCACCGACACCGGCATCCTCTCGCGGATCGCCAACGCGCGACTGCTGATGCTGACCTGGATGCAGGACCGGGCGCAGTACGATGACCTGTTCGAACCGACGTTCTCCAGACTGCTGGAAATGCTGTATCAGCCGAATCAGGCAGGTGTGTCACTGCCGGCCGATCAGAATCTCTTTCTGGCACGCAAGGCAATGGACCTCGCGAGCCAAAGCCCGCGCCTCCGATCGCGCCGGCTGCTGATCGGCGGCACGCCGCTGGCAAAGAGGGTCGAGTTCGAGGAACGGTCGCTGGCACTGGCCGAACGGTTTGGAACGATGGCGGACCTCGAGACATGGAAGCCGGACCAGTTGCACCCGATGAAGATGGGAGATGCGATTTCGTACGGTCTTGTGAACAAGTCCGGTCGGACGGTCAGTCTTGCCATGCTTTCGGATCAGACGGTCCGTGCGGCGCTCAATGAGTTCATCGGTGTCTTCCCGAACGACTACGTCGAATGCCGTATTCTGGACGAAGAGGGTCAGCTCGTCATGGGACCGGCGGAGTTCCCAGCCGAGCCCTTTGCGGCCGGTCCGGTCGGAGCGTATTTCCCGAACTGGAAAATCGAGCTGTTCTTCAAGGAAGGAGACGTGCTCGACCGGGCTGCCGGGCAGCGCATCGCCGTCTACACCTGGACCGGCACCCTCGTCATTCTGTTGATCCTCATCTGCGGCGCGGTCGCCGCCCGGTCCATCGGCAAGCAGGTCAAACTCAACCGGCTCAAGAATGACTTCATCGCCACGGTGACGCACGAGCTCAAGACGCCTCTGGCCTCGATGCGTGTCCTGGTCGACACGCTGCTGGAGGGCCACTATCGGGACCAGCAGCAGGTGACGGACTACCTGCAATTGATCTCGAAGGAGAACGGGCGGCTCAGCCGGTTGATCGACAACTTCCTGACGTTCTCGCGGATGGAGCGGAACAAGCAGGCCTTCCAGATGCGTCCGACCCCTCCGGCGGTGATCGCGCACAATGCCGCCGAGGCGGTCCGCACCAAGTTCGACCGGCCCAACTGCCACTTCGAGACGGACATCCCCGAGGGACTGCCCGACGTCATGGCGGATCCGGACGCGATGGTCACGGTCCTGGTCAATCTGCTCGACAATGCCTACAAGTACTCGCGCGACGACAAGCACATTGCGCTGTGTGTCACGAGTGAGAATCAATCGGTTCGGTTCGCGGTCTCGGACAACGGCGTGGGTATTCCCCGTCGGGCTCTGGGCCGGATCTTCAAGCGGTTCTACCAGGCGGACCGCACGCTGTCGCGCCGGGCGGAAGGCTGCGGCCTGGGGCTGAGCATCGCCAGGTTCATCGTCGACGCCCACGCCGGGGCGATTCGGGTCGAGAGCCGGCCGGGGCAGGGAAGCACGTTCACGGTCACCCTGCCGGCGAAGACCTGAACCGTTTGCGGAAAGGACATCCACGATGGAAACCATCCTCATCGTTGAAGACGACCCCACCATGCTGCGGGGTCTGAAAGACAACTTCGAGTTCCACGGCTATCGCGTTCTGACTGCCGACGACGGTGAGGCCGGCCTGAACGCCGCGCTGAACGCCAGGCCCGATCTGATCCTGTTGGACCTGATGCTCCCCAAGATCAACGGCTACGAGGTCTGCCGGCTGATCCGCAAGGAAAAGCTGGAAATGCCCATCATCATGCTCACCGCCAAGGGTGAGGAATCCGACATCGTTTTGGGCCTGAACCTCGGCGCCGACGATTACGTCACCAAGCCCTTCAGCATCAAGGAGTTGCTGGCTCGCACCGATGCCCTGTTGCGGCGGATGCGTTCGGCGGAACTGGAGGTCTACCGGTTCGACGACCTCGAACTGGATATCACCGCCCGGAAACTGACTCGAGGATCGGAGGAGATCAAGCTGTCGCCCAAGGAATTCCGCTTGCTCGAACTGTTCGTCAGGAAGCCGGGCCGGGCATTGAGCCGCGACGAAATCCTCAACCTCGTCTGGGGCTACGATTCGATCTCCGGCCCGCGCACGATCGACCGTTTCGTCACGACCCTGCGGAACAAGATCGAGCCCGATCCCCACAATCCCGTCTACATCCACACCCTCCGCGAGATCGGCTACAAATTCGACCCGCCGCAGTAGCGTCTTTCGGTCAGTCGACGCCGGGGTACATCAGCGTCGCCACGAGCCGCTCGGATCGGTCTTGGAGATCGATTGTCTCGCCTCGACTGGAGAGATGGCCGCGATAGTTGCCCTGAACGAACAGCCCCTGTCCGCCGGTTGGGTAGGTCTCTCGCTGGCGGAAGGCTCGCACGTCAGGCGAGACGTACAGGCTGCCGCCGGAGATGATGACTGTGCCGGGGGCGAATTCGTGCTCGATGCCGCCCGTCAGCTTCCAGCCGGAGATATCGACGGCGTAGGCGTTGGGATTGATCAATTCAATATACTCTTCGTCCTGGTTGCCCGAGACCGGGTGACAGTCGTAATCCCCGAAGAGGATGGATACATCCTCCGGCTGCGGATCCGGAATCCCGGCGACGCCTCCCGCCGGCGGATTCGTGTTGTTGTGGATGCTGTGATCGACGTACAACTGCATGCGACGCGGAGGGAAGTAGTTCCGCAGGGAACTCGCGGACCCTGCAAGATAGCCTCTCGCCTGGTTTACCATCTCGTTGATTCGATTCTCGAAGAGCAGTTGATCGGCAGGCGTTCCGGGAGGCTGAAGCTGCTCGTCCATCACGGTGCGCAAACGCCGCAGGAACATCTCCTGTGTCTCCGGAAGGTGGTACATGACGCTGAGGTACACGCTCCACTGGGAGCCACCGGCCTTCGGATGCGAATCGGCGCCGAGGAACGGGTGTGTGGTGTAGACTCCGCCATCTCCGACAACGCCGAAGGTCCAGTCCTTGTCCCAGGGGAAGATCGACCATTCCCCGGTGCCGTCGCTGTCGCAGTAGAAGTAGAAGTTCTTGCGGATGTCATCGGTGTCCTGAAGCAGACATCGGGCCGCCAGATAGCACATCATCTGCGGAAGGTTGAAGCGGTCGAAGACGAACGCTCTTCGCCTCTGCTCGGAAGAGGCGTTCAGGCCCGCCACGATGGCGGCGACGTCGTCGCGTCCCTCGTTCTCGCGGGACTTCTTTTCGATGCCCGAGCTGATGTCGTTGAATACGGGCGCCGAAGAAGATCGCTGCACGAATTTGTAGAGCGCGCCGGCCGGGTCCAGGCTATTGCGTTCGAGGAACTCTTCGTCCACCTGTTCGATGAAGATGCCGACGCGATCGACGTTGCCATTGCACACCGACAGCATCAGGAACGACAGCGAGGCCGGACTGCCGGCCTTGCGCATTGTCTCGAAGGCCAGCGGCTGCCGCAGATAGCTGGAGTCCGAGCCGTTGCTGTTGAGGTTGAATTCGCGGACGCGCGGGTGCTCGGGCGAGAAGCGGAACTTGTGCCCTCGGTTGAAGACGAACTTCTGTGAGCCGTTTGTTGTGTAGGCGCCGCGTTCGCGTACGAATACATTGTCGTAGAATTCTCCATCGAAGAACACGGACGCGCGCCCTCCGCTTCGCGTTCGTGTGCGAGCGGGCTGCTCCGAGAACCAATAGAGCACAGGCAATGACGTGCTGAGTGTTGGATCCTGCGCGACGGTTCCGTAATACTCCGGTGAATCGTCCGGCCGCAGAAAGAGCGGATCGCGCGACGTCCGGCCCTGGCTGTCCACCGCATCGATCCGCCAGCGAATCAGGCTGCCTTCCTCGTAGGCCGATGCGGGAATGATCGCGGTATATACTCCATCCCCGGCTGTGGCATCGCCGCCAGTTCCATCATCGACCATCGGGACTGTGTCATGGGTTTCCATCCGAGCGAGAACGTCAAGATCGACTTGCCAAGTCAACATTACGCCGACCACCGGAGCCAGGGTCTGCACGACGCGTGCCGTGATCACGAGGTCTTCGTCGGGATCGGGAGGCGGGGGATTCTCCGTGACGTCACGAATGGTCGGGCCGATCTGGGCCAGCGCCCCCTCGTTGGGCGCTCCCGGCGTCGGCTGTACGAGATACCCTTCGAGAACAGTCGACAAATCCACCTCATGGATGTGGACGGCGATCAGTTCCGGCAGGATCAGCAGATCGGAACTGATCAGGTCGATATTGAGGCCCTGGATGGCCAGCACGTTGTCGCCCGGAACGAGCCGGTTCGCATGTGCCGAGATGTCAAAGTCTTCGAAAACGACCGCGTCGCTGTCCAGACGGTTTTCGGTAGCTGCTGCATTCCAGCTCAGAGAGGCTTGGCTCGGCGCATTGGACCGGACCACCTCGAACCCGTTCAGGTAGGCAACGAAACCGTCCTCGTATTTCATGTGCAACGTCAGCCGATTCACGGACGCCTCGTCCTCGACGCGGAACGGAATCCGCACGTACACGGTGGGGTTGACGCCCCGCATGGCGGCGACGTCGAGGCCGACGTTGCCGGGATAGTCGAAGCCTACGCCGGTCGTGCCATGAAGCCAGTGGGCATCATTGAACCCCGCCAGCGTCCAGTCCGAACCCAGCGATCCATCGGTCGGGACGAGCGCCGTCGCCTCGGCGCCCTGTGCGACGAGGACCTCCGCCGTGGCGAGGCCGGCGTCGGCGGAGTTCATCCCGTAGGAGACATCGGCGAATTGCGGCGGATAGTCGACGTAGGCATGGGCCACCGTTCCATCCGGTGCGACCAGAGCCAACGACTCTCCGCCGGCGGCCAGTGCGAAACTGGTGTGGAATTCTGCCGCCGGATCGCGCTGGTTCTTGCCCGATGCAAAGACCACGAGGAAGCCGCCCGGGGCCAGCGCCGCCGCCGGGAACTCCCATTTCATCAGATTGTTCAGGTTGTCGGTGAGAAACCAGCCTTCGAGGTTTACGGCCACAGACGATGGATTCCATATCTCGATCCAGTCTGAAGACTCTCCGTCCTTATCGAGAAGCTCGCCGGCGGACAGGGGTGTCCGGCTCGTATTGGCGGCCATGAACTCGCTGATGACCAGCGCTTCCTGTGCTGCGGCCAGGCCCGCCATCGACAGCATCGCCGCTGCGGCCAGTCGTAAAGAACCTCTCATGAATCCTCCTCTCCTAATCGGTCTTGCGTAGGGGCGAATGATTATTCGCCCGCACCTGTCCCGCCTCGGCCCGTGGATGCCAGGCCACAAGAGCGCTCCAGCTTCCAAGCTCGGGATTGGTCGCATCTTTGATGCTCAGAGTCATTGGTCTCGTCGAACCAGTTGTCGTCGCGCTCGAATTCGAGGATTGTGCTGTTGTCAGGGTATCGACCATGCGTCCGTATCGGTCCAGCAGGTTTATGGTTTCGCCCCGACTGGACAGATGGCCTCTGTAGTTGCCTTGCACGAACAATCCCTTTCCTCTGCTCGGACCCGTCGGGCGGTTGAGGAACGCGCGGACGTTCGGCGAGACGTAGATCGCGCCACCGGAGACGATCACGGTGCCGGGCAGAAAGGTGTGCTCGATCCCACCTTCCAGTTGCCAGCCGGAGATGTCCACCGCATAGGAGTTCGGGTTGACCAATACGATGTACTCTTCATCCTGATTGCCGGAGGCCGGATTGAACTCGCACTCGGCAACGAGGATCGTCGCGTTGTCGGGCTGTGCGTTGGGGATGGCGGCCGAGTATGATCCGGCGATGGGATAGCTGGCGACGCGATCCACGTTGTGCGTGACAAACAGATGCGTTCGCCGGACCGCCAGGTAGTCGTCCTTGATAACGTTGATCGCGTAGGCGAAGGATTGGTTTCGCGAGTAGCCGCCCTCGCCGCCCCATGTCCAGGGATTGGCCCATTTGGCATAGTCGCGCGCGACGTCCGAGGTCATCGCGGCTACCAGCGCGTCGATCCGATTCTCGATGAACAGCTCGTCATAGGGCGTCCCGGGCGGCTTGAGAAACTCGTCCATGATCGTTCGCAGGCGACGCAGGTACATCTCGCGCACAATCGTATCGTTGAGCAACGCGTCGATCAGGCGATTCCAGTGGAAGTTCCACTCCTTGCAGTCTTCCTTGCCCACGAACGGATGTGAAGGCTTCACGTCGCTGGGCTTGCCGGGGACCTGGTCATCATCGGCGTAGATGTAGTCGTGATAGGAGCTGCCCGTCCAGTTGGAGCCCCAGGTCAGGTCGTGGTCCCAGGGCAGGAAGCACCACTGGCCCGAGCCGTTCGAGTCGCAATAGAGGTAGTGATTCTTGTGCGGATGATCGTTCTGGTGGCACAGGACCGTCGCGACGAGGTAGTTCAGCGTCAGGGGGAGATTGACATAGTCGAAGATGTTGTTGTGTCTTGCGGCCCCCGATGCGTTATTGATGGCCCGACGGAAGTTGCTCAGATCCTGCTGGCCCTCCCATCGCCGCGTCTTCTTTTCCGCGCTGCCGGACGCGTTGAACGTGTCGTACATTTTATAGAGGGCCCCGTCCGGATCGAGCCCCTCCCGTTCGAGAAGCTCCTCCTCGGGCTCTTTGATGAAGATCTGCACGCCATAAAATTGGCCGTTGCGCTGGGCGCAAACGGGGAACGATTCGCTGCCCGGACAGCCGCACCAGTCATACGACTCGAAGGCCAGGTTCTGCCTCAGGTAGGCCTTGTCACTGTAGGTGCTGTTGAGGTTGAATTCGTTCACGCGTGGGGCGTCCTGGCGATACTCGAACTTGGCGCCGTGATTGAACTGAAACTTGAAGTGCTTCTTCGGGGCGCCCGAGGTGCTGCCGCCGCGGATGTGGATGCCCACGTTGTCGTAGAACTGCCCGAGGTAGTAGACCGAGCAGCGGGCGCCGCTGCGCGTTTCCGACGCCGAGACGTTCTCCACGAACCAGTACAGCACCGGAAGGGCCGTATTGATCTGTGGGTCCTGAACCACTGTGCCGTAGTACTTGGGCGAATCGGTAGGATGAGGATACAGAGGGGCCCGTGAGAGCTGTCCGCGCGTGTCAACCGCACTGACACACCAGCGCACCATGTCGCCCGGCTCGTAGGACTGTGACGGGATCGTCGCCGTGTACAGACCGTCTCCCGCCACGGCATCGTCTCCGGTCCCATCGTCCACCATCGTCACGGTGTCGCTCGTCATGAACCGGCTGTCGGAATCAAAACCCACTACCCAGGCCAGTTGCATCCCGAGGACCGGGGCCTGCGTCTGGTAGACCCGGGCAGTGATCACGAGATCCTCGTCGTCGGCCGGGGCGGGAGGGTTCTCGGTGACGTCGCGAATGGCTGGACCGATCTGCGCCATCGCCGCCTGGTTCGCGGCCCCCGGCGTCGGCTGAAGAAGATATCCCTCTGCAACACCCTCCAGGTCGATTCGCTCGATGTGAATCGCCGTCAGTTCCGGAAGGGCCAGCAGGTCGGAGCTGACCAGGTCCGCGTTCAGGCCGTGGATGGCCAGGAGATTGTCGCCTGCGACCAGCCGGTTCTTGAAGGCCGAGATGTCGAACTCCTCGAAGTCGACCGCGTCGCTGTCCTCCCGGATGGCGGTGGCCGAGGCATTCCAGGGCACGTCCGGCCCGTCGGGGGCGTTGGCCCGCGCGACTTCGGAGCCGTTGAGATAAGCGACGAAGCCGTCCTCGTACCTCATGTACAGAATCAGGCGGTCCGCTTGGGCAGGGTCGGCGACGTGGAAAGGAATGCGGATGTACACAGTGGTGGCGACGCCTCGCGTGAAACTGACGTCGAGCCCGACATAGCCTGGGTAGTCATACCCCACCCCGGTTGTGCCGGTGAGCCATTCGCTGTCGTCGAACGACGCCAGCATCCACTCCGTCCCAAGCGATCCGTCCGCGGGGACCCAAGCCCTGGCCTGTGCCTCTTGTGGCACGAGAACGGTCTCGGTCTGGCCACTGACGCTTCCGACGCTGAGTCCATAGGAGATGTCGGCGAACTGCGGCGGATAGTCGATGTAGGCATGGGCCAACGTTCCGTCGGGCGCGACCAGAGCCAGTGATTCCCCGCCGGCAGCCAGTGCGAAATTCGTATGCAGTTCAGCCTGGGGCTCCCGCCTGTCCTTTCCCGACGCGAAGACGACAAGAAAGCGGCCCGGAGCAAGCTCGACGGCCGGGAACTCCCACTTCCTCAGATTGTCCATGTTGTCGGTCAGAGACCAGCCGTCGAGGTCCACCATGTCCGCCGATGTGTTCTGTATCTCAATCCAGTCGGGGTAGTCGCCATCGCTGTCGCGCAGACTGCGGTTGTTCGAGGCGACGAATTCACTGATCACCAGCGCCGCGTCGGTCGGGTCGTGCTGAGGGGGCTGGGCAGATGCAGGATTCGGCCATAGGGCGACGGAGACCATGAAAACCAGGAGTGTTCTCGTGAGACCTGCCATCTGCGAAGCTCTCCTACCGACTCTGGACCAAGCGTGCCTCAGGCCGATCCGCCGCATCTCGCTGGCCCGGAGGGCCCATTCAGCACAATGATTATAGCACATCCAGGCCCAAAAGACAAACCGCAAGGGGCGAAACGTCTCGTGCCGCTCCCGTCTGTTTCGGTAGCGATTTCCGCAGATGTGTGCGGGCACAAGGCGGGACGGATGCCTACTTCTGGAGGGGGTCCAGCGGGAGCAGGATGCCCGCGTCTGCCTTGGAGGTGGCGTTTTCGGCGACCGAGGGAACGGTCTTCTGAATGCTCTCGAGCGTTCGCAGGGCCGCGGTGAGGACCGCCGTGTTGTCTTCCGCTGCGACGATCTGGTTGAGCAGGGCGCACGTCTCGGCGTTGGGGTAGTTCTCCAGGGCGTAGATGGCCGCCGTTCGGCCCTGTTCGGCCGAGACATCTTTGCTTCCGGCCGCTGCGTAGAGCAACGCCGATTGGGCCTGCGGTGCGCTGATCCTGGTGATGGTGCTGAAGAGTGAGCCGCCCTCTCCAGGCGATGCGGCTTCAAGTCTGCTCAGTAAGTAGTTCACCGACGGGGCGTCACCGACGTTGGCCAGGGCTTCGATCGCGGCCTGTTGCAGACCGTCCAGGGCGGACGACGAAACGTCGCCGGCCAGCGCGCGCAGGGACTCGCTGGCCTGCGGGGAGCTGATGTTCCTGACCAACTGCGCCAGGCGAGCGGCTTCCTCTTCCGTCAGGGCCGCATCGTACCGCGCGACGATCTCATCCAGGACGGGAGTGTCCGCCATTCGTGACAGAGAGGCGCCGGCCGCACGCTGTACCATCGCGTCTTCCGTGCCCTGGAGGGTATCCAGCAGCAGAGGCCAACTGTCGTGGTTGCTGATGTTCGACGCGGTCTTGGCGATCTGCTCCTTGTACGGACCGTCCTCGATCTGCGCGAGCGTTTCGAACAGAGCGGCCGTTGCCGCCGGCGTGCCGATTCGGGCCAGCGCTTCGGCCGCCCACAGGGCCGCTTCGTCCGTTCCGCCGGCGACGATGTCACTCAACGGTCCCACCACTTCGTCGCCAAGCGCAACCAGCTCCTCCATGGCTTCCTTGATTCGGGGATGGTCCTGGTCCCGGACCGCTTGTCGCAGCGACGTCAGTATGGCGTGGACCGCCTGGAGTTCCTGTGGCAGGTCTCCGCCGCCGACAGAGTCTGCGGAACCTGTCCATTCAGCGCGACGTCGGAGGGCCTCGATCATCCGCAGGCGGTCGGCCGCCAGAGTTGTATCCGTCGCGCCGGTGTCGGGCAACGGCACGAGCGCATCGGGAGGCAGCGTGGAGCCGTCTTCCGGCAACCTTGCCTGCGATGTGTTCTGGTCATTCTGTCCTGTCGTGGCCGTGGTTTGTGACGCCGATGGGTCCGCCTGCCGTTGCGATGGCGTCAGGTCTTTCTCGATGGACTGGTGGACCGCCTGGAGGAGGACAATGGCGGCTACCACCAGGGCCGGGTACAGAAACAGCGGCCACTCCGACTTGAGGAAGCTCCGGGTGGTCGCCTGTTTGTTGGTTTCAGTTGCCGGCGTATTTCTTCGGCGCATCATATCAACTCCGCACATTCCAGACCGATCGGCCCGGTCGAAGACCGGGCCGATCGAAAACGTTAGACGCCAATCTGCTCCGGAACAATGCCCATTCCGAGGTGTCCTATGGCTTTCCGTAGCTGCCCTGACGAATCTGATTGATCTCTGTCGGGGTCAACACGTCCTTGAAGACGACGACCTCGTCGAGCAGCCCATAGAATCGCGAGTCGTTCCAGCGGAACAGCCCCAGGGCCAGAGGGCCATTGAGGACCGGAACATTCGCCGAGGCCTGCGTCCATGTCACCGTCGTGTCGTCGCTGGGATCGTAGAGGTACAACTTGAGTGTGCCCGACGTCGGAGTCACTTCCTGATAGGTCACGGTCATGTGATACCACTGATTCCGTTGGATGATTTTGGACAGTGTGACATCGTATATGTACAAGTTCATGCCGCCGTCGCGTCCGACGTTGAGGCGAATCATGCCCGTTCCGGCGCCGGCGGGCTCATACAGGCCGATGGCGAAGGAATAGGTATAGGGACCGGTCTCCGCGCCCTTGGCGAACAGACCGGCTCCGGTCGTCTGACTGGTCCCCTCTCGGGCTTTCACCCAGAACGCCACGGAGAACTGCGGGGTGGCCACACCATTCTTCAGTGGGAAGTCGGGATCCAGGTCCGCGTCATCGATTCGGAAGTAGCCGAATTCCGTGTCCGCCGAGGCTTCGCCGTCCCGGTAATCCGAGGTCTCTGCGCTGGGCTCGCCGGTGGGACTGAGCGTAGCGGGGCTCAGCGTGTTCGATCCGATCGAATCGGCGAACAGGTGGCCCGACTCAAAGCGCCACAGGGCCACGCAAGCCGGATCGCTCGCGAAATTGTTGCCGACCTTGTTTGTCCCATAGGAGGCCACCAGCGCCAGCCCGGAGTAGGTCTGATAGGCTCGGAGCATGATGTACCAGGTGGCCGCGGCGGGGCTGGTGACATCGACGCTTTCGTTGTTTCCGATCAGATACGGGCGGTAGTCATAGCTCGTTGTGGTGGGCTGAGCGCCTCTCTTGACATAGAGGTCGCAGTCCCCGGTGCCGCCCGAGATGGTGATGTTCAGGAAGTCCTGTCCGGCAGGAACCACGATCTTGTAGAACTTCTCACTGCCGGCCGCGCCCGAGATTCCAGCAACCGGGACGCCGTTGCTCAGCGTGATCACGGTCGGGTCTGTCACGGGAGTGTACGTCGCCAGCAGGGTCACGCCCGTGTAGGCCTGGTAGCCTCGCAGCATGATGTAGTACGTGCCGGCGGCCGGGCTGTTGATGGTGACGGTCTCATTGTTGCCGCTCAGGTACGGGCGGTAATCCCATTCCGTGGTCGTGGGCTTGCTGTCCCTGCGCACGTACATGTCGAGGTCGCCGGTGCCGCCGGAGGTCTGGATTTCCAGCTTCGACTGCCCGGCGGGCACGTCGATCTTGTAGTAGACCTCGCTGCCGGTGGCGCCGGACAATCCCGTCACCGGAACGCCGTTGCTCAGTGCTGTGACGGTATCGCCACCGCCACCGCCGCCGTAAGTGGCCACGAGCGTCACGCCGGCATAGGCGTGATAACCGCGAATCATGATGAACCAGTCGCCGCTCTGCGGATTGTTGACCGTAACGGTTTCATTGTTGCCGATCTCATAGGGACGGTAGTCGTAATCCGACGTCGTCGGCGCGACGCCTCTCTTGACGTACAGGTCGGCGTCGCCGGTGCCGCCGGAGATCTGGATTTCGAACTTCGTCTGCCCGGAAGGCACGGCGATGCGATAAAGCTTCTCGCTGCCTGCGGGGCCGCTGATGTCGGTCACGGGCACGCCGTTATTGAGGACCTTTACTGACTCGGTGAACCAGTAATCCGCTTTGAGAGTCACTCCGCTGTAGGCGGTGCGGGCCCGCAGCATGATGTACCACGTGCCGGCCGGCGGGTTGTTGACGGTGACGGTCTCGTTGTTGCCCGACAGATAGGGTCGGTAATCCCACGTCGAAGTGGTGGGCACCGCGCCGCGACGGACGTACAGATCGCAGTTGCCGGTGCCGCCGGAGATGCTGATTTGCAGTACGGATTGCCCTGACGGGACCTCGATCTTGTAGACTTTTTCGCTGCCGCTGGACCCCGAGATGCCGGAGACGGGAACGTTGTCCTCAAGCGTTAGAATCGTGCCGTAAGTGGCCACCAGAGTTACGCCGGAGTACGCGTGGTATCCGCGGAGCATGATATACCATGTGCCGGCGGTCGGATTGCTCACGGTGACGGTTTCTTCGTTGCCGGAAAGGAACGGCCGGTAGTCGTAGTCCGTCGTGGTCGGTGCGACGCCGCGTTTCACGTAGAGATCGCAGTCGCCGGTGCCGCCGGAGATCTTGATCTCCAGATTGGTCTGGCCGGCCGGAACCTCGATGCGGTAGATCTTCGAACTGGCCTGCGCGCCGGAAAGGCCGCTGACGGGAACGCCGTTGTTCAGGAGCGTGCCCACCCCACCGGTATAGCTGGCCAGCAGCGTCACGCCGGTGTAGGTGCTGTAGGCTCTGAGCATGATGTACCACGTCCCGGCGGTCGGGTTGTCGACGCTCACAGACTCGTTGCTCCCGACCAGATACGGCCGGTAGTCGTAGCTGGCCGTGGTGGGCAGGGCGCCCTGCTTGACGTAGAGGTCGCAGTCACCGGTGCCGCCGGAAATGCTGATCTGAAGCTTCGTCTGTCCGCTGGGCACCTCGATCTTGTAGTACTTCTCGCCCGCCGTGGTGTCGCTCAAGCCGCTCACGGCCACGCCGTTGCTCAGCGTCACGACGGTGATGCTGGCCGAATAGCTGGCCTGAAGGGTTAGACCGGCAAATGCGGTGTAGCCGCGCAGCATGATGTACCACGTGCCGGCCGCGGGGCTCTCCACGAGCACGGTCTCACTGTTTCCGACCTTGTAGGGCCGGTAGTCGTACGTCGTGGTCGTTGGTGCAGCGCCTCTACGCACGTACAGATCGCAGTCGCCGGTCCCTCCGGAAATCCGGATCTCCAGGTCATCCTGGCCGGCCGGTACGGCGATCACGTAGAACTGCTCGCTGCCGGCCGATCCGGAAATCCCCGTGACCGGAACGCCGTTGCTCAGGCTCGTCGGGGCGCCATAGGCCACCGAAGCCATAAGGCACAGGGCCGCCAGGGCCACGATTCCTCTCACACGCGATTGACTCAGACCGTTCATGTCGAACTCCTCTCTGAACCAAGACATTTGACTGCGAATCCGTTTCTGATTCTGAATGTCGGACATATAACTGGCTCAGATTAGTGCCTTTGAAGACGCGTTTCGTAACGCTTTTTCCGCGTTTTTCCGCCTATCCAGCGGGGTATGAAAGACTCTCCGACTTGGATCGGCCCTGATATCGCGAATACGTCGCGTTTGTGGGAGCTGCAAGCCAGCGACCACGCTACTTGAGAAGCCGATTCGCCGCACGTTGACAAATTCCCAGTGAAGCCGGTCCCTTTTCTATCGGGCCTCAAGGATTTCCATCAAAGAGATATACGGTTTCGTCGGCTGAACGGTCTACTGTAACGTGGATTATGTTATCCATTTTATCTCCAGGAGATCAGAATGGGGTCTATCGGTGATTTACGGAGGGGCGAATCGGATTTCTGCCGGATTTGCCGCAGGGGCCTCAAGAGGCAGTCCTATAACCTGACAAAGGCGAAGGTGGGCCATGATCCCCGGCCAAGGCGTCGGTTTCTGGAGACCTCGGGGCCGACGCCGCCGACGGTCAGCTCTGTGGACCTCCTCCGATCCAGATGCACTTAACTTCTGTATTTCAAGTATCTTGCGTTGCTTGTCCAGTGGCCGTCGAGATTATGCCCGCGAGCAACCGAGTGCCCGATTACGGGCGCATGATACAATAGAGATGCCTCCTGCCTTTGAGATAGAGGGCATCGCCGACGATTGCGGGCGAGGCGTCGAATCCGTCGTCCAGGGTGTTGCGTGCCAGGGCCTCGAACGTGTCGCCGCTCTTGATTACGGCGGTCACGCCGTTTCGACCGGCGAAGTAGATGCGATCCGCTGCGGCCACAGGCGACGCATAGACTCCCTTAACGCCTTCAAGACGCTGTTTGGTGTAGTGCGGTTTGCCCGTCCGAGCGTCATAACAAGAGATCACCTCGGTGTTCGCCGAGCAGACATAGATCCTCCCGTCGTGAAGGATCGGGGAGGGCACATAGGGCGTAGCCTCATTGACCTGCCAGACGACGGCATCCGAGCCGGTCAGATCGCCGGTTCGGCCCAGCCGGATGGCTTGGAGCGCGCTGCCCCGGAACCCGCTGGTGCAGAAGACCTTGCCCAGACCGAGGACGGGGGTCGGGATCACGTTGTCCGTCTGGCCGCTGCACTGCCATACAATCTGGCCGGTCCGGGCATCGTAGCTGCGGACGAAGTTGGCGGCGTTGGTGATGACCTGAATCCGGCCGTCGATCTCGACGGATACCGGAGTTGCCCAGGAGCTCATTTCGTCCCGATCCCTGCGCCAGAGGAGTTGGCCCGTTTCTTTGTGGAAGGCGAAGATCGCCGAATCGCCCTCATGGTCGCAGACCACGACGATCGCATCGCCTGCTAATGCCGGCGAACTGCCTTCCCCGAAGCCCCCTCGGATTGTCATTGGGATCAGGTCCTGGGACCACTTGAGGTTGCCATCCATGTCGAAGCAGTAGAGCCCACGCGAACCGAAGCTGGCCCAGATGTGCTTGCCGTCGGTGACGGGCGAATACGAGGCAAACCCGTGGTCCTGATGGTGGCCCTCGTGCGGGACCGCCTTGGTAGCCGTCTTCTGCCACAGCAACGTGCCTGTTGCCCGGTCGAGGCAGACCAGGTCAAATGCGTGCAGGGTCGTGGGGGCACGTCCGCGTGATGGCCCTCTGGTTTGGCCACTCTGTGCTGTCGCGGCAGGGGGCGCGCCAGCCTGTCCCGTATCCACCGAAGTCAGGAAGAAGATTCTGTCAGCCCAGACGATGGGAGAGCTTGTTCCCTGTCCCGGCACGTCGATCTTCCACTTGACGTTCTGTGATTCACTCCAGGTGACAGGGGGATTGCCCTTCGACGCGACTCCATTGACCTGGGGCCCGCGCCAGGCCGGCCAGTATTCATCTGCGGCTGCGCCGCAAGCGCTTGCACAAACGACGCTCAAGAAACCAGATACGGCTACTGCGGCGGTCGCGATCTGCTTCATCCCAAGCTCCTTTCGGTTCGTATTCTGTCGATGGCGACACCCTGTGTCAGGACGACCACGCGGATACACGGCACCGGGACTCCGGACGCGGACGGGTCTGTATACCTTCCGGCCGGCGAGTTGGTTCGGGTGCAAGGACGGATCGAGCGGTGGAGTTATTGCCCTGGATTCGACCGATTTGTTCTGTGACTTGGGACCAGCCCCCTGCGGTGCAGGCGGCACAGGATTTTGTCTGCACCGGTCAATGGCAATTGACTGGGATATCCTTTATAGTTGCACTCGTGTTGGCTTTGGGAACCCATGTCTGTGATGCCGCACCGCCATATGGTTCTCGCATGGACAGGGCGGTTCGCAACTACTGCACGGTGGGCCCGCCGAGCGAGGATCTCAAGCCGGACGGCAATTGACATGTGCATCGACAGGATGACTGAGAACGAATGCAGACAGGAGATTGAATCGATGAAGAAGAAGCCTTCTCTGAGTCGTCGCGACTTCATGTTCAAAGGGGCGGCAGCGCTCGGTGCGGCCGTGGTGTTTCCCCGCGTCGTGCCCTCGACGGTCTTCGGCGCCAATGCGCCCAGCAACCGGATCACGATGGGCATGATCGGCATGGGTCTGATGATGGGTGGACACCTGCACGGAATGCTCGGACGCAACGATGTGCAGGTGCTGGCGGTCTGCGATGTGGACGGGCGCCGACGGGAGAGCGCCAAGGGCCAGGTCGAACGAGCCTACGCCAATCAGGCGGCCGACGGCGCGTATAAGGGCTGCGATGCCTATCTGGAGTACGAAAAGCTCTGCGCCAGGCCGGACATCGACGCGGTCTTTGTGGTGACACCCGACCATTGGCACGCCATGTGCTCGCTGGCCGCCATCAAGGCCGGCAAGGACGTGTATTGCCAGAAGCCCATGACGCTCACGATTCGCGAAGGGCGGCTGATGAGCGATGCCTGCAAGCAGTACGGCACGGTCTTCCAGGTCGGCTCGCAGCAGCGGTCCGAATGGGCCTTCCGCAAGGCGTCGGAGATCGTCCGCAACGGGTGGATCGGCAAGGTGCACACGATTTATACGAGCTTGGGCTCGTTTGCCCCTCCGACGACGCTGCCGGCCCAGC
The DNA here is from genome assembly GCA_012744475.1 of Phycisphaerae bacterium. GTDB lineage: Bacteria > Planctomycetota > Phycisphaerae > Sedimentisphaerales > Anaerobacaceae > Anaerobaca. The sequence continues at coordinate 71,745 of JAAYBV010000029.1, forward strand.
CGATTCCCGAGGGATTCGACTATGATCGATGGCTCGGCCCGACTCCCTGGTTTCCGTACAACGCAGAACGGGTCAAGGGCGACTACGGCGGCGGTTGGCGACGATTCTGGGAATATGGCTCGCGCAAGAACGGCGACTGGGGCGCTCATCACTTCGATATCATCCAGTGGGCGCTGGGCATGGACGACTCGGGCCCGGTCAAGTTCGTCCCGAAGGGCTGGCCCGGCCACCGGTACCAGACGCACTACTATGCCGACGGCACGAAGGTCCTGCGCGACCATCCGGTCTGGGGCGGCCACATGATCCAGTTCATCGGCACCGAGGGCGAGGTGATGGTCAGTCGCGGCGGCCGGCTCGACACCAGGCCGGTGGAGCTGGCTCAGGCTCCGCTGCTGCCCAGCGAGATTCACCTGTACGATTCAAGCGACCACGACGGCAACTGGATCGACTGCATCCGCACGCGCAGCACGACGATCTGTCCGGCCGAGATCGGCCACCGAACCGCGACGATCTGCCATCTCAGCGGCATCGCCGAACGCCTGGGACGGCCGATCCACTGGGATCCGGCCGAGGAGCGAATCCTCGACGATCCGGCCGCCGAGCGGTGGTACGACCGTCCACGGCGCGCACCGTATGTGCTGTAGGGGCGAGTAATCATTCGCCCCTGCTTGGCCTGCAGATATCGACGTCGATCGAAAGGAAATTGACGATGAGGAACAAGCTCTCAAGCATCGCAAATTGTGGAATCATCCTCGCGGTTCTTCTGGCATTAGCCGCGAGTGCACAAGCACAGGATGGGGCCGATCTGGTCAAGCAGTTGTGCGGCAAAGCCGACGCGCCGGTGCGGGACGCGGCGCAGTTGGCCCAGGCCTATCAGGAAGCGATCGACTACCTGATGCCATTGATGTCAGCCGACGACGTGCCGAGCCGCTACAACTACCAGATCATGTTTCAGGACATGGGCTCGTACGCCGCACGCCCCGGCGCCGAGACGGAACGCCAAGCGATGGCGAAGGTGATCGTCGCGAATCTCGATCGCGCCGATATGCTCGACGTCGTGCGACACTGGTTCGTGCTGCAACTCGAACGGATCGGCGCGGGCGAATCGGTCCCGGCCCTTGTCAAGCTGATGGCGGCCGACGACAGGCATCTGGCCGACTACGCCCGTCGCGCGCTGGAAAAGAACCCGGACCCGAGTGCGACCGAGGCCTTGTTGGAGAAACTGTCCTCCGCGGAAGAGGCGGCGTGGAAAATCGGCCTGCTCAACTCGCTGGGGCAGCGCCGTGCAGCCGAGGCGATCGAGCGAATTGCCGAGTCGCTGGGCGATGCGGATCCGAATGTCGCCTCTGCTGCCGCGACCGCTTTGTCGAACATCGGCGGGGCCGCCAGCGCCAAGGCCCTGTTCGGCGTGCTCAACAAACCGCTGGGGCCGGTCTCGGTGAAGGTCGCACAAGCCTTGATCGACATCGCCCAGGAGAGGACCGCGCACAATGACGTGGTCAACGCCGGCAAGCTCTGTGTCGCTGTCTACAACTGGGCGACGAAGCTGACTCGCGATCCCAACGGCCCGAACCCGTTCAGCATCCGCGTGGCGGCTATCAACGGCTTGATGACGTGCGACCCCGACAAGGCCACCGAAGAGATCGTCAACATCATTCGAGATGGCGATCCGAGGGTAGGCCGCGTTGCGGTACAGGTGGCGCGTCAGGCGCCGACGACCGCCCCGATGCGGGCGCTTGCACGCGTGCTGCCGGAACTGCCTCCTCACTACCAGGTTCAGGTTCTCGGCCTGATTGCCGACCGTGGCGATCTGTCGTCTGTCGGTCCGGTCAAGAGGGTTCTGCACAGCGACTATGAAGCGGTGCGTCTGGCGGCGATCGACACGCTGACGGAAATTGGTTGCGATGAGTCGGCTGAGGCGCTGCTGGACATTGCTGTGAATGGTTCGGGTGCTGTTCAGCGGGCCGCTCGCGAAGGGCTCGCATTGATGGCCGGCCCTCGCGTGGAGGAAGTCATCCGTGCCAGTGCGGCCTCGGGCGATGTGAAGAAGCGCAGCGCAGCGATTGGTCTTCTGGGCAAACGCCGGGTCCCCGGAGTCGCGGAAGCCTTGATGGGCTATGCCGCCGATGCGAATGAGGAAATCAGCTCGGCTGCCTTCAAGGCGATGGTGGACGTCGCGGACATGGTTGATGCCGGGACGCTGGCCGATCTCGTCGCCAAGACGAGCGGCCAGGGTGCTCGCAGCAGCGCCGGGGCGGCCCTGCGGGCAGCGCTGACCAAGGCTCCCGACAAGGCGGCAGCGGCCGAGGCGGTTATCGAACGAGTCAGGAACTCCACCGGCGAGGTCAAGGTTACCCTGCTGATGTCCCTCGACGCGGCGGGCGGCCCGGCGGCTCTGCAGGTCGTCACAGAGGCCGCGCAGTCGTCCGACGAGGCCCTGCGCGAGGCGGGGATTCGCACACTCGGCAACTGGCCAGACTTCGCCGCGGCCGACGTCCTGATGAAGATCGCATCGAATTCGGAAACTTCGCTGACGCACTATGTCCTCGCGATGCGGGGAGCGCTGCGTCTGATCGTGACCAGCGACTCAGCTCCACTCGAGGACCGCGTGAACCTGTGTTTCAAGGCCTTCGACAATGCCCGCCGGGACGACGAGAAGCGGCAGGTTGTGGCCGCGATGGGAGCGGTGCCGAGTCCGAAGGTCGCCGAACGCCTGTTGGCTCTCGCCAAGGAAGGCGATTTCAAGGCCGAGGCGGCCCTGGCGGCGGTCGAGCTGGCGGGTAGTATGCTTCGCCGGGATCGAGAGGCCGCCCGTGATTTGGCGCAGAAGATTCGCGATCTGAACGTCTCGGACGACGTCAACAGCCGGGCCGAGGCGGTCATGAGAGGCCGTCCGATGCGAGGCCGGGGACGCTGACCCATCGGGGACGATGTCTCGGACTCGTCCCAGTGTGCCGGTTCGAGATCGAATCCGCCTTCCACGAGTCGCACGCGGATTGAAGGAGGTATGAGAATGCAGAGACGTCTGTTGCTTGTTGCAGTGATCGCCCTGTCGATCACGAGTGAGGTTCCGGCGGCAGATTCGGACATCCGTCTCAATTCGCTCGGCTTTCTTCCCGGATTGGCGAAGAAGGCGTCGATCGCCGCGTCTTGCTCCGATTTCGCCGTGAAGCGCGCCTCCGACGGCGCGGTGGTATACTCGGGCCGGGCGGCCGGACCTCGACGCCAGGAAGATGTGAGCCAGGACGTCTGGATTGCCGATTTCTCAGAGCTGCACAGCGACGGCAAGTTCTACCTCGACGTCCCCGGCGTAGGACGCTCGATCGACTTCGAGATCGGCGAGAAAGTCTACGATTTCGCTTATGTCACAGCAATGCGCGGTTTCTATCTCTGGCGGTGCGGCTGCGCCGTCGAGGGCGTCCACAATGGGGTTCGCTACACCCACCCCGCCTGCCACCTGGACGACGGCTACGAGGACTACCTGGGACGGGAGGGCGTCAAGAGAGACGGGACCGGGGGCTGGCATGATGCAGGCGATTACGGCAAGTACACCGTCAACGCCGGGATCACCGTCGGCTGTCTGTTCCTGGCGTGGGACCATTTCCAGGACAAGCTCAAGGATCTTTCGCTCGGTCTTCCTGACACCGCGCGGGGCTATCCGGACTTCCTCAAGGAGCTCAAGTGGGAGACCGACTGGCTGCTGAAGATGCCATACCCGGACGGCTCGGGCAGGGTCTCACACAAGCTGACGAGGACGAGCTTCTCGGGTTTCGTCATGCCGGAGAAGGATGACGCCAAACGCTATTTCACCGAATGGAGCTCGGCCGCGACCGCCGATTTCGTCGCGATGATGGCTATGGCCGCCCGCTGCTTCCAGCCGTACGACGCCGCCTACGCACAGAAGTGCCTCGACGCTGCGCGGACCAGCTACGCCTTTCTGCTGGCCAACCCCGAAGAGAAGCGATTCCAGCAAGGCGACTTCCGAACGGGCGGGTATCAGACCAGCGATTCCGACGACCGGCTCTGGGCGGCCATCGAGATGTGGGAGACCACCGGCGACGCCCGGTGCCTGAAGGATTTCGAGGAGCGAGCTGCGGCGCCACCTGCACGCGGCAGGAGGCCTGCTCAGGCCGGCACGATTGACGAGGATTGGGACTGGGGCAACGTGCGGAATCTCGCGATGTTTACCTACGTCCTGTCGAAACGCGAGGGGAAGAACGCCGGGCTGCTGGCGAGCGTGCGCAATGATGTGCTCTCCACCGCCGATCGGCTGGTTGCTCAGGCGAATGAGGATGTCTACGGCCGTGCGATGCGGCGCTACTACTGGGGCTGCAACGGCACGGCCGCACGGCAGGTGCTGAACCTTCAAGTGGCGTATAGGCTCTCGCCGAAGCCCGAATATCTGAACGCCGCATTGGATGCCATCGCCCACCTGTTCGGCCGCAACTACTACAACCGCTCCTATGTCACGGGGCTGGGAATCGATCCGGCCATGCATCCGCACGACCGCCGCTGCGGGGCCGATGGGATCGAACAACCCTGGCCCGGCTACGTCATCGGAGGCGGACACTCCGCCACCGGCTGGCGCGACGAGCAGGAGGACTATCGCACCAACGAGATTGCGATCAACTGGCAGGCGGGCCTGGTCTACGCGCTGGCTGGATTCGTGGGTGGCCCAAGAACAGCATGGGCCAGTGCCCATCCTGCAGGCTCGCGGACCGACCTTGCCCTGCGCTACGACAGGCCGGCGACCGATTGGATGACCGAGGCCCTGCCCATCGGCAACGGCTCGCTTGGTGCGATGCTCTTCGGCGGCGTGGACACCGTCCGCATCCAATTCAATGAGCAGAGCCTGTGGACCGGCGACGAGAAGGACACCGGCGCGTACCAGAACTTCGGCGATCTGGTGCTCGATCTGTCGGCAGGCGGCGACGCGGCCCCGCTCGAATACCGGCGCGAATTGGACCTGACCACGGCGACGCACCGTGTCCGCTACCGTAGGGGCGAAGTGGTCTACGAGCGTGAGGCATTTTGCAGCCATCCCGACCGTGTGGTGGTCCTGCGATTCACGGCGAGCCGGCCAGGTTGCTACAGCGGAACCCTGGAACTGAGTGACGCCCACGATGCGCCGGTTCAGGCCCAGGGCAATGGGCTTGTTGCATCGGGCCGATTGGACAATGGTCTTGAATACGAGGCGCAGGTACGCCTGCTCTGCGAAGGGTCCGAGGTGCGCGCCACCGATGGCAGGCTGACGTTCTCCAACGCCGACAGTCTGACGATCCTGTTGACCGCTGGCACCAACTATGTCAGCCGCTCCGACCAGAACTGGCGCGGACCGCATCCTCACGAACGTCTCGTGCAGGCCGTCGAAAGCGCGGCGCGCAAGTCGTATGACGAGTTGCGAAAGGCCCACGTCGACGACTACCAGGCCCTGTTCGAGCGGGTGGAATTAGACCTGGGCGCTTCTTCAAACGAGACCTTGGCTCGGCCCACCGACCAGCGGATTCTCGCGTATCACCGCGACAGGAAGAACGATCCTGATCTCGAGGAGCTGTTCTTTCAGTACGGCCGCTATCTGCTGATCAGTTCATCCAGGCCCGGCGGTCTGCCCGCCAATCTCCAGGGGCTTTGGAACCACAGCAACAACCCTCCCTGGCGGTCCGACTACCATTCGAACATCAACGTCCAGATGAACTACTGGCCCGCCGAGCCGACCAACCTGGCGGATTGTCACGTGCCCTTCGTCAATTACATCGACAACCAGCGGCAGGTCCGCAAGCGGGCGACACAGGAGTACTACCAGTGCGAGCGGGGCTGGACGGTCCAGACTGAGAACAACATCTACGGGGGTTCGAGCTGGCGATGGAACCCGCCGGGCAGCGCGTGGTACTGCCAGCATCTCTGGGAGCACTACGCCTTCGGACAGGACAAGGCCTACCTTCGTGACAGGGCGTATCCGATCCTCAAGGAAGTGTGCCACTTCTGGATAGACCGCCTGGTCGCGCTACCCAACGGCCGGCTGGTGACCCCTGACGGCTGGTCGCCCGAGCATGGCCCCGAGGAGCAGGGCGTCACCTACGATCAGATGCTGGTCTGGGACCTGTTCACCAACACGATCGAGGCAGCAGACGAACTGGGGATCGACCGCGAGTTCCGCAATCATCTGGCTGAATTGAGAGGCAAGTTGCTCGGCCCACAGATCGGCAAGTGGGGCCAGTTGCAGGAGTGGATGACCGATCGCGACGACCCCAAGGACCAGCATCGGCATGTCTCGCACCTGTTCGGCCTGCATCCGGGACGCCAGATCGCGCCGCGCATCACACCGGAACTGGCCCGAGCGGCGGCGGTCTCGCTGAACGCTCGCGGCGACGGCGGCACCGGATGGAGCCGCGCCTGGAAGATCAACTTCTGGGCCCGCTTGCTCGACGGCGACCATGCGTATACGTTGCTGCGCAATCTCCTGACGCCTGTGGCGTTCAAGGGGACCGACTACCAGGACGGCGGGGGAGTGTACCCCAACCTGTTCGACGCGCATCCGCCGTTCCAGATCGACGGCAACTTCGGTGCCACAGCCGGTATCGCGGAGATGCTGCTGCAAAGCCACACGGATCGGATCGAGTTGCTGCCGGCACTGCCCAAGGCCTGGCCGAGCGGATCGGTCAGCGGGCTCCGCGCCCGCGGCGGTTTCGAGGTGGATATCGAGTGGAAAGACGGACGGCTTGTCTCGACGACCGTTCGTTCTCTTGCGGGCCGACCGTGTCGGCTTCGCTATGGGGACCTCACCGCTGAGTTGACTCTTCCTCGCGGACAGACCGCCAACTGGGACGGACGATAACCCGTAGGGGCGAATGATTATTCGCCCCTGCCGCGGCGCCATGTGAAAAGATTCTTCTGTAAGGAGAGTTCCGTGCAGATCAGTTGGGCCGACACCGCGATCATCGTTGCGTATATTGTCGGGATTCTGGCTCTAGGTTGTTGGGCGGGTCTGCGCCGGCGCGCCCGCGACAAAGCGGACGAGTACTTCCTCGCGGGCAAGACGCTGCGCTGGCCCGTCATCGGCCTGGCGTTGTTCGCCACGAACATCTCGACGGTTCATCTGGTCAGTCTCGCCGAGGAAGGGTATACGAACGGCCTTGCCTATGGCAACTTCGAGTGGATGGCGCCGTTCACGCTGATCGCGTTGGCGTTGTTCTTCGCGCCGTTCTACATCCGCTCGGGCGTGGCGACACTGCCTGATTTCCTGGAGAAGCGCTACAGCCGGGCGAGCCGGGATTGGCTGGCGATCCTGTCGATCATTTCGGCGATCTTCATCCACATCGGGTTTTCGCTGTACGCCGGAGCGACCGTCCTGGAGGGTCTCTTCGGGATACCGAAGATGTGGAGCATCGTCCTGATCGCGGCGATCACCGGCTTGTATACGATGGTCGGTGGCCTGATGGCGGTCGTGCTCACCGAGTCGGTCCAGACGATTATTCTCCTGGCCGGCGCCTTTGTTCTGACTGCGATCAGTCTGGTCAAAGTCGGCGGCTGGAGCGAACTGGCCCAGCAGGTGGACCCGGTGAAGCTCACCGTGCTGCGTCCGGCGGGCGACGCCTCGGGGCTGCCCTGGTATTCCGTGTTCCTGGGCTACCCGATCATCGGGATCTGGTACTGGTGCACCGACCAGACCATCGTGCAGCGCGTCCTCGGCGCCAAGGACGAGAACCACGCGCGGACGGGCGCTTTGTTCGCAGGCTTCATCAAGATCCTGCCCGTGTTCATCTTCGTGCTGCCGGGTCTGGTCTGTTTGGCCCTGATAGCGAAGGGCGTGATTCCACCGCTGCCGCTGAATGAGGCAGGTCAGCCCGACGCTGCGCTGACCTACTCGCACATGATTGGCACGCTGTTGCCGGTCGGCTTGCAGGGCGTCGTTGCGGCCGCCCTGATGGCGGCGCTGATGAGCACGGTGTCCGGCGCTCTGAACTCGGCGGCCACGTTGTTCTCCTACGATCTGTACAAACGCTGGGCGCCCGGCACGTCGGAAGACAAGCTTGTGATGATCGGGCGGATCGTGACGTTTGTCGCAATGGTCCTGGCGGTGGTCTGGTCGCCCCTGTGCGGCCGCTTCCTCACGGTCTTTCAGGGCATCAATGCCGCGATCAGCTACCTGGCGCCGCCGATCACCGTGGTGTTTGTCGCCGGCGTGTTCTGGAGGAGAGCCTCTTCAAAGGCTTCGTTCATCACGTTGATCACCGGCTCGGCGGTGGGCTTCGTCGTCTTCCTTCTGGACTTCTCCAAGCTCCTGGCGGGGTTCAAGACGGCTCATCCCAGTTTCGGATTCCTGAACTTCATGGTGATCAGCTTCCTTCTCGCGTGCCTTTGCGGGGCGGTGATGATCGTCCTTTCGCTCGCCTTCCCGGATGAGCCGACGGAGCAGAAGATGGCCCTGGTCTGGAAGTCTCCGTTGGAGCCCCTGCGCGAGAAGGGCTGGCCCGGCCTGGGCAACTATAAATTCCTCAGCGCGCTGCTGGCGCTGACGATGATTGTCCTGTACGTCGTGTTCCGATAGCGAATCCGTCGATCCTTGAGAGGTGACGTCATGCGGCTCCTTGTAGTGTCGATTGTTGCGATGATGGTTGTCGGCTGCGGCATGGGCCGGCCGAGCCGCCTGCGGGAGGACGGGCCGCTGCGGTTTGCATTCATCACTTGCACGGTCGGTGCCAAGTTTTTCGGGCCGGTGAAGAAGGGTGTGCGCGATGCCGCACAGATGATGCGCGTGGAAGCAGATTTTCTCGGCACCGAAGGCGTCGATGTCCCGGCTCAGGCAGCGATGGTACGCCGGGCGGTCAGGGATGGCTACGATGGCATCGCGCTCAATCTCATCGACCCTGAGGCGTTCGACGACGTGGTCCAGGAAACCATCGACCGGGGGGTGCCGGTGGTCGCGTTCAACGTGGACGACCACGCCTCGCCGAACGCCCGGCTTGCGAGCGTTAACCAGCGGCTCTATGAAGCGGGGCGGTCGCTGGCCTCGGAACTGCTGCCGGAGATTTCCGCCGATGCACACGTTCTGATGACGATGCACGACGAAGGGGTCTCGGCGCTCGAAGACCGCTTACGAGGCTTGCAGGACGTGCTCAAGGACAAAGGGGTCCGATGGACCGTGCTCGTCACGGGCAACGATTCCGCCAGAGGTGCCGAACGCATCGTTGCCGCACTGCGCGAGCACAGCGACATCCGCATCGTCCTTGGGACCGGTCAATCCGACACCGAGGCGGCGGGTCTGGCCCTGGAGAAGCACTTCGCGGGCCAGGGTTACTGGTCGGCCGGGTTCGACCTGTCCGACACCACCTTGCGTCTGGTCAAGGCCGGCGTGATTCGCTGCACCGTGGATCAGCAGCCGTACATCCAGGGGTTCTATCCCGTCGTGCAGCTTGCGCTCTACTGCCGTTACCAGATCCAGCCGTCGGATATCGACGCGGGAGCGGCGATCATCGACCGCGACAATGTCGACGCGGTGATTCGGCTGACACGGGAGGGCTATCGATGACGTGCGACGACACGCGCGTGAACGCCTGGAGGCATTTGCCCAGAAAGCGATATTGCGTGACATCAACAGGTGAAAGGGGTGCCGTATGAATCGTAGATGGGTGTTTGGAGCGGCGATCGTGCTGCTGCTCGCTGCCGTTGGCGCAGATCCGGCCCAGAGCCAGGATCGGGACCAGTGGGTTTCTCTGTTCGATGGCAAGACGCTGAACGGCTGGTCGGTCCACAGCGGCACCGCCCGATATCACGTCGAGGGCGACGAAATCGTCGGCACGACAGTCAAGGGAAGTCCCAACACGTTTCTTTGCACGGACCGGCAGTACGGCGACTTTGTCCTGGAGTTCGAGGTCAAGGTGGACCCCAGACTGAATTCCGGCGTCCAGGTTCGCAGTCAGATCGCTCCGACGGAGATGGCGTTCGTGTTTGCCGGCCGGGACGGGAAGCCTCAGTCGGTGGTGATTCCGGCCGACCGCGTCTACGGCTATCAAGTGGAGATTGCTACCGAGAAGGCCGGTTCCTCGGGCAGCATCTACGACGAGGCGCGGCGCGGGTTCATGCTGGCCAGTACGACGAGCGATCCCGTCGCGAGCAAGGCGTTCAAGGACGGCCAGTGGAACAAGTACCGCATCGAGTGCAGGGACGACCGAATCCGGACATGGGTCAACGATGTTCCCTGTGTGGATCTGCGGGACAGCATGACCGCGCGGGGCGTCATCGGCCTCCAGGTGCACGGCATCGGCAATGAGGCCGGTCCCTACGAGGTGCGCTGGCGGAATCTTCGCATCGAGGCGGCCGACGGCGGCATCGCACCGCCCGTGATTTCCTGTCCCATCCGCGTGCTGCAATGCACGTCGAAATGGACCGGGCCTCGGATGGCCGACGGCCGGCCGATGGTGTCCGATGATCTGCTCAAACGGATGCGGAACGTGCCAGTCACGATGGCCTGGGGCATCGTCAGCGGCGCCGGCTATCACAACTGCTACGAGACGGCACTGGGCTGGCAGGTTATGCGTCCCGACGAGGCGATCGTCGGCCGCGTGCTGACCGCGCAGTACATGCCCATGCAGCCCGACCTCAACAAGGCGATCATGGACCAGGGACACGCCGAAGGGCGCCTGGGCAACTCCAATTCCTGGCCCATCGACATGCTCCAGAAGGGTGACGTCTACGTTGCCGACGGGTTCGGCAAGGTTCTTGACGGCACGCTGATCGGCGACAACCTCGCCAACGCGATCTATGCCCGAAGCGGCAATGGCGTCATCTTCGACGCCGGTGTTCGTGATCTCGAAGGCATCGAGGAGATCGAAGGGTTCAACGCCTGGCACAAGGGCGCCGACCCCAGCTACTTGAAGGAAGTGATGCTCAGTGCGATCAACGTGCCCATCCGCGTCGGGCGCGCGGTGGCCTGTCCGGGCGATGTGGTGCTGGCCAAACGCGAAGGGATCGTCTTCATCCCCGCCCACTTGGCCGAGAAGGTGGTCACCGAATCGGAGGCCATCACCCTGCGTGACATGTTCGGTCACCAGCGTTTGAAGGAAGGCAAGTATACGCCGGGACAGATCGACAGCCGGTGGACGCCCGAAATCCGTGAGGACTTCCGAGACTGGCTCAAGAAGAACATCGACGAACTGCCGGTGCCCAAGCAGGTGATCGAGGAGATGCTCGATCCCAAGACACGAAACTGGTAGGACCCACACGGTCAAAGCCATTGTCATGGTAAGAAGAGGACTCATGAAGAAGAACCAGCGACAACACGAGATGGCAACTTCGAGACGTTCCTTGCTGAAGACCGCCGGAGTGGGCTTTGCCGGCCTGACCCTGGCGGGCATGGTCGACGCGCCCATCGAAGAGCAGATCGCCTGCGCGACACAGAACGTCCAGCGCAATTCCAGTCCGTCGGAACTGCGGATTACCGACCTGCGGGTTGCGGTGGTGGCCCGGGCGCCGATGCGCTGTCCGCTGATTCGCATCGACACCAATCAGGGCATCTGCGGCTATGGCGAAGTCCGCGACGGGGCCAGCGAGAAATACGCGCTGATGCTCAAGAGCCGCCTGCTGCGAGAGAACCCGTGCAACGTGGAGAGGCTGTTCAAGAAGATCAGGCAGTTCGGCGGCCATGCTCGGCAGGGCGGCGGCGTCTCCGGCGTGGAGATGGCGCTGTGGGATCTGGCGGGCAAGGCATACGGCGTGCCCGTGTATCAGATGCTGGGCGGTCGATACCGCGACCGCATCCGGTTGTATGCCGACACGCCGGATGGCCAGGTGACCGGCCTGAAAAAACGGATCGAGCAGGGATTCACGTTCCTCAAGTACGATTGCGGCATCCAGACCATGCGCAACGTCCCCGGCGCGCTGAGCTATCCGACGAGCCAGGCCAACTGGCGGGGCAAACACCCCTTCACCGCGATCCAACTGTCCGACAAGGGGGCTGCGTTGATGGCCGAACGCTTTGCCGAGGTCCGCGAAGTGGTCGGTTGGGAGATCCCGGTCGCTTCGGATCATTTTGGCCACATCGGCGTCAACAGTTGCATCAAGCTGGGCAAGGTCCTGCAGCCTTATGCGCTGGCTTGGCTGGAAGACATGGTCCCGTGGGAATACACCGACATGCTCAAAGAGATCAAGAACGCCATCGACGTGCCGTTGCTGACAGGCGAGGACATCTACACACTCGACGGCGGCTTCAAGAAGCTGATCGACGAGCGCGCCGTCGACATGGTGCATCCCGACCTGGCCACCGCCGGCGGCATCCTCGAAACCAAGAAGATCGGCGATTACGCCGAGCAGAACGGCATCGCGATGGCTTTGCACTTTGCGGGAACGCCGGTGTGCTTCATGGCCAATCTGCACTGCGCCGCAGCGACGGAGAACTTCATCGCCCTGGAGCACCACTCCGTCGATGTCGACTGGTGGGAAGACCTCGTCACCGGCGTGGACAAGCCGTTCCACACCGACGGTTTCGCCCGTGTCCCGGAGGGACCCGGACTGGGCATCGAGTTGAACCTCGACGTGATCCAAAAACACCTCGAACGCAGCCAAGAGTTGTTCGCGCCCACCGAGGAGTGGAACCAGGATCGCTCGAACGACCGGCTGTGGAGTTAGAGATGTGACTTGCAGACGGGTGGCAGCCTCATCCCGATGGCTATCGGGATGGGGATGGTCTCCAAGATGGCCATCCCCAAGCTGCGCTTGAGGCTGCCACCCGTTGAAGTTAGTCAATCAAGGGAGATGTGTGCCAATGGGACGCTCGGTATTGAGACGCTGCTGGATCGTATCGGCGGTCGGTCTGGTGGTTGCGATCGCTACGTTCGTCATGGGGCATCGGGCTGTCTCGGGGCCTGCGCTGATCGTGACGTTCGCGTCGCTGGCGTTGTATTGCATGAGCCATCCGGTTCTGAAGAGCTTCGCCTTCACGGTGTGGGTCTTCGCTTTCGTGACGGCTTCGATGGTGTACCCGGCGGCCTTCATGACCTGGCCCGGCTTCGACCTCGCCATTTTGATCGTCCCGCTGATTCAGATCATCATGTTCGGCATGGGCACGACCCTGAGCGTGGCCGATTTCACCCGCGTCGTCAAAATGCCCTGGCCGGTCTTCGTCGGTTTCGTTCTTCAGTTCTCCATCATGCCCCTGCTTGGTTTTGCACTGGCCAAAGGCTTTCGCTTTGAGCCGGAGGTGGCGGCCGGCGTGGTCCTGATCGGGGCCTGTCCCGGCGGCGTCGCCTCCAACGTGATGACGTACCTGGCCGGTGGCGATGTGGCCCTGTCGGTGACCATGACGGCCTGCTCGACGCTGGCCTCGCCCGTCATGACGCCGCTGATGATGGAACTGCTGGCGGGGAAGATGGTCCCGGTCCCGTTCTTCGGGATGATGTTCACGATCATCAACATGATCATCGTTCCGATTGTGGCCGGTCTGCTGGCCAACTACATGCTGTACGGCCGACGAAGGGTATTCGATCGGGGATGGGTGCTGGGGCTCGTCGCCGTCGTCAGCGTCGGTGCCGCGACACTCATTGCAGTGTATGCTCCGAAAGCCATCGTCACAGTCGGCAATGGCAGCCTTGGGAAGGACGGGCTTGTGGTGGGCCTGCTGCTGATCGGCATCGTGGCGCTGGCCAAGCTGGTGATCGGTGTCTGGTTGAAGGGGCCCGAAAACTGGATGGACAAGGTCCTGCCGGTTGTCTCTATGGCGGGGATTTGCCTGATCATCGGCATCATCACGGCCCAATCGCGTGATGATCTGATGAAGATCGCCCCGTACATCATCTTCGCGGCCATGCTGCACAATGGCATCGGTTATGTGCTGGGCTACTGGGGCGCTCGACTGCTTCGGCTCCAGGAAAGCGCATGCCGGACGGTGGCTATCGAGGTGGGGCTCCAGAATGGCGGGATGGCCTCCGGTCTGGCCCTCAAGACGCTCGCCAGCGCCAAGGCCGCGCTGGCGCCGGCCATCTTCGGACCGTGGATGAACGTCTCCGGCTCGATCCTGGCCACGTGGTGGCGTCGAAAGCCTTTGGCCAAAACACGCTGATGCTGTGCCGGAAGAAGATGTCAATTCCGTTTCGCAGTGACGTGACCTGAGGTGGAGATATGAAAGCAGTTTGCACTGTGGTTGTATTGGCTTACATTGCGTTGTGGTCCTTTGTCTTTGGAGACCCTGCTTGGGCGCAAGGTGAAAAGGACCGGTTCGTACCGGGCGAGCTTTGGCTCGACACGGACGGCAGGCCCATCCAGGCCCACGGCGGGGCGGTGTTGACACGGGACGGCACATACTACTGGTATGGCGAAGACCGCACCCCAGGCCGCCAGACGGGGGTCTCCTGCTACAGCTCGACCGACCTGTATCGCTGGAAGCACGAGGGCGTGGCCTTCCCGCAGGAATCGCTGTCCTCCGACATCCGCGACCGAACGTTCATCGAGCGGCCCAAGGTCGTCTTCAATCCGAAGACGGGCAAGTACGTCATGTGGATGCACCTTGAGCAATGGGGCTACCACTTCGCCCGGGCGGGTGTCGCCCAAAGCGACCGGCCGGAGGGACCGTTTGTCTTCGTCCATCACATGCGGCCCATCCAGTACGATTTCGGATACAAGGACGATGACCCCGACCGGCAGAAGGAATTCGGCGGAACCTACCGCGACATGAACCTCTTCGTCGACGGCGGCAAAGCTTATGCATTCTACGCCTCCGAGCACAACGCGACGATGTACATCGTTCGGCTCAACGACGAGTTCACGTCGCCCGCCAGTCCGATCGTGCAGGGCCAGACGTGGGCACGCATCCTGATCGGAAAGTACCGCGAGGCGCCCGCGCCGTTCAAGTTCCAGAATCGCTACTACCTGATCACGTCAGGTTGCACGGGATGGCAGCCCAACCCGGCCGACTACGCCGTCGCCGACCACATCCTCGGCCCCTGGGAGTCGAAGGACAATCCGTGCGTCGGGCCTGAGGCCGAGACGACCTTCCAGACGCAGAGCACGTGTGTGTTCCCGGTGGCGGGCAGGCCTGGCTGCTACATCTTCATGGCCGACCGCTGGATGCCCCGGCGGCTACATGACTCACGCTACGTGTGGCTGCCGCTCGTAATCCAGCCGGATGGAACGTTCACGCTCATGTGGCTCGACCAGTGGGACCTGAGCTATTTCGAAAGACGATAACACAGTGCGCAGGGTGGGAGTGGCATTCACATGAATCAATCGCGACGAGTTGTCTGGATCTGCATGGCAGCCATCATCCCTCTCATGGCGGCGATGCCGCTGGGTGCGATGGACTTTGATTTCGACTGGCATTTCAGCAAAGGGGACTTCGCGACAGCGATGATGCCGGCCTTTGACGACTCGGCCTGGCGAATGCTGGATGTTCCTCACGACTGGAGTGTGGAAGGGCCATTCCGCGCCGACTACGCCAGCGGCAGTGGCTACGCCCCCGCCGGGATCGGATGGTATCGCAAGCATTTCAAGCTGGATGCGGCGAACCGCGGCAAGCTCGTGGTCATCGAATTCGACGGCGTGTACCACAACTCCGAGGTCTGGATCAACGGTCACTTCGTCGGCCGTCGGCCCTGCGGCTATTCCAGCTTCCAGTACAACCTGACGCGTCACGTGAAGTTCGCAGATGACGAAAATGTGATTGCGGTCCGCGTCGACCACACGAAGTTCGCGGATTCGCGCTGGTATACCGGCTCGGGCATCTATCGACACGTACGTCTGCACATCAGCGACAGGCTCCACATCGGACAGTGGGGTGTCTATGTCACTACGCCCGAGGTGAGCGAGGACGCCGCCACAATTCGTGTCGAGACGGTTGTCTGCAACGATCACGACAGGGCCGTAAGTCTGTCGCTCGATTCGAGCGTGGTGGCGCCGGACGGAAAGGCGGTCGCCAGTCTCCGTCAGTCCGCAAGTATGGACGCTGACGCCGAGCAGACCTTCGTTTCGCATATCAAGATTGCCGACCCCGAATTGTGGTCGCTTGAATCGCCCAGCATGTACATGCTCCGCAGTGCGTTGAAGGCGGGCGAGGAAGTCGTGCAGGAGGTGTCCACCCCCTTTGGGATTCGCACGATTGCGTTTGATCCCGACAGGGGCTTCTTCCTGAACGGCAAGGCGGTGAAGCTCAAGGGAGTGTGCCTGCATCACGACGCCGGTTGTCTCGGTGCGGCGGTGCCGGACAAGGTGCTCGAACGGCGGTTGCGGCTGACGAAGGACCTCGGCGCCAACGCGATTCGCACCAGCCACAACCCGCCGGCCCCCGAGCTGCTCGACATGTGCGACCGGCTCGGCCTGCTCGTCAAGGACGAGGCGTTCGACGAGTTCACACCACCCAAGAACAAGTGGGTCGCGGGCTGGAACGCGGGCCAACCCAGCAAGTTCGGCTACGGCGAGGTCTTCGCCGAGTGGTCGGTCCGCGACATGGGAGACCTGGTTCGCAGGGACCGCAACCATCCGTGCATCATCATGTGGAGCATCGGCAACGAGATCGACTATCCGAACGATCCGTTCTCGCATCCAGTGCTGGGTAACCACTACCAGCGCGAGCATCCGCCCGCCGAGAATCTCGTCAAGCACGCCCAGCCGCTCATTGAAGCGGTCAGGAAGTGGGATCGCACGCGTCCGGTGACGGCGGCCCTGGCGAGCATCGACATGTCCAACGCGGTTGGCTTGCCACAACTGTTGGATGTGGTTGGATATAACTACCAGGAGCAGCACTACGAGGCCGACCACAAGACCTATCCAAGCCGGTTCATCTTCGGCAGCGAGAACGGCGACAGTTACAACGCCTGGGTGGCGGTGCGGGACAACGACTACGTGGCGGGCCAGTTCCTCTGGACCGGGATCGACTTTCTGGGGGAGGCCGGCCGCTGGCCGAATCGCGCCAGCGGCGCTGGCCTGCTCGATCTGTGCGGGTTCAAGAAGCCCATCGCGTGGTTTCGGCAGAGCCTGTGGAGCGACGAGCCGATGGTCTACCTTTGCGTTTCCGGCCGTCCGGGCCGGCGGGGGCCGGGCATGGGTGGGGCCGAACACTGGAACTGGCCTGACGGCGCTCGCGTCAGCGTCAATTGCTTCACGAACTGCGACGAGGTCTCACTGGCCCTCAACGGCGAAGCGCTTGGCATGCAGCGTCTCTCCGAGGCACGAAACGGCGTGTTGACGTGGGAAGTCCCGTTCCGTCCGGGCGTCCTGAAAGCGGCAGGGCGAGACGCCGGACGCGAGGTCTGCGAATTCTCGCTCAAGACGGCCGGACCTGCGACGCGGATTGTTCTGTCGCCCGATGCGACGCGCCTGTCGGCGGATGGCAAAGACGTCTGCCACGTCGAATTCCAGATCACCGATGGTCAGGGCGTGCGTGTTCCCGATGCCGCCCACGAGGTGACCTTCGATGTGGATGGTCCCGGCCGGATCATCGGCATCGAGAACGGCGACCTGAGCAGCGTCGACGATCCCCAGGACAACACTCACAAGGCCCTTCAAGGCAGGGGTTTAGCCATCTTTCAGGCCACGCGCGAGCCGGGCAAAGTGCGTCTGACGGCACGCTCCCATGGTCTTGTCGCGGCAACGACCGAAATCGAGATTGCCGCGAACGCCCGATAGACGTTGTTCACTGCGACAGACACTCCGAGCCGGACATCGGATTGGCTGGCCGTTGATGCGGTTCGGCGCAGGCCGTACAATCATGACATGGCAGTTGGATGCCGCGTGCGTGGTGTCAGGATTGCCTCTTGCGCCAGCAGGCAGAAGGGAGGCACGATATGGCCAAGGCGAAGAAGGTAACAGCCCCGAAAACCAGTTTGCCCCTGAGCAACTTCGACCTCAAGAAACGCTATGACGTCTATTATCACATGCGCAAGGGAGTGTGCGCCTGCCGAAACGTAATGGTCAAAGGCAAACGGACCTTCGAAGACGTCAACGAGGTGAAAGGACCGTTCGTTCAGTACCTGGAACTGGAGGACGCCAAGGGGCGCACGTTCATGCTGAACTACCTTCACGTCTTCATGATCTGCGAGGCGGGAGTGAAGGTGCGGTTCTCCTCGGCCAAGTAGGCAGGCAGTGGTCGTCCACTGGAAGGATGTTGTTGGTTGACGGTGTGATGCGAGAATGAACTTCGGCGTGACGGACAGAAAGCAGGCGGAGTTGGAGGCTCGCATGGTGGCGCTTGGGCTGCGCGAAGAGGACTTCGAAGAGAAGTTCATTCGTTCCTCAGGCCCGGGCGGACAGAAGGTCAACAAGACGTCCAGTTGCGTGGTCCTCAGGCATGTTCCCAGCGGCCTGGAAGTGAAGATGCAGAAGGAACGGTCGCAGCCTCTGAATCGATACCGTGCGCGTAAGCGGCTGTGCGAGCTGATGGAGGAACTCCGGTTCCAATCCGCCTGCGGCGGATCGGAACCGGGCGTCAAGAGCCCGGCGGCTCGGAAGGCCGCGAAGATTCGCAAGCAGAAACAGCGGCGACGAAGGCGCAGCCGCAGTGGATAGTCGTTTCGGATCGACAGCCAGGAGAAATCGGAGATCGGCCATGAATCGTATCGCAAGCGAAAAGACACTCACGAAGTCCACGATCCTCGTCGCTCTCTTGCTGTTGGGTTCCGCGGCGGTGACCCGCGCGGCCGATCCTCTCGTCGGGACGTGGGAATTCAAGTTCTTCCTCGGCGATCAGGAGGTGACGGCGCGTGCCGAGTTCGCCAAGGGGGCGGACGGCGCCTACCGTGGGACGTGGACGCCCGTATGGCCGGAGGATTTCCAGGGAGACCGGCCCGAGTTCGAGGTCAAGCTCTCCGACATCACGTTGGACGGCAGCAAAATCGAGTTCGTTCAGACGGTCTCATCGCCCGATTGGGAATTCGTTCTTGACTACGCCGGAACGTTGCAGAGCGACAAGATTGCGGGCGTGTTCTCAGGCGACCAGGGCGACCTCGAAGCGGTGGCCACTCGTATGGCCTCGGAGTTGTCATCCGGTTTCTGGTCCTGGGCCTCGACGCCTCCGATGGGCTGGAACAGTTGGGACTGCTACGGTCCGACGGTGACAGAAGCGGAAGTGAAGGCCAACGCCGATTACATGGCCGAGCATCTCCAGTCGCACGGCTGGCAATACGTCGTGGTAGACATCCGCTGGTTCGTCGAGAACACCAAGGCGCACGGCTACAATCAGACCGATCCTCGCTATGTGATGGACGAATACGGCCGGTTCCTGCCGGCGGTGAACCGCTTTCCGTCAGCGGCCGGCGGCAGGGGTTTCAAGCCTCTGGCCGACTACATCCACAGTAAGGGACTCCGATTTGGCATTCACGTCATGCGGGGCATCCCGGTCGAGGCGGTCCGGAAGAACATGCCGATCCTCGGCAGCAGCGCGCGGGCAGCGGACGTCTACAGCACGGAACAGCAGTGTCCCTGGCTGCGGGACATGTACACGATCGTCGCCGACCGGCCCGGCGCGCAGGAGTACTACGATTCGATCTTCCGGCTCTACGCCTCGTGGGACGTGGACTACGTCAAGATCGACGATCTGTCGCGGCCCTATCATCGCGCCGAGATCGAACTGATCCGCAGAGCCATCGATGGCTGCGGCCGGCCTGTCGTCCTGAGCACCTCGCCGGGGGCGACCCCGCTGGAGGCCGCCGAACACGTCAAGACGCACGCCAATCTCTGGCGCATCAGCGACGACTTCTGGGATCGGTGGGTGGACATCGTGGAGATGTTCGAGCGCTGCCGGAACTGGGCTCCTCACGTCGGGCCCGGTCACTGGCCCGACGCCGACATGCTCCCCTTGGGACGCATCAGCATTCGGGGCGAGCGCGGCGATGACCGCCGCACCCGCCTGACCAGGGACGAGCAGATCACGCTGATGACGCTCTGGTCCGTCTTCCGCTCTCCGTTGATGTTCGGCGGAGACCTGCCCAGCAACGACGAGTTCACCCTGTCGCTGCTGACCAACGACGAGGTCCTGGCGGTCAATCAGAACAGCACGAACAATCGCCAGTTGTACCGCCACGACGGCCTCATCGCCTGGGTCGCCAATGTGCCGGACGCCAAGGACAAGTACGTGGCTTTGTTCAACACGCGCGACGCCAGCGAGGCCGCATCCGTGAAGGTGATCTTCGAAACAGTCGGCCTCCAGGGCCGCTGCACCGTTCGGGATCTGTGGGGCAGGAAGGACCTTGGTACGTTCTCGGATGAGTTCATCTCGCCCATCCCGTCACACGGCGCAGGGCTCTACCGGATCAGTCAGGAATAGCAGCCGGACATGTATAATGTGTACCCGCGCGTCCGCCAATGACAGGGGCCTGGATCGCGCCGATCCAGGCCCCGTGTGGTGCTGCTTCTTGTGCCAGCGGTACTACTCAGCCGCCGGCCGGCCGTAGCCGATGTCATCGACATACACCGTTCCGGTGCCGCCCGCGGTCGGGCTGGTCGCGCTGCCGACGCCGATGACCATCTTTTCGATCCGGCTCAGATTCACGCCGGCCAGATCACTGTACGGAATCGCCCATTCCTGCCACGACGGACGCAGGTTGATCGACTCATCCGCGTTCACCACCGTCGCGCTCTTGCCCGCGGCGTCCTCGATCCGCACATACATCGGCTCGGCCACCGAGTTGC
>JAAYBV010000030.1 GCA_012744475.1 Phycisphaerae bacterium
CCGACAGCCCTATCGACAAAAGCATCGCCCATCCCAGCAGTCGGCGCATGTCGCAGTTCCCTTCCCTTGGCATTCGCAGCAATCCACGAGGCCCCTGGCCGAACCCCACTGCCCCCTCTTTCGACCACGCCCGCCTGTTCTCTTGAGCCAAACGCCCGGAACGCAAACGCGCATGGGGCGCCTCTTGCACGGACACACTCTCTCACGAATTCATCATGCGTCGATCCAAAATCACGGCCCGGCCCCTATTCTCTTGATGATTATCAAAAGGGCTCACCCTCAACACGTCCCCTTCCCATAGCATTCCGCAATCTGACCGGATCTGACGTGTTGCCGCTTCGGTCGTAGATGTAGGCCCACACCGCGACATCATTGGGTTCCGGAATGGAAATATACATTGCTGGAGTCTTCGACTCACCTGCGGACTTGCGCGGAAGGTCCTCATACGATTCACTGTGCAGGACGTAGGCTTCCCAACGCTCAGTGTCTTTCCGCTGGTCAGAGTCACGAGCTTGTACGGGGACCAGCAGATAGTTGAGCACGCCACTGAGTCGATCGTGCGCAAAGACAGGACACTCTTCGACAAAGCAGGTCTCGTGCCCACTATCTGCAGTCCGTTCTTCGCGCATACCGACGCCAAGTACATCCCTGTCTTCATCATATACAGCCATGCGTAGAAACGGATCTTCACCTTCGCGCATGTCCGTCACCAGACCAGCTACAATCAACACGGGTTCGCGGTCCAAGACATTGTTCTGTCTCAGAGAGAGAGCCGCTGCGATACGCTCTTTTGCTTCGGGATACTTCATAGTCAAATCGATGCGCCGGAGTTCATCCGCAACGGTATCTGCGCCACTATCGCCTCGTGTGGCATACTTACACCCTGCAAATGCTATCGCGCATAGGGCAACCGCCCATGCTGTCTTCGTGACTATTGGGATTGACATCGTCACCAACTTCTCATGTCACTATTTCACAATTCGGAAATTCAAGGACGCCGTAGAGTGGCCGTCCGTTACGCTGTTGTCTTCGCTCTGATTTGCGTTCTTACGCCAGAAATGAGGACTCCGTGTATGGTGCGTCTCTTCACGGACCAGCATTCGGGACAACATACTCATTCCTCGTCGCGCCATCGGGCCGGAATGTGGGAACCTCTCTACGCATGGCTTCCCTTCGCATATTCGCGATACAGGCTACAGGGAAGCCTCGCCGGCGTCAAGGGCGGTTCTCAGGCACCGAGGATCAGTTCTTATCGAGAGGGTCGTACCAGCGTTTGGGGACTTCTTCGCCGTTGGTCTCGTTCATGCTGGTGACGTGGCCGTCGAGCCAGAGGATGTTGAGGGTGCCGCCGGTCTCGAAGTTCCCCGACCGTCGGATGTTGTGGCGGAAGATGCCGCGGTACCAGTTGTCGCGCCCACCGCCTTGCCGATAATGCGTCAGGTTGACGCCCCCGGGGTTGGCATAGAGCATGTCCGCCGTGGAATTCTCGATCCGCGGCTCCATGTGGTCGTGGGCCATGATGACCTCGGAGTGCCGGGGGATACGGATCGTGTTCTCCTTGGTCAGCCAGCCGTTGCCGGCATAGGCCGAAGTGTAGATCAGCTTGTGGTCCCCGCCGTACAGCAGGTCCTTCGCCAGCGTCTCGCAAAAATTGCGGAACGCCGCACAGCCGAAGACCTCTCGCTCTTTGGTGTACTCGTAGAAGGCGATCCCCCAATACGCCATGTCGGCCCCGGCTTTGAGGGGATTGCCGGCGGCGTCCCACCACAGGTGCCCGTTCGTGTTGCCGGAGTGCGTGTGAAAATCGGGCATCGTGAAGTCGTTGTCCTGGAGGTACATCATGATGCCCAGGCCGACCCCCTTGAGGTTGGCCCGGCAGGCCTGGTCGCGAGCCTGGTCCTTGACCCGGGCCAGCGCAGGCATGAGAATGGCCATGAGAACGGCGATGATCGAGATGACAACCAGCAGCTCAATGAGGGTGAAGGCTCGTGGGGTGCGCGTCATGATGTCGGATTCTCCTCAACGGAGGCCATCCGCATCCTGACAGACAGCCATCCACATCAATGATAGTATTCCCCATCCCAGCCGCGTCAACACCCCCATAATACACCAAGCGGCCTGCACCCGCAAGCCGCTTGGCGAGAAGATCGGATTTAAGCTAGAACGCTCGGCGAGGCGTCGCCGGAGACTACTTGCGGTCCTCCTGGGTCGTAGAGGCGTTCTTGCCCTGCCAGAGCCCGGACGACCGCACCTCGACGGAGTCGATATAGATCTTCAGGGTGTGTCCCTTGATCGCCGTGTCGAGCAGGAGGTCCTGCTGCCGGCGACTCCAATGGAACGGTCCATCCATCTGGACGTCCACGCGATCGGGATAGGCCGAGTCGTCGATCGTCGCGGCACCGTCCAGCTCGTACTCCGTGGCGACACCGGTCAGGTTCACGTCGAACTTGCCCCCATCCACGACTCCCGAACCGGCGATTCGATACGTGTCGTCATCCGAGGCCTCTTCGGCGCCGGCAGCCGTCGGGAATGACAGGCTCCTGGACTCGATGGCGTACGGGCCTCTCGGCGCCAGGGCGTCGAAGAACCCGTTGAGCGCCAGCGCCACCGGCAGATCGACCACTCCCGCATCGGCGAGGGTGATGGTGGTGGCGTGCTCGACGAATTCGCTTTCGATATGGAACTCGCTCATTTCGGCAGTCATCGCCTCGAAGTCCACGGTCAATTGCATACGTCCGGCCGCCGGCGTAAATGTGACGGTCGCATTGTCGAGGCGGGCCTCCTGACCATCGACATAGGCCTTCAACTGGACCACGAAGGAGGCAGCGTCGCTTCCGCCGGTCAGCGCGTAGACGGCAGCGGAGTCGGACGGCGTCGGCGTCTCCGGGTCCTCGACTTCGTCCGGCTCGTCAAAGGCATACCAGACCACGCCTTCAAAGGCCCACATGGCGGTGTTGGCGCGATACTGCTCCTTCTCGGTCTCGTCGATGGTGTAGAAGTGACCGCCGAGCCGATCCGACCAGAAGCGATACACCGGCTTGGTCCCCTGCGGCTGGCTGCCCTCGGGGTACGCGTAGAATGCGATGCCTTCGAACGCCCACACATCCGAGGTGTACTGCGTCAGGAGGCGATTCTTCTCACTCTCGCTGATGGTGTAGAGATGGCTGGAGAGCTTCGCCGACCAGAATCGATAGACCGGCTTGAGTGTGGCGACCACGGCGCTGCGGTAGACGTAGTATGCCGTGCCTTCGAACTGCCACGGACCGGAGGTCTGGCCGATCAGGTTGTCTTTCTCGCTTTCGCTGGCCGTGTACAGGTACTTGTTGGTCTGGCGCGAACGGAACCGATAGACGGGCACGAGGTTCTGGGACTCGTAGGCGCCCATGTCGGCCGCCGCATCGGCAACGCGAGTCCTTCCGTCGAGATCGGTCTCGCCGGCGATGGACGCATGCTCCGGATCGGCTGCATCGATGCAGGGCGAGGCATCGGACAGATGGTAGTCGCCGCTGACCCAGACCGCATCGGCATCGCCGGCTCGGGCGGCTACTTCCGTATCACGCGGGTCGGCCCAGTACCCCGCCTCAGCGAAGTGCGGATCGGCGGAGATGTTGCTGCGACTATCAAGACACGCGTTGTCTTCGATGTCGCAATAGAGCACATTGGCACAGTCCTGGCCGGCGATCTGGTCCAAGGCGTTGTCCCACAGAATCGAGTTGGTGACAGCCGTCTGGGCAGTGCAGGCCACGCCCCCGCCAGAACCCAGCGTCACGGCCTTCCCATCGACCACCTGCCCGAATGCGGCGTTGCCGACGATGGTGCAAAGGTCGATAACACCGGCCGAACAAAAGACGCCGCCGCCACGACCGGCCAGCGCGGTGACCGTCGTATCCACGGCGCCGCCGGCCAGCCCGGCGCGGTTGCCGGCGATCAGACTGCTTTGCATATCCAGCGAATCCTGGCAGAACAGGCCACCGCCGTGACCGCCCAAGCCGCCCAGGCCCTTGGTTCCGATGGTGCTGTCCCCGCCGGTCCCGGCCCGGTTGGCCTCGATAACGGTCGTGGCAACCGTGGCGCGCGAGCAGTAGATGCCCGCGCCGTGGCCGCCCTGACCGCCCTGCGACCCGCTGCCGCCCTGGCCGCAGGAGTTGTCGGCGATCGTGGAATCCGTCACCAGGAGCGAATCGCTGTGGATGCCGGCGCCATTGCCGCCACGTCCGGCAAGCACCTCGGAATTGCCTCCGGCGCCGGTTGTGTTCTCGGAAATGGTCGAATCAGACACGGACAATAGCGAGCTGACCGAGTAGATGCCCGCGCCGTCACCGCCGGCTCCGGCCAGCGTGTCTCGGGAATCGGCGCCGGCGCCTGTGGCGTTGCCGCTGACCAGACACGCCACAACCTCGACGGTGGAAGCCTCACAGTGGATGCCGCCGCCGGCTCCGCCATCGGCCTGGCCTCTCTCCGAGCCGGCCAGAGTGCCGTTGCCGACGATGCGACAATGCTTCAATGCCAGCGTGCTGTTGCGGCAGTAGATCGCGCCGCCGGCCGAGGCAAGCCCATTGGTGATCGTCAGACCGGCGATTTCACCGGCGAAATCCACCGCGTAGAAGCCGCGATGAGGATCAGATTCCGCGCCGGCACAATCGATGATCGTCGATTCGACGACCGCCGGGTCTTCGGGGTCAGTGCTCTGAATCCGGATGGCCTTGCGCTGCAGACTGACGTCCTGGTTGCCCCGGCCGGTATACGTGCCGGGTTGGATGATGATGACGTCACCGTCAGTGCAGGCGTCGACCGCCGCCTGAATGTTCGCGAAGCCGGTCTTGCCGCTACCGCCCACGTAGACCGTGGCCGCAGACAACGAACCGCAAACACTCACCAGACACGCCAGCACAACCAGTACAGACATACCACGGGGTCGGCAAAACATGCGTAACCCTCCTTCTGAAGAAACCCTGAAAGTCGGATGGTCAAAAAACTGAGATTAAGTGCCATCCCGCGTGATGTTCGTAACGCCGTTTTTTGCGTTTTTCACCCCCAGAAAGCGGCGTCCTTGCGCACCGGCAGCCTGAACGGCGCCGTCCCCATCTTTGATCCCTGCTCCGAGAAGACGATGGAAGAAACCTTGGCTACCCACCTGGATATTGTAGCAAATCCATCCTTCTTTGTCCAGTTCTTTCGCCTGGAGGCGTCGGCTCCACCATAGGTCCGATAGTCGGCGTTCGACGTATTGGACCTGTGGCGCGGCGCGCTTATCGGTCGTTGGGACCGCTCGAAGAGGATGCCAGGGCTTGTTTGAGAATGGGCGCCAAAGCCTTGTTCCAGATGGCATAGCCCTGCGCGTTCAGGTGCAGCCGGTCTGCGAGAAAGAAACTGTCGTCCGGCTTGCCTTCGGAATCCAGCAAAGGCGTCGCCAGATCAGCGAAGAACAAGCGATCGCTCTTGGCGCAGAGGTCCCGGACGAGTTCGTTGGCTTTGTGCATTTCGGGCCAGAGCGCCCAGCGCTGCCCGCTGGGCTTGATTGTCACGAAGATGAGGCGCGTCCGGGGCAGTTCGGTGCCGACGCGATCGACGAACTTGCGATAATCCTCAAGGACGCGCTGCGCCGGCTTGCCGCCGGCCACGTCGTTGTCTCCGGCGTAGAAGACGATCACCTTGGGGCGGTACGGAAGGACGATACGGTCAAAGAAGTATAGGACGTCGGAAATGTGCGAACCGCCAAAACCCCGATTGATCACGGGCAGATTCGCAAAGCCCTCGCGCGTACGCCACATGCGGATGCTCGAAGAGCCGACGAACAGAACCGGCTCGGCGGGAAACGCGTTCTTGCTGTCCCACTGCTCGAACGCCTCGATATCCCGGGCGAATCGGTTCGGATCGGGGTTTGTAGCGGGCACATCCGTTTGAGTAACGGCGAACATCGACAGGATCGACAACAGCAACAAGCCTGCTACAGACATAAACCAGCCCTTTCCACACTTTGGCTCGCGAATCGCGAGAACCGAACCTTTCCTCCCTGTGGATCGTACATACAAGCGAAGGAGCACGCAAGGAGTATGTCTTCTTTGCGCCCCGATGGGCCGACTCTGTGTGCGGATCCTCCGAAACGTGCCGGGGGGCTTGACTTTTTTCAACGCCAGGGTATATTGCTCCTGGACGTGTGGCGTTGCGCAGAGAGAAAACCGTGATGCCAGGTCAAAAGGAGGTGTCAGGCATGCTGAAAAGAACGAACGATCGAGGCGGTCGCCTCCGAATCGGACATACGATCGACTGGTGTTTCTTCTGACGCTGCGAGGTGCACGAATGAGAACCTGCATGGATTATATCCTCACCGCAGTCGGTTTAGTGTGCAAGCAAAGGCTGAACTGCGTGTATCCGTGCAACCCTGCCGGACCCGCCTTCGATAGCAAGCATCCTCATCTGCCGAGAAACGAAGATCTGCTCGCAAACCCCTCGTCCGCGGCAGATCGCTCGTAGGGCTCGCATCCCCTCGCACAGGACCGTATCACAGCGCATGAGGGATGCGCATCGGTCTGCCACCGCCTGAACCGGAGAACACGCACCCCGCATTTCCGGCGGATTGTCCGCGCGCCCATGGCCGCAAGGACCTCGCGGAAATGCATCACCACAGGATGGGAGTGTCGAGCAATGGCCAAGTGGAAGATTGAACTGAAGGATGTGGGGCCCGGAAGGGCCTGTGAAACCGTGGTGGTGGAAGCGGAGAACCTGGTCAAAGCCAAGGTGCACGCGATGCGGGCCTGCCGCAGGCACCTGCCCGGCGGCGACATCTACCTCGAGGCCGAGGGCCATTACCGGTACCTCGTCATTTACAACCTGGACGAGGTCGGCGAGGTCCAGTTGACGTGCCTGGACGCCCGCTCACGCGGCGCCGCGCAACCGCGGCAGGTCCAGGAATCCGAATCACTGACGTAGCGTGCAGAAGCGCGCATCGCATCCCGGGCGATATCACAGCTGCAACGACGGGCACCCTCGCAAATGGAGCGGGGCGTGCAGAAAGGAGATGCTGCCATGACCGAGAGACGGGTACAGCAATTGATCGCCAAGGCTCTCACGTCTGCCAACGTTGACCGAGCGAAGTACTACCACATGTGCTGGTGGGAAGGCCGACTGCGATGTCTTCACGTCCACCACACCAAAGACGTGCACCCGGTCTTCTTTGCCGCCCCTGGAGAGGTGTTTGCGGAAACACTGAATCCGCACCAATGGCAACTGCTGACCGATCGTATCATGGCTTTCCGTCGGAGCCACAATCTCGCACCAAACCGCTGGCGGCCACCCGGGGCGCTGCGCGGCCGCGGCGCGTCCCGGCAGAGGCCCAGGGTCACCGGATTCGACGCCCAGCGTCTACGCCGGCTGCTGAGCGGCAATCCCCGTGCCCCACTTGCCACCAGGGCATGTTTGGACCGACTGGAGCACTTGCTGGAGACAGCCGACACGGTCGCGCCCGAGGAAATACCGCGCGACGTGGTCACGATGAACTCGCGAGTCCATCTGAAGGATCGCAACCACGAAGATGCCCAGAGGAGCATCTCCCTGGTCTTCCCCGCGGACGCGGCAATAGACGCGGGTCCTGAAACGGCCAAGGTCTCCGTGCTGACGCCGATCGGCTTGGCCATCCTCGGGCGGCGCGTCGGCGACCGCGTGGAAGGCCGCATCCGAATCCAGGACTTGCCGTACCAGCCGGAAGCGGCCGGACATTTCGATCTGTAGCTGGATGCAGGCAATCTTCCGACAACGAATACGCACAACAGCAGTGCAGAAAGGAGTCATCCATGGCTCACGCTCTGAACTGGCGAGATCGTCGCGGCTCCGCCAAGGGCCGACCTCCGCCGGCGACGCAGACGGATTTTGCCCCACCCGACTTGTCGGGGACTGGCAGACATCGGCGCGAAGGCAGTCTCCAACGCGGCTCGAAACACCCGATGCCGGCGCGGCGGGGTTGGGGCAACGCGTCCAACTGACGGATATGCAATGATGCGGGTCGGCGGAGTGAAGCCGACCTGCCGGATAAAGGATACCCCCTATTGTGAAACACACGGCCAAGGAGTTCATTCGGCACACGGCGCTGCTCGTACTGGGCAGCGCTCTGTGCGCGTTCAGCGTGAAGGCCATCCTGGTTCCGCACGAGTTCGTGTCGCGCGGCATGACCGGCGCGGCACTGGTCATGCATTACAGCTACCCGAGGCTGTCGGTCGGAATCCTGTACCTGCTGCTGAACGTGCCGGTGTTCGTCCTGGGTTGGCGTTTCGTCGGTCTACGGTTCGTGCTGTATTCGCTGTGGGGCATGGCCATCTATTCGGCCATGTTGTCCATCATGACGTTCCGGCTGGAGATCCACGACAAGATGCTCAGCGCCGTGGTCGCCGGAGCCATCGCCGGAACAGGCGTGGCCGTGATCCTGCGTTCGTACGGCTCCACCGGCGGAGCGGAAATCCTGTGTGTCATCCTGAACAAGGCCTTCTCGATCACACTGGGAGCGGGATCCGTGATCCTCAATGCCGCGATCATGGTCGTTGCCGGGACGCTCTTCCCGATCGAGAACGTACTGTACAGCGTCGTCAACGTGGCCGTAGCCGCACAGGTAACCAATATGGTGTTCCACGGCCTCGCCAAACGACAGGCGGCGCTGATCCTGTCGGACAAATGGGAACAGATCGCACGGGAACTGACGACGGTACACCGATTTGGCGTCACACGAATCCACGGCCAGGGCGGCTATCACGGAACCGACAAGACCCTTCTGTATTCCGTTGTCCATCGCGCCAAAGCGTCCGGGCTGAAACGCATCGTCCTGGAGAAAGACCCCAACGCCTTCATTGCGATGATGGCCGCCGAGGACGTCACCGGCGTGGAGGTGGGAAACCAGCCCCACTGGTAGAGATCGCCGGGCCGGGCGTTGCCGACCCTATTCGTGCCGCAGGGCGACGATCGGATCGACCTTGGCGGCGTTGATGGCCGGGTACAGGCCGAACAGAATGCCGATCCCCATACTGATGAACAACGGCAGCAGGATGCCGTTCCAGGTCATGACGGTGGGCATGCCCGAGAAGTACGTGATGAGCAGTGGGATCAGAAGCCCCACGCCGAGCCCGATCAATCCGCCGGTTGTGGAAAGGACGACGGTCTCGACGAGAAACTGGTAGATGATCTGCCTCCGCTTGGCGCCGATGGCTCGACGGATGCCGATTTCGCGGGTGCGTTCCGTCACGGAGGCCAGCATGATATTCATGATCCCGATCCCGCCGACGAGCAGGCTGATGCCGGCGATGGAGCCGAGAACGATGTTGAACGTCCGCTTGGTCGCCTCGGCCTGCTTGAGCAGCGCCAGGGGAACGCTGACCGTGTAGTCCTTTTTCTTGTGGAATCGCTCCAGCATGCGCTCGATGCCCGTCGCGACGGCCTCGACGCCTTTCGGGTCCTCGACTTGGACGATCACCTGATGCAGCTCGACCTTCTCGCGTTCCTCCGAGCCGGAGGTGCGTTTCATGAAGATGTCGCCGAAGTACCGCCGGGCGACTTCCATGGGAATATAAACGTCCACTTCCTGATCCGGAATCTGGATGTTGCCGGCCTGCCCGCTCTCGCTCTTGACGATCCCGATCACCTCGAATTCATCGCCCCCAATGCGAATGGTCTGGCCGACCACCGCTTCCGTCGCCAGAATCTTCCTGGCGCCGAATTCCGTCAGCACAGCCACAGGCGCCAGCCTCGCCTGGTCCGCCGCCATGATCACGCGGCCGGCCAGAATCTCACGAGGCACCAGTTCGAACCATTCCGGCGTCGTGCCCACGATCCGCAGCTCCAGGCTGCGCTCGTGCAGACGGGTCTCCTTCCGCGTCAGTTTTACCGGCGCCACCTGTTTGATGTTGCCAAAAGACTCGGATATGCGCCGGTGATCGTCATAGGTCAGGCCGTACACGCTCATGAAGGACGTGCTCGTCCGCTGCTGCTCGTCGGCCGAAGGCTTCACCGACGAGATGATGATGTTGTTGCTGCCGAGCTTGCGGATGTCCGCCAGTGCCTGTTTGCTGGCCCCTTCGCCGACCGAGAGCATGGCCACGACGCTGCCGACGCCGAACACCACACCCAGCATCGTCAGAAACGAGCGCAGCTTGTGCAGCAGCAGGTTTTCGATCCCCAGCCAGATGTTCCTGACGATCCTGGCTTGTCGCATATCTACATACTCCGTTGCGGGCCGTGAACGAATCCTCGTTCGCAGTGGCGTCGTAAGACGCTACCGTTAGTCCTTTGTCGTGGCCCTACGCGTTCACGCCCTCACGAACACATTCCAAATGGTCTGGTGTTGCCGCATCGCGGGCCGGTTACACTGTTGAAGGATTATTCCTATCCGCACCACACATCCTCCATTCCGTGCCGCCTGTCCGTCCGTTCCCCTTATTCATGCCGCAGAGCCACTATGGGGTCCACTCTGGCCGCGTTGATGGCCGGGTACAGACCGAAGAGGATGCCGATCGCCATGCTGATAGACAGCGGCAACAGAATGCCGCTCCATTTCACTACCGTGGCCATGCCTGAGAAGTAGGTGATCAGGAAGGGAATCAGCACGCCGACCCCCAATCCGATCAAACCGCCGAACGTGGACAAGACAACCGTCTCTATGAGAAACTGGACGACGATCTGTCGGCGTTTGGCGCCGATGGCCCGCCGGATGCCGATCTCGCGGGTACGCTCGGTGACCGAGGCCAGCATGATGTTCATGATCCCGATCCCGCCGACGAGCAGACTGATGCCGGCAATCGAACCGAGAACAATGTTGAACGTTCGCTTGGTCGCTTCGGCCTGCTTGAGCAGGGCCAACGGCACGCTCATGGCGTAATCCGTCTTCGTGTGAAAGCGATTCAGCATCGTCTCGATGCCGACGGCGGTCGACTCGACGTGGTCGGTATGGTCGACTCGGACGATAATCTGGTGCAACTCCACCTTCTCCCGCTCGCGAGAACCGGCCGTTCTTCGGGCGATGATGTCGCCATAATAACGGCGCGCCACCTCGATGGGGATGTAAACATCCACCTCCTGGTCGGGGATCTGCATGCTCGCGCTCGAACCGGTCTCGTTGCGGAGAATGCCGATCACTTCAAACGCGTCGCCGCCGATCCGCACGTTCTGACCGATAGTGCTGCGTGTGGCCAGGATCTTCCTGGCGCCGAACTCCGTCAGCACCGCCACGGGCGCCAGCTTCTGCTGATCGGAGGGGAGAATCACCCTTCCGGCCAGGACCTCGCGCGGCACCAGATCGAACCACTCGGGCGTCGTGCCCACGACGCGCAGTTCCATCGCCCGGTCGTGAAGACGCACCTCTTTGCGCATCAGCTTCACGGGCGCCACCTGGCGGATCGCTGCGAAGCTCGAAGCGATGCGCTCCAGATCGGCGTAGGTCAGTCCATAGATGCTCATGTGACTGTGAACCGTGCTGGACTGCTCGTCTTCCACCGGTTTGACGGACGAGAGGATGATGTTATGGCTGCCCAGCATGCGAATCTGGGCGAGGGCCTCCGCGCTGGCCCCTTCACCGACGGAAAGCATCGCGACGACGCTGCCGACGCCGAAGACGACCCCCAACATGGTCAAGAATGAGCGCAGCTTGTGCAGCAGCAGATTCTCAACGCCGAGCCAGATGTTCCTGATAAGGCTGGTCCGTCTCATGCGTTTCCGTCTCGATTCGATCGATCAGGCCATCCATCATGTGCAGCCGGCTTCGGGCGTGGGCGGCGATGTCCGGCTCATGCGTCACCATGATGATGGTCTTGCCTTGTCGGTTCAAGTTGCCCAACAACTCCATGATCTGCTCGCCCGTGGCCGAGTCCAGGTTGCCGGTGGGCTCGTCGGCGAAGATGATCTGCGGGTCATTGGTCAGGGCCCGGGCGATGGCCACTCGTTGCATCTGCCCGCCGGAAAGCTCCGTGGGACGGTGGTTCAGCCGTCCGCCCAGACCGACCATTTCCGCCAGTTCCTTGGCGCGCTGAGCGCTGCGCGCCGCGTCCCAGCCCAGATAGTAGAGCGGCAGCTCGATGTTTCGCTGCACGGTCAACTGCGGGATCAGGTTGAAGCTCTGGAAGATGAACCCCAGATACGATAGACGCAACTCGCTGAGCGAATCGTCGTCAAGCCGGCTGACGTCCTTGCCGTCGAGGTAATAGGCGCCGCTCGTCAGCCGGTCGAGACAGCCCAGGACGTTCATCATCGTGCTCTTGCCGGAACCGCTTGGCCCCATGATGGCCCAGAAGCTGCCCTTATGGAACGCGATATTCACGCCGGCCAGAGCGCGGACTTCTTCGGTCCCCATCTGGTAGATCTTGCGGGCGTTTTCAAGTCGGACGATGTCGTGGTTGCTGTCCGATGGGATCGGTGCGGCCATCTATTGCCCCCCTCCCGGCTGCGGGCCTCTGGCGCCGGACCGGTCGCCACCCGGGCCGCCTGCCGGCCTGGCAGAGCCGTCAGGACCGCCCTCCGGGGAGCGCTGGCGCATCTGTCCCTGCTGTTGCGGGGCGGCGTTTTCGGTCATCTGCTGCCGCATGCGCTCCATTTCCTGCTGTCGCTGCTCGGGCGTCATGTTCTGAAGGCGCTCGCGCATCCGCTCTCTCTGGTCGTCCGAGAGCTGGGGCTGCCCCCCCTGGCCCTGGGGCGGGAATCCGCCCTCTGCCCCCGGCGGCTGAAACCCTTGCGCCGGCATGCCCTCCATGCCCTGGCCGAAACCGGGCCGGCCGGCATCCGATCCATTGACGCTCTCCAGCCTCTCGTTGATTCTCTGCTGCCAGTCGTCGGCTTCGCCGTCGGCGTCCGATCTGTCCTGACCCGAGCCTTCTTTCAATGTGGCCTCCTTCAGAGGCGGCGCCAGCCAGACGACTTCGCCTCTATCCAGACCGCTGATGACCCGGACCATGCTGTTGTTGTCCAAGCCGATCTCGACAACCCGTTCCTGCACCGTGCCGTCCGGATGGACGATATAAACGGTCGGCTTGCCCCCAATGCGAATGACCGCGTGAATCGGGATATAGACGGCGTCGTCGTACTGGGCGACGATGATCTCGACTTTGCAGCTCATTCCCGTCCGCAACGCCGGATCGTCGCCTTCCAGGTAGATGTCCGAGTTGTAGACCTTCAGGTCGGGGTTCATCCACATGCTCTGTGGATCGGGCAGCGGCGCGATCCGACCGACGGAGCCCATGAACTTCCTGCCCGGCAGCGCGTCAACCGTAACGATCGCGGGCAGCCCGAGACGGACCTTCTCCAGACTCGCCTCGTGAATATCCACCTCCGCCATGGCGGACGTCGCCGTCGGCAGGTAGATCAGCTCCTGACGCTCGAAGACCTCGACGCCCTCGTCCAGCGGCTCGCGATTGTCGCGCCATCCGCCGCGGCGGGCACTGGTCGCATAGATCACCATGCCATCGGCTGGAGCATACACCTTGGCCTTGCTGAGCTGATCGTCGATCTTGTCAAGCTTGTACTTCTGGCGATCGTATTCCTGCTTTCTGGCCAGCAGTTCGGCTCTGGCTTGGGCGACGTTGGCCCGGGCCTTGGCCTGGGTGCGTTCCAACGCCATCTCCGCCTGCCGGACGTCGCTCTCCAACTGCGCGATCTGCCGCTTGTTGGTGTATTCTTCGAGAAGCTCCCGATCGCGCTGCGCCACCTGAAGGTTGACCTCCGCTCGGCTGAACGCCAGCTCGTCCGCCTGGAGCTCGGTCTTCGAGAGGTATTTCTCCTCGTAAAGCTTTCGGGACCACTCCACTTTCTCCAGCGCCCGCGTCTTGTCCTCTTCGGCCAACTGGATCTCGGCCAAGGCCTTCGCCAGTTCGTTCGGATACTCCCCCTCTTTGTACTTGTTCAGGTCCTGTTTGGCGAATTCCAGCGTCAGCGTAGCCAGTTCCACGTCGCTCTGGGCCTGATTCTCGACGATGTCCATGTTCTCCTTGGCGTTGACGTATGCCGCCTCGGCATTCTGCACGGTGATGTCCTGGTCGATCCGCTGGTCCTGCATCGTGCTGGCGTCGAGTTCGACCAGCAGCTCGCTCTTCTTGACCCTCGTTCCCTCGTCAATGAGGTAGATGATCGAGGTTCGCCCTTCCAGTTGATTGGTGATGATGATCTGCTCGCGCGCCTTGATCGTGCCCGATTCGAGCACGCTGATCGTCAACGGACCTCGCTGGGCCTCGAACGTGGCCATCTGCGTGGTGGGCGAGTCGCCCGCGCGAACCACCTTGAGCCAGATGATCACCAGTGCGATGGCGGCGAGAATAACCAGGACACCCAGCAACCGGAGAGGCTTGCGTTTGCCGTGTGTCGTCCCGTTGGCGTTCTTAACTGTCATGATTGTCTTCCTCTGGCGAGAATTCCTGCCACAACCCCTTTTCGTTCACTTCGAGCAGACCCAGATCGCGCTGCAACTCCAACTCCGCTATCCGGTAGTTTACGACGGCGGCGGCAAGCTGGTTCTGGGCGGAGAGCAAAGCATCCTGGGCTTCGAGCAGATCGCGGATCTGCGCCCGGCCGGCCTCCAGCGACAACTGGGCGCCGCGGACGCGTTTTTCGGCCACCACGACCTGTTGCGCGTTGATCTTGATGCTCTCGCGCGATTCCAGCAGAGTGCGCAACTGATTGCGGATCGACAGCTTGATCTGGTCTTCAAGCTGCTGGACGCTCCGGGTGGCCCGCTCCAGATCGATCAGGCTGTTGCGGTAGGCGTTGCGTTCGGCGGTCCGCTCCAAAGGCAGGTCCAGCGAAAGCAAAGCCGCATATTGCCCGCCCTCGAAACTCAGACTGCCGTCGTCGTCGTTGTCCGCGAAGCGCGCCTGGCCCCCGAGGGTCAGGCCCGCTCGCAGGGCATCGGCCCGGACGACGACCGCTCTCTGGGCATCGTAGACCTGGCCGTTGGCGACCTGCAAATCGCGGCGATTCTCCAGTGCCAGATTGATTGCGGCGGTCACATCGATCTCGTACGGTCCGGCATCTTCATAGCTGGCCGGCTGCAGCTCCACCGGCGCATCGGCCGGGAGAGCCTCGCCCGACGTCGCGTCGGAGGAAGCCGCTCTCATCGTTTCGAGAATCTCGTTGGACCGCGAACGAAGCTGAACCAGATCGTTGGGGTCCAACTCGATCGACGCGTCCGGCGGCAGGCCCAGTTGGCTCTTGAACGAATCGAGACGGCCGGCAAGCTGCTCGCTGGCGGAGATCCAACTGTTGCGGGCGCCGAGTTCACGCTGCACCGCCTGGTCCACCTCGACCTGCGTAATCAGACCGGCGTCCGCCCGTCTCCTCGCGTAGCGGGCCGAGGTGATCGCGCTGCGGTAGTTGTCCCTGGCGTTGGCCACCGAGTCCATCTGGCGCAGGACACCGAAGTAATCCTGGGCGACACTGACCGCGAAGGTGCGCTTGTACCGCTCGAATTCCCAGATCGCGTAGACGACATCGCGCTCGGCCTGGGTCAACGGCTCGGTCACGATGTGCCGGCCGGCTCCCCTCAGCAACGGAATCGACACGGATGTATCGGAGCTGAGCCCCAAGGCAGAGGAACCGCCCTGCGTCAGGATGCTCAGCAGATCGAGGGCCAGCGTCGAACTGAAGTCGAGCCCGTTCTTGAAACTCCGCGTCAGGCCGAGACTTGCCCCGCTGGCCAGATCGGTGACCGTCTCGTCCCCGCTCGTGTCGGTGGTCAGTTGGCTGTCGGCCTGGGCACGGAAGATATTGCGAAAGTCGTTCCGCGTCAGATCGAGGCTCAGCGCCGTCCGGAAGACCTCCTCCTTGCGGGACTGATACTCGAAGTTGTTGTGGGCTCCGACCTGGAGGGCATCGAGCAGAGACAGCCTGACCGGCCGGTTGGGCTCCACGGCAATGTCCGGACCGGTCGAAGAGCTTTCGGGCGGATAGCTCTCGTCGGGCCAGTGCTCGATCGGCTCCAGAGCGTCGGTTCCCAGCGACGCCTGACTAGAATGGGGCAGATCCTGCCCTTCCAGGAGCCGGCGTCGGAGAAGGTCGCTCGGCCGTTCGATGGTGAACGGCTCCGTCCTGCCGAGGGCTTCGGTCTGCTTGTCGGAAATGATCTTCGAGCCGACCTCATCGGCCTTCTGCCGGTACTGCTGGGGGGATTTGCAGCCAACCACAGCGACGGCCACGCCCAACAGAACCGCCAGCAACGGGTCATTCCATCGGTCGCGGCACAGGCCGCGTTGTCCAAGGTGACTAGACTCCATCGATGCGCCTAAATACCGTAGTTTCTCCTCTTTTGCGCGATACGTCAACAACAAAGCTCCTGCAACGCCGTGCGTCGCCCGGTCCGGCACCTGCCCGACACAGACGACTCGTATAATCCCGAGTGGAGTACAGACGGACCCAAACCCCACGAAATTGCACGGAAACGGCCTTTCGAGCAGCTTGTCTGCAACAGGTTCAGTGCGAGGCCACCGCAGAATGGTTACACGTTCACTGCCACCGCCACGACGCAGAACTATCGGCATTGCATTCAGACACGAAGCGGGTTAGTGTGTCGGGGCATTATGGACCGCAAAGTCGAGGGCGGCGTTCGGAGCGTTCCGGACCGGCTGCGAAGCCAAAGCCCCTCCTGACGCGTGCAGTGGAGAAAACGAAATGGATTTGCCGGCGGAAAACCCCTTTGCATCAGCCCAGAAGCGACTGGTTTCGCTCGACGCCCTTCGCGGTTTCGACATGTTCTGGATCATCGGCGGAGGCTGGATCGTCAGCGGCCTGGCCAAGGGGCTCAACAGCGAGTGGTTCAACCAGTACATCGTTCCGCACGCCGAGCACGTGCCCTGGGAAGGGTTCGTCGCGTGGGACCTGATCATGCCGCTGTTCCTGTTTGTGGTCGGAACCGCGATGCCGTATTCCTTCGCCAAGCGGCTCGAACAAGGCCACCCCAAGGGCAGGCTCTACGTGCACATCCTCTTTCGCGTGGTCGTTCTCTGGATTCTGGGCATGATCGCCCAGGGCCGGCTGCTGGAGTACGATCTGTCGAAGCTGCGTCTGTACAGCAACACGCTTCAGGCCATTGCGGCCGGCTACCTGATCGCTTCGGTCATCCTGCTGAACCTGCGGGTCTGGGGGCAGTTGGCGGTCACGGTCGCCCTGCTCCTGCTGTACTGGGCACTGCTGATGCTGGTCCCGGTGCCCGGATTCGGCCCCGGCCAACTGACGCCGGAAGGCAATCTGGCGATCTACATCGACAAGCTGATCCTGGGCCCCTATCAAGACGGCACATCCTACACGTGGATTCTCAGTGGCATGACGTTCGCGTGCACTGTCATGATGGGCGCCCTGGCGGGCCAGTTGCTCCGGTCCGACTTGGGCAAGACTCGAAAGGTGCTCTTCCTGCTGGCTTCCGGCGTCGCCTGCATCTGGATCGGCTGGGCCTGGGGGCTGGTCTTCCCGATCATCAAGCACATCTGGACCAGTTCGATGGTGCTCTATGCGGGTGGCTGGAGCCTGGTACTGCTTGGGCTGTTCTACCTCGCCTTTGACATGCTGCCGCTTCGTTTCCTGGCGTTTCCGTTCGTCGTGATCGGGATGAACGCCATCGCCGTCTATATGATTACCCGCGTGTACGACTTCCGGCACCTCGGCGATATCGTTGTCTCGGGGCTGTCGCGATGGACGGGCGATTGGCACGACCTCGTCCGTGCTGTGGCCGGCGTCCTTGTGATCTGGCTGATTCTGTTCTTTATGTACCGCAAGAAGACCTTCATCAAGGTCTGAAATGCGCATCGATGCCCCAAGGGGCGATACTCATCGTCATCGCAAGGAGATTGGTTCATGAAGGCGCTCGTCAAGAGCAAGGCGGAACCGGGACTGTGGCTGGAAGAGGTTCCCATGCCCCGGATCGGCATCAACGACATCCTGATCCGGGTCGTCAAGACAGCGATCTGTGGCACCGACGTGCACATCTACAACTGGGACGCCTGGGCGCAGAAGACCATTCGCGTGCCCATGGCCATCGGACATGAGTTCGTCGGGCGGATCGTCGAGATCGGCAGCAACGTGCGGGACTTCGCCGTCGGCGATCTGGTCAGCGCCGAAGGGCACGTGGTCTGCGGGCGCTGCCGCAACTGCCTGGCAGGCCGGCGGCATCTTTGCACGGCTCCAAAGGGAATCGGGGTCAATCGGGACGGCGCGTTCGCCGAGTACATCTCCGTACCCGTGACCAACGTCTGGTACTGTGACACATCCATCCCGACGGACGTTTTGAGTTGCTTCGATCCGCTGGGCAACGCCGCTCATACGGCGCTGAGCTTCAATCTCGTTGGGGAGGACGTGCTCATCACCGGCGCAGGCCCGATCGGCTGCATGGCGGCCAGCATTGCCAGGAAGGTCGGCGCACGGCACGTCGTCGTTACCGACGTCAACCCCTACCGGCTCGAACTGGCGAAGAAGATGGGCGCGACGCTGACCCTCGATGTTCGCAACGGTTCTCTGGCGGATGCGCAGAAGCAGCTCGGCATGAAGGAGGGATTTGACGTCGGCATGGAGATGTCGGGCAATCCCGAGGCGCTTCGCGAGATGATCGCCAACATGGCCCACGGCGGCAAGATCGCCCTGCTGGGCATCCTGCCCCGCACCGAAATCGAGTGGGACTTCGTCGTGTTCAACGGACTGACCCTCAAGGGCATCTACGGGCGGGAGATGTACGAGACATGGTACAAGGTCACGATGCTGATCCAGGGCGGACTGGACCTGAAGCCCTTGATCACCCATCGGTTCCACTACACCGAGTTTCAGAAGGGCTTTGACGCCATGCGCTCGGGCAATTCCGGCAAGGTCGTGCTGACCTGGCACGACCAGTAGGGGCGAATCATGATTCGCCCTCGCGCCCGCAGGAGGACACGAGTATGTATCGGGACATGAAAACGCACCTCTCGCAGCAGTTGGCGGAGATTCGCCAGGGGGGCCTGGAGAAACCGGAGCGGATCATCACCAGCCCGCAGAGCAACCACATCACCACTTCTTCCGGCCAGTCCGTGCTCAACATGTGCGCGAACAACTATCTGGGTCTGGCCAACCATCCGGCGGTGATTGCGGCCGCTCGCGAGAGCTACGAGAAGTGGGGTTTCGGCCTGGCCTCCGTGCGATTCATCTGCGGCACGCAGCAGATCCACAAGGACCTTGAAGCCGCCGTCACCCGGTTTCTCGGAACCGAGGACACGATCGTTTACGGCTCCTGTTTCGACGCCAACGGCGGTCTGTTCGAGACGCTGCTGGGTCCGGAAGACACGATCATCAGCGATCAGTTGAACCACGCGAGCATCATCGACGGGGTGCGGCTGTGCAAGGCGCAGCGGCTTCGTTACAGCAACAGCGACATGGCCGACCTGGAAGAGCAACTCAAGGCCGCCCGGTCCGCGCGATTCCGGCTGATCGCCACCGACGGCGTCTTCTCGATGGACGGCTACGTCGCCAAACTCGACGCCATCTGCGAACTGGCCGACCGCTACGACGCGATGGTGATGATCGACGACTGTCACGCCACCGGAGTGATCGGCAAGACCGGCCGGGGCACGCCCGAGTATCGCAGCGTCATGGGACGCGTTGACGTCATCACCGGGACGTTCGGCAAGGCGCTTGGCGGCGCCAGCGGCGGCTTCACCTCCGGACGCAAGGAAATCATCGCGATGCTGCGGCAGCGCAGCCGACCGTATCTGTTTTCCAACACGCTCGCTCCGGCGGTGGCGGCCGGCTCGATCAAGGCCCTGGAACTGCTCGACAAGTCGACCGAACTGCTGGACCGTCTGGCCGACAACACGCGGTACTTCCGGCAGCACATCGCCAGGACGGGACTGAAGGTGCTGCCCGGCGACCATCCGATCACGCCGATCATCCTCGGAGAGGCGACGCTGGCCCAGGAGATGGCCCAGCGCCTGCTGGCCAAGGGTCTGTACGTGATCGGCTTCTCGTTCCCGGTCGTGCCCAAGGGCCAGGCGAGGATTCGCACGCAGGTCTCGGCCGCTCACACCCAAGACGATCTGGATTTCGCGGTCGAGAAGTTCGCCGAGGTGGCCAGGGAGCTGGCCCTGACGACATAGAACGAATCGCTGCGAGGGCAGAACCATGACCAGTGCATTGAATCGCCGCCACTTTCTGGAGGCCGCAGGCGCAACCGTGGTCGGCCTGCCGTTGGCTGCGACACTCTGGGCGCAAGACGCTCCGTCCGCACAATCTGCAGCCCTCCCGCCAGAGTGGCTCAATCCACCGACGGAATTCTCCCAGGCGCCGTTCTGGTTCTGGAACGACGATCTGTCCGAGGCCGAGCTGCTTCGCCAGATCGATGACTTCCGCGAGCACGGAGTCCATGCGTTTCTGATCCATCCGCGAGCGGGACTGCCCAAGGCCATCGGCTGGATGAGCGAACGCATGATCGAATTGATGCGATACGCCATTGAGCGGGCGGCCGAGCGGGACATGTGGGTAATCCTCTACGATGAAGGGATGTACCCGAGCGGCTCGTCCAGCGGCCAGGTGGTCGCGGAGAATCCCGCCTTTCGCACACGCGGCCTGGTCTGCGTCGACCTGGACGAAGCAGCGCCGGGCAGCGAGGTGCAGGGCGTGCGGATCGACGCGGAGGGCAAGCCCGATCTGGCCGTAGGACAGACGCTCGTGGCGCTGGTTCGCCGCAAGAGCGACGGCCATCGCCTGGCCATCATCGACCGGCCCGCCCGCGAGGGCCGCTCAGTCATTCGCGGCCTTCACTTCGTGGACGACGACCCGCCGCGACGTACCGACCGTCGAGAGGTCCCCGAGAACCAGCCGCCGGGAGCCGATATCCTCAACCCCGAATCTGTGGCGTGTTTCATTCGACTCGTCTACCAGCGGTACTACGATCAGTTCGGCCCTCACTTCGGCAAGACCGTCAAGGCCATCTTCACCGATGAACCGTCGCTCCTGGCGCGGGGCGCCGAGCGCGGCATGATCCCCGGAACCACGGGCATTCTCGAACACATCAACCGCTTCCTGGGTTACGATTTCACCGAATACCTGCCTGCTCTGTGGTACGAAGACGAGCCGGAAGCGGAGATGCGCCGCCGCGACTACAACCGGGCCATTCAGGCGAGGCTCGAAGAAACGTTCTACCGGCAGATCTCCGACTGGTGCGGCGCTCACGGCGTGGCCCTGACAGGCCATCCGATGGGCCCGGACGACATCGGCCACCTGCGGCACTTTCACATCCCCGGACAGGACATCGTCTGGCGCTACATCGAGCCGGGCAAGGCCAGCGCCATTGAGGGCGCCCAGTCCACACAGGGCAAGTGTGCCTCGTCGGCCATGATCCA
The DNA here is from genome assembly GCA_012744475.1 of Phycisphaerae bacterium. Classification (GTDB taxonomy): domain Bacteria; phylum Planctomycetota; class Phycisphaerae; order Sedimentisphaerales; family Anaerobacaceae; genus Anaerobaca. The sequence goes on from JAAYBV010000030.1 coordinate 21,309, forward strand.
CCTCAAGCGTCGCCGCAACCTGAACGAGTGCTGCGGAGCCTATGGACACAACTTCACGTTCGAAGAGATGCAGTGGCTGGCCCACTGGCTGCTGGTCCGAGGGTGCAACCTGTTCGTTCCGCACGCGTTCTACTACTCCATTCGCGGCCCCCGGATCGACGAGCGGCCGCCCGACGTCGGCCCCAACAGCCCGTGGTGGCCGCAATACAAACCGTTCGCACAGGCGACGTCGCGCCTCTGCTGGCTGAACACCGACAGCACGCACGTCTGCGAGCTGGCGATCCTCGGAAGGAACGACCGCTTGCCTTGGCAGGCGGCAAAGGTCTGCTTCCAGCATCAGTGTGATTTCAACTACCTCGAAGCGAGGCACCTGTGGGAAGACGCGCGGGTCGACGCCGAGGGCATTCGCATCGCCGGGATGCACTATCGCGCGCTGATCGTCGAAGACGATGTGCCCGAGAAAGCTCAGGAAGCCATCGACACCTTGACCAAGGCCGTGCGTGTAATCCGCTGGAACGAAACGATGAAGCCCGAGACGCTCCTCGGCGCTGTCGACAAGTTGATTCGACCGGACGTGCAGGTTTCGCCTGCCGCGCCGGACTTGCGGGTTCGGCACGTGCGGAAGCTGGGCACAGACTACCACCTGCTGTTCAACGAGGGCGAGGGCCATCTCCGCGTGCAGTTGCGGCTCGCGGCGCACGGCAGATGGACGTTGCTCGATCCGACGACCGGAGATCAAAGACTTGTGACGAGCAACGAACCACTGTCCTTAGCCCGCCACGAGATGGGCGTGCTGGCCATCCAGCAGGCCTGAACCTCTCTCACGGAGTGGGACGACGTCGCGCGGCGCCGGCCGAATCGACCGCACCCTGCCAGTTGTTCGGATCGTTGCTGTAGCCATCGGCACGCGTTCTCACCAGGGACTGGCCGGAGCCATCGGCGCCGACGGGCCAGGGATCGCGGCCGGTGGGGAAATCATCATGCCGGGAGCCGTCGCTGTAGCGCACGCGTTCGACGCAGATCCACTCGCGCTGCCCGTCGTCCTCAAGACCGCCCGGCGTGCTGAGTTGGATCGTCCCGGTGGCGTTGCTCAGCGACCCGATGCCCCACTCCAGGATCTGCGCCGACATGCCGACGGAATAGGCGCTTTCGAGCACCGCACGGTCCTTGGCCAGTACGAGATAGTGTCTCGGGGGCAAGGTCACGGGAGGATCGTCCGGAAAGAGAAACACGACGCTTGGGTCGTCGGGATCGTCGGTGAAACGCCAGGGAACCGCCCTCTCGAAATCGTAGAACACCACGTCGTTGTCACCGATGTTGAGCAGCTCGACGTACTCGGCGTCCTCGGAAAGCGTGGGGTGGTACATGATTTCGGTGATGACGATCGGCCCGACCTGGGGGTAGGCGTTGCGCTGTCCCGGCGTCGGCTGGCTCATGGCCACCAAGTGGCTGACGCCCGTACTGGTTCGGTGCCGGCCGAGGGTCACACCCGATTCGGAAGGTCCGAACGCGACCTCCTCGCTGTAGCCGGTCAGAATCCCGGAAGAGCCGGAATGCAGGTACAGGGTTTCGCCACTGCGACTGAGGCCAAACGCCCTGTGACATCCGGGGTCTGCCTCATTGCCGAAGTGCTGGTCTTCGGTCAGGACAAGGTACCCCTGCGCCGGGACCGTCGTGCCCGGCGCAATCTCGTACCGCGTCAGATCGTTGGCGCTGTCGCTCAGAAACCAGCCGCCGACGTCAACCGGCTCGTCGGTGGTGTTGTGAAGCTCGATCCAGTCGGGGACCCCTCCGGAGGAATTGGCCAGAAGCTCGTTGATGACGATCGCCCCGGGAGCCGGAACCAGGCCGGTGTCATCGAAGCCGGGTGAACCGCCTGCCACAGCGCTGGGATGCCAGGCATCCCGGTGATTCCAGGCATTCGTTCCGCGAGGGTTCCGAGCCGTAAGTGAGAAACCGGCTCCGTCGGTGATCCTGTACCAGTCGTCGCGGTAGCGAACCGTCTGGATGACTGCGCCGGCGGCATCCCAGACCTCGATCTGCTCGCCCGCGTTGCTGAGACTGCCCGCGTACTGCCCGGCCACGGGAAGACCAGCGCCATAGCCCGCTTCGAAGGTCGCAAGGTCTTTGACCACAAGCAGATGGCCTCCCGGCGTCAGTTCCACGTCCGGAAAGGCAAAATCGATCCCGTCGGTGAACCGGACCATGTTGAGGTTGACCGGCACAGGCCCAATGTTGGTCAGTTCCACGTACTCGGCATTCGGATCGACCGGATGATACATGATCTCACTGATACGAAGACTCTCGGCGACCGGGCCGACCGCAAAAGTCGCCTCATTGAGAACGCTCCAGACACCTCCCAGCAAGGCGCGGGCCTTGACGTGCGTGCTGGTCGTCAGCGGAATCGGACCGGTGTAGCGAAGGGCGTCCTCGGGCTCCTCCACGGTTACCCTGTCCGCCACTTCAAGCTCGGCGGCGATCAGGAAGTCGGAACTCGTCGGCGAGACGTTCAGGCCGTGGATGGCCAGGAGGTTGTAGCCGCTTCGCAGGCTTGGGATATGCGCGGAAATGTCCATCGCCTCGAAGACCACCGCGGCGGCATCGTCGTGGGACGCGCTGGCGACAGAGTTCCACGCCGGCGTCCCGCTGCAGTTGCGGCGGGCAATCTCGGTCCCGTTGAGGTAGGCGACGAAACCATCGTCGTACCGCATCTTCAGCGTCATCGTGTGGAGGGCGCTCCGATCGCCTGCGAACTCGAACGGAATGCGGATGTAGCACGAACCGTTGACGCCGTACATCTGCTCTTCGGCGTCGACACTGATGTAGCTGTCGTATCCACTGCCCCGCTCGAAGCCGACGCCGCCGGGCGAGCCGCGAGCGATCGTCCACTGCGAGTCCTCGTAGGCGCGTGGATTCGTCCAGTTCTCCAAGTCGGGGCCCGTTGGGACCCGCACGTACTTGGCGGCGCTCTGAGGCACAAGTCTGGTGATGGTCGGCGGTGTGGCCGCCTGGGCCTCGCCCGGATCGGTCCCGTCCAGACTGTAGTAGACATTGGCGCCATTGTACGGCGGGATCAGATAGAGCAGGTCGCCGGCCGAGGCGTAGCCCCCCTGCCGATACGACGTGTTGACCGCGAAGATCGGCCCATCGAACGTGTACAGACCCTCGTTCATGCAGGCGGCCATGAAAATGTCCGCCCGGCCCGGCAGCCACGTATTGATGATGTAGCTGTTCATGTTGCCGATCACGCCCTGAAGCTCGTCGCGAAGCGCGTTGAATCGCGCATGCACGTTCTGCGAGGCCAGAGCGCCGCCGTTGTAGAAATGCCTGTACAGCCGGTCGCCAAAGAGCTGGCGGAACTGCCGGCTGGACTTGAGGGCGCGGTAGAGAATCCCGTTGGCGTTGCTCTGGCTGTTGAGCTCGGACAACCGGTTGACGGTCAACTGGTTCGATTCGAAGGTCCCTTCTGCGTCCCAGACGAAGAACTTCCACCGGCCGGTCGGCGACCGTTCGGCGGCGGCGGCCCAGTTGTTCTGCGGCCAGTCCCAGTCGTTGGGCCACAGGCGGATGATGAGGTAATCGACAAACGAGGGGATATCCAGCAACCGGCCCATCTCCTCGTAGCTGGCGGCGTCATCCAGGTTGTGCGTGCGGGCAAACTCCATCATCGCGTCCCACGACCGCGTATCGCCGTCGCGGATGCCGTTCATGGTCATCACGTCCCACGGCTGGTCGCTGTCGAACCACTGCTGGCAGGCCTCTTCCTTGATGTGCTCGGTCGGATTGAAGTAGCCCTTGTATTCGCCGTTGATGAACAGGTTCGCCATGGTCCCGAGGGCCGCCGCACTGCCCATGTCCTTGTGCAGGCGGCGCAGCAGCTCATCTTTGATGAAGGGATTGCTCTGGTCGTTGTGGCCGGCGCGAAGAACAATGCTCTTGAACCGTTCGGCGTTCGATTCGGCGAACAGCGGCTGCTCCAGCCAGCTCGCCCCATACTGGCCCCGGAAATAGAGCCGGAGGCTGAACTTGCCGCTGCCCGACCAGCGGCCGCTCTGTCGCACGTAGCGGGGACGCATGTAGGGGCTGCCGTGGACGCGCAGGCCGCAGTCGATCTGAAACGCGCCGTCGTCCTGCGGGATGAGCCACTCACACGAGACGGGCCGTTCCAGATCCCGGTTGTTGGGGTTGTTGTAGCTGTCGGGCCCGCTGGCCGTCCAGACCCCGTTGACGTAGGAGCCTCCGACGATGGCCATGACCCCGTCCGGCTCATAGAAGGTCTTGCCGGGATCGCCCACCAGGGAGATCACCGGCAGCGACCGGATGCTCTCCGAGGCGCCGAGGATATACGTGTGCGTGTAGACCTTGGAGGGCTTCCAGCCGGGCTTGACCGCCATCGCGCGCAGGCACGTGGTCGTGCCGATCCGCAAGGGCGCCGTATAGGGCCGACCGGGCGGGAAACGGCCCGACTCGTCGTTGGGGACGCGGCCGTTGGTGGTGTAGATGATCTCGGCCCCCTCGGTGGCGCATGTGATGACCAGGTCGAACGTTCCGTCGTAGAAGCCGCGCTCGTGGCTGAATCGCAGCGGAGCCACCTCGCCGAGATAGCCTTCGTTGTTGGGCTGGCCCGGCGTTGGAAGACCGAAGAACCGCAGCGTATCCCCGCCATCGGGATAGCGACCGAACGACACGTCGGCCGTCTGTTCGCCGAAAGTCAGGCGGTCGATCAGAGTCGTCCCATCGGCGGCGAACAGGCAGACCTCGTCCCCGGAGGCATCCAGCTTGAAACTCGCATGGAGCTTGAACATCGGGTGTACGCCGCCGTCGGTCACCTCCTCGTCGGCCCAGACGATCAGGTGCCGCCCAGGCCCGATGGTGGTCACATCCGGCTCGTTGTCGGGGAACCGCCACCGGGTCGGCTCGGCCGGATCGTCCGTCAGATACATGCCCCCCACGTCCATCGGCGTCTGCCCGGCGTTGTAGATCTCGATCCAGTCGTCGAAATCCAACTGAAGATCGCGGACGCTGCTGACATTCGAGGCCATCACCTCGTTGACGAACAGCGGAATCCCCGCAGCGTCCGGCCCCTGTGTCAGATCGGCCGCTCCACCCAGGCCGGCCATGACCGCCGTCAGCCATCCACAGAATACGCATGTCGCAACCGCTTTCCGCATGCTGGATCCTTGCATCGTCAGGACTCCGATGCCGGCGCCGGAATCGTTGTGCCAACATCCACGAGGAGTGCTCCGAAGGAATATCGGACGGTCCCGACCTGTTCTCTGGCCCCCAGACCGGCTATCACATCTCCTCACTGGCAACACGTGGGCACGTCATAGTATAGCAGATGCGTCGACGAAAATCGAGCGACATATCGTATGGTCCAGACAACAAAACAGTTGCTCCCGGCTGCCAAGTGGATTATCTTTTCATGGCGAGGTGGGTGCGTTCTTCGCAACGCGTGTACTTTTGCACGGCATTCAGTGACAACGGCTACGGAAGGGTAGTGCGCTCGTAAAATGACGGAATTGCGGGAACAACTGCTGCGGGAAATCGAGCCTTTGCTGGAGAGCGAGAACCGGGCGACGCTCCGCGAGTTGCTATACGACTGGCGCACCAGCGACATCTCCGAGATCGTCGAGCTGGTCGACGATGACCGGAGGCGGCTGTTCTTCGACGTCCTGGAGACCCCGGTGGCGGCCGAGGTCATGGAAAAGGTCAACGAGGCAACGCGAGCCCGTCTCTTCGAGGTCCTCAAGGAGGAGGAGTTGCAGCGGATCTTCTCCGAGATGGACTGGGACGACGCCGCCGACCTCCTGGCGGAGATGCCTGAGGAAGTCGCCGACAAGGTCCTGCACAGCCTGTCGCAGACGGACCGCCTCCAAATCCACAAGCTGATGCGGTACTCGGCGGACTCCGCCGGCGGCATCATGGACCCCTTGGTGATCAGCGTGCCCAAGGACGCGACGATCGCCGAGGCCGTCAGCAAGATTCGCATGGCGGCGATCGAGGAGGATTTCTACTCTATCTACGTGCTGGACCAGGATGGGCGTTTCATCGGGGACGTGCGCATTCGGCTTCTACTGACCCGGCCCGAGAACACGCGTGTCGGCGACCTGGTGGATCCGGACGCGATCTACGTCCGAACGGACACGGACCAGGAAGAGGTCCGGAACATCTTCAGCAAGAACAATCTGATCGTTGTTCCCGTTCTCGACGCCGACCACAAACTCGTGGGGCGTATCACGGCCGACCGCGTCATCGAGGTGGCGGAAGAGGAGGCAGCTGAAGACGTCTACACGATGGCCGGCACGGACGCGGACGAGTTGGAGACCTTCTCCGCCGCGCGTGCGGCCCGGATTCGGATGACCTGGCTGCTGCCCTGCCTGCTGGGCACGGGCGTCACGGCGACGGTTATGAGTCTCTTCGGAGCACACTATCAGCCGGTCTACCTGGCCGCGGCGGCCTTCGTCCCGATGATCGCCGCCATCAGCGGCAACGCCGGTTTGCAGACCTCCGCCATTGTCGTCTCCGGCCTGGCCACCGGCCACCTGGCGGCTCTGAAGCTTAGCACGGTGTTCACTCGCGAAGTGCGCATCGCTCTGCTGGTGGCCCTGTCCTGCGGCATCGTAGGCGCCGTGATATGCAGCATTCTGATCCACTATCGTCCGGCTCAGCACACCATTGAGCCGGTCCAACTGGTTTTCGCCTTCGGAACCGCCATGTTCTCGGCCATCATGGTCGCGACTACTCTGGGGCTGGTCCTGCCCTTTCTGTTCCGCCGGATCGGCATCGACCCGGCCATCAGTTCGGGACCGCTGGTGACCACCGCCAACGACTCCATCAGTGTGGCCATCTACATGGCGTTAGCGGTCACACTGGCCCGTTGAAGGCCCCTTGCCCCGGCGCTCACCTGGAAGCCTGCCGACGTCGCAGGAACTGACGAATGTTCCGGATGCGCAGATCGAACGTGGGATGGGTGGAGAGGTACTCGCCCAGATCCAGCGGGCCGGCCGACGTTTTCAGTTCGGCCAGGCGTTCGAGCAATCGGATCGATGCCTGCGGATCATAACCTGCCGCTGCGGCCAGCCGCACTCCCAGCCTGTCGGCGTCCAGCTCGTGGTCGCGCGAATAGGCGGTCTCCAGGAACTGCACGCCCACCTGTCGCAGCCACCCGCCCAGAAGCCCCTTCACGGGAGCGGCGCGCGAGGCGACGGACACCGCCGAATTGGTCACGATCCGCTCGATGGCATGACCGCTGATGATATGCCCCATCTCGTGGCCCAGGACGAAGGCCAGCTCGTCGCGCCCGCCCCGGCACAGGTCGATGATGGGCCGGCTGACGAAGACGAAGCCGCCGGGCAGCGCAAACGCATTCGGCTCCGTGGCCGAAAACGCCTCGAAATGGAACGAACGCCGCTTGTTCGCCACGGCCCCGGCCAGTCGCGACCCGACGTTACCCAAAACCTCTCCAATCGCCGGATCGTCGTCCGGCGGGACCTGCTCGCGGACCTCCCGAGACAAATCCAGTCCGACATCGTGTTCCAGCCGGATCATCTCGCCTTCGGTGGCAGTCAGCGATCCCCAGAGCCACCGGGCTTTGCGGACTGTGGGACCGGCTTTCCTGCCCAGGTTGTAGAACAGATTACCCGCCATGTGTCACATCCGGATTCTTCATGGACGCCCTGTCCCTCCTATGGGCGACGACCGGGCATCCGGCGCTCACTATAGCATCCGTGACGGAGCCATCAAAGCAAAAGGACAGCACCCGCCTCGTCGAATCGTTCGTCCGGGCATCGCGGACCACAGCGCGTGCACCACGGGAATGGCCCTGTTAAAAGGGGGCAGGAATCCATTGTCTGGCGAATGTATCAAGCTTGACAACAGCCGCCATTGTCTTATAATATGGGATTGTAAGGGTTTGTTTCTGCAAATCTTACCGTAAGAAATGGGTCGGCGAGTGACCCGTCCGTGCGCTGCGGTCGTCGCGGCGTGAGGGTAGGTGTTCTCGTCTTTTGGAGCAGGCCGCACGATGACGTCGGACCAACCGCTGGACGCCCACAAGGCGCTCGATCATGAGCCCCAGTTGGACAAGTACTTCAAGGTCGCCATCAAGACGCTCGCCAACGACATCCACCTCAAGGTCGGCCAGCCCCCGAAGCTCCGGCTGCAAGGCATACTGAAAAACACGACCGGAGACGTGCTGACGGCCGAACGCATGGAGGAACTGGTGTTCGAGATCATGAGCCCCGGCCAGAAGGACTTCTTTCTGAAGAACGGGACACTGGATTTCGCGCATGAGATCGGCAAGGAACATCGGTTCCGCATCAACGTCTTTCGCCAGCGCGGATTCATCAGCCTGGTGGCCCGACGGGTCAGCGCCCACGTGCCGTCGTTTGAGAGTCTGCATCTGCCCCCGGTGCTCGAGAAGATCGCGGAGGCCCACCAGGGCCTGGTCCTCGTGGTCGGCGCCACCGGCTCCGGCAAGACCACCACGATCGCCTCCATGCTCGACTACATCACCCGAACGCGGGCTTGCCATATCGTCACGGTGGAAGACCCCATCGAGTATCTCTATAACGACAACAAGGCGATCGTCTCCCAGCGAGAAATCGGAATCGACGTGCCGAACTTCGAAGAGGCGCTGACGTACCTGATGCGACAGGACCCGGATGTCGTCTTCGTCGGCGAGATGCGTGACGCCCGAACGGTCACCGCCGGGATGCGGGCTGCCGAGACGGGGCATCTGGTCATGGGGACGATGCACTCGACAAACGCTTCGCAAGCCGTCCACCGCCTGCTCGATCTGTTCCCGCAGGAAGAGCGAGAGCTCATCCGGCAGGCGCTGGCCCTGGCGATCAAGGCGATCATCAGCCAGGCTCTCATGCCGTCCATCCGCGAAGGGATCAGCCGCGTGCCGGCCGTCGAGGTCCTGCTGGCCAACGCCTCGGTACGAAAACTCATCGCCGAGGGGCGCGAGGCCGACCTGCCCAGTGTCATCCGAGGCGCCCAGAGGGAGGGAATGATCGACCTGACCGACAGCCTCTGCCGGCTCATTCAGGACGGATGGGTCGATCCGAAGGATGCCTATCCCGTCGCGCCCAATACCGAAGAACTGAAGATGGCCCTGAAGGGAATTCGAACGACCGCCGGAGGCATCCTCTAGCGCAGAGCGGACCACGCGCATCCGCCATGGGGCGCATGATCGTAACCTTATGGGAATGGAGCATTCAATGCCAGATATCCTGCTGCTGTCCGTCGAGTATGGCGGATACGTCTCGATCGTCAAGCTCATCCTTTTCCTCGTGATGTACTTGCTGTGGCTCCTGCTGATCCGCTGGGCAGGCAAAGACGCCAAGGCCGTCGACACCAACATCGGATTCTGGATCGGTCTGATCCTCGGCGCCGGAGCGATGGCCATCCTGCTGTGGTGGCTGATCCCGGTGTTTGTTGCCGGCCTGCTGATCTACGTGGTCGCCATCGCCGCGACCGGCCTGGCCTACGTGAGACACCGCAACACGCGCGTCCTGGACTTCGACCGTGTGCTGACGATCGAACACGTCAAGAGTCTCTTCGCCAAGTCGGAGAAGCTCGAGGCGATGGCGAGCTTTCTGTTCATCACCGCAAACAACAACGAAGTGCCGCCTCCGGAGCCGCGGACCCCGATGTTCTTCGGCTACCGCACCGCCTATGACGTGCTCACCGACGCCATGTGGCGCCGCGCCAGCACGATCACGTTCGCCCCCAAGGGCGACAACTACGAGGTGACGTATTACATCGACGGCGCGGCGACCAAGCAGCCCTCGGTGCCCCGAGAGCAAATGGAGTATTTCATCCACTTCACGAAGGAACTGGCCGCCCTCGATGCCAACGAGAAGCGCAAGCCGCAGAAGGGCAAGTTCCGTACGCGTCAGAAGAAGGAGAACGCCGACTGGGAGGTGATGACCGCCGGATCGACCGCCGGTGAACAGGTCCGTCTCAAGCACATCTCCAAGGAGCACGACCAACGCATCACCGACCTGGGCCTGGCGCCCGACCAGCAGGAGCAGTTCGAGAGCCTCACCCAGATCCGACAGGGTCTCTTCCTCATCGCCGGTCCGCGAAAGAGCGGCATTACCTCGACGCTCTACGCGCTGTTGAGAAACCACGACGCGTTCCTGAACAGCATCAACACCATCGAAAAACAGCCGGCCGCCCAACTGCTGAACATCACGCAGAACGTGTTCGCCCTGACGGACACCGGGACGTCCACGTACGCCAGGAAACTCCAGTCCATCATTCGCATGGGCGCCGACATCGTCGGTGTCGGGGAATGCGAAGACGCCGAAACTGCCAAGATCGCCAGCGCTGCCGCCGGCGACGGCAAGCTCGTGTACGTCGTGATGAACGCCGACAATGTGCTCCAGGCGCTGGGCAAGTGGATCAAAATGATCGGCGACAAGAAACTCATCGCCGAGACGCTCATCGGCGTCAGCAATCAGCGTCTCATGCGCACGCTGTGCGAAGAATGCAAACAGGCGTACGCTCCCAACAAGGAACTGCTCAAGAAGTTCAACCTGCCGGCGGAGAAGGCCAAGGTCCTGTATCGCCCGGGCAAGGAGGTCTACGACAAGAAGGGCAAGCCGTCGGTGTGCGAGCATTGCCAGGGGACCGGTTATGTCGGCCGCACCGGTGTCTTTGAGATGATCATGCTGAACGATGAGCTGCGCTCGGCCGTCCGCCAGGTCAAGCAACTGCCCGAGTTGGGCATGCAATTCCGACGGGCCAAGATGCTGTACCTGCAGGAACAGGCCCTCAGAAAGGTGATCGTCGGAAAGACTTCCATCAATGAAATGCTGCGCGTGCTGGCGTCGGGGAAGGCCCAGGACGGTGCAGCGTCACAGTAGGAACGAATCGGCGTCGGCGCCCGGGGGCCGACCCGTAAGAGAACCGGAGAACGTGGAATGGCCAGTCTGGTAATGCTCGTAATCATCGTGGGTTGTGCCGCCTTCCTGTACCTCAAAGGAACGTTCGTGCAGAGCGTCGCGTGGGTCTTCAACGCGCTGTTCGCCAGCTTCGTCGCATTTGCCTTTTTCGAGATGCTGGCCGCGATGCTGATGAAGTACTCGCCCGCGATCGCCGCATGGGCTCAGATGATCTGCTTCCTGCTGCTGTTTGTCCTGACGTTCGCCATCCTGCAAACCGCTGCCCTCCAGATCGGCAAGGAGAAGGTGGATCTGGGCCTGTGGCCCGAACGGATCGGGCGCGTCGTGTGCGGCGTCATTCTCGGCTACGTCATCACGGGCCAGTTGCTCGTGGCGCTGGCGACCGCTCCCCTGCCGAGCGCGTATCCCTATGCCAGATTCGCCGAGCGCAATCCGGATCCATCGAAGCCGAGCTCTCCGTTGCTCAGTCCCGACGGGTTCGTGACGGGCCTGTTCGGCACGATCAGCAAGGGCAGCTTCGCCGCCATAGGGACGCCGAAGAGCTTCGCGGTTCTTCACGCGAACTTCCTGGACCAGGTCCATCTGAATCGCATGAAGGGTTCGCAGGATGTGTCGATCATGACCAATTCTGGGGCTATCACCGTGCCGTCGAAGGCGGGCGTCTGGGAGGCCCCGAACACGCTGCGTGACGAAGAGGGCAAGCCGCTGCCCGCGCGTTCCGGCGAGAACCTGTTGCTCGTCCGCGTCGGGATCAGGAAGAGCGCCCTGAAAGACGCGGCGAAGTTCACCTTGTCACAACTGCGTCTGGTCTGCACGCCGAAAGGCACTGCGGAACACCCGCTGGCAGGACAGGGGCACGCCGTCCACCCGATCGGCTACGTCGGGCCCGGCGGCCGCCTGGCGCAGAAAGGGCTGACCGAAGTAATCGCCATCCAGGCTTCTGACGTGCCCGACAACTCCAGGGACATCGACTTCGCCTTCTATGTGCCCACGCAACTGGTGCCGACGCTCATCCAGTTCAAGCGCAACAACGTGGAGAAGGTCTCTGCTCTGGTCTCGGGAGAGGATGCTCCGCAGGTTGTTCCCTTCGGAGGCTCGGCGCCCGCTCCGGCGGAAAGTCCCGAGCCTGAGCGACGCGAGCGGAGGCCGGACAGCGAGGCGCCGGACGCGCCCGGCAACTCCCGTCGCGGAAGCGGCCTGAGTCCGCCCAGTCGTATGCTCACGGAAGGGGCACTTGAAGAGAATTGACGCTTGAGGGAATGGGGCTTCGGAATACCTGGTGTCGTGGGATCCTGTGACGCATCGAGAAGCACGGCTTGACGAATCTGCAAGGTCCGTCCGCCGTGTGGCTCCGGCCGGATGTCACGACACCGCATGACACAACCCTCGACCCCGCACCGGCCTGGCGATGACGGCCAACCGGAGCTCAGCTACAGACCGCCAGCTCCTCCAGGTTCAGCTCCATCAGGTGATCGAGGTAGGCGGTCAGGTCCTCTTCCGAAAACTGCGAGAGGAACTCTGTCTTGGCGGTCGTGTTGATCTCGCAGATGCGATCCATCAGTTCCTTCTTGTCCATCCTCAGTATCCTAAAACACGAACAGGGCTCTCGTAAAAGACTTGTGGCATATCGGCAGGAAATCCCCCTTTTCTTTAGCTGCCACCCGACGGCAACGGCGAATGCCCCATAACCCCATGCACGATATGTGCGACCGAAGCCAATCGCGCCACCACATGTTGGGAGCCACAGGCGAGACCCGCGATCGGCCCGCCAACTGTCCAATAAAATCCGAGATCGTACCGGTCCTCCTCAGGCGAAAAATTCCGTTCCGCTGCGGGTTTTCTTCCGCCGACCCCGCTGGTGCAACGCATGGGGAGGGCAGTAACGCGACAAGCCAATGCCGCGTGGATCACAGAACTGCCGCGACGCGCAGGCCGCCACAAGACCTTGCGGCGACTGGACCCGAGACGACTGAAGGAATACAATGAACATGACGCCTCAGACGCTGCGTCGTGGCAACGGGCGCCGCTGCGGCGGTCTGCTGACCACGGCCGAATCGGACGACCAATGACAGAGCGAAGCAGTCACCAGCGTGTGCCGGACAAATGGGATCGGGCCATTCAAGCCGACATCCGGGCCCTGAAGAACATCGACTTCGAGTTGGCCTATCTTGCCCTGCTGACACACGAAGGGCTCAAGCCCCTCAGTCGCTGGGAAAAGCCTCTGGGCGAGCCGGGCCAAGCCGTCCTGACCCGAATGGGCCTTCACGTCGAGCGCGTCCACAGAAAGCTCCGATCGGGCAAGGCCTTCGATGAGACGATCTTTGGCAGGTCCGCCGCACACCTGGAAATCTACGCTCAGCACTTCCGCAATCGGGCGGTGGATAAATCCGCCGAGACGGTCCGGGTCGAAGGATATCTTTTCGGGTATCCCCCCTGCTGCATTGCCCAGTACATCAGACAGGCCTACGCGCCGCATGAGTTCCCCGTGGACCAGCAGAGAATCCTGTTCCACTGGAGTTGCAGGGGGTGCGTCATCACACCGACGCTGATCCCCCATTACGAGCGGATCCACCGCTTCGTCTGCGACCTTGGAACGGCAACTCCCTGACGGACAAAGGCCTCCACCGGCGTTTTTCCACCTCGAAACGCCCCGAAGTGGGCAAATTGCGTAAAAACCTCTTGAGACCCCCCCTGGGATTCTTATAACATTCAAGGTTTTGGAGGTAGGCAGGCGCAAGCGGTCAAGAACCTTTTTGGAGGTTAAACAGTGACAGCAACGGGCGACATTCGGAACGTGGTCCTCCTTGGACACGGCGGCAGCGGCAAGACCTCGCTGGCCGAAGCAATGCTCCACAAGACCGGCGCGACGAGCCGGCTGGGCAGCGTTGACGACAAGACCAGCACTTGTGATTTCTACGAGGAGGAGAAGGAGCATCATCATTCCATCCTCTCGGCCATCGTCCATGTCGAGCACGCCGGAAAGCTCATCAACATCATCGACACGCCCGGTTACCCCGATTTCACCGGTCCGGCCATCACTTCCATTCCCGCCGCAGAGACCGCGATTCTCGTCATCGGCGCCACCGCCGGCATCGAAACGAACACGCGCAAGATGTTCCAGCTAGCCCGTGAGGCGAACAAACCGGTCGTCATCGTGATCAACAAGATGGCCGCCGAGAACGTCGAAGTGGGCGAACTGATCGGCACCATCCAGGAGACCTTTGGCTCCCAGTGCCGTTGCGCCAACCTGCCCGGCGCCGACAAGAACAGCGTCATCGATTGTCTGGTCAATGCCGGCGGCGATTCCCCTGTGGCGGACGTCGCACAGGCCCACACCGACCTGATCGAGAGCGTCATCGAGGCCGACGACGCCCTGATGGAGCGATACCTCGGTGGCGAAGAGATCGGTGCCGACCAGGTCGCCTCGGTGTTCGTCAAGGCCCTCAGCGCCGGCACGGTAATGCCGATCGTCTTCACCGAGGCGCGCAACGAAGTGGGGATCACGGAGCTTCTGGACGTGATCGCCAAGTACACGCCGTCCCCGATCGAAGCGGCGCCCGCCAAGCTCGTCGCCGGGGAGACCACCACCGAAGTGAAGGCCGACAGCAATGGACCGCTGGCCGGCTTGGTGTTCCGCGTGGGCTTCGATCCCAGATCCAACATGAAGTACTCGACGATCCGCATCTTCAGCGGCACGCTGAAATCGGACACGAACATGATGTACAACGACGAGAAGAAAGGGTTGCGTCCCGGGCACATCCTCAAGAGCCAGGGCGGCGAGCACGCCGAGGTGCCGGCGGGAGTGGCCGGCGACCTGGTCACCCTGGCCAAGATCGAGGAGCTGAGAGTCGGCGATCTGATCCATGACGGTCGCATCCACGGCCGGTTTGTCATGCCGCCGGTTCCCCAACCCATGTTCTCGCTGGCCCTGGAGCCCGCCTCACGCGGCGACGAGCAGAAGATCGGCGGCGCCCTGGAGAGGCTGTCGGAAGAGGACCTCTGCTTCAAGACCACGCGCGACCCGCAGACGAAAGAGCTGGTGGCCCAGGGCTTGGGCGAGCTGCACCTCCGCATCGTGCTGGAGAAGATGGAGAAGCGATTCAAGCTGGCGGTCCATACCAAAGAGCCGAAGATCCCCTACCGCGAGACCATCACCGGCAAGGCCGAAGGCCATTACCGGCACAAGAAGCAGACCGGCGGCGCCGGGCAGTTCGGCGAAGTCTACCTTCGCGTCGAGCCGGCCGAGCGCAACAGCGATCCGCCCATGCAGTTCAGTTGGGACATCTTCGGCGGATCGATCCCGGGGCAGTACGAGCCAGCGATCATCAAGGGCATCAACGACGTCATGCAGACGGGCGTAGTAGCCGGCTATCCGTTGCAGGACGTCAAGGTCTCGGTCTATGACGGTAAGTATCACCCCGTCGATTCGAAAGAAGTCGCCTTCCGTGCCGCGGGCAAGGGCGCCTTCATCGACGCGGTGAGCAAAGCCAAGCCCGCCCTGCTCGAGCCGATCGTCAACATGGAAGTCACCATTCCGGCCGAGAACGTCGGCGACATCACAGGCGATCTGTCGAGCAAGCGTGGGCGAGTCGTGGGCCAGGAGATGCTGCCGGGCAACTTCATCGTGATCAAGGCCCAGGTGCCGCTGTCGGAAGTGACGCAGTACACCAGCCAGCTCAAGAGCGTCACCGGGGGTCGCGGCAGCTACGCGATGACGCTGAGCCACTACGAGCCGGTCCCGCCGAACGTGCAGCAGCAGATCGTCGCCGCTCACAAGAAGGCGCAGGAAACCGAATAGCCGCAGCGAATCGCCACGACCGACCGATTTCTCAACGGGCCCTGGAGCACAATCCTCCGGGGCCCACTTTCTTTCGTTCCGATTGACACGGGAAATGCGTCCGCCGGCGGAGATGTCATCAGGATTGATGACTGCAAAAATCCGGCCGACTCTGGACGAATCGCAGGTTGGGTATATCCTATTAGAGAGCGACTGCCCGCCGGCAGATCGTCTGCACGGACAGTCGACCGACTATGACGTAACCCTGTTCGATCCGCAGGAGGAGGATTCGCCGATTTGCCGAACGCGGGCCCTGCCGGGCCGGTAGTTCCAGAGGAGAGTGGTGAAAAGCGTTCTCGTTTCCCAGTCATGTCCAAACGGAGTGAAAGGAGAAAGCTATGGAAAGCCACGCTTCAAGAAGCCCTCGGCAGCACGGCCTCGGATTCGGTGTGCCCGTCATCCTGATCGTGCTGGTCGTTGCGGCGGGCGCACCGGCCGAATCGCAGATCGCCGAACTCGAACCCGGACCGTATTCCTACCAGCACGCCCAGCTCATGGCCGATGCGTATGCGACATCCTTCGGCCAGCGCCGACCCCCGTGCCCGGCACCTCCAGCCATGCGGGCGGAGGAGTTGGAGAACCTGTGCCGGCATCTGGACTCCCTGCAGGAGCAACTGCGACAAACCGAACAGAAACTCGCCGAACTGAACGTGCCGACAGTGCCCGCGCCGCAGTGGACGCCGGCACCTCCTGTGCCCGCGTGCTCGTACCAAGTAGATGGCGGAATCGCGGAGCTGAGCCAGCACCGAGAAATGCTGGCCGAGCGAGCGGATCAGCGGACGATGGAACTGCGGGAACTCCGCGAGCACGTCATGAATCGCGAGCGGGAGATCGCATCGGAGCTTCGTGACATCCATGAGCAGTTGTTGAGCATCGAGCGAGAGCTTGTCGGCCTCGACCGCCAGCGCCAGGAGGACCTGGAGCGCCTCGTCGCGGCACAGAACCGTGCGGCAGAACTCCAGGAGCGACTGCGGCGCCTCATGGCGGAGGTGGACGAACTGCGACGGCGTGTCGCCGACCAGATTGGGGCCAACCATCGGCGAGAAGAGGCGATCCGCATCGAAATCGAGCAGACTCGACAGAAGGCACAACGGGTCCGTGACCAAATCGAAGAGATCGGGCGCGTGCCCGAACCCACTCCCGAGCCGATGCCGCGTCGCTGGCCGACGTATGTCCCGCCCATCCCCTGCCCGGCACCGGTCCCGCCCGCGCCGTGCCCGCCGCAGGTCGTCTCCGTGCCCTGCCCCGATCCGGCCCTTCAGACCGAACTGAAGCTTCTGCGCGAAGAGGTGACCCTGCTGCGAGATCAACTGCGAGAGGCGCCCAAACGCGTGGAAGTGGTGCACGTGGCGAATCCCTACGCTGTGGGCAGCGCACGGTACTACTGCTGGCCGGACCCGTAGGCTCTGCCGCGAAGAAGCTTCTTCTCGACAGGTCGCATGAGGCGTCGTACAGGTCCTTTTGGTCTTCTTGGTCCTTTGGGTCTCCATGGGATCTATGCGCCCCAGTTAGAAGATTTTCTCACGAAATGTAGATTTTTCTGTTGCAATCTACTATTAGCCATAGTACGATCCGCAACAGTAGACAGGACACGAGCAAATTCAAAAGGAGGTCCGCACCATGAGCAGGCATGCACTCGACGACCTGGGGCAGTTGCAGCGGGCGGTCATGGAGATTATCTGGTCGCGAGGCGAGGCCACCGTCCACCAGGTCCGCGATCGGCTGGATCGCGAGAAGGAACTGGCCTACACGACGATCCTGACCACGCTCCAGAAGCTGGAAAGGGCCGGCTGGCTCGAGCACCGTTCTGAAGGCAAGAGCTACGTTTATGTGCCGAGACGCAGCCGCGAGCAGGCAGGCGCCGGATCGGTCCGGGGCTTCCTCAAACGCGTCTTCGACGGCAACGCCGTCGCCATGTTCCAGCACCTGATCCGCGAGGGGGATCTGAGCGAAGAGGAACTGAAGGAGCTGCGCAGGATCATCGACGAGAAGAGAAAGGAGATGAGAGGATGAGCGGGCAGATCATTCCTGGAGATTGCCTCGGGGCACTGCTGTTGGCGCAGGGTACAACCTGCATCGCGGCAGGTCTGGCGGTCAGCTATCTGCTGAGACGCCATCCGGCCAGGGCGCACCAGATTCTGTTGCTCGCTCTCGCGGCGTCGCTCCTGATGCCGGCGTCTTACCTTCTGGTTCGGCACTTCGAACTGGGCGTGCTGGCACTTCCTTCGTCGGCGCCCATAGAGGTGGATCTGCCCGTGATAGCCGGGACATCTGTCGTCGCTTCGCCGGTTGAGGAGTTCGACAGCGATTCAGCGGAGATCGCATTCGCCGACACGCCTCTGCTTGTTCCGGTCACGCAGGCCGAGGATTCTCCCCTGCCCTGGACATCGATTGTGCTGGCCCTTTGGGCAACCGCTTCGGTGATTCTGGCGGGCCGCGTGCTGCTCCAATTCGTGCTGGGGCTGGGGCTGGTGCGCGCCGGCGAGCCGCTGGAGACGGAGTGCGTGCAGAAAGCTCTGGAAATCGCCAAGGCCAGAATCGGCATCCGAGGGCCGGTCGTGATCCGGAGCAGTCCAAAGATACACAGCCCCGTCATCTGGTGCTGGAGCCACGTGCCCGTGCTGCTGGTGCAGGAGGCTGATGAGGCGACATCGAACGATTGCGACTGGGCCGGCGTGTTCTGCCACGAGCTGGCGCATCTGAAGCGGCGCGACCATCTCAGCGGGCTGTTCGCGGAGCTGCTGGCCGCCGCGATTCCGTGGCACCCACTGCCCTGGTGGGCCCGCGAGCGACTATCGCAACTGAGCGAAGAAGCCTGCGACGACTGGGTCCTGGCCGGCGGTCGGTCCGGCGTGGACTATGCGGAATCCCTGTTGAGTCTTTCACCGCAGAGACGAGTGTCGTTTCTGCCCACGGTTGTAGGCAAGGAGAGAACCATGAAAGCGAGAATCTACCGAATCGTGAGGGATCAGTGCAGCGACCCGAGAATCGGCCGGCGATGGGCGTTCGGCCTGTGCGCTCTCGTTGTCCTGGCCATTGCCGCAGTGGCGTTGGCCCAGCCTCAGCCGGAGCCGGCGCAGGCGTCTGAGCCTGTTGTCGAACCAGAGACGGTCCAGCCGGCGCCTCCGCAGGAGCCGGCCGTTGCGGGCCGACGCAACGTCCTGCAACGGATGCTGGACCAGTTGGTCGCCCAGGCCGAAGAGACAGAGGCGGCCTTGCGCCGGCGTGGCGACGAGCCGGGCGAAGAGACCGAAGTCCTGCGTTCGGAGCTTCGCACCTTGCGCGACCAGATCAGCCGTATCGAGCGACTGCTTCGCGACCTCGAACAGAGCCATCGCCTGGCCCCGCCGCAGCGACCGACACTTGAAATAACGCAGCCGCGACAGCCGGAGGATGCTCTCCGCGCTCTTCAAAGCCGACGGGAACGGATTCAAAGCCGGTTGGATGAAATCCGCGATCCCGACAGCGAAGAGGCCCGTGAGCTTCGTGAGCAGTTGGCGAGATTGGACGTCCAGATCCGACAAGCCGAAGCTCGTGTGAGAGCTGCGAGAGCACGGCGAGAGGCAACCAGTCGCGCACCACAGCGTGAAGGCCGCTCCCGTGAACCCGACGACCGCGTACGTAACCTCCGGAATCGCCTGCTGGAACTGGAGGAGCAAAACGCCGAAAAGAGACGATCGTTGCAGCAGTCCGACGATCCTGATAGCGAAGAGAGCCGTGACCGCCGCGCGGCCCTGGAACAGTCCGAGCGAGAAAGGGCCGACGTTCGAGAGGAACTCGATCGCCTCGATCCCGACCTGAAGGCCTGGGAACTGGAGCGTGACCTTCGCGTGAACGAAGAGTTCCTCAGCACAATCGCCCGACGCATCGCCCTCCACGAGCCCGAGCTTTTTGATCTGGAGCAGCAAGGCCGCAGCGACACCGCTGAAGCCACCGAGCTTCGCCAGAACCTGGCTCGTCTGCATTCGCAGGCGCGGGCCCTCGAAGCACGGATCGAAGCACAGAGGCGCGACCTCAGTCACCTGCGCACCGAGCGGGATCCGGATACGCGCCGCACCGAACAACGCGCGACGTCTCCATACGGGATTGGCCCCTACGGAGACGCCTACGCTCGCGCCACGACACGCGCTCGCATCGCCAGTCCGCAGGCATCGCCTGACGTGCAGAGGCAGGTCGAAGAGCTGCGGGGGCAGGTGAACGGCCTGAACGATCAGATGAAGGAGATGCGCGAGATGCTCCGGCAACTGCTCGAACGCCGCAGCGAAGCCGACGACAAGCCGCAGGAGATGAAGCGGTATTGACGTGCGACACGGCCGGCGTCGCCGAACCATCCAAGGCCCTTGCGATCGACTCGGTCGCGAGGGCCTTTCTCATTGGGGGATGCAACATTTTTCTCTATCTACGAATTTTTTCGTTGATTTACTACGAATTCGTTCGTATCTTTGCCGATAGACAGTTCAGGATGGAAGAGCGTACAACACAGGAGAATCTCATGGCCAGACACCGAAGCGCCGGACCGACAGACCGAGAGATGGCGATCCTCAGCGTGCTGTGGGAACGCGGGCCCAGCACGGTTCGCGAGGTGCACGAAGCCCTAAACGCCGACAGCGACACGGGTTACACCACGACGCTCAAGCTGATGCAGATCATGGCCGACAAGGGCCTGCTGTCGCGCAAGGACGCCGGACGCCAGCACATCTACCGCCCGGCCGTGTCGCAGGAGAAGACGCAGAGCCAGGTCGTCGGCGAGGTGCTGGAGAAGGTCTTCGCCGGCTCGGCGGAGAAGCTGGTCATGCGGGCCCTGTCGGCGCGCAAGGTCTCGCCCGAAGAACTCAAACGCATTCGCGAGATGCTCGATGAAATGGAGGGAACATAGTCATGGCAACACTGGAAACCCTGCTGTCGCAGCAGATGATCGAGCGGCTGGGCTGGACGCTGATCCACTTCGTCTGGCAGGCGGCGGCGGTTGCGCTGCTGCTGGCGGCTGTGCTGCGAGGCCTTCGCCGGAGCAATTCGAATGTGCGGTACGTCGTTGCGTGCCTGGCGATGGTGCTGATCGTCGCGCTGCCGCTGGTGACGATGTCGCTCGTGGAGGTATCGAGGCCCGTCGCGGAGGCGGGCCCGATCCTCAATCCCCCGCTTGTGATGAGGACGACGCCCGTCGAGGTGGTGGAATTGCCTCTTGAGCCGTTCGACGCGCCGGTTCCGGAGACGCCGGAGCGGGTTGCTCACGTGCCCTGGATGCAGCGAATCGCCACCGCGCTGGAACCTGCCTTGCCCTGGCTGGTGTTGGGCTGGCTGCTGGGCGTCTTCGGGCTTTCCACCTGGCACCTGGGCGGCTGGGCCCAGTTGCAGCGGATGAAACGGCGATTGGTCAGCGAAGTCGCCGCGCCGCTGCACGCAAGAGCGGCCGAACTGGCCGGACGACTGGGCATCCGCCGCGCGATCGGATTGTGGGCTTCGCCGTTGATCGACGTGCCTGCGGTCGTCGGATGGATCAAGCCGGTGATCCTGCTGCCGGTCGGCGCCGTTTCCGGCCTGAGCGTCGAGCAGCTTGAGGCGATACTCGCGCACGAGCTGGCGCACGTCCGCCGCTGCGATTACCTCGTCAACCTCGCACAGACCGTCGTCGAGATTCTCGGGTTCTACCATCCAGCGGTCTGGTGGATCTCGCACCGCATTCGCGATGAGCGGGAGAACTGCTGCGATGATCTGGCGGTACAGGTCTGCGGCGATTCGCGGCGCTACGCCCGCGCCCTGACCAGCCTGGAAGAGCTGCGCCACGCGGCGCGGGCGTCCCGCCCTCGTGTCACAGAAGAAAGAGCAAGGGCAAGATGCCCTCGCCACACAGCAGTGGCCGCCAGCGGCGGCAGTCTCGTCGGGCGGATCGCCCGCCTGCTCGGCCGCCCGCCCATCGACCACCGCCGCTTCGCCTGGCTCCCCGGCCTGATCGCCCTGCTCGTCGTCGCCGCCATCCTCATCCCCACCGCCCTCGTCCTGGCCACGCCCGACGCCCCGCCGACAGCAGACACTATCGCCAGCGAGCCGGTCTCTGACGCAGCCCCGCTGGAAGTGACGACCCAAACGCTTCACGTCGACCAGGAACAGGACCAGCCAGAGGTTCTCGTCAATCTCCTGCTCTTCACCAACCCTATGCCGAACAAAATCGTCGATCGCGAAACGAAACGACGGATCGGTGATGTCCTGGCCCCCGAGATCCCGTCCGCTCGCCAAGGGGTCGCCTCGATGCAGAACTGCACCCTGCTCCAGATCCTGCAAACCTGGGTGGTCGGCCGAACCCTGACGCGACACACCATGGAAGTCCTCGTCGACCTGCTCCAGTCCAGAGGCTATCTCCAAGGCGAAGCCACCCCCGAGATCCTCCTAACTGACAACGTACCGGGCCACATGAACCTGATCACCGAGGAGCTGATACTCCCCGCCCAAGACCCCACGTCGCCGCCCAAACCAATCGCACTGGGCACCTTCGTACAACTAACGCCCCACGTCCCGCCTGCGACGAGCGACCGCGTCACCCTGGAGATCGGAGTCGAGTGGAAGAGCCGCATCGAACAATCCGACCCCAACAACAATCCAACGTTCCGCTCCACGGAGATCGCCTCGACCGTCACCGTCTTGAGAGATCACTACTTCACTCTGCTCGCAGAGCCGGACGACAAAGGCAACGCCGAGACCGGGATCGGTGAATTCCACCTCGTCATGCTCCGCGCCGACCTCTTCGAACCCGACCTCTCTCACGCTACCACGGCGGCCGCCCCCGCCCCCGCAGGCCAGAGCCTGTCCCGTCAGGTCATCCTGGACATCCAGACCGTGAGCGTCGAGAAAGGCAACCTCGGCGATGGCATCGTCGAATGGAGCCGCCCGCAGACAAGTGGATGGCCTTCGGGAATCCTGATGGGCTACACCCCTGACAGGACCTTCACCGATGCCCTCCGGACCCGTCTCGATGAGCTTTACGCGCGAGGCGTGGCACGCCGCCTCGCCCACCAACGGTTGACAACGCAGGAGGGTTACGAAGCGCGTTTCAAGGCGGTCAAGGAGGAATGGTTCTCCCTGGCTCCGGCACCCGCAGGCAATGCCGCCGACCCCGGACCAGAACACACCAGCATCGCCTCCGGCACAATCATCACCGCGACCCCGACCATCGGCGACGCCAACAGCATCACCCTCAACCTGAACATCGAATTCAGTGAGAGTCTCCCGAAAGGCGAAGGCCTCGACCTGCCGATCATCACCCGGCGTACCTCCCGAAACGTTGTCACCGTCCGGGACGGCGGCACCGTCCTCCTTGCCGGTCTGTCCTCCATGATTTCCGACGGAGTCGAGGACGTCACCATCCTCGTCACCGCCCTGCTCATCGCGGCACCGAATCCGCCAACACTTCCGAGCCCGGAAGCGAATTCCACAGGGCAGATGGGCAGCCGTGATGTCGAGAGGACACGATTCGTACATTGGGATATCGAAGGACAAATCGACCGCGAGTTCGGGTTTGAGCAGTTGATCCGCGAGGAAGGAGATCGGTGGACTATTGCCAAACCCCGTCTGAAGCAGTCGGCCGGGAAGATGCGCTGCCACGTCCGTGCCGATCGGGGCGAACTGCGTTTGGATGGAGCCCTGAACCAGCCCACGCCGGACGGTGGCACATTCCGTGGCAATGTGGTCATTGAGATCACTTCCAGCGAACCGGACAGCATCGATGCGTGCACACTCTATCTCGACGAGGTGACCTTCTCCGCACAGAACAAACGATTCACCAGTTCCGGACCCGTTCGCCTGGTCTGCGGCGCAACCGAACTGGCCGGCCGGGGACTGGAGCTGTCTTTTGACGAACCACAAGACCTGTCCGATCCGAGCCGACTCACGGTCATTGCCGGAGTCGGCGTGCGAATCGCCCCCTCCGGCTCGCTGATCGTCTCACTGGGCGACCCCCAGACAGAAGTCTCAGAGGCATCTGCATCCACGCAACGCACGCCGGTCGGCGTGCCGACCGAAACGGCTGACAGTCGCACGTCCTTGCTGGATGGAGAGCCCAGGGTCATGCTGGATATTGAGCCGAGTGCTGATGCAGCAGACCGCCAGGTCCTGCTCAGCTTCACCATCGCGGAGATCGTTACGGAAGAAGCACTGGATCGTGCCACGGCCCGACAGCTTCGTGCCCTTCTCACCGACGCATCGCGCGACGCCAAATTCAATCTACCAAGCGTGGAAGAGCTCCAGAAGCCCGTACAGTATATCGTCAGCAAATACGCGAACATCTGCAACCAAGCAGATGACGCCGCCAGAGCCTTCACCGATCTGCTGGTTTCACGGGGTTATGCGACCGTGTGTGCCAGCCCCGAAATGTTGATCCGCCTCGGCGAAAGCGGTCACCTCAGTTGCGGCAATATTCCGGTCATGGGACCTCCAGCGCCTCCCAGCCAGACGGACAATCCTGCTCTGAGTCTGGATGTGACACCGACCGCCCCGCATGACGCCAACGGCATCCGGCTCACTCTGGCACTGCGTGCAAGAAACCTGGTGTCCCTCGACTCCAAGGGCAGGTTCTCCGCGAGGGCAGCCTACGCCAGCTTCGATCTCGCGCTATCTGCCCGGAATGACCAGTGCGTCATGCTTCCTCTGACCACGGCCGTCGCCCTTGATGCGAAGACCACAACGACTCTGTTATTGGTCAAGCCAACCCTCATCGAGCCCCCCGCTGCCCCTGCGCTCGCGCCGTCCGCCTCCGAGCAGGCAACCGCCGACGCGGCGAGCGATTTCGTCCAGACCGACCCGATGGTCCGCGAGTTGGCGAAGAAGATCGCGGAGGTCGAAATCGAATTGCTGGAAGCGCAGCAGACGTTCCTGCCGGAGCATCCCGAAATCGTCCAGAAGAAACAACTGCTGGAAGCGCTGAACACCCGCCTGGAGGAACGACGCAAGGAATTGGAGCAAAGGCCTGACGCCGGCATCAACTCGGCCAGCGCGCCGGATGATCGGACGCAGCAGCGCGCCAACGCCGAGAAGGCATTGGCCATTATGCGTGGACAAGTGGCAAGGGTCAACGAGAGAATTGACAAGGCCAGCTCAGCCTGGTACCCGGATGAGGCGGAGCGATCACGTGAACTGGCGGACCTGAAACGATTCAAGGAGGTAGTCGAAGCCCAGCTTCAGGAAATCGCGCGGATAGTAGAAGAGCAATTCGGCCCTCCTGCTGAGCCTGAGCCTTACCAGCTCTCCGAGACCGAGCGCTTCGCCGAGCGAATGAAGCATCTGGGCTTGGCCCTTCGTCTCTACACGGAGAATCACGATGGACGGTATCCCGACGATCTGCTGCCACTGGACCCGTATCTGAGCCTGGAAGATTCACGCTGGATCGAGACGAGCGTTATCTACCTTGGCAAAGGCAAGACCGGAAACGATGTGCCTGAGAGCCCGATTGCCTACGACGAAATGCTGCTGAAGCAGACGGGCCAGACCCACGTCTTGTTTGCGGACGGTCAAATCCGCGTCACTCCAGAGGGTTCTTCTATGATCTGGCTCGACCACCGCAAGGCGCGAGCCTCGGAGGCATCTGCATCCAGGCAACCCACGCCGGTTCGCGTGCTGAGCGAAACGGCTGACGGTCGCGCGTCCTCGCCGGATGAGAAGCCCAGGGTTATGCTGGATATCGAGCTGGTCAAGTTCCTGACGGACCGGTCGCTGAGCCCTGAGGCAGCGACACAGTTGTCGGGCCTGTGGGACCAGATGTACGCAAAGCGAGAAACCGGACGAGAGAAGCGAGGTTCACTTCCGCGTGTGGACGGGTTGCAGATTTCGCCTCAGGCTCTGCTCGAACGCTGCACCGAGAATGCGCAAGGAGATTCGGAGGCACTGGAGATCCTGGTCGATCTGCTGGCATCGCGCGAATACTTGAAAGTCGCCATGAACCCCACGGTGGAAGTCTTCGACGGCCGGCAGGCACAAGTCATGAGCAAACAACACGTGCCGAATCCAACCGCCCAACCCGGGGCGCCAGAGACGGTCGAATGCCGCGATCTTGTGACGGTCACGCCTCGCATCGATAGCGCCGGTCATATCAACTTGGACCTTGCGGCGGAGATCTGCGACGTCACACTGAACGACAGCAAGACGCCGCGCATCAGCAAGTACGGTATCGACACCAGGGCCGTCGTGGACAAGAACAAAACGTTCGTCTGTCGCCTGGAGTCCGCTGCCGAAGGGCAAACGCAGGACAACGCCGTTCTCTACCTCCTGGCCCGTCCGCGCATCGTCCCATCCGCGCCGGCCCGAGAGCCCGCCACCGTCACAGCCAGCTTCGTCGACACGGATCTGATCGAGGCACTCGCCGAGATATCCGAACAAACACAGGCGAAGATCGCTGTGGACCCGACGGTCAAACACGAACGCATCACCGCGCGCCTGTCCGAAACCTCCATCGACACAGCCCTGCAAACCGTCCTGCAGGACACCGCCTCCACATTCAAGAAACTGGGCGACACCGACACCTACACCGTCTTCCGTCCACTCAGCGGAACATTCCAGGGCACCGATCTGCGTGAAGCCCTGAGACAAGTCGCCGAACAGGCTGGAGTCAATGTCACGTGGGATGCCACCGTCGGCGGAGAGGCCTGGGCCGAGTTTGAGGATGTATCTCTGCAAACGGCCCTCAGGATGCTGCTCGCCGGCAGCCCGTACGTCACCACGAGAACACCGGACGGGTATGCCATCACGAAGCGGAATGCGCAGCCTCCCGCAGCACCAAGCCGGGAAGCAGACGCCATCGAGGTGGCGGCGCGGTTCGTGCTGGTGGATCGTGCATGTATGGAGGCGCTGCGGCGTGGCTTGCCGATTAAGGGCGTCACCGCGCCGGCGGACGTCAATGCGCTGCACGAGATCGGCAGCGGCCTTGCCGAAGGCCGAACGCCCGTCCTGGAGCCCGACCGGGTTGGACTGCTGCTCAAGGCGGTCCAGCAATATGCGGGAAGCAAGATGCTGGCCGCGCCGAAGGTGACCGTGCTGGACGGCGAATCCGCCAGTGTGAGCCTCAGCCGCACCATCGGCTACGTCAGCGGGTACCGCGAGCCCAATGACGCCTCGCAGGAACCGATCCCGCAGCACGCCTCGAAAGAAGTCGGCGTCCGACTCGACGCTACGCCGCACCTCATCGAAGACCAGAACAACATCCGTCTTCAGTTCGAGATGGAGATCGACTCGCTGCTCAGGATGCAGAAGGCCCTGTACAGGGGCAAGTACGAGTACGACGTTCCCACGTTCACGGCCGTCACCACGGCCACCGAGATCGTCATACCTGATGGACAGACGGCCCTGATCCACGTAGGAGAAACACCAGCGGTCGGCAACATCCTCAGCGACGAAAGCGAGCCGGCCGGCCCATTGCTGATGCTGATCACACCCAGCAAGACGCCAGCGGAGCCTCTCGACCCAGCGCCTCCGATGCAACCGGGACGCCGCCCGGGCGATTCCGGCATGGGCGGCCTGCCGCCCGGAAGGCCGCAAGTCCACCCGCCCTTGTCATCGTGAGCGTGAGCGAAGGACCTCGGTGGCGCGCGAAACCCTCTTGTCCTGTGGCCAGATCCTTCGCAGGCTCAGGATGACAGAGTCGCTGCGGGTGTAATTCTGGCAGATGGACAACACTTCTCCGACGCAGAGCCCCTACGCGAGCATGGTTTCCGTCAGTTCCTTGCGGTGGCGGCGGAGCCACTTGGTCTTGCGGACGATCATGCGCAGAAAGTCGAGGCCGCTGTGGTCGCCGAAGAAGCCGGTGGCCGCCACCGGCAGGACCGCCTCGGCGACCATCGCTTCGATCATCAGGTCGACGAGCCCGTACAGTTTGTGTTTGCTCAGCGGGACGACTTCGCGATAGCCCGCCAGGAACTGCAAGAGACGCTCCTGGTCGAATGCGTCGGGCCACTGGGCCGGATCGGGCGAGACGCCGAGGATCGAGAACTGGAGCATGCCGTTGGCCAGGTCAGTCACGGGCGGAGCGATACGGATCGAATCGAAATCCACCACGCCCACCACCTTGCGGTCGGAAAACAGCAGGTTGCCCGGATGCCAGTCGCCGTGGATGACCTGTCGCTTCCAGGAGGCATAACCCACCCGGTCGACGCGATTGCTGGAGCGGTCGTATCGGATCACCAGTGATTCGGTCACAGCGGCGGCGCGTTGGAGCGATCCGGTGCGCTTGTCCGTCCGGATCATTTGAAGATGCTGACGCACGGTCGCCGAGTCGTGAAAGCTGCCCTGGAACGGCTCGTAGTCGTGAGCGAAGTCGCGCAGGCACACGTGCAGATGGGCCAGATGCCGACCGGCGTCCGTCGTCGCTTCGGCCGAGCCGTCACACCGCGAGCCGGTGACAAAGGCGAACAGCTCATAAATGTGATTGTCCACGTTCAGAACAGTCTTGTGCTCGTCGCTCGTGGCCACCAGGGACGTGACGGGAAAGCCCCGCGCCGCCAGATGCCTCTGCACGGCGTGAGCGAACGCCACACGGTTCATGTCGTCGCGTCCTCGGGGACGTCGTTTGAGCAGGAACGTCCCTTTGTCGGCGTGCACGATCACTTTGGGGGCCCGCCGGTTGCCCGCCGGAAGGGAGCGAACGCGGTGAACCACTCCGACGTCGTAATGGCTCAGGACGCGGACGAGTTCCTCCGACGCGAAATTGGCTCCTCCTCTGGGCATTGGCGCTTTTCTCGATGCAGATGGGCGAGACCGGCCGGGGCCGTCAGGACGTCAGAACGCGAGCATCAGGACGATGATCAGAACGGAAATCGCGGAGACCGCCCCCAGAACGAGCACGGCCAGCCGGTAGCGATTGATCCTCTCCTCCACGTGCTCCTCATTTTCGGTTTCGACGGTTTCGCCTTCTTCGAGCTTCTCGAGCACGGAAACGTCGAAGCGTTTGTGCGCCTGGAGCGGCGCGTGGCCCTCGCGCAAGGCCTCCAGATCGACCAGCAGTTCTTCGACGTTGTTGTACCGGTCTTCGCGCCGCTTGGCCATCATGATCTCGATGACTTCTGAGATTCCGGCCGAGAGCGTCGTGTTGATGTGGTCCGGCGGGATCAGCTTCTCGCGCAGGTGCTTCTTCATGATCTCGGCGGAGTCGTCCCCGGTGAACGGCACGCGTCCGGTAACCATGTGATAAAGGGTCGCGCCGAGACCGTAGATGTCGGCCCGGCCGTCGATGTCGATCTTGCCGCGGATCTGCTCAGGGGCGATGTAATAGGGCGTTCCGTAGGCCTTGCCCGCCTCGCTCTGCGCCGCCTCGATATCGGTGGTTTCGCGAGCCAGACCCATGTCGGCCAGCTTCACCACGCCCTGCTTGTTGATCATGATGTTCTTGGGCTTGACGTCGCGGTGCACCAGACCGTGGGAGTGGGCGTGGACCAGGGCGTGGGCCACCTGGGTGATGATCTCGATGGCTTCCTTTTCGCCGAACGGAGTGCCGTTGGTCAGGTCGTCGGCGATGGTCTTGCCCTCGACGTACTCCATGACGAAGTAGTGGTAGCCGCCCGCTTCGCCGACGTCGATGGCCTGCACGATGTTGGGATGGTTGAGCTTGCCAGCGGCCTGTCCTTCTTTATAGAACCGCTGCACGTATTCCGGGTTCTCGGTGAAACGCTTGGGCAGCACCTTGATGGCCACCGTGCGATTGAGGCTGAGCTGCTTGGCCTTGTAGACGAACGCCATAGCGCCGGCGCCGATCTTACCGAGGATCTTGTAGCCGGGAATCTGGTGAACGGCGACCTTGTTTTCTTTGATGCTCAGCTTGAGGCGCTCGGCCTGGGTCGCGGTGATGTAGCCCAGTTCGATCAGCAGTTCCTGGAGCATGACCGGGTTGATCTTGCGGCGTTCCTGGAGTTCCTGGATCGAGTGGCGAAGCTCCTGGTCGGTACAGAGCCCCTGGTCCACCGCCATCTTGCCAAACACCGTGTCGTAGCTCGTTTCGCTCGTCATTGGGAATCCCCCAGGTAGCCCAGGGGCCGTATCCATACGCCAGGAAGCCTCGTTATCGGCTCCAATGATCGCATCCGATAAACGCCACCGCCGGCGATCATTATCAATCTACGGTCGCTGGTGTCAAAAAAAAACTCACCTTTTTGGCACAGACCCGACAACATCGAGGGGACCATCGACGTTTTCGAGGCAAGGGTTTAACCGTTTTCGCGGCACGGCCGGAAAAATCGCCACTTATCACGCTTGCGTTTTAGGGTTGACCTGACGGTCAAGAGCGGTAAACTTGGGCCTCGACAAAAACTGACATCAGGCAAGGAAGGACCGATAGGAGTTTCTACGTGGCATATGATTGTGTGGTACTGGCCAAGCAGGTGCCCGATACGCATCGGATCACCGGCAAGGTCATGAACGACGACGGCACGGTGAACCGTTCGGCTTTGCCGGCCATCTTCAATCCCGAAGACCTCAATGCGCTGGAGCTGGCCCTGAGCATCAAGGACCGCTTCGGCGGGCGCGTCACGGTTGTGACGATGGGCCTTCCCGGCGCGACGCGCATCCTGCGCGAGTCGCTCTACCGCGGCGCCGACGAAGCGATCCTGGTCACCGATATCCGCTGCGCCGCCAGCGACACGCTGGCGACCAGCTACATTCTGAGCTGCGCGGTCAAGAAGCTGGACTATGACATCGTTCTGTGCGGCCGGCAGGCCATCGACGGCGACACCGCCCAAGTGGGCCCACAACTGGCGGAGAAGCTCGGAATCACCCAGATTACCTATGTTGAAGCCCTTGAAGATCTCCAGGACAACACGATCCAGGTTCGTCGCAGCATCGGCAACGGCTGGCAATCGGTCCGGACGGGTCTGCCGGTGCTTCTGACCGTTACAGGCGAGGCGAACACCCCGCGCGTAGCGGCCGCCAGGCACCTGATGAAGTACAAAAAGGCCCGCACTCCCGGTGAGGTGGCCGAAGAGATCAAGGTGATGAACCCGGATGCCGTCGAGGCGGAGATCAAAGAGCTGTGCGAGAGCCGCTGCGAGGCGCTGAGGGCCAGGGGGCTGCTCATCGAACAGTGGAACCTGGACCGGCTCGAAGCGGACCTGACCTGGTGCGGCCGGAGCGGATCGCCCACCAAGGTCCATCGCATTCAGAGCGTGGTCCTGGCCGCCAAGGAGAGCAAAGAAGTCCCGCCCACCGACGATGGGCTGGCCGAGATGATCCACGAGCTGATCGAAGACAAGATCATCGCGTAGGATGGGCTGTCGCACACGGGGCGATGTGCCAACGGAGTGACTTTTTCCGCGGAGTCTCGTCGACGCCGCACCCGATGTAACGTTCCTGGAACCGCAAGGTTCATTTGCAGATTCGGATAATCCATGATCGACGTGAACAGACAAGGTGAAGTGTGGGTGTTCGCCGAGCAGCATGACGGCCGACTCGAAGAAACCTCGATCGAATTGATGAGCAAGGCCCGGCATCTGGCCGACACGCTGAAGGTCAGGTTGGGCATGCTCCTGCTCGGCGACGGCGTTCGCGATCTGGCCACCCGGCTCATCCACTACGGCGCCGACAAGGTTTACCTGGCGGAGCATCCGCTGTTGAAGGCGTATCAGACCAACAGCTACGCCAAGGCCATCCTGGAGCTGATCCACAAGCACAAGCCCCAGGTCGTGCTGTACGGCGCAACGGTGGCGGGTCGCGACCTCGCTCCGCGAATCGCCAGCGCGGCCAAGGCGGGATTGACCGCCGACTGCACCGACCTGCAGATCGGCACACACAAGACGGCCAAGGACGGCGAGGTCCACGAGAACCTGCTGTTCCAGATCCGTCCGGCGTTCGGAGGCAACATCGTCGCGACGATCATCAACTACGATCGCTGGCCGCAGATGGCGACGGTTCGCGAGGGCGTGATGCCCATGCCCGAGCCCAATGCCAGCCATCACGGCGTGATCGTCACCGAAACTGTCAGTCTGACGCAGGACGATCTGCCGCTGGAGATCCTCCAGGAGCACAAGCGGCCGAAGAAGGTCGATCTGAAGGCGGCCCGCATCATCGTTGCCGGCGGCGCCGGCGTGGGAAGCAAGGAGAATTTCAAGCTGATCTGGGACCTGGCCAACTGTCTGGGAGCGGCCCCGGCGGCGACCCGGCCGGCCGTCGATCTGGGCTTCATCGATCACGACCACCAGGTCGGCCAGACCGGCACGACCGTGCGGCCGAGCCTCTACATCGCCGTCGGAATCAGCGGCGCGATCCAGCACCAGGCGGGCATGGCCCAAAGCCAGAAGATCGTCGCCATCAACAACGACCCGGAGGCCCCCATCTTCAGCATCGCCCACTACAAGATCGTGGGGGATTTGAACGAGGTCGTGCCGAAGATGATCCGGGCCATCAAGGAAAAAGGAATCAAGGACTGAAGAAAGATCAAAAACGCGAACAGCCAAGATCAAAATGTCGGAATGCCCGCGCCGCGGGCATGACTTCCTTAGTTTTGCCTTTTGATTTTTGACCTCTAATTCTGCCACAGTGGGCGAACGCCACTTGAGCACAGGACAAAAGACATGGGGAATTTCTACAAAGACAACGACGATATCCGGTTCCTCTTCCAGCACCTCGACCTGGCGCAACTGGCCGGCCTCTGCGAGGAGGGGTACCGCTTCGCAGAGGAATTCGACTACGCCCCGAGCGATGGCGATGAGGCGGTGCAGAACTACGAGATGGTGCTGGATGCGATGGGCGAGCTGAGCGCGGACTTCATCGCTCCGCGGGCCGAAAGCGTGGACCGTGAAGGCAATACGCTCAACGAGGATGGAACTGTCACACGAGCCAAAGGGATCGCCGAGGCGCTCGAGAAGCTGGCGCAGGCGGAGGTGATGGGCTTCACGCTACCCTACCGGTTCGGCGGGTTGAACTTCCCCAATCTGCTGTACTCGATGGCTACCGAGATCATCTCCCGCGCCGACGCGTCGCTGATGAACATCTTCGGGCTTCAGGGCATCGCCGAGACGATCAACGCCTTTGCCTGCGAGGAGATCAAGCAGGAATACCTGCCTCCGTTCGCCGAGGGCAAGGTCACCGGGGCGATGGTGCTGACGGAGCCGGACGCCGGCTCGGACCTTCAGGCCGTCAAGCTGCGGGCCTTCGAGGACGAAAAGGGCAACTGGTTTCTGCATGGCGTCAAGCGATTCATCACCAATGGCTGCGGCGATGTCCTGCTCGTGCTGTCGCGCAGCGAGCCCGACCGCAGCGGCGGACTGGGCCTGAGCCTGTTCGTCTGCGAGCCCGGCCCGACGGTGCACATCCGTCGGCTGGAGGACAAGCTGGGCATCCACGGCTCGCCCACCTGCGAAATCTTCTTCGACAACACTCCCTGCAAGCTGATCGGCGAGCGCAGGAGGGGCCTGGCTCCCTACGTCGCGACGCTGATGAACGGCGCGCGGATCGGGATTGCCGCCCAGTCGATGGGCATCGCGGAAGCGGCCTATCGTATCGCGCGGGACTACGCCGCCAGCCGCAAACAGTTCGGCATGGCCATTGAAAGATTGCCGGCGGTGCGCGACATGCTGATCGACATGAAAATCGCTGTCGAGACCGGACGCGCTCTGCTCTACGAGACCAGCCGGGTCGTGGATCTGGCGGTGGCCTACAACAAGAGACTGGAAGAGAATCCGCCTGAGGACAAGGCGGAGTTGAAGTCGCTCAAAGACGACGCCCGCAGCTACAAGCGATGCGCCGGCATGTTGACCCCGATGGCCAAGTACCTCTGTTCGGAGATGTGCAATCAGGTCGCTTACGACGCCATCCAGGTCCTGGGCGGCAGCGGATACATGCGAGACTACGCCAGCGAACGGCACGCGCGCGACGCGCGGATCACGACAATCTATGAGGGCACCAGCCAGCTCCAGATCGTCGCCGCGGTGCGAGGCGTGTGCAGCGGCACCGCGGAGAAGTACCTGGAAGACCTGGTCGCAAAGGAGTACGCGCCCCAGGTCAAGGACCTGCTCGACAAGCTCGCTGAAGGCCTCGGGCAACTCAAGGCCGCGGTCGAATTCGTCAAGGACAAGGGCAACGATTATATGGACCTGTACGGCCGGGCGCTGACGGACGTCGCGATCGCTTTGATTAACGGCTACTTGATGTGCGATCAGGCCAGCACGAAAGTCCAGATGGACGTCGCCGTCGCGCCGGGCATTTCCTCCACGGACGGCCAGACTGTCCCGATGAAGCAACGCAAGACCCTGCTGGCCCGCCGCTACGTCGAGAAAAACGCGCCGACGATCAAAGCTCTCACAGAACTGATCTGTCAGGGTGACAGATCGACGTTCAGCGACTACGAGGCCCTGGTCGGGCCGGTCCAGGAACAGTAGCACCGAGGTTCGCTGTCATGTTGGGAGCCGTGATTTTCGACTTCGACGGGGTCATCACCGACTCTGAGATCCTGCACTTCCGTGCATTCAACACGGTTCTGGCCGGTCTCGGACTGGAGCTGACCAAGAAGGAGTACTACTCGACCTACCTCGGTCTGAGCGACAAGGACTGCTACAAGGCGCTGATCGCCGAAGGCCGGCTCGACATCAAACCGTCCCAGGTCGCCGAGCTGATTCGGAAGAAGACGCGCATCTTCGAGGAACTGGCTCGCACGGACGGCAAGGTCATCGAGGGCGTCCGTCCGTTTCTCGATCTGCTCGCATCGAATGCGATCCCGATGGCGATCTGCTCGGGCGCGCTGCGGGCGGAGATCGAGCTGATCCTCGAAGACTCCGGCCTGCGGGACTTCTTCAAGGCCATCGTCTCGGCCGAACAGGTCAAGCGGGGCAAGCCGCACCCCGATGGATTCCTGCTGACTCTCAAGAAGCTCAACCAGCGTCTGCGCGCTCCCCTGCCGGCAAAGCAGTGCGTCGTGATCGAGGACTCCCATTGGGGACTCCAGGCCGCCAGGGCCGCCGGCATGCATACGGTCGCAGTGACCAACACCTACGAGGCCGAGCAGTTGGCCGGCGCCGAAAAGGTGGTCGACCGGCTCGACCGCCTTACCCTGTCCGACCTCGAACAACTCTGCCACTGACGGGCATCCGGCGCGAAGCTCCGCACCTGGGGCTCCCGTGTGTGTGAAAATATCGTGGCATGTGGGTGGCAGCCTCAAAGCGTAGTGCAACGGAGCTTTGGGGATGGCGAATGGGAGTGGCGCATCCGTACGGAAAGGCCTCTGCGAGGCGATCCATCCCCA
>JAAYBV010000031.1 GCA_012744475.1 Phycisphaerae bacterium
CCTGGCGATGCGTTCGGCCGAGGCCGCCAAGAACACCGCCAGCATGATCGAGGAATCCGTCAAGAACGCCAACCACGGCGTGGACATCGCCTCCGAGGTCGGCAAGGTCCTCGACGAGATCGTACACAGTATCGGCAAGACCACCGATCTGGTCAGTGAGATTGCCGCCGCCTCGCAGGAGCAGGCCCAGGGCATCGACCAGGTCAACACGGCGGTCTCGCAGATGGACAGGGTCACGCAGCAGAACGCCGCCAACGCGGAGGAATCGGCCAGCGCGTCGGAAGAGCTCAGCTCGCAGGCCGAATCGATGAACGACATCGTCGGCGAGCTGATCGCCCTGGTCGGTGGAGGGACTTCGAAGACGGCGAGCCAGCCGACGGGTAAACCTACGCGTCGAAGCGCGCCGAAGCAATCCAAGGCGCACCCGTTGAGTCCCTCGGACAAGACCTGGCACAAGATCGCGGCTGGCAAGACCGCTCGTCAGGCCATCCCGCTGGGCGACGGCGAGGACCTGAAAGAATTCAACTCCTGAAAGCACACGCAGTGCCGAAGAGGGGCCGGCCTTCCCGGGGACACCGGGATGAGCCGGCCCCTTTTCTATGGTGCAGTCCCCTGACGAACTGTCGCGGCACAGGAGCTGATTCGTTTTCGGCGGCGGCGCCCCTCCGTAGGGGCGAATGATTATTCGCCCCTACCGACGGCGCGATCCGCCCAATATGCTGCCGAGCACGCCGCGCCAGATGGAGCGGCCAAGCCGGCTTCCGGCGGTACGCGCGGCCTGCTTGGCCAGCGTTTCCACCATGCCCTGCCGGCGTTTGGTGCCCCACAGCAGTTCGCCGAGCTTGCCGCGTCCCGAGGGCTTCGCGGTCTCGCGCTTCGTTGACGGCGGTGCAGCAGCTTCCTTTTCCAGAGTTCTGCGACTGAGGATCTCGTAGGCCGACTCGCGATTCACGGTGGTGTCGTACTTGCTGCCGACCGGGCTGCGCGAGCGCACGGCAGCGCGCTCTTCCGCCGTGATCGAACCCATCCGGCATCGCGGCGGACAGATGACCGTGCGCTCGACAGGCATCGGAACGCCCTTGTCCTGGAGCGTGGAGACCAGGGCCTCGCCGACGCCGAGCTGCGAAATGACCTTTGCCACGTCCAGGTTCGGATTCGCGACAAAGGTCTCGGCCGCCGTTCGCACCGCCTTCTGGTCACGCGGCGTGTACGCCCGCAAGGCGTGTTGGATGCGGTTGCCGAGCTGACCGAGGATCTCGTTCGGCACGTCGTCGGGGAATTGCGAGCAGAAGTACACGCCCACGCCCTTGGAGCGGATGATCCGCACCACCTGCTCGACGCGCTGGCGCAACATCGCCGGAGCGTCATCGAACAGCAGATGCGCCTCATCGAAGAAGAACACCAGCTTGGGCTTGTCCAGATCGCCGACCTCGGGCAGGTTCTCAAACAGTTCAGACAGCAGCCACAGCAGGAAACTCGAATACAATCGCGGCTTCAGGATCAGTTGGTCTGCCGCCAGGATGCTGATGACGCCGCGACCACTCAGATCGGTCCGCAGCAGGTCGTTCAGTTCCAGGGCCGGTTCGCCGAAGAACGCCTTGGCGCCTTCCCTTTCCAGCGACAGCAGCGCCCGCTGAATCGCCGCCACGGACTGCACGCTGACCAGGCCGTATTCCGTCGAGATCTCCTTGCGATGCTCCGCAACGAACCCCAGCAGGGCGCGGAGATCGTCGAGGTCGAGCAGCAGCAGCCCCTGATCGTCCGCCAGCCTGAACGCGATTTCAAGCACGCCGGTCTGCGTGTCGTTGATCTCCAACATGCGTCCCAGCAGGGTCGGCCCGATCTCGCTGATCGTAGTCCGCACGCGATGGCCCGCATCGCCGAACATGTCCCAGAGCAGGACCGGACTGGCCTCGTTGGCATAGCCTTCGATGCCGATCTGGGCGACCCGCTGCTGGATCTTCTCGTTCATGGCCCCGGCCATCGCCAAGCCGGCGACGTCGCCTTTCACGTCCGCCATGAACACCGGCACACCCATGCGCGAAAAGCCCTCCGCCAGCACCAGTAGAGAAACGGTCTTGCCGGTACCGGTGGCTCCGGCGACCAGGCCATGGCGGTTGGCATACTTGGCGAGCAGATGAACCTGCCGTTCGCCCTTGCCGATGAGTATCTGACTCATGCACAGTCCCCTTATTGCGCTGCCCTTGTGGACGGGTTGCCCTGTGCCCGACGATTGCGGATTTCGGATTGCGGATTCGCCTCCGTGCGCCAATCCGCAATCCGAAATCCGCAATCCGAACGCCACCCAATGTAACACGATCGGCCATCGAAGCAACTGCCAAGAAGGCCACAGGCTCCGGGGACAGACGCACCCGCTCGAAAAGGACCCCGGCGAGGCTGTCAGGGAAGGCATTGGGCGACTTCGTCGAAGATGAGCTGCCTGGCGTGGTCGATGGGGCCGGGCAGGAAGGTGCCGGCGGCCATCTTGTGGCCCCCGCCGCCGAACTGGGCGGCGATCTTGCTGACGTCGACAGGCCCCCGGCTGCGCAGGGAGCAGCGGACGCGACCGTCCTTCAGCTCCACCAGTAACGCCGAGACCACCACCGAGGCGATGCGATGACACTCGTTGATGAAGTTCTCGGTGTCCTCGTAGGCCGCGCCGGTCCGGGCGAAGTCCTCCTGAACCAGATGCTGCACGGCGTAGCGTCCATCGAGGTGCAGTTCGAGGCGGTCGAGCATGGTCACCAGAAGCCGGAACCGCGCCGGCGAAAACGTGTGATAGAGCTTGTCATACAACTCGGTCGGCGAGACGCCCAGGTCGATCAGCTCGGCGGCGCAGCGGTACACCCGGCTGGTGGTGTTGCTGAACTGGAACCATCCGGTGTCGGTGGCGATCGCGACAAACAGGGCCTCGGCTATCTTCGCGGTGATGGCCACGGAGACCGCCTGGAAGAAGTCATACACCACCAGGCCCGCCGCCGCAGCGGTCGCATCGACGATCTCGACGGCGCCCAGGCCGTCGCTGGTGACGTGATGGTCGATCACCAGGATCGGCGTGTCGATCCGCTTGAGGTGATCGGCCAAGTGGGGCAACTGGCTGTAGCTGTTGGTGTCCACAATGACGATCAGGTCGCACCGCCCGAACGGACCGGTGGCGAGTTCATCGACCTGCACATCCTTACGCAGCACGGGCACTTTCTCGTCGAAGAGAAACGCGTACCAGGAAGGCACCGGCGAGACAAACAAGGGCCGCACGGTTTGGCCTCGCGTGCGGAAGGCCTGCATCAATGCCGCCACGCAGCCGCACGCGTCGCCGTCCGGGCGCGTGTGCGTGGTGATCAGAATGTCGTTCGCCTTCTCGATCAGCGCCAGCGCCTGCTGATACGTATCCGTCATTCCACCCCTTTCGTGTCGTCAAGGAAGCAAGAGAGAGCGGGCGATTCGTGCAACGCCTTCCCGACGCGATCAATCGTGCTCGAAGACCATCTTCTGCACATCGACACCCTCGATGGCGCCGAGCTTGTCGAGCAGCTCAAAGACGGGCTTCTCGTCGCCGGCCATTTCCAGCAACACCAGCCCGTTCGGCGAGCAGTAGTTGTCGGAGACCGGGTGGAGTCCGATCCGGGTCTTGATGCTGCAACCGTATTCGGTGAACAGATCCTGCACCTTCTGTGCATGGCGGATGCGATCGGTGATGTGAACGCCCAACACGATGTGACGTGGCTCTTTCATGGTGTCTCTCCTTGAACATACTCGTTCAGTATGGCCCGGGCCTGGTCGCAGTCCCTGCCGATCTGAGCGACGAGTTCATCGGGACTGGTGAATTTGTGCTGCGGTCTCAGGTGACGGACAAACTCCATCACCATCCATTTTCCGGTCAGATCCCCTGCCGGCTCGTCGAGAACATGGGCCTCGATCAGCAGCGGATGCCGCTCTTCGAACGTTCGAATCTCGCCGATGCTGAACGCGGCGGGAAGTCGTTCGGCTTTGGACAGTCCCGGCGCGCCGGGATCCGGATCGTCGGCGACCTCCA
The DNA here is from genome assembly GCA_012744475.1 of Phycisphaerae bacterium. Taxonomy (GTDB): domain Bacteria; phylum Planctomycetota; class Phycisphaerae; order Sedimentisphaerales; family Anaerobacaceae; genus Anaerobaca. The sequence continues at coordinate 4,034 of JAAYBV010000031.1, forward strand.
CAAAGCCGGCGTAGACGCCCTCGGCCGGAATGACCTGCTCGGGCCTGGCCATGTTCAGCGTCGGGAAGCCCAACTGCCGGCCCCTTCCGCGGCCGGAGACGATCGGTCCGAGCAGGCGATACGGCCGTGACAGAGCGATGGCCGCATCGGCGACGTGACCGCTCTCCAGCATGTAGCGGATCACCGTGCTGGAGACGCGAATCGTCTCGCCCATCGGCAGCGTCATCTGTTTGGGAGGAACGACAACAACCTCGAAGCCCTTCTGGCGTCCGAAGGCCCCCAGCGTTTCGATGTCACCGGCGCGGCGGGCGCCGAAGTGGAAATCGTGGCCCTCTACGATGAAACGAGGCGCGAAAGTGGCCATCAGGAACTCGTCGATGAACTGCTCGGGCGACAGTTTCAGCAACTCCCTGTTGTCCTCCAGCACGATGACGCAGTTGTCGGCGTAGGGACGCAGCAGATCGAGCTTCAGCGGCAGCGGCGTCAGGACGCCCGGGGCCTTCTCCGGATACAGAACCGCCACGGGATGGGGCTCAAACGTCATCACGACCATCTCGGCGCCGCAGTCGGCGGCCAGCGACCGCGCCGTGCGAAGGATCTCCTGATGCCCGATATGGACACCGTCGAAATTGCCGATGGTCAGCACACACCCTTTCCGGATGCGCCCGAATTCCGACAGCGACTTGAGAACCTTCATTGGCCACACTCTCTAAACAGACTCGACCGCAGGCGCAGCAAAACCACCGCCCTTCGGCGCATGGACGCCCAAGAGAGTGTATCGCGGCGTTGCATGGACGCAATGGGTTTTCGCGGACAAAACGACCGGACGGAGGTGAAGGGGTACGCAACGAAAACGAACCAAGACGCCGGCAGGGAGGTCTTGCACGGGTCAGACGGTGAGCCCGGGATTCCGCACCGGCGCGTTGAGACGGAACAGCAATCGGCAATCCGCTGGAGCGGTTCAGCCGGACCGGGCCCCGGTCACAGTCGCTTTGGCCGGTTCGCCCAATTGCGTGTGGTGCGGATAGTAGACGCGAAGCTCTTCGCGCGTGAACTTGGCCTTGGTCTCGTCGCCCAGCTTCTCGTAGCACATCACGAGCATGTCGAGGGCGGCCCGATGGTAGGCGAACTCGTCTGGCGCGTACTGATTCGCGCGGCCGGCTTCCGCCTGGCGCACCTGCTCGAAGTAAGGAACCGCCTGCTGGGGCTGGCCGTCCTTGACGTACATCACGGCCAGTTCGAAGCTGGCCGGCACGTTGGTGGGATCGGCCTCGGTCGATTTCTGATAGGCGCCGTAGGCCGCGTCGAGCTCCCCTCGGGCCTTGTGAACACAGGCGAGCAAATACCACGCATGGCCGTTGTCTCCATCGATCAACAGGGCCTTGTCACATTGCCGCTTGGCGTCGTCATACTGGCGGAAGACGGAGTAGGCTTCGGCCCGATCGAGGATATGGCGGACCATGAGCGGTCGGATCGCAATCAGCGCGATCACGACCAGGATGACACTGTACGATCCGTTGGCGATCAGCTCCCGGCACTCCTGCCGGTCGCGTCGCGGTCTGGGATAGATGACCTGTCCTTCTGCCATAGCGTCCCCCGTCAACCCACCACGATGAGGTAAATGCCAACGATCACCAGCGCGTTGCCGGCAATCAACTGAATCCGCCGCTCGAGCGAACAAATGCGAGTCCGCGCGCGGTCGATCACGTTCGGCTTCATTAACCCGGTCAGCGCCCCGACCGCCAGAACCGGCACGCTCTGGCCCAGTGCGAAGCTCAGGAACAGCAGCACCCCGTACACCGAGAGCTTCTTGGCGACGACGATCCCCGCCAGGATCAGCAGGCCCGCTCCGCACGACGGGCACCCAGGCACGAGCAGCAGGCCGAAGACGAACCCCAACAGAGCCGCCCCCGGCAGAGTAGCCGTGTGTAGTTTGGGTCCGAGACCCTGCCATTTCTCCGGCAACAGGTGCACACTCACCAAGCCCGAAACGAGGAGCCCGGTAACGATCAGCAGGCCGCCCAGGAGCCAGAAGAAGTACTTGTTCAGGCCGAGCAGCTTGCCTGCGACACCGCCGGCGGTCGTCATAACCATCCCCAGCAGGACATAGCTGAGGGTCAGTCCCGCGCCGAACAGGCACGTCAGGGTGATGGCCCGTTTCTTGGACAACCCGACCCCGGCCACGTATCCAATCACGACGGGCAGCCGAACGGCCATACACGAGCTGAGCGAGGCCATTGCCCCAATCCAGAACACGATGAGCAGGGCCCACGCCGGCGATTCATTGATCAGTCTGTCAACGGTCGAAATCACAGTGCATCGCTTTCAATGCTCACGGATCTTCAGTTCAGTACACAACTCCGATCGGGGGTCTTGTTCGGTCCCAAGTCGTCCGACGGAAGGCCGAACAACGCCGCTCGCCCCCGCCCCCGTCCGTACGGGCGACTCAAAAAGACAGAGCCACCCGCCCGTATCCAAATCCTACGAAACAAATCGGCCTCTAAAAATATGCAACTAAGTTGCATTTTCTGACGAACCGACTATAATGATCGTTCGAAGAGACGATAGAGCTACAATACCGGACTGTCAGGAGGCGGTTGTTCATGCAGACAAGAATCGCGGCGATCGGCACTGAACTGAGACATCATGCCCCGTTTACGCTATTCGGAGCGGCCACAGGGATTGTCTGTATGCTGCTGTTCCACAACGCCGGCGAGGCGGTCAACCACCGCCTCTTCCAGGTGTTCCACCCAGCTCACGTTGTCCTGTCCGCCATCGTAACCGCTTCTCTATTCAAGATTTACGAGAAGAAGGTCAGTTTGGTGAAGCTGGTGGTGATCGGCTACTTCGGGGCCGTCGGGGTCGCGACGTTAAGCGACTGCATCTTGCCGTTCTTCGGTGAGAGCATCCTGGGAGTGGCCGTGCCGAGCCACGCAGACCTTCACGACCATGAAGAAACCGGGGAGGCGCATGATCACGGGACGGCCGGGCACGAGGCCCATTCGGACGAGGCCGGCGGCGCCGTCCGCCCGAGACTGCATCTGGGCTTCATCGAAGACTGGTACGTCGTAAATCCCGCCGCATTTGTGGGAATTCTCGTCGCGTACTTCTGGCCGCGAACCAAATTTCCGCACGCCGCCCACGTTCTGGTCAGCACTTGGGCCTCTTCCTTCCACATGCTGATGAACACCCACGCGGAACTGACCGCCACAATGCTCGTGGGCGTGTTCGTGGTGCTCTTCATCTCGGTCTGGCTACCGTGCTGCTTCAGCGATATCGTCTTCCCACTTCTGTTCGTCAAGTCCGCGCCGTTGCACTTACACGGCGTCGCCGAGCCGGAGGCTGCACATGAGCATCGGTCTTGATGAGAAATGCCACGGAATGCTCAAGCAGGCGCAGTTGTACCGCACGGAGGCGCGCGTCGCGGTCCTGAAGGTGCTGTTCGAGGCAGTCGGGCCTCTGCGGCAGGATCAGATTGCCGAGCGGTTGCCCGACGGAGGGCGAAACAAGGTGACGATCTATCGAACCCTCGAATCTCTGGTCGATGCAGGGCTGGTCCATCGCGCGTTCATGCAGGAGCGGGCCTGGCACTTCGAACTGGCCCATCACTGTACCGACAGACAATGCCACCCGCACTTCACCTGCTCGAACTGCGGGACGACGCACTGCCTGAAGGACTTCTCGATGCCGATGGCGCCGAGATTCTACAAGGGATTCGTGATTCAACATCAACAGGTGCGGCTGGAAGGGCTTTGCCCTGCCTGCGCATAGGAGCGCGACGACGTGAGGTCGCTGGTGCGACATACCGTTCTGATTCTGGCGACCGGGTGCTTCCTGGCGATGACTTTGGGTCTTGTGCTGTTTCTGCACCTGCACCTGGCTCACGACCATGACGAGGACCCGCAGCACCACGACTCCGAGCACTGCTGCCTCTGCCAGCAACTTCTCGTGGCCACGAAGGATTTCACCGCCCGAATCGAGCCGGCGCACGTCGAGATCGATCGGGCCGGGCAGCTTCTCGAGGCCTGCCTCGACACAGCTCCGCCTCAGACCACGGCGATGATCCTTGGCGCCCGCGCTCCCCCTGTCTAACACCGCCTGCGCCGCACTGCAAATCACATTCGCCCGTGCTGAACGGGGCACCTGCTGCGCCGGCGCAGCGTTATCCCGAACCAACCTGATTCGCCGAAGAAACGGCGATGTCACCCGTTGCTTACACAGAGGAGTGAATATGATGATGCATAAGGGCACGTTTGCCCTCCTTAGCCTGCTTCTTTGCGGGTCAATCCTTGCGGCGTGGCCACACAGCGCCGCGGCCGAGTGCGCCGTGGCGCACACACACATCGGCATCAACCCAACCTGGCGGCCCGCCGACTGGGGTCGGCCGGGAGAGGGGTCCGCCGATCCGGACCCGATGGACAACGACAGGCTTTGGTTCTTCTCCCTGCCGCCGGTTCACGCCTGCGCCACGCCGGGTTGGCCGAACTGGACCCAGACCGACGGCACGCCATTCCTCGTGCTCAGTCCCGTGCTCGAAGAGGGGCAGCACATCACCAAACCCGACGAGCCCGCCAAGGTCCTGTACACATGCGCCTTCCATTACACCAAGGCCAACGGCTATGGCGACGCGAACGGGCTGGAGCACGTGGACGGCTGGCATTCTGCTCATGGTCCTCAGGGGGCATGGAACCTGGAGAGCGCCGATGAGGCTACGATTCCGGCATGGAACATCTACATCCGGCGCGAGCGGGTCAGCCCCAACCTGGCGGAAGACGACTTCCTCATGCTGCGGCCCGACGATACGCCCGTGCTGCAAACCGATGGCGAGGTCTGTGCACTGAACAAGCGGTGGATGGCCGACGTCAACGCGTGGGGCTTCCACGACCACATGGGCTTCTACTTCTGGCTCGACGAACAGGACGAAGAGGTCTATGTCGTCGTGTCGGCCCACGACGCCGGCGGGCTCTATCAGCGTTCGGCCGACTTCGTCCTGCGATTCGCCCGGGCGGTGGTCCAACCGATTGCCGGCGATCTCAACGGCGACGGCGTGGTGGACGTCCATGACCTGGAGATTCTCGTGGAGAACTGGGGCCGATCCGGCATCTATCATGGCGACGAGGCGGAGCACCATAATCATGACCACGATCATGACGATTAGGCCACAAGACAGGGAGATGGCTATGCGAAGGGAATCATCTCCCAGCCGATTGGCGCAGGAAGGGATCGGGGGCGTCTGCGGACGCCCCCAATCCAATCCCATCGTGGGGCGAGGGTTCACGCTGATCGAGCTGCTCGTGGTCATTGCGATTATCGCGCTGCTGATGGGGATCCTGTTGCCGTCGTTGCACCGCGCCCGCGAGCAGGCGCGCAAGATCGCCTGCCTGAGCAACATGCGGCAGATGGGTGTCGCGCTCCAGGCGTACCTGATCGACTCGGAGTATCGACTGCCTCCCAGCTCCTGTCACTGCCAGGACCCGAACGACCACTGGCTGCGAGTCCTGACCCGCTACACCAAGGAGCCGCTTCTGGTCCGCTGCCCGAGCGACAAAGGCAAAGAGTTCGTCGATTGGAGCCGCCCCCTGAGCGAACAGCGTCAGGCCCGGTACTCGAGCTTCGCGGTCAACGCCCTGCTCGACCCGGTCCACTTCCGCTATGGGCCGAACACGAACCGCTACAACAACGTCAATAGCATCCGGCGGCCGATGCACTGTATCTGGATCAGCGAGGCGCCTGACAGCGAGAGCTTCCGCCTGGCCGACCACATTCACCCCGATCTGTGGGAAGGATCGATCGAATACGCCCGGCAGTCCATCGCATGGGATCGGCACAGAGGAATGTCGCACTACCTCTTCGCCGATGGGCACGCCGAGGGGCTGCCGTTCGAGCGGACCTATACCTGGCCCGGCGACTGCTATTGGTATCCTGAGGCGGCGCCGAAATGGCCCGAGAATCCGTGAGCCTGGAGTAGAAGCATGAAACTCGCTGTGACAAGCGTCGTGACATTGATCTGTCTGTCGTACGGCGTGGCCGTGCGGGCCGACTGCCCCCTCGACCATCTTCTCATCGGCTGCAACCGCGACGGCGTCGAGGGCACCGACGACGATACGAAGCTTTTCGTGGACTGCTCACAGAAGTACCGCGACAGCGGCGAGACGGACCACGCCAACTGGTTCTACCCGTTACAGAAGAGCATCTTTTCGAGCTACGGCTACCGCATCGGCGAGCCGGGCTTCGACGTTTTCCAGAGCACCAATGCCAATGCGGGACACACGTACGATCCCAATCGCGCGCCGGCGGGCGAGCCCGACCTCGACTTCGGCCTGATCGTCGAATGCTATGCCCTCTCGGATGGGCTGCGAGCCGTGCACAAGGAGTATCCCCAGTTTACGATCGCCGGCGCCGGCGAGAGCTTCGACCACACTTCCATCCACGCCCTTCGCGGCGACGGACACGTGCACCTGTCGTATCAGGCCGTCGACGGCGAGAGCCTGCACTGGATCACCTACCGCTTCCACGATCGTCTGGGCCGATACGAGTCATCCGAACCGTTCACGGTCGTCTTCAACGTCGAACCCCTCGCAGGCGATCTCGTCGTGGACGATGCCGTTGACCTTGCGGACATGGCGGCGCTGTCGCACTGCTGGCTTCGTCAGGACGCTGCCAGGCAGAACGACTACTGGGAACGCGCCGATACAAACCGCGACGGCGCCGTGAACCTGATCGATTTCGCCCGCATGGCCGCGAACTGGCGGGTCGCCGCAATCAGGTGACGCTGCTCGGATCACTCGACGCATCTCCTGGTCGCACAGTGGTGTTTCCCCTTTCCGGAAGGGTTCGCAGACCACGCCGAAGAGTGCCGCCTCGGTTTCAAGTGTTCCACTGCGCGCTTCCCAGGACGGTCGCGGTCGGGTAGAATCGAAAAAATGTGTATGCATGGACCGCCCCTCTCCGATAACAGAGGTTACATGAGAACAAGGACGAAGATAAAGATCGTTGCAGCCCTTCTCGCCCTGGTGGCCGCCGGCTGCCAGGGCCCGCAGACCACCGCGCCCGCCGTGGTCACCAGAGATCACACCACCAGCGTTGAGGAACTGGCCCGGCAACTGGGCCTGAGCGTCGAGGATCGCGACGACGCCTTTGTCGTCCTGCGTGGGGGCGGCAATACCGTCCTGATCTTCACGCACAGCGACGGCCGATTCTTCGTCAACGGAAAGCCCATCGGCTCTGTCGGAATGGTGCGTAAGGTCGGGCAGACCGTCTACGTCGCCGAATCGCTGGTCTCGCAGATCCGGCCGCACCTCGGCGCGCCGATAACACCTTCGCGCCCGCAGCCCCGCGTCCTGCGGGGGAACATCGTGATTGATCCCGGCCACGGCGCCCACGACCCCGGGACGACCTCCGTCACGGGAGTCCACGAGAAGACAATCAACTACGACGTCGCCGAGAAGGTCGCCGCCATCCTGGAACGCAGGGGCCTTGGCGTAACCATGACCCGACAACGCAACGAGTACACCGAGCTGGAGGCCAGAGCGGAGATCGCCAACCGACGCAACGCCGATTTGTTCGTGAGCATCCACGCCGATTCGGCTCCCAGTCCCTCGGCTCAGGGCTTCACGGTCTACATCGCCAACGCCGCATCTGCCGATTCCCAGCGTGCTGCCCGAGATATATCGCGCGCGATGGCCACCACGGGCCTGGAGAACCGGGGCGTCCGCCGCGAGGATTACCGGGTGCTGAGAACGAGTCGGGGACCGGCGGTGCTCGTGGAGATGGGGTATCTCTCCAACCGCCAGGACGCCCTGCGGCTGCAAGACAGCGCCTTCCAGGACAAACTGGCCGCCGCAATTGCCACAGGGATTCTCGACTACCTGCAATAGCGTCAGAATCGCTACAGGATGCGGCGTCTCCGCGCGACGATCAGACCCAGCAGGCCAATCGCAGACAACCCCAGCGCTCCGGGCAAGGGCACGACCGCAAGAGCACCGGCGCCCGGTGCGATCGGCACCTGCCGCATGGAAACCAGTCCCGTTGACGTGAACCACAGGCCCGTGACGAAATCGCTCATCTCGGCAGAGCTCCAGCGCAGGCCCGCTTCGGTAGCCAGCAGGCGGAACGCGTTAACTCCCTCGCCGCCGAAACTGTAGAGGTCGCCGGCCATCAGATCGAAACCGGCGTCCTCCCACGAGCCAAAGGTGTCGTTCCACAACCAAAGGTCGTAAAGACCATCGGCAAACCTCGGCAGTTGGACCGACAGGACATTGGCGCCGAAGTCCACGAAGTAGTCATAGCCGATGGCCAGCGGTGAACTGACAAAGACCGCGTCGCCGACGTTCCCGATGTGGAAATCGAATTGCCAGCCGTTGTTGACCATCACCGGGGCCAGCGGATTGTATGCAACCGTGCCCGGCAGATAGCCGTTGCGGACGGGAAACACCCACAGCCCGTTGATCGACACATTAGACGGGGTGTTGGTCAGGTTCGCCAGGTCCAGGACCGCCGCGGTGCCGGAGCCGGGCAGGATGAGGTAGTGTTTCCCATCGCCGGCGTCATAACCCGCCTGGGCGGCCGTGCCGCCGGGACCCCCGACGCCTCCGCTGGCGTCGCCGGTCGTCCACTGGAGCTGCCCATAGCGAAACTCAATGTCGAAGTCCCCCGGCGCGACGTCGTCGCGGTTGCGGAGCACCATCTGAAAATCGTTGCTCAGGTCCGTGTGCTGGTCGAAACAGCCGACGCCGTCCCAGGTCACGACGACCGCGTCCGAACCGGGCGACGCGACGTAAACGGCGCCGCCGTTCTCGCTGCGCGTATCGACGTCGGCCCAGTAGGGCGCGATCATCGGCTGACCGGCGACCGGGAAAGCCTGAGGCGTGGATTCCGATACAGCCGTCTCGAAGGAGACGTTGCCGTTGTTGTTGACAAAGAACGAATCGTACTTGGCGCCGAAGAGGTTGATCTGAAACGGCAGATCCAGGAGGCCGGAAGATCCGTCGTCCGTGCGTCCCAGGGCCACGTCGCCATATCCGGCGGCACCGCCGAGACCATCGAGCATGACGCTGTAGTCAAAGGCGTCTGTCAGCACCCCGGCGTGTTGGTACGTCGGATAAAGACGCACCCCTCTCGGTGCGTAGGCTTGCATCAGATCGCGCGAACCGTCGGGAGCATGGGTCCCCTGCCAGCTCACGTCGATCAGGTCGAAGTCCGTGTCGGCGCGGAAGGCCCCGTCGTGGTCCAGGTCGTAGAAGCGATTCCCGCCCACGCTGACGACGTTGGCGGTGTAGCGGTCGAGGGCAACGGTCCAGCCGATGGCGTGCGCGATCTCGTGCATCATGCCCCGCATGGCATCAATCTGGCCGCCGGCAGGATCGCCCATCGTCCAGTTGTACCCGGCCGTATTGACATGGATCGTCGCACGCACTGGGCGACCCAGCTCATCGGTGCTCCAGCCGCTCGTGGTCGCCAGAGAGACGTCCGTGCTCGTGGCAAAGACAATATCGATCGCATGACCGCCGAACATGGTGATCCATCGGTTGATCGCCGCCTGGATCACGTCCTGCTGGGCAGCATCGAAACCCTCAAACGTCGGGTTGATCGTGATCGCGCGCACAGAGGACGCTGCGGCACAGATCACCAGCAAACCCATAGAAATGGCACCCGGCCTCTTCATCCAGTCTCCTCCCTGAGACCAACCGTTCTGTCATCACATCGCCCTCCATCCATGGGTGCGACGCTCATCCGTAGAGGTACCGCCTTGGACGCTCCCGGCACGGAATACAAAACCATCTCGCTGTGATTGGGGAATAGCAGGCACGCCGTGCTCCGTCACAGCCTTGCGGGAATCATCCCTGCAACATGTTGTGGTCCACCTTACCGCAAGACGTACTTTCGTCAATTGTGGAATGTACGTATTCTGCACGTTTTTTTTGCGAGATTCGGGGGATTGACGCTTGGTTCGCGGCGTGGACACACCCTGCCGGCGTCGGTAGAATGCCTTGTATGAAACTGTACCCGATGAAATGCGTGCCGATCTTCAAGGAGCGGATATGGGGTGGCCGAACACTCCAGACCGCCTTTGGCAAGCCTTTGCCTGCCGATGCGAAGATCGGAGAGAGCTGGGAACTGGCGGACCTGCCGCACGACAAGACCGTCATCGCCAATGGACCATTCGAGGGCCGCACCGTCGCCGATGTCACGCAGGAGCATCCGCAGCAGATCGCCGGGACATCCGATTTCCCCACCCCTTTCCCCCTGCTGGTCAAGCTGCTCGATGCCCAGGACATCCTGAGCGTGCAGGTGCATCCCGACGCCGAGACCTGCCGGCGGATGGGCCGGGGCGAGCCCAAGACCGAATGCTGGTATGTAATCGACGCGCAGCCCGGCGCGGTGATCTACAAGGGGCTGAAAGAGAAGGTCACACCGGAGCAGTTCGCCCGGGCCATCGAGAACGGCACGACCGCCGATCTGCTCGCAAAGGTCCCGGTCGAGCGGGGTCAGTGCCACTTCCTTCCGGCGGGAACCGCCCATGCCATCGGAGGCGGGCTGCTCATCGCCGAGATACAGACCCCTTCGGATACCACCTATCGCATTTACGACTGGGGCCGGGTCGACCACACGGGCCGGCCCCGGCAGCTCCACATCGACGAGGCGCTCCAGAGCATCCATTTCGACGTCACCGCCGACCGGCTCCCGGTCACCACGGTCGGACGCCTCGTGGACTGCGAGCACTTCAAGGTCGACAAGGGCCATCGCAGCAAGGGGACCGAACTACTGCTGGCGCGGGGCCGGATGCGAACGCTGATCGTGCTCTCAGGAGGCGGAACGATAGAGTCGCAGCAGGCCGAACCGGTGGAATTCGTCGCCGGCGATTGCCTGGTGATTCCCGCCGCCTACGACGGCGCTGTCGCCTTCGGCGACGACACGGAGTACCTGACGGTCACGCTGTAGTCGCGCCGCTGTCACATTTCGGGCCCGGAGAGCCAGACCTCGCCGTCGTAGCGCAGCATCACGAGGCCATCCTCGAACCTGTCGAAGGCGATGCGGGGCCGCTGTCCGCTGAGCTCCTGAAGAATCCACCTGGGGAAATCCGCTCCCGCCCGGATCGCCAGCGGCGCACCGCCGCCGAAACGAGGATTGACCTCGAGGATCTTGATGGTGCTTCTCTCGGTCACGAACAGTTGAACCGTGATGACGCCCGGACCGGCGCCGAGCCGGCGGACCACCCCGGCCGCCGATTCCATGATGCGCCCATCCTTGACGACCTGCGCCTTGCTGACCTCGCCCGAGCGCACTTCGAGACGCCGGCGCGGGACGACGCATCGCACACGCTGTTCGAAATCAACATACACGTCACAGGTGTACTCAGTGCCTGTGACGAGTTCCTGACAGATCGCGTTCGGGACTCGCCTGGCGAAGAAGAGCAACTCCTTGCGGTTGCGCGCGATGGTGTTGCCCTTGGCGGCGCTACCGTCCCACGGCTTGAGCAGGCAGGGCCATGCCAACCGCCCTTTCCGGTCGGCCTCCAGAGCGGCACGTGGACTCCAGGTGCGCGGGCCGTCGAAGCCGTTCTGTCTGAGGAATCGACGGGTCAGCCTCTTGTCCTGGCATATGTCGATAACGCCCGGCTCGCTGACCAGCACGCGGCAGCCCAGCCGCTCGAAACGGGACCGGTGCGCCGCAAGGACTCGCAGATCGAGGTCCGTTGTCGGAACGACCAATCGGACCCCGCGATTCCTGACGATCGACAGGAGTTGGCCCACGTATCGCGGATGCGTGGTAGGCTCGACAAGAAAGGCCTCGTCGCAACATTGCAGCGCCGGGCTGAGCATCGTGACATCGGTCCCGCAGAAGCGGATGCGGCCCTTCAGTCGCCGGGCGGCCCGGCGAAAGGCCTTCAGCAGCGACACCCGGCGGCCGATGCAGGTAAACAGCACCGCCACGTCGCGTTCGGCGTGGCGACCGGATTTGCCCTTCCTGGTTCTGCGCATCGTTGCTCCTGAGGCCCCAAAGGCGGGCGGTGAACGCGTCGATTGATCGTACATCGCGTCCGGCGGTCCGTCAATCCGCCAAGTCGTTCGCCGATTTCTTTGACAACCCCTGCGAACCGTTATAGACTCGGCGCCATATTATGAATCGACCAGAATCGGACGCTGGTTTAGACGTTGTAGACCCGCCGAATCGCCCGGAAGGCTTGGCCGGACGGACCGCGATCGGCTTCGAATGGTTTCGGAGAGCGAAATTGCTCAAGATCAATGAGAATCCCCCCATCCTCTGGCCACCGGTGGAGTCCATCCGGACCTTCGAGGGCCTCTGGTGGGTCGCGCATACCAAGAGTCGAAACGAGAAGGTCCTGGCCCACGACCTGATGGCCAAGAACATCAGTTACTTTCTGCCCATGACGCTGAAGGTCAGCCGGAGGAGCCATCGCACGTTCAAGTCGATGCTGCCCCTGTTCACTGGCTACCTGTTCTTCTGTGGCCGCGAAAATGACCGGATCGAGCTGCTCAAGACCAACCGCGTGGCCAACCTGCTGGAGGTGGTGGACCAGAAGACCTTCCTCAACGAGCTGGCCCGCATCGAGCAGGCGATCAGCGCCGGCGCTCCGTTGGTGCCTCACAAGTACATCGAGAAAGGTCAGTGGTGCCGCGTCATCGCCGGTCCGCTGCTCGGACTCGAGGGCATCGTTGTCCAGAACCGCGGCAACACCCGTCTGGTGCTCCAGATTGACATGCTGGGCCAGGCCGCGAGCGTCGAGATCGATGTCGACATGATCGAGCCGGTCGAGGGACGCCGCGCTCAGCCGTCTATCTGATAACGCGCGCCGGAACCGGGAACCGAATGCGATGCCCTGCGAATGTCCGAGAAGTCGCGGATCGCCGGTGCAGGTGATGTGCGTGGCACATTGAGAAGCTTTGGCGAGGTGAATGCTGTGATCATCCGCACACATGCCTATCCGAGAGCGGGCCTGGTCGGAAACCCGTCGGACGGCTACTTCGGCAAGACCATCTCGTTCGTCTTCAGCAACTTCCGGGCCGAGGTGGTCCTGTACGAAACGCCGGAGCTGGAAATCCTGCCCAGCCAGAAAGACCATTCTTGCTTCAACAACATCGCGGACATCGTGCGCGACGTTCGCCTGCACGGCTACTACGGCGGCATCCGCCTGTTGAAGGCCACCATCAAGACCTTCTACGATTACTGCCAGGACAACCAGATCGCCCTGCACGATAAGAACTTCACGATCCGCTACTGCTCCGACATCCCGCATGGCGTGGGACTGGCCGGCTCCAGCGCGATCATCACCGCCTGCCTCCGCGCCCTGATGGCCTTCTACGGCGTCAGCATCCCCAAGTACGTCCAGGCCAACCTCGTGCTGGCGGCCGAGAAGAACGAGCTGCACATCCCCGCCGGTCTCCAGGACCGCGTCATTCAGGTCTACGAGGGCCTCGTGTACATGGATTTCGCCGAGGAGATCATGACGCGACAGGGCTACGGCAACTACATGCCGCTCGACCCGGCCTTGCTGCCCCGCCTTTACGTTGCCTATCGCGACGATTTCAGCGAGCCGACCGAGAAATTCCACCACAATATCCGCGTTCGCTTCGAACAGGGCGAGCGCAAGGTCGTCAATGCCATGCGGTTCTGGGCCCATCTGACGGACAAGGTCCGCCAGTGTCTGCTCAACGGCCAGACCGACCAGGTCGGCGAGCTTCTCGACGCCAACTTCGACCGCCGGCGGCAGATCTACAAGATCAGCGAGGACAACCTTCGGATGGTGGAGGCGGCCCGCTCGACCGGTGCCAGTGCGAAATTCACCGGTTCCGGCGGCGCCATCGTGGGGACGTACAAGGATGAGCGGATGTTCGCCGAGTTGCGCAAGCGATTAGGCAAGCTGAACATCAGCGTCATCAAACCGAAGGTCTTCAGCCCGGAGGCGAAGGCGCGAACATGATACGCAAGGCCGTCATTCCGGCGGCGGGATTCGGGACGCGATTCCTGCCGGCGACCAAGAGCCAGCCGAAGGAGATGCTGCCCATCGTCGACACGCCCGTGATCCAGTACGTAGTCGAGGAAGCGGTTGCAGCGGGAATCTCAGACCTGCTGATGATCATCGGCAAGGGCAAGCGCTCCATCGAAGAGCACTTCGATCGCAGCTTCCAGCTTGAAGCGCAGCTTCTGGCCAAGGGCAAGACGGACGAACTCGACGCGATGCGGCGAATCTCCGAACTGGCGGAGATCCATTTCGTCTGGCAGAAGGAAATGAGAGGTCTCGGCGACGCGGTCTACTGCGCCCGGCACCACGTTCACGACGAGCCGTTCGTCGTCCTGCTGGGTGACACGCTGATCGACGCGCCGAAACCGGCGGCCGGCCAGCTCGTCGAGCTTTACGAGGAGCTCCAGGCGCCGGTCATCCTGGTCGAGGAGGTCGAGCCCAGGAAGGTTCACCTGTACGGCATCATCGACGGCGACGAGATCCGCCCGGGCGTCTATCGGATTCGCGACTTCGTCGAGAAGCCCAGCGCCGCCGAGGCGCCGTCGAACCTGGCCATCGCCGGACGCTACCTGCTGACGGCGGACATCTTCGACCTCATCGGGACAACCGGACCCGACCGGGGCGGTGAGATTCAACTGACCGACGCCCTGCGGGCCCTGGTCCGACGGCGCCCCATGTACGGATTGAAGCTCGACGGGCGACGCTGTGACATCGGCAACAAAGACGGCTTCATCCGAACCAACATCGAATTTGCGTTGAAACGCCAGGACATGGCCGAGGACATGGTGCAATACATCAAGCGACTGGCGCAGACGCTCTGAGATCGCGCCAGACTGGTCACATCCATCGACGACGCACAGAGGGGAGTAAGGACATGAAAGCAGTGGTCACCGGCGCGGCGGGGTTCATCGGCTCGCATCTGACCGAACGTCTGCTCCAGGAAGGTCACGCCGTCATCGGCATCGACAGCTTTGACACGTTCTATGATCCGCAGATCAAGCGGCGCAATATCGCCGGGGCTCTTTCGCATCCGAGCTTTCGTCTTATCGAGGCGGACATCCGCGACCAGGCGGCTATGGAGCAGGCCATCGAAGGCGACGTTGACGTGATCGTGCACCTGGCGGCGCGGGCCGGCGTGCGTCCCTCGATCGAGCAGCCGGCCCTCTACAGCGACGTCAACATCAACGGAACGGTGGTTCTGCTGGAGATCGCGCGCACCCGCCACATCAAGAAGTTCGTCTTCGCGTCGAGTTCGAGCGTCTACGGTAACAACAAGAAGGTCCCGTTCTCGGAGTCCGACAACGTCGATTTCCCGATCTCGCCCTACGCCGCGACCAAGAAGGCGGGCGAGCTGATCTGTCACACATACCACCATCTCTATGGCATCGGCATGACCTGCCTGCGTTTTTTCACCGTCTATGGTCCCCGGCAGCGTCCCGACCTGGCCATCCACAAGTTCGCCCGGCTCATCGAGGCGGGCAAGCCCATCCCGATTTACGGCGACGGCACGATGCGGCGCGACTTCACCTACATCGACGACATCATCAACGGCGTCGTCGCCGCCATCGACAAATGCGCGGGCTATCACATCTACAACCTCGGAGAGTCGCGTCCCATCTGCGTCAGCGACCTGATCGCCGAGATCGAGAAGGCCCTCGGCAAGAAGGCACTCCGGAACCATCTGCCCACCCAGCCCGGCGACGTCGATCAAACCTACGCCGACGTCGCAAGGGCCCAACAGGAGCTGGGCTACCATCCCGCCACCCACATCGCCACCGGCCTTGCCCGCTTCGTCCAGTGGTTGCGAGCCGAAGAGATGCGCCGCTGACCTCCGGGCACACTCGCCTACAAAATGGAACGTAAATGCTTACAAATACGTCAGTTGCGACGCGTTCGCGCACCGCAGAGAACCAATCTGCATCGGCCAGCGTATAGTAACAGGACGGTACTGGAAGCAATGCTGGAAGAATGAGAACCGGGGCCGGACAGTCTCGGGACATTGCGGCCATACCATCCCCACGGATCAGCACAAGATGAACGTGAAACCGGAACGACCGACCTTCTCGGACGCGATCAACGAAGACGAATATGAGCCTCCTGACGAGCATGCTTCTGTTTCTGATCGTAGGATGTGGCGAGTGGTATCTCGCTTTGCGTCGTACGCTGGCATGTGCCCGCGGGGAGAAGGTCGTTCTCGTCTCGATTGTCTTTATCGAAAATCTCTTGGGATTGTGGGTACTGTCGAATTTCATCCGGACGAATAACTGGTTCCTGGCGTTGAGCTATTCGTCCGGCGCCGCAGCGGGCGCCCTGCTTGTCGCGATCAACAGCGAAAAAGCCACACAGCCGAAGCAGGCTCCACAAGACCCAGACCTCACAACCGACACATCCGTCACAGAAGATCCCTCCGCAGTCCCGGCCGTCCGACGACACACACGGCGTCCGCGTCTGTGGTCCCATGCCGCGAGGCCGCCACGCGGCCAGACCAAACCTGCCGCGAAGTTGGTCCCGGCGCCGTCGTAGCAGCCTCGCTTGCGGGACAGGCTATTGGAGCGAAGTCTCCAACACCAAGGCCGGCAGATAAGCCTTGCCACGGACGTCGTCGACCAGGTCCACGCTGGCCATACAGAATTCGCCGTCGGGCGAGCACGAAAGCGCGAAACCCGAGAACGCTGCTCCATCCGCGAGCAACTGCCGAACCGACTCGGTGACGTCGATCAACAGCGTATATGGCTCGCTCAGGCCCGGATCGACGAGCCTGAACCACGACAACGCGAAGTCCGTAATCGGTGTCCCGTCGGCGGCGCCGTCCATCGTCAGCCAGACCGCCACGTCGGCCGCCTCGTGGTCGATCCGCTCGAAATCGGCCTGGGCATTCTCGAAACGCCCGACAACGCCGTCGCCCGCAAAGCAGTTGACGTACAGCACGCTGGGCAGCAGGGCCATGTTGTTGCCGCTCAGTGACATGTCCACCACCCGATCGATCGTCAGCTCGATATGCGCCGAGATCAGATGGTTGGGGTCGAGTCCATACCACGAAGGCCGCTCCATCTTGAACTCCGTCAGAAGGGCATGCTGCACATCGGCCGCCGCGCCGGGAACGCGTCCGTAGTTGCCCAAGCTCAGCGGCAGATCGCTCGACCACTCCTCGTAGTAGACCTTTTCGAATCCTTCGGGCGCATCGTTCTCGTCGGCGATCAGGGCATATTCTTCGTGGATCGCGTTCCAGTAGACGTACAGTGCGCTTCCATCCGCAGCATAGGCGATCGCCTCGGGACGTTCCGAGGCGCGATTGGGGTCGGTAAAGACATCCCATTCGAGGATGCCGTCGGGAATCGGCCAGGTCACCTTCAGCTCAGGGCTGTGGCTGCCGGTCCATTCGCGAGCCGTCAGGTAGACCGCCTCGTCGTTCGGGTCGTTGAAGACGTGATAAGCTCGACCGCTGTGCTGGTCGCCCGTGACCGGGCCGGTGTCGGACGATGTCAGGCTGAACCGCAGGGGCTCGGATGCCGTCATCTCAACGATCAGCGTGGGCAAATGTCCGGCAGGGTCCATGCTGGTCCAGTAGCCATCCGGCGTGTTCGAGATCCAACGGAAACCGAGATAGCGCACGTTGGGGTCCACTATCATTTTGGCCACGAGGCTCGTCACGTCCACTTTAAAGCCGATCATGCCGTAGATCATCAACTCATCATCGCCGAACCGTGCCGGGTAGGGTTCGTCCGGGCCATACACCCCGACAACCGCCTGTCCCGGCGTGAACGGGCCTTCTGCTCCGGCCACGAAGCGCCAGCTCTGGAGGACCTTGCCGGCCCAGTCGTCACTTTCGACACCTGGCGAGGCGGAATCGAGATCGTTAGCATCGCTGCCATCGACAATGCCATCCGCCGTCTCGCCGTAAAGCTCAAGCGTGAAGTCCTGCGTCGTCCAGGGCTTCGGAGACAGGCCCGGATAGATGACATCGTCGAAATAGAACCGCAGGACCGCCGACTGCAGGGCGTTCGGCTCCGTCGAGACCCAACGCAATGGATTCAGCGAGAACTCCGCGATCGCCCGGCGATCGTGAGTATACGTCCCGGCCGCCGGGAACGGCGTGCTAATGTAGGGCTTCGAGGGCACGCCGCCGTGGCCCATCTGAACGACCGAGTAGCCGTCGCCATCATCGTCCGACAGCGAAGCCATAGCCGTACACGAATCATCGTACGTCAAAGTCACCGTCACCGCCCAAGCCGGTCCGGTCAACGCAATAACCAGCAGAATAGCCAACACCCAGTATCGTTTCACTCGCATCGATTCACTCCTTCCATCCTGACCAAGACTGATGTTCTCACGGTGCCACGCGCGCAAACTGTACCTCACGTCACAGCTCCATTTTGCACTCCTTCCTTCTTCTCTTCGCTGCACCGGACGCTATTGCCCTCCAACCACATCCCCGCCCTCAAGCCCCTCGTAGACCGCTCCCCAGAATGCCGGCTTCTCGCGAGCGGAAGGGATCGGTCCTTCCAGCAAGGATGCGTGTCCATCGACCCAAAGCATGTTCATCCGTTGCGCGTGGCGATACGCGATCTGCACGGTCTTGTTTTGCTCGGGATAACCGGGCATCTCGTCGAAATGCGCGCCGGGCTCGGAGGCGTATTGGTTGCGCGTCAGAGCCACCGCATCGCACACCCACGCGCGGTAGGCAAAATCACAGTGCAGCATCACTTCGGACGGGCGGCGCAGTTGGGTGATCTTGTTGCCGCCGGCGCCGGCGTACTTCTTCGTCCGGCTGCTGACGTGCCGCGTCGGTTGGCTGTTCAGGGCATAGGAAAGCCAGCCTTCGGGATTATCGACGCAATGGGGATTGAGCATCTCCGGATACGCCGCCTTGTCCAGCGGGCACCGCAGGATGTCCCGCCCGATGTCGTCCGGATGCTCCTTGGCGTGACCGACGTTCCGGTGCTCGAAGTACGGGCCGAGTGTGTTGTACCAGTACTCCTCCACACCCAGGTTCTGTGTGGCCGGCACGATCCATCCTTCGTGACTCTGCTGATACATCGTGTGGGCCATCGCCAGTTGCCGCAGTTGCGACGCGCATACGATCCGCTGGGCGCGCTCCTTAGCCGCCCGCAGACCGGGCAACAGAACGGCCGTGAGAACTGCCACGATAGAAATCACCACGAGCAGCTCGACCAATGTGAAACCACGCTTCGCTTTATGCTCTGGGCACATTTGCCCTCCTTTCTTCCTTTCTTCCGCTCTCGTTGCCTCACGGATGCCGCTGCACTTCACTTCGGGCGGTGTCCACGATCCACTGTGTCACCAGCTCGTCGGGCAGCAGTCCCTGCTCCGCCAGTTCCAGATTCAACCCCTGTAACGGGTTCTCCATTCCCGGCATCTCGCCCCCCGGTTCGTTGAAACGCGCCATCCACCGACCGTGCATTCGGGTGACGCCCATAGACAGATACGCGCCGACGACAATCACGCGATCCTTGTGTCGCGCCGCCTCCTGCATCGCGGCAGCCGCCCGGCTGTACTCCTGTCCGACGCCGACGGCGGCCCAATCCCCATAGCTGATGCCGGTCTGCCCGCAGAGGTACGTCACGGTGCGTCTCATGAAGCGGTCCCACGCCGGAGGGATCGCCTCACTTCCATGCGCCAGCAGCACGACCGCCTCCCGCTTTGGGTCACGGCTCAGCTGGCGAACGCGCTTGAGCATGATCCGCTCGATCACGTCGCTCTTGTCCAGGGTCGTCGTCACCGTCACGGGCACCGCGGTGCGCACCAGGCGCGCCCCCTCATCCCGAAGTGCCTTTTCGACCTGAGGATCGCTGTATATCCCCAGCAGAGCCGGGATGTCCCAATGGGAATGAGACGACGGTGCAATCAGCAGAGGCACTGCCACAATGCGGCTGCAACCGGCTTTTTCGAGGGCGCACAGGCCGTCGGCCACGTTCGGCTCGGCAAACTCCATGAACACCACTTTGATCTCGGCGAAGGGACTGTCGTCGCCGAACCCCGCACGCACCTTCTGCTCTTGTTCGAGAACCTGCTGGTTCCAGACGTTAGCGGGCGACCCGTGCGCGACGATGAGCAGGCCGGGGCCTCCACTCTTCGAGGTCGCGCCGGGACCATTGGACTGGCCCCATGCCGCAACACACAAGACGAGCAGCCAGATCATGACCGTGACAGCCGAGAACGGGACCGGCCTCGACATGCTCTGATTCTCCCTAGTCTTCTTGCATTGGCAGTCCGTGCACTGCCCGGAGCAGGAACATGTTTTCGCCGACGTCACTTCCTGAGATTCTGTGTCCTTCATCTGTTCTTCCTTTCCGTCAATCCACTCTGTGTGTTTCCATTTCCACGATGCCGGACCTCCCGAGGCCAAAACAAAAGGAGCAGGCAAGACCTCGCTGGACAAAGGTCTCATCTGCTCCCTGGCTGGCGCGCGGCTGGCTCGGTCGCGATGCGTATACGTCCTGTGATTGCTCTACTTGTTCAGGATCAGTTTTCCATGCCGGGTCTTCCTCAATCGATACACCTGATCTCCGTGCCGAATGAGCACTTCATCCCGGTCGCCGAGAATGGCCTGCGAGTCGATACAGTTGGCGCTGATCTGATTCCGGCTCAACACCTCACTCTGCTCGTCAGAGACCAATCGTTCCACACCATCCCCTTAACGCCCGAAAGTTAGCCATTCCTAACTATGACCGCAAAAAAAGACAAGCCCCTTATCTTCCCACCACCGAGATCGCCGCCGCTTCGCTTCTACGCAGGGCCAGGCGATACCCGCGAATCCTGATACGGATCGGATCACCCGCCGGGGCGATCCCTTCAACTTCCACCAAGGCGCCGCGACCCAATCCCATGTCAACCAACCGCCTGGCGAGGGCCCCTTCGGACCGCACGGCAACGATCGCCGCCTTCTGGCCGGGCCGCAGGTCGGCCACCGTGACAGACTTCCCCTGCACCCGACCCGGCGTATCCGCAACACGACACTGTTCGGCGAGCAATCGCGAGAGTTCCTCCCCCACCTCCGGGCGGGTCCTCACGAACTCCGTTAGTGCCGCCAGACGGTCCGTCACATCCGCTCCGAGACAGTGCTCCATCCGGCAGGCCTTCTCCTCAGCCGCCGCATCGTTCAGCCTCAGGACTCCGGCGAAGAACTCGCGAACGATCGAGTGCCGCTGCACAACCCGCGTCGCCTCATCAAAGCCCTCCGCCGTCAGCGTGACCGCCTCGTAAGGCTGGTAGTGAACGTACTGCTTCTGTGCCAATGCCTGCAGCGCTCCGGTGACGGACGAGGCCTTGACCTCCAATTGCCTGGCGATGTCCTTCGCTCGGGCGGTTCCCTTGGCGGCAACCGTCCAGAAGATCGCCTGCAAGTAGTCTTCCAGGCTCGGACTCAGCGATTTGGCAGATTCGAACGTCATCCGTCTTTCCATGCCCTTACTTCAGGTACTCCTAATATTATTAGCCATACAAAACTCTGTCAAGCAGAAATCTCCGGCGGTGGTGAGATTTTTTTGCACACGGCTACAGCCAGAGCCGCCCAACCTGATAGACCAGCAGGGTCAATACGTAGGCCAGGGCGGTCAGGCCGAAGAACTGGAACAGGGCCCAGCCCCACGAGTTTGTCTCTTGCCGCGTCATCGCCACCGTGGCGATGCAGGGGGCGCTGACCAGGCAGAACAGCATCACGCAGAAGCCCACCAGAGGTGTGTAGTCGGCTCGAAGCTGCTCGCGCAGGCTTGGCGCCTCCTCGTCGGGACTCTCGACCGCGTAGATGATCCCCAATTGCGAGACGAACAGCTCCTTGGCCGCCACTGAGCCGATCAGGGCCGTGCCGACCCTCCAGTCGAAACCGAGCGGCCGCAGGAGCGGCTCGACGGCCAAACCCACGCGTCCGACCGTCGAATACCGCAGACCTTCCTGGCGGGCCTCCTGTGCGCTCCGCCCTTCGAGCCGGTCCGCCGGCGGTTTCGGGAAGTTCATGGCAAACCACAGCGCGATCGACACCGCAAGAATCACGGTGCCCGCCTTGCGGATGTAGAGCCATCCGCGCTGCCAAGTGTGTACGAGCACCCCCTTGCTGGTGGGCATTCGGTACGGCGGCAGCTCCATGACGAACGGCATCGTCTCGCCGCGAAAGACGGTCAATCGCAGCACCTTGGCGGCGACGATCCCCAGCGCGATCCCGATGAGGTAGATCAGCCAGAGCATGGGTCCCTGCCAGTGCGGCGGGAAGAACGCCGGGATGAACAGGGCGTATATCGTCAGCCGGGCGCCGCAGCTCATCAGCGGGATCACCATGATCGTCGTCAACTGGTTGCGGCGGTTGTCGAGGATGCGAGCGGCCATGATCGCCGGCACGGAACAGCCGAACCCGATCAGCATCGGAATGAAGCTCTTGCCGTGCAGGCCGATCTTGTGCATGATCCGGTCGATCACGAACGCCGCACGGGCCATGTAGCCCGTGTCCTCCAGCAGCGCAATGGCCATGAACAGCAGCAGGATGTTGGGCAGGAACACCAGCACGCCGCCCACGCCGCCGATGACGCCGTCGACCAGCAGCGAACGCAGCCACTCCACATGGCCGTCCGACCAATGGCTTGTGATCGCGTCCGCCAGCATCCCAAAGAAAGCCTCCAGCCAACCCATCGGGTAGCTTCCGATCTTGAAGGTCAGGAAGAAGACCACGTACATCAGCAGCAGGAAGATCGGCAGCCCCAGAACGCGGCTGGTCACCACCGCGTCGATCGTGTCACTGATGTCGTGACGCCGCTCGACCGAATTCTGGATCGTCTCCTGGCAGGCGCCCGAAATGAACCCGTACCGCCGGTCGGCCATGATGATCTCGGGCTCATCCCCCAGGATGGTGCGCAGGTGGACGACGCTTCGACCGACGACCTCCAGGACCTTCTGGTCATGGACCTTGGACATGACGTCCTCATCCTGCTCGAGCAGCTTGATCGCCAGCCATCGCCGGCCATACCTGGCGACCACGTCGCCGTCGCTCCGGTCGAGGGCTTGCTGGATCTGAAGCAGCTTGTCTTCGATTTCCTGGCCATAGGTGACCCGATGGATTCGTTCCCGGCGCTCGGCGCCGGCGGTCTCGACGATGGCATCCAGCAATTCGGTCCGGCCCTGGCTCTTGTTGCCAACCGTCGGGACGATCCGCATCTCCAACAGTCGCGATAACTGATCCAGGTCGAACTTCAAACCGCGTCGTTCGGCCAGGTCGCTCATGTTGAAGGCCAGCACCATGGGCACGTCCATCTCCATGATCTGCGTGGCGAGGTACAGGTTGCGTTCCAGATTGCTGGCGTCGATGACGTCCACCACGACATCGGGCCGGTCTTCCTGAATGTGGTTGCGGGCAATCAGCTCCTCGGCCGAGTAAGCTGTCAGGCTGTACGTGCCGGGCAGATCGACGAACGTGATGCGCCAGTCGCGATGGATGCACTGGCCCTCCTTCTTCTCGACGGTCACGCCGGGGTAGTTGCCCACGTGCTGGTGTGCGCCGGTGAGCAAGTTGAACACGCTGGTCTTTCCGCTGTTCGGATTGCCCGCCAGCGCCACTGTGATGGACTTCATAGACACTGCCTGAATCTCCAAGTCGGGCCCGCAAAAAGTTAGGGGCACCGAACTATATGCACAAAAAAAGAGGACTCCTTTGTCCCGTTACTTGACGAGAATCTTCTGAGCAACTCCCCTGCCCAGAACGACTTTGGCCTCTTTGACAATCAGCACGAACGGCCCGGGATGTCCGTTGCTGACGACCCTCAGTTCCGCGTTGGGCACCAGCCCCATGGACGCCAGGCGGTTGTTGAGCCCCCGTCCGGCGTCGATCCGAACGAGGCGCACGCGCTCGCCGGCCTTGGCCGTCGACAAGGGTCGCGTCTGTTTCTCCTGCACTCCAATGCTCTGACTCATGCCTGTGCCTTGCGGGCCTTGGCGCCCGATCTGCTCTTGTGGAACTGACGGAACTCCTCGGCTACATCGCGGCCGTTGCGGTGGCTTTCCGTCACGTACTTGATGAAACTCAGCAGGCGTCCGATGATCTCCGGACCCAGCGCGTGCTCTGCCTTGCAGGCCGCCTGCTGGGCAACGTCCGCGTCCACCCCAAGCACGTTGACGAAGAACGACTTGAGGATATTGTGCTTTCGCACGACCTCGGCCGCGAGAGTCCGGCCCGGCTCGGTCAACGTGATGCAGCCGTATGGCCGGTAGTTGGCCAGGCCCTTTTCGCGGAGGGCCTGGAGCGCCCCGGTTACCGAAGACCGCGCAACGCTCAGCGTCTCGGCGATATCCTTGCTCCGCGCCCCTTCCGACTCGCCCGCCAGATTGAAAATGGCTTCGAGGTAATCTTCGAGCGAGGCGCTGAGCTGTGGTTCTGATTCGGTCTTCATCGTTTCGTCCGGTCAGCAACGACCAAAACATACAGGATAGTTAGGGACCCCTAACTCTGTCAAGGGTCCGTTTCGGATTTCCGGGAAATTGTGAGGAGTCTCGGAACGCCGCCAAGCTCCATCCGATAATACGCGATGCGTCGCACCGCCGGCCCCAGAACCCGTCCCACCGGCCGAATTCCGAAAAAAACGCTTGTTCGCCTGCCCGCACGACACTACAATGACCCTTGTCGCTCGGGGCGTGGCGCAGTTTGGCTAGCGCGCTTGACTGGGGGTCAAGAGGTCGCAGGTTCAAGTCCTGTCGCCCCGATTGTCCCAATTCCTTGCCCATCTGCGGGTCTTTGCATGGCTCGGCCCATCTGTTGTCTTGCCGTTCCGCTTGCTTTCGCTTCCTGGAGTGCGCAGTAGAGGACCGGAACGATGAGCATCGTAAGGATTTCGATGGTCATGCCGCCGAAGGAGGGGATGGCCATCGGGACCATGATGTCCGAGCCGCGGCCGGACGAGCCCAGAACAGGAATCAGCGCCAGGATCGTGGTGGCCGTGGTCATCAAAGCCGCTCGGACTCGCCGCTTGCCGGCCTGTACCGTCGCCTCGCGGATCTCCGCCACGGTCTGTGGCTTGTGCCGTTCGAACGCCTGTTTCAGGTACGTTCCCATCACAACGCCGTCGTCGTCTGCGATGCCGAACAGGGCAAGGAAGCCGACCCACACAGCGACGCTCAGGTTGATTGGATGAATCCGAAAGAGCCCCCGCAGGTTCGTGCCAAAGATGCTGAAGTCGAGGAACCAGTCGCGGCCGTACAGCCAGATCAGCAGGAAGGCCCCCGACCATGCCACCATCACCCCAACGAAGACCAGCAAGGTCAGCGGGACACTCCGGAACTGCATATACAGAACAAGGAAGATGGTGAACAAGGAGAGCGGCACCAGCAGTCTGAGGGTCTTGTTGGCGTGAAGCTGGTTCTCGTACGATCCCGCAAAGGTGATCGTCACGCCGACCGGCCGTATGAACTCGCCGCGAGCCTCTTTTCCCTGAATGAGTCGCCCCGCCGCCTCCACGACATCCACCTCGGCGACCCCCGCCACCTTGTCGAACAGCACGTAGCCCACGAGAGACGTATCCTCGCTCTTGATCATCTCCGGCCCGCGGACATACTGAATCTGCGCCAGTTGGACCAGAGGGATCTGGACGCCGTCGAGCGAGGGGACCAGCACCCGCTCAAGGGCTTCGATGTTGTCACGCAACTCCCGTTGGTAACGAACGCGCACCGGGAATCTCCGGCGGCCCTCCACGATCGTCGTCCCCTTGATCCCTCCGACGGCCACTTCGAGGACATCCTGGAACTGCTGGATGGGCACACCATAACGGGCCAGCGCCTGGCGGTCGGGAACAATCTCCAGATAGGGTTTGCCAACGATTCGGTCGGCGACGACGGTGGCCGGATCGATGCTCGGGACTTCCTTAAGCATCCGCTCGATCTCAAGGCCCACGGCTTCAATGGTCGCCAGGTCGGGTCCTTTGATCTTGACGCCCATGGCCGCCCGCATTCCGCTCTGTAACATTACGACCCGGGCGGCAATCGGCTGCAGCTTGGGAGCCGACGTCGTTCCCGGAATCTCAGCGGCCGTGGCGATCTCCCGCCAGATGTCATCGGGCGATTGGACGTGGCTTCGCCACTGCCGGTATGGCCGGCCATGTGGATCGGGGATCAATCGGCCGTTCGCGTCGCGGGGATACTCGCCCATCACACGGTCATACCGGAAGGTGAGTCGCCGGCCATCCTGGTCGACCACGTACTCGTTCTTGTAGTTGATCACGGTCTCGATCATGCCGATGGGCGCCGGGTCCAGAGCGGATTCCACCCGCCCGATCTTGCCGACGACGGACTCGACTTCCGGGATCGAGCCGATTGCGATGTCCTGCTTCTGCACAACGTCCAGGGCCTCGCCGATGGAGGCATGAGGCATCGTCGTCGGCATGTACAGGAACGACCCCTCGTCGAGCGGCGGCATGAACTCCTTGCCCAATCCGGGGAACGTGTGCTTTGCGACAGCCCACAGCCGATTGGCCCGAAGCCCCTGCGGCACAAAGGCGAATACCCGGTCGAAGCCCAACCAGATCATCGCGCCAAGCACAAGCAATGTCGCGGGAATAGACAGAAATGCGAGCTTGTGATTCAGGCACCATCGTAAGATGTGGGGATAGAACCGCTCGAACAGCAGGATGAACGCCATGAGAATGCCGATCAATCCGCCGACAAAGAGGAGATTCCGTACAAGACCCTTCTGCGGCCCCAGCGGCTCCCAATCCATCGTCAGCAACAGTCCGACTACCGCAAGGACAACCACGTTGGCCGCATAGGGCGCCATGTCGTTCATTCGACGAGGCAGCACGCTTTTGGACAATTGATAGACGGCAAACCCAATCAGGGCCGCCGCAACCAGCCAACTGAGCATCCGCCCTACCACCAGGGCTGCAACGATCAGCGAAACGTACACCACCACCCGACCGGACTTTCCGCCGATCTTTCGGGGAAAGAACAGCAGGTGCGCCGCCGGGGGGATGATCGTCAGGGCCACGACAATCGAGGCAAACAGCGCGAAGGTCTTGGTGAAGGCCAGCGGTCTGAACAGCTTGCCCTCCGGCCCCGTCATGAAGAAGACGGGGAGGAAGCTGATGATCGTCGAGGCAACGGCGGACAGAACCGCGCCGCCCACTTCGCTGGCCGCACGGTGAATCACTTCGGCGCGAGACATATCCGGCGGGTCTTCCTCAAGGTGCCGCAGGATGTTCTCGGAGATCACAATCCCCATATCGACGATGGTGCCAACGGCGATCGCAATGCCGGCCAGCGATACGACGTTCGCATCCACGGAGAACGCCTTCATCACAATGAAGCAACCGAGCACGGCCAACGGCATGACCGCGCTGATCATGATGCTGCTGCGAAGGTGCATCACCATGATGATGATTACGATAGCCGTGACCAGGATCTCCTGATACACGGCGTCGTTGAGCGTGCCCAGGGTCTCATAGATCAAGCCGGTGCGGTCGTAGAACGGCACGACGGAAACCTGGCTTCGCGTCACCCAGGTGGGCCATTGCCCTTGCGGCGTTCGTCGCAGGTACTCCAGCCACGCTGACTGGTTCAGGACGGCACGTTCGTACGCATCGAACCCCTGCTGTCGCGCGAAGTCGCCGATCTGCTGAGCGGGAATCGCCGGATCGGTGATGACCGCCTTGGCAGGCAGGGCCGGTCCCAACTCGGCGATGGTTCGCTTGACGCTCTTGATCACGTCCAGAGGGTTGGAAGCGTAGCGAGCCACCACGACTCCCCCCACGGCCTCCGCACCCTGCTTGTCGAGGGCGCCGCGCCGGGGTTCCGGACCGAGAGACACCTTCGCGACGTGCCGGACGAGGATGGGGACATTCTCATTCGTCTTGATCACGCTGTTCTCGATGTCCTCGACGCTCTTGACGAAGCCGAGTCCGCGAATCAGATATTCCACGCGGTTCAGCTCGATGGTCTGCGCGCCCACGTCGATGTTGGACCGCCTGACGGCCTCGAACACCTCGTCGATGCCGACCTTGTACGCCCGCATGGCGTCCGGGTCTACATCGACCTGGTACTCCCGCACAAAGCCGCCGACCGAGGCAACCTCGCTGACGCCGGAGGCCGACCGCAGCGTCTGTCTCACCTGCCAATCCTGAACGGTCCGAAGTTCTTCGAGGTCCCAGCCTCCGGTGACGTTGCCGTTCGGGTCGCGTCCCTCCAGCGTGTACCAGAAGATCTGCCCGAGCGCCGTGGCGTCCGGGCCAAGGGTCGGCTGTACCCCCTCCGGAAGCGTGCCCGCAGGCAGGCTGCTGAGCTTTTCGAGCACCCGGCTGCGGGTCCAGTAGAAATCCCTGCCCTCGATCAGCCTCTCGGCAAACGAGAACTCTTCGAAGATGATGTAGATGGACGAGAACCCGAACATCGACGTGCTGCGGATGGTCCTGATGCCGGGGATGCCCAGCAAGGCTGTGGTGAGCGGATAGGTGACCTGATCTTCCACGTCGCCCGGCGAGCGGCCGGGCCATTCGGTAAAGACGATCTGCTGGTTCTCGCCGATGTCCGGAATGGCGTCGACCGCTACGGGATTGCGGGGAAACGACTTGCACTCCCAGTCGAACGGAGCGACATGAATCCCCCACGTAACGAGAAACAAGGTGACCAGGCCGACAATCAGCTTGTTGTAGATGCAGAAGCCCAAAACCCTCCCCACCAGGGACTTCTGCTCCGGGATCGGCTCGTACTTGCTCTCGTTTGGCACGTGGAACCTCACGCTCGACTACGTGTGCGCTGCGGACGCCGCATCAGTTCTGAAACTGAGGCAGCTTCGCGATATACTTCTCCGGGTCGGCCAGAAACTCTTCCGGACAGGCCTTGCAGCAGAAATAGACCTTCTTGCCCTTGTACTCGACAAAGACGGCCTTGTTGATCGGGTTGCCTTCCATGACGGGACAGGTCGTCTGTTCGGCTGTAGCCACAACGTGATCGGCTGCTTCTGGGGAGGTTTCTTTGGCCGCCGTGGCAGCCTGGTCCCTCTGTGACGCAGTAGCGGCCTGGTTCGGCTGGGCCTGCTGGGCCATAGGCTCCTGTTTCTTGCAGCCCTGAGCGACAAACAATGCAATGACAGCCACACCTACCACACTCAGGGTCGCCTGCAATGGTCTTCTTGCGATCTTCATGGTATTCTCCTTCTCGGCGAACCACTTCGCCGTTCAATGACTGTGCGTCTGACTTTCTTGTCCCGCCTCCATCCCGTGTTGCCGCCCGGCCGGCATGGCGCCGACTTCGGGGTTCATCATGCTGGGTCTGGCCTGGATCTGGAGAGCGGAGTCGATCTTGAAACTGCCGTTGGTCACTACCTGTTCACCTTCGGCGAGCCCCTCCTTTACGACGTAATAGTCGCCCGCTCGAGGCCCGAGGACAATCTGCCGCCCTTCGAACGTCGGATTCTCGGTGTCCGGCTTCTTCACGTATACAACCGCACGCTGGCCCGTGATCAAGGGCGCGGACGCCGGAATGACCAGCGGAAGCACGCCGGCGGACTGCGCCGTCATGTAGCCGAGCGATTCGGTGGTTACAAGGTCCATCCCACAGACGTCACACGTCCCGGCCTGGTCCTTCAGAACCGATGGGTGCATCGGACAGGTCCACTTGCCTGCCAGGTTCGGGTCCATCACCTTGCCCCCCTGGGCCAGGTGCGATTCGACCACCGCTCGAACAAACATCTCGGGTTTGAGTCGATCATCGGGATTGTTCACGTTGACGCGGACCTTGACTACTCGCGTCTTGGCATCCAGCGTCGGAGCAATGAAGCTGATCCAGCCCTGGAAGACCTCGCCGGGATGGGCCTCGGCGGTGAACGTGACCTCCTGTCCATAGCGGATCCAGGGCAGGTCGGATTCGTAGGCGTCGAGCTTGACCCAGACCTGCGACAGGTCGGCGACGGTGTAGATGTGTGTCCCCGTCTCGACGTACATCCCCTCGGTGGCCATCTTCTGAATCACCACGCCGCCGATGGGCGAGTAGATGGTCACGTGCGTTAGCGGCTCACCCGATCTCTCGATGTGTTCAATCTGCTCCGTCTTGAGGCCCAACAGGCGCAGCTTCTCTCGGGCGGCAGCAAGCGTAGCCTGAGCGGAGTCCTTGAGATATTCCGATGCCTCGGTCGCTGCTCTGGAGGCCGCCTTGGCCGCCTGCAGCAACTCCGCCTGCGCGCCGAACAGTTCGGGGCTGTAGAGATCGACGAGGTGATCGCCTTGCGCCACGCGGGTGCCGGTGAAGTCGACGTAGAGCCGGTCGATGCGGCCGGGCGACCAGGCGGCGATCGACTTGACGCGTGTCTCGTCGTAGTCGACCTTTCCCACCATGCGAACTCTGTTCGTCACAGCTCTTCGCGTGACGGCAGAGGTCTGGATGTCCATCAGCCTGGCGGCTGCCTCCGAGACAACCAGCTCGCGCGACGCTGCGTGGGCTGTCATCTCGGTGGGCATCGGGATCAGGTCCATGTCGCAGATCGGGCACAGGCCCGGCTTATCCCGGATGATCTGCGGATGCATCGAGCAGTACCACTTTTGCGGGGCAGACTCGGAATGCGCCCCCGGCATGGCTGCTTCGCTCTGCGAGGCCGGTGAAACCAGATACCCAAGAACGAAACCGACCGCGATCAGGGTCAGCACACCAACCACCCACGCCCCCGACCGGATTGTGCGCCGAATCGATGCCATTCGGTCCACCTTTCTGAATCAACACGAATACATACCGTCATAGTGGGATTTATGTTCGCGGTATTCCACTCTTCCACCCACAGGAACGTGCCTACTCCCCTCAGTCGGACAGCTCGGTTCCGACCAGCATTTCCAGTTCCGCCAGCCGCTGATGCTGATTTGCGCGA
Source organism: Phycisphaerae bacterium (assembly GCA_012744475.1). GTDB lineage: Bacteria > Planctomycetota > Phycisphaerae > Sedimentisphaerales > Anaerobacaceae > Anaerobaca. Next base: position 34,855 of record JAAYBV010000031.1, read on the forward strand.
GCCCGCTCGCATTCGAGGCGGAATCGCAGCAGCGTCCGCTCGGCGTCGATCAGGCTGAGGAAATCGACCGTTCCGGCCGCGTACGCCGTCTCGGAGGCCCCCACCAGCTCCTGCGCCTTCGGGACCAGGACCTGCTCATAGAGACGCAGCTTCCGGCCGCTGTCTTCGAGGTCGTAGAGAACCTCTTGGGCCCGGGCCAGAAGGTCGTTCTCGACATCCTGTCTGTGATGCAGCGCCCGACGCGACTGGGCCCTCGCCTGCAATTCGGCCGCACCATAGCTCTTGCGCCAGATCGGTAGATTCAGGCTGAACATCAGGATCACGGGGTCCTTGCCGCTGTCGCGTACGCCCGACGTCATCGCGTCGTCTGTGACGATCCAATCGACGCCCACGCCGAGATCGGGGTAGAACTTCTTCTTCGCCAACTCGATCCGATTTCTGGCGACCTCCACATCGAAATCCATCGCCTGCAATTGGGGATTCTGCTTTCTCAGCGCTGCCACCACCGTGGGCTGGTCCACCTGAACCATCTCATGCATCTCGGGCTTCGGCCAGAGTAGAGGCTCGGAGGTTGGGCGATTCAACGCCGCGTTGAGTCGGGCGACAATCGGCTCACGCAATTCCTGCAAAGCGATGAGCTCGTCCTCCAACGTCGCCAACTCGACCTGGGCACGAATGATGTCGGGATGGCCGGCGGTGGCTGCCGTGTACCTGGCGCGGGCCACCTCCTCAAAGTGTCGCACCAGATCGAGGTTCTCCCGGGCGATCTCGATGGCGCTTTGGAGATAGACGTACTCGTGGAATGCGTCCTTGACGTCGTAGAACAATTGCAGCTTGCTGGCCTCGTAGCGTTTGTGAGCGGCCTGGGCGGCCGCAGAGGCCGCATCCGTGCGGGCTTCAATCGTGCCAAACCAGGGGAAGACCTGCATGATGCCGAGACGATGCTTCTGCGGGCCGACGCGAGTCTCGACCTCATCGATGAAGTAGCCGTAGGTGAAGCGAGGGTCAGGCAGTGCCTTGGCCTGGGGCACTGCCTCCAGAGTCACCTTCCATTCCTCGAATGCCGCCTTCAGGCCCGCGTTGTTCCGCGCCGCCTGCCGCAGGTACTCCTGCAATGTCTGCGGCGTATTGACATCACGCACCTCGGCCGCGCCTATCGAAGAGGCCATCTCAACAATAAGCACAGCGGCAACTACTGCCGTGGGCTTGGCTTTCACAGGATCGTCACTTTCAACAACGAGAAGTGCCCGCGACGGCGATCAGAAGTAGTCCGGCTCGTTGCCGGCCTTCCACTTGATGTTGCAGCCCATACTGGGTTTCTGGTTTGCAGGTACGGGTCCGCCTTCGAGGATCCCGTCGAGCGCCACGCACAGGTCGGCGCCGGTGATCGGCACACCGTTGCCCGGCCGACTGTCATCCATCTGCCCGCGGTAGATCAGCTCGCGTTTTTCGTCGAAGACGAAGAAGTCCGGCGTGCAGGCGGCACGACAGGCCTTGGCAACCTCCTGCGTCTCGTCGTACAGATAGGGAAAGGTGAAACCCCTCTGCTTGGCAAACTTCGCCATCATCTCGGGCCGGTCGTCGGGGTAGGTCGCCACATCGTTCGAGTTGATCGCAACGAAGGCGACCCCTCGATCCTGATACTCCTTCGCCAGATCGACGAGATCGCCGATCACGTGCTTGACGAAGGGGCAATGATTGCAGAGGAAGGCCACCACCAGCGCCCTGGCGTCCCGGAGATCGGACAGCGACACCGTCTTGCCCTCGGTGTCGGGCAAATGGAAATCGGGGGCCTTCGTGGTCAACGGCAGCATTGTGGAAGCGGTCGCGGACATATAGAGCCTCCTTTTACAGGAAACAACGGATCTTTTGACCCTACCTATATGCTGCTGGCGGAGGATTGTTCGGTCTTTCTCCCTGTCTCTACGGGGCAACCCGCAGGGCGATCTTGCCAAATTGCCGGCCCGCTTCCATCTTCGCCATGGCCTGGCGCACTTCATCCAGCGTGAACACCTCATCGATAACGGGCCGGAGCCGGTTGACAGTCACGGCCCGCAGCATCTGGCGGAAGTCCTCGTTCGAGCCCATCGTCGAACCGAGGATCGTCAACTGGTTCCAGTAGAGGGCCTGGAGATTCGTCTCGGCCTTCGCGCCGGTGGTGATGCCGCAGGTGACGATCCGGCCGCCCCGCCGGACACAGGCAAAATCGAGCGGCCACGTGGCCGCGCCGACGCTGTCGACCGCGACATCGACGCCACGACCCGCCGTAATCTCCTTGACGCGTTCCGCAACATCCTGACTGCGGTAGTGGATCGCATGATCGGCGCCGAGTTCGCGAGCGCGAGCAAGTTTCTCGTCGGAGGACGATGTGACAATCACCTTTGCGCCGATCAACTTGGCAAATTGCAGCGCGCAGAGGGCCGCGCCGCCCCCAATGCCGTGGATCAGGACGCTCTCACCCGGTCGAATCTGGGCTCGCGTCATCAGCATGCGCCAGGCCGTAACGGAGGCCAGCGACAGCGCGCCGGCCTCTTCCACAGACAGATGCGCTGGCTTGGGCCACAGATTGCGAGCAGGAACCACCACGCGTTCGGCAAACGTGCCTGGCCGGCTGAGTCCCGCGATCCCAAACGATGGGCACTCGCTCTGCTGGCCTCGGGCACAAAACTCGCAGCGGCCGCAACTCAGGGCAGGGTTCACGATGACTTCGTCGCCGACTCTGACGCCCTCAACATCACGGCCAAGCTCCTCGACGAGGCCCACCGCATCGGACCCGAGGATGTGTGTGCCGCTCAGCGATGTCCCGGGCCGGCCCTTGCGGACCCAGATGTCCAGATGGTTCAGGCCGGCGCAGGTGACTTTCAGCACAACCTCGCCAGAACCCGGCGCCGGCTCGGGGACTTCCTCCACGCGTACAACGTCTAACTCACCATTCTCGTGGATGACCGCCGCCTTCATGGAAGAGTCCCCCGAAAAGAAACGCCTATTTCGCCTTCACGTCGTAACAGAACAGGACATCCGCATGCCGCAGATAGAGTCTGCCGTCGGAGATCACCGGATACGGCCAGGCCGTTCCCGTCGCGGTCGGTCGCTGCGGGAGTTTGAACGAGCCTTTGAGGTTGTACTTCTCGGGCGTAGCCTCGATCAGAACCGCCGTGCCGTTTTCGTAGAGGAAGTACAAGCAGCCGTCCGCATACAGAACGCATCCCGACCCCCTGCCAAGCTGGTCGGCGTGCCACATGACCTTGCCCGTCTTCATCTCCAGGCAGGTAGGCTCGCCTTTGTTGTGGTTGTGACCGCCGTAGATGTAGTCGCCAACCTTCACGAAGCCACCGTGGTGATTCTGAAACGTGTCCTTGTCGAGCCAATAGACCTCCTCGGCCTTGACCCCGCCGCCGTCGGAGACCAGCTTCAGCAGCGCCGATCCAGTCTGGTAGGCGGTTGAGGCAAAGACATAGTCTCCGTCGATCACGGGCGTCGGGATGTTGGCGACGCGGTTGGCGATGCGGTTGTAGCCCCACAGGAACTTGCCCGAGTCGGCGGCGACGCCGATCAGGCCCTCGTTGGTCAACTGCACGTATTGCTTCACGCCGGCGCCGTGACTGATCATGATGGAGGAATAGCCCGCTTCGTCGCGGCCGTTGGGTCCGATGTCGGACATCGAGGTCTTCCAGATCAGCGCGCCCGTCGCCTTGTCGAGAGCCGCGATCGCCGCGCTGTGGCCGCCGGGAGTACACAGCAGTCTATCGCCATCGATCAGAGGCGACTCACTGAACTTCCACCTCGGATTAGCCGCCCCGCCCAGATCGTCGAGCAGGTTCTTCGACCAGACCAGCTTGCCGTCGTCGAGGCGCAGGCAAACCACATCGCCTTCGGTGCCTATGGCGTAAACGAAACCGCCGTCCAGCGTTGGCGTGCAACGAGGCCCATCCTGGTGCGCCGGGCCGATCTTCGTCGCCCAGAGTTGATTCCGCGTGGCCAGATCGTTCGCGTAGACGTACTGGGCCTTCTCGCCATCGACCTGGCGGTCTCCCATGGAGTACAGCCGCCCGCCGAGAATAGCAACCGTCGAGTACCCGGCCCCCATTCCGGACAGTTCCCACAGCAGCGCGGGGCCGCCCTCAGGCCACTGCTGGAGCAGCCCGGTCTCGCGGCATACGCCATCGCGGTTCGAGCCGCGCCATTGCGGCCAGTTGTCCGCCCAGCCGACCGTGCCAGACACCAATACAAGGACACAAATTCCAACGAAGAAACATCGCCTTTTCATCATCGACATGTCGAACCCCCAAAAGGACTCCCTGCTCTACTTTCGCTCGGCATCAGTTACCGCCGCCCACATTCACGCAGACCAGATCGCCGGCAGCGTTGCGAGCGTAGATCCGCCCGTTAGCCAGCACCGGAACGGTCCAGCACTTGCCTTCGAGAATCTCGGCCGAGGCCAGCTCTTTATATCCATCGGGCGTCGCTTCCGCGATCACCAGCTTGCCCCTCTCGCCCAGGACGATCAGCTTGCCGTCCGCGAGCATGAGCGAGCCGGTGCCCAAGCCGCCCTGGGCCCACTTGATCTGACCGGTCTGGAGATCGAGACAAGTGAGCTTGCCGGAGCCACCGACCTGTCCGTCGAAACCATAAACGTATCCCTTCCACAGGACCGAGCAGTTGACCTGATTTCGCATGTTCCTGTTGCTATAGACCTTCGTGACCCCGTTGTCGTCGAGCTTCAGAAGAGCACAGCCTTTGTTGTAGCCCGATGAGATGAAGATGCGGTCGTCCGCGATGATCGGATCGGCCGAGTTGATGTCGTAGCTCGTCTTCCACTCCAAACGCCACAGGATCTTACCCGTCGCGGCCTCCAAGCCGAACAGATGCTGGCATCCGAATAGAGCAACGCATTTCTTGCCTCCAAAGGTATAGGGCACAGGCGTTGCGTAACCGCCGGCGTCCTTGCCGTTGTGCCAGACCACGCGGCCGTCCGCCTTGTGCAGCGCCACGCCTGCGGTGCCCGCGTTCAGAATCACCAGATCATCCACGATCAGGGGCGAACTGGAGAAATACCACGTCAGTTCTTTGACGCCGGGGTCCTGATAGAGCTTCTTGTGCCAGACGATCTGACCACTGTCGGCGCGAAGTCGCAGGACGTCGCCGTTCTTGCTGAAGACGTAGACGGAGTCGCCCTCCACGGTTGGTGTGGCCGCCGGACCGCCTTCATGGCTCTTGTCCAGCCGAGGACACGGATACGATTGCTGCCACTTCTCACGGCCGGTGGCGGCATCGAGGCAGTAGAGCACGTCCCGGCCGTCGACGTTGCCCATGGCCCAGACGCATCCGTCGCGGACCGCCATCGACGCGAATCCCCACCCGAGAGACGTCTTCCATTCTACCGCCGAACCTTCCGGCAGGACCGCCCGCCAGCCGGTCTCTCTGGAGATCCCGTCATAGTTGGAACCGCGATAGTTGGGCCAGTCCGCGGCGAAAACGATGCCGGGAGCAATCAGCGAGACGACGATGGCCCAGCGAAAAACGCCCCACGAGAGATTTTGATAGGCATTGCGCGTTTGTGACCTCATAATGACTCTCCTTAACAGACGGCACATTCAACAACGGCATTTGTATTATGCGACCACGGGATGTCAGGTTCGCTTGATCTGCATTGCCCACGTATCGATTCCGTAATCGGGCATCGCGCCGCCGGCCCGTCGCCTGGACCGAGAGCACGTCCACCAGAAGGAGACCACCGATGACAGCTATCACTCGTCGCGACTTCGTGAAAGACTCCATCGCCACCGGCGTCACTGTAGCCGGCGCCACCTCCGCACTCAGCGGAGCCGAAACGCCTTCGCGTGGCGGCCTCCTCAAGATCGTCGGCATCTCGTGCAGCCCTCGGCAGGGTCAGACAACCGCCAAGTCGCTGAAGGTCTGCCTCGAAGCAGCCGGCCAGGTCAGCGCGAGGGTCGAAACCGAACTGATTGAGCTGGCAGGACTGAAGATCAACGGCAGCCTGGCCGCCGGCATCCCTCTGGAGCCCGGAGAGAAAGACGACTTCCCCTCGCTGATCCCCCGGCTCACGGATCCAAACGTCCGCGGCATCATCATCGGCACACCGGTCTACTTCGGCAACATGAGCGCGCTGTGCAAGGCCTTCCTCGATCGCTGCATCGCGTTCTACCAGAACGACCTGGCGTTGAGCAACAAGGTCGGTGGTGTCCTGGCCGTCGGCGGCACCCGCAATGGCGGACAGGAGGCAACCGTTCAATCCGTTCAGGTGTCGCTGTTCTGCCAGGAGATGATTGTGGTGGGCAACGGCCGGCCGCACGCCCGCTTCGGCGCGACGCTCTGGAGCGGCGCCGAAGGAGGCGTCACGAAGGACGAGTACGGCATGACAACCGCCCGAAACCTCGGTCGTCGCGTCGCCGAGACGGTCCTGCGGATGCCGTCCTGACACAGCAAGCATATAGTACCCTCCAGAGAGTGACCGATGGAGCACCTCCGCTCATGGGGACGAAGGCTCTCTGCCGTCCTTGAAGGCCAGCGCGCCGGTAGGACAGGCAGCAACGCATCGCTCGGCCGCCACACGCAATCCGTCCGCAAGCGTTCCGTCGAACGGGACCGCCACGCGGACGTCGAACCCGCGACCGACGAACGTCAGGCCCAACGCCTCGCCGGCCTCGGAAGCGATCTGGATGCAGATGCCGCAGTCGATGCACTTGCCCGGTTCGTAGATCACGTCGGGATGTTGTGTTCGCTGAACGAAGAACCGCCGGTCCGCCTTGTACCGGTTCTGCCTGGCGCCGTAGGCCTGGGCATACTGCCTCAAGAGGCACGCATCGGGCTTGCGGCAATCACAGCGAAGGCAACGGAGCGATTCGGCGCGCGCCTCGTCCATGCTGAACGTGCTGGCGATGCCGAACGGCTTGGTCCGCGGCTCCAAACTGGCCGACTGTAAGAAGACCGGCATCTCTGATTCCGCCAGCTTGCCCATGCGGCTGTTAAACCGCTTCTCGGGACCGACCACCTCCTGCCCGGTGAGGTATTGGGCGATCGAGCGTGCCGCCTCCTTCCCGTCGGCGACCGCACGCACGGTCATTCTCCGCCGGCGAACCACATCGCCTCCGGCGAACACGCCCGGCAGGTCGGTCGCGTACGTGGCGCCGTCCACCCTGATCTTGTCGGCCGCAGCAAACTGGAGCGTTTCGGCGTCGCCTTCCTTCAGCTCGCCGACGGCAACGAAGACAGCATCGAACTGCTTGCGCACCTCCTCCATCGAGATGGCCTTGCCGACGCGGATACCGAGCCGGAATCGCACGCCGAGCTTCTCGATTTGCGCAATCTCCGCTTTGAGGATGTCGTGAGGCAGCTCGCTCTCGGATACACCGTACCGCAGCATCCCGCCCGGCTCATCGTGTTCATCCACCACCACACTTTCGAAACCCTCCTGCTGGAGATAATACGCCGCCGCCAGACCGGCTGGACCGGCGCCGATGATCGCCACGCGTTTGCCCTTGGGCGTAGCGCACTTCGGCGTATAAGGTCCGTCACTGCTGAGGTCGACGTCGGCCACGTGCCGCTTGAGCAGGCAGATCGAAACCGCCTGGTCGTGTTGCGCCCGCCGGCAGACGTTTTCGCAAGGCGCCGGGCAGATGCGTCCCAGCACCGCCGGCAGCGCGATGTCCTGTTTCACCGTCGCGATGGCGTCGGACAATCGACCGGCGGCGATCTGGCGAATCATCTGCGGGATGTCCATATGGGCCGGACAGCCCATCACGCAGGGCCCCACGCAGTCGCCCACGTGATCGCTGAGCAGCAGTTCCAGAGCCGATCTCCTGGCATCGAAGACCTCTTCGGACGTCGTGTCAACCTGCATTCCGTCGCGCACGGGCGTGCCGCACGCGGGCACCAGCCCGTTGCCGCCGGCCACCTTCACCACGCAGACCATGCAACTGGTCGTCGCCTCGTGGCCCCGAAGGTAACACATCGTGGGAATCTCGATATCGAGCTTGCGGGCGGCATCGAGAATCGTCGCGCCGGCGTCCACCTCCACATCACGACCGTCTATCGTAATCCTGGGCATGGTTATTCGACTCGGACCGCGTCGGCCGGGCAGACGCTCTTGCAGGTCCCGCACCGAACGCATTTGTTGGGATCGATTTCGTGCTTCTCGTAAGGTTTCATCTCGATCGCGCCGGTCGGACAATGCTGGGCGCAGATCGTGCAGCCGATGCAGTCGTCGGTGATTGAGTACGTGATGAGGGCCTTGCACTTGCCGGCCGGACAACGCTTCTGGATGTGGGCCTCGTACTCCTCGCGGAAGTGCCGCAGCGTTGACAGCACCGGGTTGGGCGCCGTCTTGCCGAGACCGCAGAGGCTGCCCTTCTTGATCATCTCCGCCAGGTGCTGAAGCTCGTCCAGATCATCGGCTTTGCCCCGGCCGGCGCAGAGCCGGTCGAGGATGTCGAGCATCCGCCGCGTGCCGATCCGACAGAAGGTGCACTTGCCGCACGACTGGTTCTGGGTGAATTGCAGGAAATACCGTGCGATGTCGACCATGCAGTCGGTCTCGTCCAGCACGACCAGGCCGCCCGAGCCCATCATCGCCCCGGCGGCGGTCAGCGATTCGTAGTCGACCGAGAGATTGTCCGAACCGACGGGAATGCATCCGCCCGAGGGACCGCCCACCTGAACCGCCTTGAACCTGAGGCCGCCGGCGACCCCGCCTCCGATCTCATCGACGATCTGGCGGATCGAGGTGCCCATCGGCACTTCGATCAGGCCGCCGCGTGCGACCTTGCCCGCCAATGCGAAGACCTTCGTGCCCTTGCTCTTGTCTGTGCCGATGGCGGCGTAGGCGTCGGCGCCGTTGCGCAGGATCCAGGACACCGCCGCATAGGTTTCGACGTTGTTGATCAGCGTGGGTCGGGACCACAGCCCCTTCACCGCCGGGTATGGCGGTCGCAGCTTGGGCATGCCGCGACGACCCTCGATGCTCGCCATCAGAGCAGTTTCTTCGCCGCAAACGAACGCGCCGGCGCCCGCGACGATCTTCAGGCGCAGCGAGAAGTCGCTGCCCACGATATTGTCGCCGAGGAAACCACGCTCGACGCACTTTTCGATCGCCTCGCTGACCCGCTTGATCGCCAGCGGGTACTCCGCACGAATGTAGAGGAATCCTTCCTTCGCGCCGACGCAGCGGGCCGCAATGACCATTCCTTCGAGAATCCGATACGGATACGACTCCATCAGCATCCGGTCCATGAACGCGCCCGGGTCGCCTTCATCGCCGTTGCAGACGACGTACTTGACCTCCGCCTCCTGCGCGCGGACCGCTGACCACTTCAGGTGCGTCGGGAAGCCAGCGCCGCCCCGCCCCCGCAGGCCGCTTCTTTCGATCTGGGCAATCACATCCTCCGGCCCGAACTCGCGAAGGCTCTTCTGGAGCGCCTGGAATCCGCCGTGGGCCAGGTATTCGTCGAGATCGGTCGGGTCGATGTGCCCGCAGTGCTCGGTGGCGATGTGAATCTGATGGCCCAGGAAATCCGACACCGCCCGGTCGCGAACGTGGATCGAGTAGCGTGTCACCGGTTCGGAGTTCTCGTCGGTCAGCAGACGGTCGAGCACCCCGGAGACTTTCGTCCGCACCTTCCGGACGGGACCCCGCGCGCCGAAGTGCCTCAGGACGATGGCCTTGGCGTCCTCGGGCTGGACCCTCGCGTAGAGAGACGACTCCCCGCTCGGCAGGACCACCTCCAATAGAGGCGTCTGGTGGCACATGCCCACGCAACCGACGCGTTTGACGGGCACCTTGACGCCCGTCTCGGCCAGGGCCTTGTCGAGCGCCTCGTTGAGTCGTCCGCTGCCGCGCGCAACGCAACAGGAACCGAGCCCGACGCGCAGCTCGCCGACGGCGCCGGCCTTCCACTTGCGCCGGCGCTTCCTGGGGTGAGCAGCCTTGGCTTCGGTGTGTTTGAGAAAGTCACTCAGCACCTTGGGGACCGTCTCGCGCGTCAGGTGGCCATACGTCACGTCGTCGATCTGCACCGCCGGAGCCAGCGTACAACAGCCCAGGCACGCGATCTTTTCGACGGTGAACAGCTTCTGCGCATCGGTGTCTTCACCGTCGGGAATGCTGAGATAGCGAAGAAACTCGTCGTACACCTGGTCGGCGCCCTTGACGTGACAGGCGGTGCCCACGCACACGTGAATGATGTGCCGGCCCGCCGGCCGGTGGCGGAACTGGTCGTAGAAGGTCGAGACGCCGGTGATTGTCGCCGGCGCGATCTCCGTCAGTTCGCAGACCCGCTGGAGCGCCTCGGTGGGGAGATAGCCGTAGTGCGTCTGAAGGGCCTGGAGAATCTCCAGCACCTTCTCGGCGCCCGTGCCGACGCGATCGACGGTTTGATCGACAAATTTCAGATCCAGTTCTTCCATAGTAGCTCGATCAGTCTGCTTTTCCGACGGCGGTCGGTCCGCCGATGCACCACAGATTCTCCAGGCTGCGAATATAGATGCGCCCGTCCACAAAGGCCGGCGACGCGTGGCATTTCTCACCCAACTCGCATTTCGCCAGCTCCTTGTATTCGGGACCCACCTGACCGATGTGCATGACTCCCTCGGCGTCGAGGAGATAGATCTTGTCGCCCACGATGCTCGGCGAGGCCACAAAGTCGGTCCGCAGGTCGTGATCGAAGACCTTCTTGCCGTCGGCAACGCTGCAGCAGATCAGCAGCCCCTGGCCCTCGAGAAGGTACACGTACTGGTCATTGCCGACCGGGCTGCAAATGTCCGGGCCGCCTTCGTCCATGGTCCAGGCGACGTGGGTCTCGGTGACGTTGCCCTGTCCCGTGGGCTTGATCGCGATCAGGTGACTGTACGGCTCGATCGCCAGCACCAGGCCACCCGCGTAGATCGGCGAGGGCGCCACGTCGCCGCCGGCACACTCGGCCCGCCATATCTCGGCGCCGTCGGCCGGGTTGTTGGCCAGCAACCAGGGATCGGTCAGAGTGATCAGTTGCGACTTGCCTTCGACCTCCACCACGATCGGCGAGGTCCACGAGTTCGGTACTTCCCGCTTGGCTTCCCACACGATCCGGCCCGAAGCGCCGTCCAGCGCATAAAGGCGGGACTTGTCCTCGCTGCCGTCGCCCTGATCGTACTGGACGATTACGCGATCCTCGTACGTCTCCAGCGAGGACGCGTAGCCATAGGCGCTGTCCGGCACGCCCAGGCTCTTGTACCAGAGCCGGCGGCCGCCAAAGTCGAAGGCAGCGATGTCACCGGTCACGAAGATCGCATAGACCCGCCTGCCGTCGGTGGCCATGGTCGAAGCGGAGCGGCCGGTGTCCTCCATGGGATTGAGTTCGGCCGCAGCAACCGCCGGAGAGATCGGGACATCGCCCGTCCAGAGCAGCCGGCCCGAAACGGCATCGTAGCAGTAGACCTCCTGCTTGGTCTCCGTCGCGCCGCTGAGAAAGATGCGGTCGTTCCACACGACAGGCGAGTTGTTTCCAGCCAGCGGCACCGGAGACTTCCACGCGATGCCCTTGCCGGTCTTGCCGTCCCACTCGGTGGGGATGTTGGTGAACAGGCTCACGCCACCCCCGCCCGGACCGCGGAAGCGGTGCCACTGCACGCGCTTCTCTTCCATCGACGCATAGGAAGGCCCCGTTTCGTTGGGCTCCACGGCCGCGACAGGAGAAGGCTCCGTTCCGCTGGCGACGACGAAAGCCAGGGGCGCCTCGTTTATCACAAGCAGCGCGACGATGCCCCCCAGGATGACCAAGCCGGCGGTCACCGTCCAGCGGGCACCGCGGGCCTCGCGAATCTGCTCGACACCGACGTCCGGAGCATGCTCGGGTCTCGGGAGCCGCTTGTTCAGAACGCGCGCCAGCTTGCCGGCGACAAAGAACACGACGATACTCGCCAGAAGGGCATGGCCGGTTTTGTGCGCGAAATCCAGCCGCCAGATTCGGTTGCGTCGAATCCGAAGGTCCAACTGACGAATCTCCGACAACTTCTCGTCCGTCGCCTCGCCTTCGCGAAGCGCCGCCTTCATCGCGGCCAAGTGGTTCTCTCGCCGCGGCCCGATCACGCTGGTGCCGATGAAGTTGGCGACGAGCAGCACCAAGAAGACCACCGAGAACACGCCGGCGACCTTGGCCGTCGTGCGAGCGGTCCGGTATCCAAGGGCCGGCTCGTTGGCAGGAATCTGCGGCGGCGCGCCCGTCATCAGGACCTCCCCAACCTCTCTTTGCGGTTCTTCCATCGCTCATGCTCTTTGGGGCAGTATTCGTAGCATCGACCGCAGGCCAGACAGCTTGCGCGGTCCGCCTCGTAGTCGGTGCGTCGTCGCTTGACCGAAAGCGAAAGCAGCTTGCCTCCGATCACCAGCCCGACGAAAGCGCCGAACAGGACGCCTCCAATGCCGAATCGGTCGCGAAGCAGCGTCGCCTCGCTGTACAGCTCTGGGCTCGGCCTTCCCGTCGCACGGAAGGCGTCGCTGGCGTCCGTGGTGCCCTCGACCTGTGCATTCTCCTCCAGGTAGATGCGCTGAGCCAGACGGACCTGCGGATGAATCTGCGCCAGCCAGCCGCGCAACTCGTATCCAGCCCAACCGCCGGCGCCGATCAAGACGGGCAGCAGCACGAGGAAGAAGGCCAATCGCGCTTTGGCGACCCTGTATTCTTTCGCCGGCCACGGCTCGGTCGGCTTGCGGATCGCGCCGAAAGGACAGGCGTCTTCACAGAGCCGGCATTGGATGCAGTCGGTCGGCGTGATCGTAACACGCCAGCGGGACAGGCGCGACAGTTGCCGCAGAATCACACCGTACGGACAGAGGAAGCGGCAGTACGGCCGGCCCACGAACACCCCGATCAGCAGCAGGCACCCACCGAGAACGAGGATGTTCCAGTTGCCCCCGAACCGGAAGAAACCGACGAACGGATCGTAACGACAGATGATGAACATCGCCCCCATGGCGGCAAAGAGCACGCCGGCGCCCAGATAGAGGTACGCAATCAGACGAAGCCCGCTCTCCAGCCATCGCGGCACGCGGACGGGATGGATCAACACGGCGTCCTGAATCGCTCCAAGCGGGCAGACCGCCCCGCAGAAGACTCGCCCGAAGAACAGCGTGAACACCAGGGGCAACGCGAAGAACATCAGCACCGCGATGGGAACCGCATAGGTCGAGTCAAACGCCGTGAGGGTCACGTTCTGAACGGCGCCGACGGAACAGACGCATCCCTTGCGGAAGAACCCGAAATACACCAGACTGAAGAGCATCAGCGCGAAGATCCACCTGCGGCTGCGCTTTCGCAAGATCAGATACGTCGCCAGGAACAGGGTAACGATCAGAACGCCGGCATCGATGTACTCCCAGAAGCCCTGCGGCGGGTTCGGCACCGTCGTTGTGGGCCGGACATAGTCCGTTTCGAACTGGGGCGGAGGAAACCGCTCCAATCCGAACGCCGCCGCGCCCGTCGCAAGCAGAACCGCAAATAAGATGAGGGTATGGCTCGAACGTGTCATCAGGCGTGATCCACACTCTTGAGCAGATAGGGATGGTCGGCCGGAGCACGCCGGAACGCCTGCGACGGGCAGGCCGCCGCGATCGCACACTGGTTGCAGTTCACGCACAAGTCATGACGCACCTGCAGGAACAGCGAGCCGTTGCCGAACGCGTTGCATCCCTTGACGCACTTGCCGCATCCGTTGCACAACGGTTCGTCGATTGTGTATTCGTAGTATGGATCTTCGACGTACTTGCGCCGGATGGCGCCGGTGGGACACATCTGATTCTCGGCGCCTTCGTTGATCTGGTACGGCTCCGGATCGAAGAACCCGAAGCAGATCTTGCAGTAGCCGCAGATCGCGTGCACGTGCGTGCACTTGACCGCCGACTCTTCGAGCACGCAGTAGGTCGCGCAGTTCCCGCAGGCAATGCACTTGTATGGATCGATCTGCCAGACCCAGTCGGTCCTCTGGCTCTTGTGAGCAGCGTAACCCGCCACGCCGCCGATTCCGGCCAGGCAGGCCCCCCACAGGCCGTCGCGCAGGAAGCGACGGCGCGTGACATCGTCATTTCGCTGGACCATGCTCACCTCGTTCCAGAGATCGTTTCGCATTCAACGCCGCAGGAAGGTTGCAGCCGTGGTAAGCCGCACATCCGAGGCACAACCCCTCGTTAATGCACCGGCCCTCTCGGATCAGGCGGCGCCTCTTGGCGACGGCCAGGGCCCCTGCTGCCGCCAGACCGCCCAGCGCTCCGTAGCGCAGCGCGCCGGCAAAGAACTCGCGTCTGCTCTGTGTTGGTGACAAGCGGCTCACTCGGATCGACCTTTCTGGTTCTCCACGAAGACTCGGACCTTATTCTCTATCGTGTCGAGCACGAAGATCCGACCGGCAGCGTCGACCGCAACGTCGAACCCGCTGGCCTCGGCATCCTCGGCGTTCTCGAAAACGCGAGCGGCGCCTCCCTCGACCAATTGATCCGGACCGGCGACGACGCTCTGAAACGTCCCATCAGCATCGTAGATCTTCACGCGAATCAGACCTTTCTCGGCGGTCACGTACCGGCCATCGGGCAACATGGCGATGTTGACCGGATTGCAGCAGCCGCAGAAACCATGGATACGAATGCTGTTTTCGCCCCAGGCGAACTCGAGGTCGCCATCGAAAGTGTACGCTTCGACGCGTGTGCGTCCGGGACTGACGACGCGAAGCAGTCCATCCGGCGCCAGGGCAAGATCGAAGTACGGGCTCGGCACAAGAAAGCCCGGGATGTCGCGCGTGGGGTCCTTCTCGCCGATGCGGTTGATCGCTTTTCCCGTCTTGTCATACCGCTGCACCACGGCGTTTCCGGCATCGGCGACAAACACGCTGTCTCCGGCCACGAGGATGCTCGACAGAAACGACCGGTCGCCCAGCGGCTCCCAGGCCGCAAGGCGCTCGCCCGCCGCATCGAAGACCTCGACGCGATTCCTCAACCCAACGTAAATCCGACCCTCCGACGAGACGGCTACGCATCGAGGCTCTCCCGAGACCGCGATCACGCGTTCCAGCGTGCCTTCGGCACTCAGCACGTGCACGGCCTTGTCGCCGGCGATATACAACCGCCCCTCGCCATCGAGCGTCAAGGCGCGCGACCTCGCGAAACCAGTCGCGATGGCCGGCTCGACTTCGTGGCAGGCGATCAGGTTCGGATCGAAACGCGCCATCTTCACAGCGTCCAGCTCATACGCGTCGCTCAGACCGCTGCCGCCGCGCCCGGTCGAATCGACCAGGAGCAGCGCGCCGATTGCGACCAGCACCGCCGTGCCGATCAGCGCGCCGATGACGACGCCGGAATCCGTCTTGCCTTGCGGCTGATTCATCGTGCCTCTCGTATCCTTGTCTATCCGTCGTCGCAAACGTCGGGATTGTAACAGAGCTACGCCCGCCGTTCAACGCCGCCGCTCTACCGCGCGGCAATGTCCAGGCACACCATCTTCGTCAGATCGCGCAGCAGCAACCGGTTGCCCGCAACTGCCATC
Source organism: Phycisphaerae bacterium (assembly GCA_012744475.1). Taxonomy (GTDB): domain Bacteria; phylum Planctomycetota; class Phycisphaerae; order Sedimentisphaerales; family Anaerobacaceae; genus Anaerobaca. The sequence continues at coordinate 50,379 of JAAYBV010000031.1, forward strand.
GGACCCCAGGAGTCGATCCCTTCGAGGACGTCCGCCTGAGCCAACAGCGCGAAGCCTGCCGGCGTCGCCTCCGCCAGCGTCAGCAGCCCATGATCGTCCATGACGTAGAGGAAATCGTTGATGATCGTGAAGGGTCCCAGCCCGAACTTGTGCGTACTGCCGCTGGTCCAGACCACGTTGCCTTCGAGGTCCAGGCAAACGAGCTGCTCGTCCGGACGGACGCCATAGATGTGGCCTTCGTAGAGGATCGGCGTGTGCTGAGGCGATCCAAACACCTCCGGTGGAAGACGGAATTCGATCTCCGGCACGATCTGCTCGTTCTGCATAGCCAGCTTCAGCATCATCGCACCGGCATTGTAGCCGCCCGAAAGGAACAGACGTCCCTCGCCCACCGGGACGGGGGTGGGGACATTGGCGATGCGAATCTGCCATTCCGGCGTTTCCCACAGCACCTTCCCGTCCTCAGCCGAGACGCCGACGACGCCGCCGCTGGCGCACCAGACGTACATCCGCGTGCCGGCGAATTCGACCGGCACGATGGACGAGTGGGTCATCTCCCACTTCTTCGGATTCGGGGATTCCCAGACCGCGTTGCCGGTCTCGATGTCCACCGCCAGAATCAGGGATGCGCCGCCCACGCCGAGGATGACCTTGCCGTCTTCGATCAGCGGGCACTGCCCCGCGTACCAGGCGGGCACCTTGGCGCCGTAGTCCTTGACCAGGTCGAGAAACCAGTGGAGCTTGCCCGTCGCCACGTCGAGGCAGGCAACGTGACATTTCGGTCCCATCGTGACGACGTTCTTGTCGGTAACGGCCGGAACGGTCCGGCTCATCCCGTGATTGCGTTTGACCTTGACGGGATAAAAGTACCGCCAGATTTCCTTCCCGTCGGCCAGGGAAAAGCAGCGAATCGCATCGCCCTGCTTCTGCTGGTCGTAGTCGGCGACGAAGATCCTGCCGTCGCGAATCGCCGCGCCGGAGTACCCTTCGCCCAAATCGAGCGACCACAGCACCGGCGGACCCTCAGCAGGCCATTGGCGAGCCAGCGTGACATCGACCTTGCCGATCGCATCGAGATTCGGCCCTCGAAATTGGGGCCACGCACCGGGCAGGTCGGCCGGCTGCCCATCGTAGGTCGTCAATTCCGCCTTCGCCAGGACATCTTCCTGGCCGGCCGCTGGTCCAGCGACATCAGATTCGACGGGAATGCGCAGCTCCAATTGCGGCGCCGCATCGGCGCTGATCCAGAGGTACAGCAGACAGACGACACCCGCGACGGCAAACCCCATCGGCACGATGTCGGCGATAGCGGCTTTTCTCATACGCGACCCGTCAGCGATTCGCGGCTATTCCGTTCTGAGCGCATCGAGCAGCGCCCCATGCAGGGCCGCCGTCCCGGCGATCCACACCCACAGACCGCTGAGGACGCCAATCCCTGCCACGGTCAAGGCCAGCCAGACAAAGGGAATTTGCCCGGGCGACGATTGCAGTGCCGGAACCACAGCTACCAGGGCCGCGACCACACCACAGAGCAATCCGGACAGCACCAGACCCCAATGCTCGTAGAATATCATACGCTGCAACGTTTTGCGATCAAAACCAACCGCCCGGAGCATGGCCAACTCGCCCCGCCGTTCCAGCATGTTGCGAAGAACCACCAGACCCAGACCGACGCTGCCGAGCAGCAGGCCCAGACCGCCCAGGGCCGTGAAGATCGACAGGTACGTATTCTCCACTGCACTGAAGGCGGCCAGCCGCTCGACCGTCGGCGTTAGAACCAGACCAAAGTCCCTCAAGCCCGATGTCAGGGTCTGTTCGACCGCCGCAACCTTCTCGGACGGAGCATCGATCAGGAACGCGCGATACCCCGACTCCGACGGGAACCGCGCCATGAACTCGTTCTCGGCAATGACAAGGCTGCCCTGGAGGACGGAGCTTTCGAGCATGCCTACAATGCGCACGCGAAGCACCCGCCCCCTCTCGTCACTATACTCCAATTCGTCACCGATGTTCTTGCCCAGGCCCCAGAAAACCGTGGGATAGTCGCCGAGGGCCGGCACCGACCCGGCCTCCAGGTCCATCCGCAGCAGGTCCCAGCCTTCCTCCTGCTGTCCTGCGTCGATGATCTGCGAGAACTTGAATGCTTCGCGCCGGCTCAATTCCTGCGATCGAACGCCCAGCAAGCGAGGCTGTTGCGCCCGATTGAGGTTCAGGCAACTGGCGTCATCCCCTTCGTGCACGCGGAGTTGAACCACCTCCACCCCTTCCAGGTCGTCGCGACCCAGGCCCAAGGCATCGCGTCCTTCCTTCGTGTTCAGGTCGTGAAGAATCGGGACGGAGGTCTCGCCGTAGAAGGCAAATCCTCCCGTCCCCGAGCCCCTGCTCTGGGGCTGTGCCATCGGGTCGTGCCGGTTGGCGCCGACCGCAACGACCATGAAGACGCCGCACGCCAACAGACCGACAATCGCCAAGCTCCGGCCGCTCCGCCGGGCCATGTTGCGGAATCCCAGACCGCCCAGGGAAACCATGGGCCGGGTCGAGCCACCAGCGACGATCCGCAGCAGGGCCTGGGACAGGCCCAGCCCGCCCAGCAGCAGCAATGCACCGGCGCCGAAGAACAGCCCTGCGACCGCCTGGCTGTTGCCCCCTCCCATCACCGCCAGGAAGATCGCCACGGTGACAAACGACGCCACCGCCAGCGCCAAACCCCATCGTCCGCGTGACCACGAGGCGCTGCGCGACTGGGACACTTCGAGGTTGCCGCTCATCAGTTGTCGGGGAGAATGCGACACGTGTCGGCGAATGGTAAACCAGATGGCCAGCAGAGCCGCCAGCAGGCCTCCCATGCCGCCGAGCAGAAGTGTCGCCGGCTCGGCGTGGAAGTGAATGTCCGTCCCCGCCACGGCGCCACTCCACGAAGTCGAGAGTCCGTAGAGCAGCAATCGCGTATAGAGCAGGCCCGCGCCGACGCCGACCACCGCTCCGGCCAGCGCCACAAGACCCCCTTCGGCGACGAGCAGTCGCTTGACGCGCGCCGCAGGTAGCCCAACCGCCAGCAGCAGGCCCACCTGCTCGCAGCGGCTTTCCACGCCGAAGACGAAGAGCAGACCCGTCAGGATGACCGCCGAGGCAATCAGGAACATGCTCAGGCCGAGGAAGAGCTGGCCGAAGTCGGTCCCGTCCCGTCGGGCCTGGAGCCCGCGCAACTGAACCGGCTGAAAGAACAGGCCCGCCGTCGCCGGATCGATTTTGGCGGTCAGGTCCGCCCCGATCTGGTTGTCGAGTCCGGCGTGCCATGGGTAGCGTACCGCGGTGAGATTGCCGTAGCGATTGCCCCAGAGCGCCTGGCCCGTGCCCAAGGGGATGAATGCCTTGGGCGTTCCCCGGTACGCGTCCCAGTAGGCTTCGTCTTTGGGCCTTATCTTATCCAGATCGATCGGAATACCGGCCTCCCAGTCGCGGCAGTTGTCTACATCCGCCAATCCGGGGAAATCGGGCATCAGGTTCGGATCGACCGCGGCGCCCTCCAACGGGACGATCGCGACAACCTTGAACGTGCCCATCCGCTCGTACAACTGCCGCATCGGTCCGACCAGGTAATACACCAGCTCGACGGAATCGCCCACCGTCGCGCCCAAATCGTCGGCCAGCCATTGGTTGATGACGATCTCGTCGGTTCCCATGCCGGGCGGAAGAAACGCCCCAGCGTCCGAGCCCAGGCCGACGGCCGTCACCATCGAATACGGCGTGGCTTTCTCTCCCAGACGAATCGCGTTGACGAAATACGTCAGGACGCCCGCCGCACCGTCGGCGATCTTCAGGGCCTCGACACCGATACCGTTCTCGATGAAGATACGCCGACTCCGCAATTCGAGGGTCTGCGTCGCTTCAAGACGGCGCAGCTCCAGATCCGCGTCTGCGAGCTTCCAGCACCTCTGAAGCGATGCGTTGAGCTGTTCGGCAGTGACGATCTTGTCGAGTTCCGCCGCCAGCAGGACGTTGGCGCGGCCCGGCTGCTCGATCCGCTCGCCCAGCCAGGCCAGAGGCACAAAGACGTTCGACGGAGCGGTCTGATTGGCCCGGAGGTCGAAACGTCCGAAGGCCGCATCGCCCGCAATCGCCTGCACCCGCAGACGAAACGCGGCGGTTCGGTCCGCATCGGACGCCAGCGGGACATCGCGCGGCATCAGGCCGGGCTTCTCGATGCGAAGCACCACCTCGTCGCCGACCGAGACGCCCAGCTTCTCGGCCACCGCTTCGCCGATAACGAGCGTATCAGTTTGGTTGGCGTCTACGGGAATCGTGGCATGGCCAATCTCGTAGAATCGGTCGTCGACGCCGAGGACCTCCACACGATTGACTCGACGAGAGCCATCGTCGTTGGTGATGATTCCCGAAACCTGCAAGGCGGGCGCGAACAGACCCTTCAACTCCTTCGCCAGATCGTCGGCCAGCGCCGCGCGGAAATAGCGATCCTGCGGGACGATAGCGAATTCCGTCCGGCCCAGACGAGCCTCCTGCGTTCGTCGCAACGTATACCGGACCGAATCGCCGACCGCCATCGCACCGGTCAACGTTCCCGTGGCGACCACGACCGCGAGCAAGACCGCGGCGTTGGTCCGCCAGTAGAACCGCAGACTCCGCGCCACCAGTTGCCGCAGACTCATGGCTCGCTCCTGTCGGCCAGGACGCCGCCTCGCAACTCCATGACGTCCCCAATGCGGGACGCCAGCTTCTGCGAATGCGTCACGGCGATCAGTGTCACGCCCTCGTCGCGATTGAGCTGAACGAGCAGATCGGCGATGCCGTCCGAGGTCGCCTCGTCGAGCGAGCCGGTCGGTTCGTCGGCCAGCAGCAGTTTGGGCTGATTGACCAGCGCCCGGGCCACGGCGACGCGCTGCCGCTGGCCACCGGACAGCTCGCCCGGGCGGTGTCGCATGCGATCCTTCAGGCCCACGCGATCGAGCAGCGACTCGGCTCGCTGTCGCAGGGCCCGCGACGTTCTGCCGTCGGCGCTCGCCAGGGTCGGGATCAAGACGTTCTCCAGAACCGTGCACTGCGGCAACAGGTGATGCAACTGGAAGATGAAACCGATATCACGGTTGCGCACGTGCGCCAGTTCGTGGTCCGTGAGCCTGGCGAGGTCGCGCCCATCGAGAAGCACCTGGCCCCCGGTCGGATGATCGAGACCGCCGATGATGTTCAGCAGCGTGCTCTTGCCGCTGCCGGAGGGCCCGACGATAACCACCGCCCGACCCCGGTCGATCTTCAGGCGAATGCCCTTGAGCACACGGACAGCGGTCCCGGGGCCCGACCCTTCGTAGTCCTTCGTCACATCGACCAACTCAACCATCATTTTCCTCGCTTGGCTCGTTGGGCAATCTGTTCGCATGTCTCCGCCATCTTCCGCGCGGTCTCTTCGACGTCGAATGCCCGGCGGACGCCCTGGCGACCTTCTTCACCGAGCCTTCGTGCGGCCTCCGGGTCCCGCAGCAGCGGTGCAATTGCATCGGCCAGCGCTTCCGGCGAGCCGGGCGTGTACAGCACACCTCCGCCGGTCATCTCAATGGTCTCGGGGAAACACCCGATCGCCGGCTCTACAACAGGCACGCCCATCGCCAGAGACTCCAGCACGTACAGGCCGTACGCCACCGGGTCCCGCTCCGGCACCGACAACACGGAGAGGCTCTGCAGAAAAGCCAGCCTCGCGTCCTGATCGAACGAGTCCAGAAAATCGACGTTGTCCCGCACACCGGCCGCATGCAGTTTGTCCTGCAATCGCCGGATGAACGGCTCGTCGGCGGCACTGCGTCCGCCGGAGATCTGCAGCCGAATCGACTGAAAACCGCCGCGGCGCTTCAGTACGATAAACGCATCGACGAGCGTTTCGAGACCCCGCTCCGGGCACATCCGCGAAAGAAAGCCAATCGTCGGCACGGATGGAGCGGTCGGCGACGGCGCGTAGTTGTTCAGATCGATGCCCATGTGTACAACGTGCATCCGCTCCTCTTTCACGTCGAGCCGCTTCTGCATCGTCTGCGCGAAATACGTACTGACGGCGATGAAGCCGTCGATGTCACGCGCTCGGCGGCGAACGATCTCCCAGGCCCGCTCGGCGTAGGGGCTGGTCAGGCCGTCGAGAAAACCATCTTCGTCCTGCAACAGACAGACGACGGGGACCCGCAGCCGGTCCTTGATCCGGCGGGTCAGCCCTCCAAGCAGGATATTGGATAGACAAACGACGCCTGGGTCGTGCTGCGTCTCCACGAACCAGTCCACGAGGCGATCGAGCTCCTTCACCTGGCGCCCGTCCTCGCCTTCGAGCATGGAGATTGTCGTTTCGCCCAGGTCGCGCGCGTTGGTCATGCCCGCCTTGCGCGCCGCCCAGTTCAGGAGCTTGCGCGAATCGAACAGCTTGTCGATCCACCGCGGCGTCTTGCGAAACAGCGCGAACTTCTGCTGGAGGAACACGTTGACACCGCCGAAGAAGAGCGGCGCATTGCTCACCGGCTCGGTCTTGTCCGCCTGCAAGGGCAGGTACAGCGGAACCATGAGCACATCGTGGTCGCGCCGACGCATGGCACGCACGAGTGCTGCATCACGCAAGCAATTCTCACAGTAGAAGTTGTCGCCCGAGCCGGGACTGATCTGAACGATCCTCATCGCGCGGTCCCCCTGATCGGCGCCGCGGCGCCGAATGCGTACACGGTCCCATCGTCGCAGCCGATCACGACCACGCCCTGGGCCACTGCCGGCGACGAGACGATGGGCCGGCCGATCTCATACGACCAGACCTGCCTGCCGTCGGACAGACGCAGCATGTAGAGGCGTCCGTCGCCCGAGCCGACGACGACCTTGTCGCCGCAGACCGCTGGCGAGCTGTCCACCTCGCCCAGCGTCTTGAACGCCCAGAGGCGCTGCCCGTTGTCACGTCGCAGCGCGTAGACGTGGTTGTCGCGGCTCCCGAAGATCACCCGGTCCCCCGCGACTGCCGCCGATGAGAAGATGGGCGATTCGCTCTCGGCGAACCTCCAGACGATCTCGCCCTTGTCGACGTCGGCCCGCAGAAAGACGTTGTCGTAATTGCCTACGTACACCTGACCGTCCAGGAAGGCCGCCGAGGCGGCGATGTAGGAGCCCGTGTCGATCTCGGCCACTCTGGCGCCGTCGGCCAGCGAGACGGCGTGGATCATCGCGTCGCATCCGCCGAACACACATTGACCGTCCGCCACCGCAGGCGCGCCATTGATGTAGTTATTGGTTTCGTATGTCCAGACAGCCTGGCCGCTCTCGGCGTGGACGCAATGCAGGCGATTGTCATAGCTGCCGACCAGAATCCAGGTCTGGCGTCCGTCGGGAGAACGGGTCCAGTTCGGCGCGCTGAGAATCTCGCCGTTGGTTTCGTACTTCCACTTGAGCTGTCCCGTCATGGCGTCCAGCGCGTACAGAAACCCATCGGAGGAACCGACGAACACGACGCCCTCCATCAGACAAGGCGATGATTCAACCGCGTCACCGGTCGCATATGACCACAGCTTCTGGCCGTTGTGCAGATCGATCGCGTAGACGTTCGCATCGGAAGAACCGACGAAAGCGCGTCCCCCGGCGACGGCGGCGGACGATTTGACCTCGGCTCCCGTCTTGAACTTCCATAGGACCGATAGCGAATCGGGCAGTTGCGTCGCCGCTTGTCCCACGAGGCCCGGTCCGGCTCCGAACATTGTCCAGGCGGTGCCATCGTCGCGGACGGCCGGAGGCGCTGCGCCTTCACCCGCATGCGATGAAGATGCGGCCAACGGATCGACCCACGCTCGCAGAGCAAAGAACGCCGCCACCGTACCGACAAGAACGCTTACGAAAACCAGCCAGATTGTGGTCCTTGTAGCCATCAGCACCGTTCAGACGCCGCAGCGCCGCCCAGGAAAATGGACCCGCACGAGACACTGTACCGTACGGCTTCGGCCTCATGATAGTTCGCATGGGCAGGTGACGCAACGCGGTTTGCCGAAGGCGCTGCAGACACCCCGCGAGGGAGAAGGAACCAAGGAGGACAAGCGAATGGCTGCCGAGGCGCAGCGCACAGCACAGATCACATCGCCACAAACCGACGCTGCTGCCCTTGCCCGAAGGCAGCCGTTGGCCCACCGACAGCATCAGCGGGCCAACAGCCAGCTCCGCGGCTATTTTCCTCTGATGTCAATCTGCGCCAGACGATCCTGGACCGTGCTGTCCGGCCTGGCCCGGAAGATCTCCACCTTGGAGGGAACGCGAATCCCGATGGATTCGACATCCGAGTAGTTGTATCCACGCACCGTCACGTATTCCTGCCGCGATACGTTGCTCAGCCAGACCATGTCGATCAGAGAGCTGGCCCGATTCAGGAATAGAACCGCGTCGGTCCAATACGGCTGCGACGTCTGCACATCGGTCTGGCCGGCTCTCTCGACCGCCACCGTTCCAGGTCCGAACTTGACCTCGATCCTCTCATACCACTGGCCGTTCATCCGGAACGGGACCGGCTCGCGATGCAACTGGTTGCCCTGATCCAGCAGGCGCACCGGCGCGGTGACAATCTGCAGGAAGGCATCGGCGTATGCGGCATACAGTCCCGCCAGAGGCGAGACGTCCGCCCCCGTCGAACCTTCGAGCATCTCGTATCGCCCAGCCACCATCTTCCACGCGAACTTGCCGCGCGGCTCGCTGGCCGTGATCCGAACGGCATTCGACCACGGATAGACTTCGAAGTCGTGTTCGGTCAGGTAGAAGCTGTTGTCGGGCCGGTAGATCTTAACCACGCCGACGGCGCGAAGCCGCCGGTTCTCGGCCCAGGCCGAGATTCCGCCCGAGGCGTTCAGAATGGACATGACGTAGTCCGGCGGAACCGCCCGCGCCAACGCCTCCCGATCCGGACTGACCGCCAGCGGGTCGGCGCTGCTGTCCGCTTGAGGACTCCGGACCACCGGCCGGCTACACCCGGTCAACATCGATGCCGCCAATCCAATCAGCACTGCACGTGTTCGAACCGTTTTGAACATACCATTTCCCCACCGTGGGATTCGGCGTCTGGTATCGAGGCCGTCACGCCCCTTTTTCGCCTTGCCCGCACTTCAGATTCGCCAGTTGCTCCATCAACGTGTATCGGTCAGCCGCATCACGATTGGCCAGCTTCATCAGCACGGCGGCCGCTTCCGGCTTGGTCTGCTTCAGCGACCGATAGCGGTTCTCGCCGTAGGCATACTCATCGAAGGCCATTGTCGGCGCCTTCGAATCGAGCTGCAGCGGGTTCTTGCCGGCCTCTTTCAGACGCGGATCGAAGCGGTACAGCGGCCAGTGCCCGCAGGCCACCGCCTTCTTCTGCTCTTCCATGCCTGTCGTCATGTTGATCCCGTGGGCAATGCAGTGGGAATAGGCCAGAATCAGCGAGGGTCCCGGATAGGCCTCGGCCTCGACGAAGGCCTTGACCGTTTGCGCGGGATTGGCGCCGAGCGCGACCTTGGCGACGAAGATATTACCGTAGGTCATCGCCAGCAGGCCCATGTCTTTCTTCGGAGCGGGCTTGCCGGCCGCCGCGAACTTGGCGACGGCCGCCCTCGGCGTCGACTTGGACATCTGGCCGCCGGTGTTCGAGTAGACCTCGGTATCGAGCACGAGCACGTTGACGTTGACGCCGCTGGCGAGGACGTGGTCCATGCCGCCGTAGCCGATGTCATAGGCCCAGCCGTCGCCGCCCACCGCCCAGACGCTCTTGCGGACGAGGTAGTCGGCCACACTGAGCAGCCGCTTGCACTCGGGGCAATTGCTCTTGCCCGCCTGGCTCTTAAGCTGGTCGACGCGCGAACGCTGCTTTTCGATCGCCTCTTGTTCCGGATCGTCGGCCAGCGCCGCGGCACGGACCTCGGCCGCCAGGCCCTTGTCGACGCAGCCTTTCTGGGCCGCCTTCTCCAACAGCTCCAGCGCCAATTGACGGAACTTGTCGACGGTCAGTCGCATGCCCATCGCAAACTCGGCGTTGTCCTCGAACAGGCTGTTGCTCCAGGCCGGACCGCGCCCGTCGGCGCGCGTGGTGTACGGCGTCGTCGGCAGGTTGCCGCCGTAGATGGATGAGCATCCGGTCGCATTGCCGATCATCGCACGGTCACCGAAGAGCTGAGTCAGCAGCTTGACATACGGCGTCTCTCCACAGCCGGCACAAGCGCCCGAATACTCGAACAGCGGTTCGAGCAACTGGCTGCCTTTGACGGTGTTGTTCTTGAACAGGGATCGATCGGTCAGCGGGATCGAGAGGAAGTAATCGTAGTTGGCCCGTTCGGCGTCGCGAATCGGCTCTTGGAGTCCCATGTTGATCGCCTTGCGTCCCGTCGGCTGCTTGTCGGGGCCGCGCTCTCGCCCGGGACAGGTCTGCACACAGGCGCCGCAACCGGTGCAGTCCTCCGGCGCAACCTGAACGGTAAACTTCATGCCCGGGAACTCCTTGCCCTTGGCGTCGATGCTCTTGAAGCCCTTCGGCGCGTTGCCGTTGGCGTGCTTGGCGTCGTACGCCTTGACGCGGATCGTCGCATGCGGGCAGACCAGCGAGCACATCCCGCATTGCAGGCACACCTCCGGCTCCCAGACCGGGATGTAGACCGCGATGTTGCGCTTTTCGTACTTCGTGGTGCCCAGCAGATACTTGCCGTCGACCGGCATCTTGCTGACGGGGATGGCATCGCCCCGCATCGCCATGATTTCGGCAGTGACCGTTCGGACGAACTCGGGCGCGTCGGCGGGAACGACCGGCGGGCGGCTCCACGTGCTGGTGACCTTGCCCGGCACCTTCACCTCATAGACGCGGTCCAACGACTGGTCCACCGCCGCATTGTTCATCTGGACGATCTTCTCGCCCTTCTTGCCGTAGCTGTGCTGGATCGCATCCTTGATCGCCTTGAGCGCCTCATCGAGCGGAATGATGTTGCTGATCTTGAAGAATGCCGTCTGCATGATCACGTTGATGCGGGCGCCGAGCCCGAGCTCCTCCGCCAGCGAAATCGCGTCGATGACGTAGAACTTCATCTTCTTGTCGATCATCTGCTGCTGCATTTCCTTGGGCAGCGTGTCCCAGACCTCGTCGGGCTTGCGGCTGGTGGTCAACAGGAACGTTGCGCCATCCTTGGCCGAGCCGAGCATATCGTACTTCTCGAGGAAGCTGGGATTGTGACAGGCGATGAAATCTGCCTTGGCGATCAGGTATGGGCGGCGAATCCGCCTCTTTCCAAAACGCAGATGCGAGATCGTCACCGCGCCGGCCTTCTTGGAGTCGTAGACGAAATAGCCCTGGGCGTAGTTGTCGGTGTTCTCGCCGATGATCTTGATCGAGTTGTGATTGGCGCCGACGGTGCCGTCCGAGCCAAGCCCGTAGAACATGGCCGCATAGAGACCGCCGGCGGGGACCTCAAACGAGGAGTCGACATCGAGACTGGTGCCGGTCACGTCGTCGATGATGCCGACCGTGAAGCTGCGCTTCGGCTTGGCCGCGTCCAGGTTGTCGTAGACCGCCTTGACCATCGCCGGCGTGAACTCCTTCGAGCCCAGGCCATACCGGCCGCCCACCACCACCGGGTACTTCTCAAACGGGGCGATCCCGTCCGACATCGCTTCGCCGATCGCCGTGCGGATGTCCAGGTACAGCGGCTCGCCCAAAGCTCCGGGCTCCTTCGTCCGGTCCAGCACCGCGATCTTCTTGACCGTCTTGGGCAGAACCGCCACCAGGTGCCTGGTGCTGAAGGGCCGATACAGCCTCACCTTCACGACGCCGACTTTCTCGCCCTTGCTGGTCAGATGCTCCACCGTCTCCTCAACGGTGTCGGCACCGCTGCCCATGATGATAATCACCTTTTCGGCGTCCGGCGCGCCGACGTAATCGAAGAGCTTGTACTGACGTCCGACAAGCTTGGCGAACTTGTCCATCGTATCCTGGACGATCTGGGGCGCCGCCAGATAGAACTTGTTGACGGTTTCGCGTCCCTGGAAGTAGACGTCGGGGTTCTGGGCGGTTCCGCCCAGGAGCGGGCGGTCGGGCGAAAGGGCCCGCGCCTTGTGGGCCGCGACCAGATCGTCGTCGATCATCGCCCGCATGTCGTCATAAGTCAGCTCTTCGACCTTCTGAATCTCGTGGCTGGTCCGGAACCCGTCGAAGAAGTGCATGAACGGCACGCGCGAAGCTAGCGTCGACTGCTGAGCGATCAACGCGAAATCCATCACCTCCTGAACGTTGGCCGAGGCCAGCATCGCAAAGCCCGTCTCGCGGCAGGTGGTCACGTCGGAATGATCGCCGAAAATGGACAAGGCCTGGCAGGCCAGCGAACGCGCGGTGATGTGAAACACAGTCGGCAGCAGCTCACCGGCGATCTTGTACATATTCGGGATCATCAGCAGCAGACCTTGCGAGGCGGTGAAAGTCGTCGTCAGAGCCCCGGCCGCCAGCGCGCCGTGAACGGCGCCGGACGCGCCGCCTTCCGACTGCATTTCCGTCACGGAAGGCACGCTTCCCCAGATATTCGGCGTATTCCTGGCGGTCTTGTCATCGGACATTTCGCCCATCGGCGAACTCGGCGTAATCGGGTAGATCGCAATCACTTCATTCGTCGCGTGCGCGACGTGTGCGGGAGCCGTGTTTCCGTCAATCGTGACCATTCTGCGCTTCATAGCTTCTCCATTTTTCGGTAAGGATGAATGATACAACTCTGCTCAAAAACCCCCCTGCGTAGGCGGCCTTTGAGTCCTGTCCGGTGCGCCGACCGGAGGCGGACCCGTCAGACGCGGGGCCTCTCTCCTCCTGTTGCGGCCCCGGGCGTATCAAAGGCAGTTGTTTATACAGATTTTTGTCCCGTCGAGCAACAAAAATTCCCAGCCGATGGCACTTCGCGCGAGCCTGTGGAACCTCCCCCTGCGCAGCCGTCAGGCGGGTCCGGCCTTCTTCCCGCACGCGCAACAGATGCTTTGACCACCGCATGGGCAGCAAGCAGCACCCCGGTGGCCACACCCATTGCCATGGGGCTCCCATAGCGATTACGGCCGATGACCAGGACCGCCCAGCCATACAGAATCCATTGCACAAAGTAGACGGCAGTCACGTTGCGGCTCCAGAAGCTCAGCAGGCGCAAACCGGCCGAACCGGCCCGCCGTCTCGCCAGGAGTCGGCAGAAGGACAACCAGACCAGAACAAAGCCCACCGTGGCAACCTGTGCCCCAGGCCCGTCCTGAAAGTACTGCCCAAGGTCCAACTGCCCCTCCCGAGGAAGGAAGAATGTCGCGGCCCCGACAGCAAAGAACAACGCACCGACCGCGGCGCTACGGTGGGTCACCGTGCTTTGGCCTTCCTGCGCGAGCGCATAGGGGTTGTAGACCATCCCGGCGAGAGGATAGGCAACCCAAGGAAACAGGGGAAAGAACACATCGTCTCGGTTGCCCCACAGTGCATAGACTCCGGACGGCCCGCCCCAATGCCACAGCAAGGGGGAGACGAAGGCGACAGCCGCCGCGAGAATCGCCCACACCCATCGAAACGGCAGATATCTCCTGAGCAACGTCAAAAGGACGAACGACAGCCCGGCCATTTGCAGGATGTCGACCGCCCAGAACGATGCGAGCGGTGAAGCCGGAACCGTTGCGGACGCAATCTCCGGCCCCGTGAAGAGCGAGGGCAGCGTCGAACGCAACAGATTCAACAAATACCCTAGGGCGATCAGCTTCAACCCCCGCCGCACGCCGCGTCCGATTTTCCGGTCGGGCCGACCGAGGAAGATCCCCATGATGAACAGGAAGACCGGCGCTGCCGGCGCGCCGCCGAGCAGAAGCACGATCTTGCCGAGGACCAAGCCCTCGCCCTGCCCGGTCGCGAACAGGAGCACTGCGTGCTGAAGGACCATGAAGACGATCGCCAGACCGCGCGCCAGATCGAGAAAGACCAGTCGCTCCCGAGGCCCGGTTCGGATTTCACCCATCGACCTCTGATTCTCACACATCGCCGGCCCTGAAGCTCTCCGTCTGCGGTGGAACCGGTCAGTCGTCCAGTCCGAACAGATCGAGCCATTGTTCGGTCTCGCCGTCGGTCAGACCGTCCGCCTTCTCCTCCGGCTCCTTCGTAGTGCGTCGGCCGCGACGAAGCTCGCCGAGCACCTGGCTCCAGAACTGATCCGACTTGATCGTGCTCGCTTTCCTGGCACTGACCGCTTGCCGCAGCCGCCGATCGCTGCTGACCACCGTCAGCCGGCGCGGCGCGGTGCTGGCGGCGACCTTCTCTTCGATCACCGTGTCCGCGTCGCTGTGGAATCCGGAGAACGCCACGCCCAGCCGGCCGACGGCGCCGAACTCGCTCTTGTCCGGCGGGCCGGCCCCATCGAAAACCACCTCCCCCTCCTCGCCCGTCAGAGCGAAATATCGCTCCAACGTCCGGCACAGTTGAATCTCATCCGCCACGTCGGACTTGTCGCGGGCCTCATGAATCGCCCACAGCAGATTCGTTCCATCAATGATAACCATCGTTCGTTCCGACTGAGGTGCTGCGGACACCGCAAATTGCTATGATCGGCGTTCTTGTCTCGTCGAACGCCATCATGAGAGCTCGGTCGCAAGATAGTCTGCGACACGGCGAACAAATTCGCGGACTTGAGGTAACCACACTTGAACCTGCGAGGCATCAAATCGGACGAAGTCCACGTAGTCGCCCTCCTGGCGCCGTTCGAACATGTCATGAAAGACCTTCGCTGTCTCTTTGTCTATCTTCCCAGCATGTACGAAGTGCTGGTTGAACAGAGTGCGGACGCCCGTATGTCTTGATGAGGACAAGCCTTCGCTCGCCAACAATGCCGAAACCGCGTAGAAGCAAGCGTAATAGAGCCGATTCACACGCGGATTCCAACGCCCTGCCCCTGCCAGGATGCTCGCGTCCTCGATGGATTCGGATGCTCTCTGGAGACGGTATGCGACGAGTTCTCTGTCTGATATCGTCACAGCACGATTCCCTCAAGCTCCACATTCCGATGGAACGGAGTGTTGCGATAAGGCGGAGCCATCCACTGGTCACGGCTGCGGACGATCGAGCAGAGCACCTGCCCAGTCTCCCACTCGATCTCATAGAGCCGGTGTCGAATTCGGTCCACGCGTTCGTCTCCCACGGAACCTTCCACAAGAATGAGGAAATCCCAGTCTGAAAGAGGTGTCGAACTGCCGCGCGCACGAGACCCATAGAGGATGATCTCCGCGTCGGGCTCGACGTCACTCACGGTACACTTGACCAGCTTCAACAGGGCATCACGTTCCATGCTCAATATTATAGTCCAAGTCCTCGCCGCCCCCAAGCCCTTCTGCGCGGCGTGCGCCAGCCCAATAGCGGTTTGCCTGATCACGAGGGTCTTGGCCCGCAGAGAAAGCGGTTTCCCCTGTGTCAGTCGGCTTCGAAGCGGAGCTCGCCTCCGACGAGGGTCTTATCGACCTTGCCGCGGAGCTTCCAGCCGTGATAGGGGCAGTTGCGGCTCTTGGAGACGAACTTGTTGACGTCCACCACCCACTCGGCATCGGGATCGATGATCGTCACATCGCCCTGGCGGCCCCGGCCCAACGTGCCCTTGTCGATCCCAATGATCCGGGCGGGGTTCAAGGTCATCAGACGGATCAGGCCGGGCCAGTCGAGAATCTTCGGATCGATCAACGCCTTGACGTACAATCCCAACGCACACTCGATGCTGGCGATCCCGAACGGCGCCGCCAGGAACTCCAGCTCCTTCTCGCTTTGCAGGTGCGGCGCGTGGTCCGTCGCCAGCGCATCGACCAGACCGTCGGCAATCGCCCCTTTGAGCGCATCGACGTCCTTCTTGCTCCGCAACGGCGGATTGACCTTGTAGTTTGTGTCGTACTCGGCGCACATCTCCTCGGTCAGCAGCAGGTGGTGCGGCGTCACCTCGCACGTCACCGGCAGCGAATCTTTCTTCGCCTGTCGAATCAGCTCCACCGAGCCGGCGGTGGAGATGTGCTGCGCGTGGTAGCGGACGCCCGTCTTGCGAATCAGTTGGATATCACGCCACAGCATGCTCTCCTCGGCCAGGGCATCCATCCCGGGCAGGCCCAGGATTGTCGAGTAGTACCCCGCGTTCATAACCCCCTGCCCAACTATCCGGTCATCTTGGCAGTGCTGGGCGACCACACGGTCGAACATCCTGGCGTATTTGAGGGCCCGCAGCATGACGGACACATCCTGCACGCCGTGACCGTCGTCGGTGAAACCCCTGGCGCCCGCCTCGGCCATCATGCCCATCTCGGCCAGCTCGACGCCCTCTCGCTTCTTGGTGATCGCGCCCATCGCGTAGACGTGGGTCTTCCGCGCCTGGCGTCCCTTGCGGTGGACATATTCGATGTCGGTCTCGTTCTCGATGGTAGGGTTGGTGTTGGGCATACAGACAACCGAGGTGAACCCGGCGGCCACCGCCGCGGCCGAACCACTGGCGATGGTCTCCTCTTCCTCGTCGCCCGGCTCGCGGAAATGCACGTGGATGTCGATCAGGCCGGGAGTGACGAGCTTGCCCGTCGCATCGATGACCCGCTCGACCGATTTGGCGACGGCGCCGTTGAAACGGCCGATCTCCGCGATCTTGCCGTCGAGAATGAGCACGTCGCAGACCTCGTCGAGATTGTTGGCCGGGTCGATCACCCGTCCGTTCTTGATCAGCACATGGTCAACCATAGCGCACCTGTACCTTCACCAGCCCCGAAACGACAGAATCGTCACCCCCGCGATGGTCCGCACGCGCCGTTGGTAGTGTGCCCGCAGGGGCATGCGTATACCTGAGAAGCAGCGCCCTGCGGCGCCACTGCGAACAACGATGTCGTCGGCGTCATCCATCCACGAACTCTTCACATCCGTGCGAGCGCCCGTAGTCATACCCGAAACAAAGGAAGAAGAAAAGAGGTTTTTGCCGTGTGGCAGCCTCAAGTCCGAAGGACTTGGGGATGGTTCCCGGCATTGGCGAGCCTCCAATCGATGCGGCAGTCCGGCGGGCAGGTCTATAGTTGGGCAATCTCGGAGAGGCCTTCGATCTGGGCCTCGGTGATCTCGCGAATCCGCGTCTCCATCCGGTCCTGGAGGCCGGCGGTCTCGCGGCGGAGCGTCTCTTCGAGCCGGGACTTGAACTGCTGGCGGGCCTTGGCAGTTCGCGACGGCGTCATGACGGTCTTGATGACCCACGCTGGGGCGTTCCAGTTGTCGGCCAACTCTCTGGCCTTGGTCTTGCCGTAACGGACCGCCAGAAACGCGGCCACGGCGCTGAGCAGCGCCCCGGCCAGTAGCCCGACCGGCCCGGTCGCCACGAGGGCCGTGCCCGCCCCGCCGCAGACCATCGCGCCGACGCTGGTCGCCAGGCCCACCACGAACCAGCCGACCGTCTCCATGATTCCGCC
This sequence comes from Phycisphaerae bacterium, assembly GCA_012744475.1. GTDB lineage: Bacteria > Planctomycetota > Phycisphaerae > Sedimentisphaerales > Anaerobacaceae > Anaerobaca. The sequence goes on from JAAYBV010000031.1 coordinate 67,806, forward strand.
ATAGAGGTCCGGCGTCTCCGGACCGATCACGTCGCCCTGCACAGACACAAACCGGCCGTCCCCGACCGGCTTGTCGCCCACGCTCAGACCATAGGAACCAAACCAGTCGGCCAGCAGCTCGTTGAGCTGCCCGGGCAAGCCCAGACTCAACGTTCGCATCCGCCCCTCGATGATCTCCCTCAGCCGGTCCTCATCGGCCTTGACGTTCGCGGAAATCGTCTCGCGCAGGGCGCTCACCGAACCCCCCTTGTCTCGAAAGTCCTCCAGAACCGGCCGAATCGACTTGTCGAAGACTTCCGACGTCACATCCGTGGCGACATCGGAGATGTACATGCCGGTCACACGCTCGACAAGGGGACGGACCCGGTTGCGGCAGAATTGCGGAAGGTCTGCCCGCAGCGTCTCGCGCGTTCGCTCGAACTGCCTCTGCAAGGCCGGCAGGATCGCCAGTCCCTGCGCGATCACGGCGTAGGGCCGGTCACTCCGAAGCAGGCGCGATGGATCGACGCCCAGCGTCTCGGCAATGACGTCGGCGACGAAAGGCCACTGGCTGCTGCCCCCGGCCAGGACCACCAGGCTGATGTCGCCGCCCCGGACGGCCTCGTCGGAGAATCCCTGGACGAGAGATCGCCGGAACCATTCGACCAGATCGATAGGCTCCTCGCGCTGCGTCACGCTGCGGCACCGCACGCCCATGCCCTGGAGATGGCTCACGAGGGTCGGGCTCGGCATGTAGTGGCTCGCCCGTTCCATGAAGGCAGGCCAGTCCATGCCCCGCAGGCTGCCGCACCGACCGACGGACTTGTTGACGACCTCGGAGCGATCCCGCGCCATCGTCAGCGAGAAGAACTCTTTGACCTCGCGACACAGATACGAATGAACGTAGTAGGCGTCGCCCATTTCCTGGAGCTCCCGCAGAACGCCGGGGTTCTGTTCGCAGAACCACTGGAAGAACAGGTCGTCGAACAAGCGTCCGCCCAGCTCCATGTCGCCCCAGGAGCACGTGACACGCAGGCTCTGCAGAAAAGCGAAATCACAGGTGCCGCCGCCGAAATCGACGACGAGAATCCCCCGCTGCGCTTCCTCGGGCGAGAAGTCCTTGCGCCACAGGTGGTAGAGCAACGCCCCCTTGGGTTCGTCGAGCAGGCGGACCTGGCCGTACCCGGCCTTACGGGCAATCTCCGTGAGCGTCGTGCGGAAATCGCCCTGCGACTCGCTGGGCATCCCGAAGATCACATGCTGCTGGGCCGGATCCATCGCGATGTGCTGGCGCTGGGCTTGGGCAATCACGGTGCGAAGGAAATCGGCGGCGGTTTCGGCCGCCTCGGCGCTCTGGGCGATGTCAGGCTTGAACTGCGTGCACAGACGGTACTGCCTGCGCTCCTGGGCGGAGGCCTCTCCGAACTCGTGCAGCGCCGCCTCGCCGACGAGGGGCTCGCGGTCGCCGCGATAGAGGATGGCGGTTGGCAAGCCGTCCCGCCCGGAGCCGAAATCCACGCCGACCGGCGCGATCTGATCGGCCGGACACTTACAGTAGTAAGAGTTCGTGGTCCCGAAGTCGATGGATAGAACGCCGTTATTGTTCATGTCAGGCCGTCTCTCGTACCTTTCTGACCAGCCCGCGCTCGACCACCTTGCCCTCGAAAACGACCGGCGAGCGTTCGACGGTCACGCGGTCGCCCTCGACGATGTGACCAAAAGTCTCGTATTTGGCGCCAAGCCCGCTGTTCCAGACGATCGTGTCCCGTGGTCGGTCGCGCTCGACGGAGAACAACGCCGGACCGTCAAGCCCCTCGAAGCCGTAGTTCTTGGCTTCCTGGATCAACTCGTCCGCTACCACCGGCAGCGACTCGGGCGGAGTCCCGTGCAGGGTGTAGATCAGCTTGCCGATCCGCTTGAAGGCGGCGTCTTTCTTCGTCGCAGGCTCCTGGCGCAAAGAGCCGTGCAGGCACAGCGTGGTCAGCGCCGGGATCGCCCAGTCCAGCCATTGCTCGACACAGGCGCGCACGACCGCTTCGTGGTCCTTACGGGCCGGACCCGACAGAGACCTTGCATCCGACGACAAGCCGGGAAGCAGGCGCAGCAGCAGCCGCAGTCGCGACAGACGATGCACGAGGAGCACCGCCAGAAACGCGCCGGCCGGACCGCCCAACACCAACCCCAGATCGCGCATGTCATAGGCCCAGCGAAGCAGCGGCGCCAGGGTGAGCATCCCGACCGCCGCGCCAACCAACGCCGCCAGAGCGAGCGAGAAGACCTTTGTCTCGCGGCTGACCGGCGGACGCGGGATCCGCAAGGGCCTGGCGATCGCCTCGAAACCGAGCTTCAGGCCGGCCAGGGTCTGCTCGTCGAGCTCCCGCCCGCCGGTGACAATCGCCATTGTTTCGGCGCCGAAGAGATTGGCCCGCAGGACACCCAGCGCGCGGTCGCATGCCGCGTCGAAATCCCCGGTGGCCGCCGAGCCGCCCACACCCAGCGTGCGGAAGTACTCCTTCACGGCGGTCCTGGTCGTCTCGCGGCGCGGGGCGCCCGTCGCGGCGCACACCCTGGAGATCTCCTCTTGGATATCGAGCATAAGACCAGCATCCTCGCGCCACAGCCGGCACGCGACGTGAATTCTACACCGACAAACACCTGATTGACGCGCGCCATTCTACGGGATTAGACGCACAATGCCACAGGAAATTGCAGGTCAGGCTTTCGATGAGAGATGGGAAGGGCCTACGGCAGCGGGTCGGCGGCCGGGTCGAATGGGTCACCGCACGCAAGCCATTCACTCAGCAGGATCGCCAGATCGGCGAAGTCGACGCAGCAGTCCCCGTTCAGGTCGCCCTGGAACTTCTGGAGACACCGGGAAATCGAGAACGGCCTGTCGCTGACGTCACAGACCTGCGGACGGCTCCCATCGCGGACACGGAGTAGACACGTTTCCGAGTCGACCGCCGGAACCGTCCACTCGTACGCGCCTGAGCCGGCGACTTGATCGACGAACGTCCATGTCGCCCCGCCGTTGGCGGAGTACTCGATAACCACCTCGCCGATGCCGGCCCCGCCAACGGTCTGCCACTGCACCGTGCATGGTTGCGAAGCGGCGAGCCGTTGGGCTCCATTGGGATACAGCACAACCGGCCTGGGCTCAACCGTATACCCCCACACCTCCACTGGCACGTAGGGCGAAAGCAGCAAGGGATCGCCGCCCCTGCGCTCCATCCAGGTCAAAGTGACGTCCGGGCCGTCGACGGCGACCAGGATGTACCCGTAGCTTGTGACGTGAAAGAGCTGCCGAGGAACGAAGTAGCTGTTGTCGCCCCGGTAAGGCGGCTCCCACGTGTAGAATGGAGCCCCAGCGGTCGCGATGATCAACTGGTGAACGTCGTTGTCCGGCACGCCGTCGCGGTCATCCACCGCGCCGTGATCGTAGTAATGATCGTGGCCGCAGAAGTACGTGCGCCCGCCCGCGTGTTGGATGCTCTCCCAGAAGGCGTCACGCCGGGCAGGATACGCGTCGAGACAGTCATAATGATAGGTCCGAAAGGCCGGCTCGTGCCCGAAGACGAACACGTGAGGCTGCGTGTTCCGGCCGAGCCTCTCGTCCAGCCAGCTCTGGTTGACGCTGTGGACAAACCGATGCCGGAGCCCCCCATACTGGTCGAGCGCCACGATCAGCGCGTTCTTGTGCTCGAACGCGTAGGTCATGTGCTCCTCGCCCGCGGGACTGTCGTCGGGCAGCATCAGCTCCGAATGGAGGCTGTTGCCGAACACGCGCAGCCAGCGAAGCGATTGGTTGTCGCTCGGGTCGGGTTCGACCCCAGGCTCAAGGTCCCACACATCGCCGACTTCGTGATTGCCCCGGCAGACATAGACGGGAATCCCGGCGTCGTACACCGGTCGCATGACGGCCACCCAGTTCCACAACTGCCGCTCGAACTGCTCGGAGGCAACTTGCATGCCATGGACCAGATCGCCCGGATAGAGCAGGAAGTCCACCCCCTGCCGCACAATCTCGGCCGCCAGCTCCGCCAGAACGGGCTCGTTGACTCCGGTCAGCGCGTGCCGGCTGTCGCAGGTCACGATGAAACGCCAGCGTTCAGCCCCTCGCGTCGCCGACGCGACGAGAAGACCGAACAGCAACACGCTCAGACATCTCGCAGCATTCATGGCTTGCGATGGCGGAGATATACTCCCCTGCCGACAAAGCTGTGGCCGTCATCGGAGACGATCAGTTGGTGACCGTGTCCGTGCGCCAGCCGGCCTTGCGATTGCGGTTGGCGATCAGGCTTTCCAGATCGGCGGCATCGAGAATCCCGTCCGCGTTGATGTCACCAATCACATAGGCATCGGGCGAGGTCAGCCCGAGATGGCGGTTGGCCAGGAAGATCCGCACGTCCGCACCGTCCACAACGCCGTCGGCGTTGAGATCGTGCCACAGGATGCTCTGGAGCCCGGGCCTCTCGGCCACCGCCCAGGCCAGTCCATAGGGCTCAGACATCACCGCGGTCTGCCCGGCCCCATCGGCATACGAGACGACCAGTTCGTACACGCGGTATTCCGCAAGCATCGGGACGTGGATGTGCTCAACGTTGTCTGCCTTGCTGTCGCAACTGTCCAGCAGCAGATCGTTGCTCGAATCCTCCGGATCGATGGCCCAGACCTCGATGCGCAGGTCGCTGTCGGCGCCGGGGACGCGTTCGAACGGGAAGACCTCGCTGTAATGCCGGTTCCAGACCAGCGTGGCGGTGAGCATCCTGTCGTCCGATTCGTCCACCGTGAAGCGATAGACCTGCGGCAGTTGCGGCGTTCTATCGAGCACGTTGAGGTCCCATCCCATCGAAGGCACGCTGCCCGGCAAAGCCCGCCCGGCCGTCAGGAGCCGATACGCCCCCACCGCGTTGACCATCCCGGCGCCCTGGACGTAATCCAGTGGTTCCTCCCGATCGTCTTCGGTCGTGAGTCGGCCCTTGTGCCAGAACGGCAGCTTGGTCGCCGAGTTCATCAGGATCGCCTTGAGGGCACAATTACCGCCGTTGGGTGAGAGGATCGGACTGAGGTTCTTGTCCATCCTTGCGGTCTGGACCAGCAGCCCGACCACCCCGGCGGTCACCGGCGTGGCGTAGCTCGACCAGTCGCCCGACATGGCGTAGCCACGATCCTCCGTCGCGTCTGCCACGAGGCAGTTGCCCGGAGCGACAATGTCCGGCTTGCAGCGGTCGTCCCCGGTCGGTCCCAGGGTCGACTGATCGGGATAGGCCAGAGCGAAGTGCATCAGGTCGGTGACGGGGTTGCCCGTCTTGACGGAGCTGACCACACCGACACCGATGGCATTGGAGCCGGCCCCTGGGTAGAGGGGCGGATCGGACGCATTCGTGCCGTTGCCGACGCTGGCGATAACGGGAAGTCCGGCATGCTCGGCCAGCGACTCAACACCCCGCGTCCACCAGTTCTCGAACTGGAACCCGAAGCTGGCGGTAACGACGTCAACAGGCGGCGCCGTCTGCGTAAACAGGTGCTGCTCGCCGAAATAGAAGTACTCGTAGACATGCCCTTCCGCCGCCGGGACCACCCCCTGGTAGAAGAACGGTCCGAGGAACGGCGTCATTGCCTCGGCATCCTCTCCGAAAAGGATCGAGCAGACCGCGGTCGAATGAGGCGAGATGCCCGGCGCCAGCAAGCCCTTGTCGTACGAGCGGACCCTGGCGCTCTCGAAGCAGGCGTGCCGGACGTTCGGCTGGTAGTCGTTCTGGGGCTCTCCATCCTTGTACGTGACGCTGCGGCAGAGGACGCCGAAACGAACGCCCTCTCCGGTCAGAGCCGGATCGATCTGGCGCAACGCGTAGATCCCCACGTAGTCGAGACCTTGGGGCTGGAGCAGCGACGTATCCTGGGCCTGGGCCGTGCCGGCGCTCGCCAACGCGCCGACCAGCAGGCCAACGACCCATAACCTGCGAACCAGGATAGCTGTTCTGTCCACTGCTCTTCGCATCACAAGACCCCGGACGTGGCTCGGACCGCTCTCCCGCACGCCATCACGCCCCCAGTATCCAGCCTCCCTTGCTGACTGCTGCGCCCTCCCGGCAACTGGCTTTATGATAGCAGAAACCCACCTCGTTTTCAAGCAAATTCCAGCTCCGCCGGCCAGCATACCCCCCTCCGCCAGCACTGCCGGGGCGGATTGCGAAAACTGCTGGCATCGCTCTTGCGTTGGCGCGCCTCCGCTGGTATATTGCCTCCAACAACCGCGTGGAACCGGATTCAGAGTGGATGGCCGCTATGAAGGTGATCCTGGACGCCGAGCAGATCGACAAGACCCTCCGCCGCCTGGCGGAGGAGATCGCCGCCCAGACTTCTCGCGCTGACGATCCGGTGATTATCGGAATTCGCAGCCGGGGCGAGATACTTGCCGAGCGCCTGGCGGAGCATCTGTCCCGGCGGCTGAACCACCCGGTCCCGTGCGGCACCCTCGATATCACGCTCTACCGTGACGATCTCAACGCGCCCCAGAGCGCCGACCAGCCCCTGGTGCGAACGACAGAAATCGGCTTTGCCCTCGACGACAAGACCGTCATCCTGGTCGATGATGTGCTCTACACCGGCCGTTCGGTCCGGGCGGCATTATCGGCCCTGATCGATCTGGGCCGGCCCAAGGCCATCCGCCTGGCGGTCCTCGTCGAACGGGAGGGAAGGGAGTTCCCCATCCAGGCCGATTATACCGGCTATAAGGCCGAGGTCCGGCCCGGGCAGTTCGTCCAGGTCAACCTCATCGAGTCGGACGGAAGAGACGAGGTTGTAGTCGAGTAGAGACCATGAGCCGCATCCTCAACATCGTGGAGCGACACACCCACCACAGCTCCAGGCGACAGCACAGTATGACTATGGCGATCATGCGAAAAGGCAAGCAGTTCAGATGGCAGCGCAAGCACCTGATCGGTCTGCGGGACCTCAGCGCCGAGGAGATCCACTACATCCTCGACACCGCCCAGGGCTTCGAACAGATCAGCACGCGCTCGGTGAAGAAGGCTCCTCCCCTGCGAGGCAAGGTGGTCGTCAATCTGTTCTTCGAGGACAGCACGCGCACGCGGACCAGCTTCGCTCTGGCCGCCAGCCGGCTCAGCGCCGACGTCGTGGAGTTCACGATGAAGAACAGCTCCGTCAGCAAGGGGGAGACGCTGCTGGACACCGCGCGGAACCTTGAATCGATGGGCGTCGACATCGTCGTGATCCGTCACAACGCTGCCGGGGCGCCGAAGCTGCTCAGCCGGAACATCAACGCCTGTGTCGTCAACGCCGGCGACGGCTACTGCGAGCACCCCACCCAGGCCCTGCTCGACGTCTACACCATCCGCCAGATGAAAGGCTCGCTCGAAGGGCTCAAGATCGCCATCGTGGGCGACATCTCCCATTCGCGCGTCGCCCGCAGCGACATGTGGGCGATGACGAAGCTGGGCGCCGAGGTCACGCTGGTCGGGCCGCCCACGCTCATGCCCGCGGACGTCGGCCGGCTGCCGGTGAACACCAGCTACTCGCTCGACGAGGTGATCGAGAAGGTCGACGTGATCAACATGCTGCGCATCCAGTTCGAGCGGCTGGGCGGCAACCCCTTCCCCTCGATCCGCGAATACTCGCGGTACTTCGGCCTGACCGTCGAGCGGATGCAACGAGCCAAGCCGGACATCGTGGTCATGCATCCCGGCCCGATCAACCGCGGCGTCGAAATGGAGAGCGAGGTCGCCGACGGCACGAACAGCGTCATCCTCCGCCAGGTCACCAACGGCCTGGCCGTCCGCATGGCCGTCCTGTTCCTCGTCAACCAAGCCGCCGCTGAAACCCCCGCGTGACAGCGTTAGCGCAGGCAGCAGTCTGTTCGAGTGCGCTCTGTGTAGGGTCTGCCCTCTACGCGCCACGCCGGTCGGTTCGCCAGTTCCCCATGTCCGTGCGTCGGTACCTTCTTACCTGCGCACGTCCAGGCAAATCAGATCGCCGGCCGCGTTGCGGACGAAGAGCCGTCCGTCGGCCAGAGCCGGCGCCGACCAACAACGCCCGGCGAGAATCTTGACCTCGGCAACGGACCTGTAGGCGTTGCCGGTCGCCTCGACGATCCGAAGCGTCCCGTCTTCCTGAAGCACGATCAATCTCTCGTCTGCCAGGATGAGCGACCCCAAGCCGATCTTGGGACTCGACCAGCGAACCTCGCCCGTCCGCCAGTCCAGGCACCGCAACTGCTTGTCATCGAAACCGAACAGCAAGCTCTTCCAGAGGACGCAATTGCTCAGATACGTTCTCATGTTCTTGCTGCGCCAGACTTCGGCGGGCAAGCCGGTCGAAAGGTCGAAAAGCGCGCAGCCCACCCCATGGCCGCTTGATACGAACAGCCTGCCGTCGGAAACGATTACGTCGGAGGCGTTTTGGTCCCACGTGGTCCGCCAGGGGATCTTCCAACGAACATGGCCATCGGCGATCTGGGCCGCCACAACCTCATGGCCGCTGACGAACGCGAAGCAGGGCTGTCGATCAATCTCCAAGCGCACGGGCGAGGAGTATCCCGAGTAGCCGGGGCCGTTGTCCCAGAGTATCTTGCCGGTGAGCTTGTCGACCGCCAGACCCGCCGTGCCCACGGGGAGGATAAGCCGGTCGTCGGCAACGAGGAGGGAGCCAGCGTACCCCCACCAGACGTGGTAGTCGGCATCGGTCCTCGGCGGCGGCTCGAACTTGGCCGACCAGACCACCTCGCCGCTCTCGGCGTCCAGGCAAAAGCAGTGGCCGAACTTGCTGACGGTATAGACCCGGCCATCCTCGACCTGCGGCGTGGCCATCGGACCACCTTCATACGCTTTCGGTTCGAGCGGACAGGGGTAAGAGTGCTTCCACAACTCACGGCCCGTCTCCGCATCCAGGCAGAAGACCGTGTCAGTGTTGTCGCGATTGCCCAACGTGTAGGCGCGAGAGCCGCTGACGGAGACGCACGAAAAACCGGTTCCCACCGCGCCTTTCCAGAGCACACGGGGACCATTCTCCGTCCATGCCCAATTCAGACCGGTCTCCGGCGAAATCCCATTCCGTGCCGGTCCGCGCCAACCGGGCCAGTCGGCGGCCCAGGCCGGAACGCAAATCAGCAACACACAGACAGGGGAACAAGATACTCGCACGACTTTCTCCTGGACGGCGGTACCTGGACCGCCGAGCGATGGACTCTGCTCTTCTCAAACACACTGAGTCGGGCAATTCAACGGAGACGCAACCACCCCAGGAACAAACGGCAACTGCCACTACCCCATGCGGACAATGCACCCATCCTGCCCGACCACTACCCGCCCGATTATACGCTCAAACCCCCACCCGTCCAGTTCTCGATTCCCAGACCCTGGATTCTCCGAAACTCCTTTTCATTGTTCGTCACGAGGATCAGATGGCGCGATTTGGCCTGCGCCGCCAGCAACAGGTCCATCGGTCCGATTGGTCTTCCTTTCGATTCCAGCGAGGCCCGAATCTGCCCATACTCGGCGCAGGCCGAGTCATCGAAGTCTAGAAGGAACAGGAATTCCAACAGCGCGCCCCTTTGGCCCTTCCCGTTTCCCCGGCTGCTACTCGTGTCGGGTGCGGCGGAGGGTTTCCAGGTTGGCTTTGGCGGGCGGGACCTGGTCGAGGAACTTGCTGATGGTTGCACAACCGTAGTCGTCGCAGAGGGCGCAGCTCTTGACGTGCCGTTCCAGGCCGCACTTGCGGATCTCGCACTCGCCGCAATGGCCGATGTGCGGGCCCTTGACCTTCAAGCAGCCCACGCAGTTGACCTGCTCGGGCGGAATCTCGACGCCGAACTGCTTGGACCACTCTGCAGCGGTCTTCGTTCGCAGGGCCTGGTCGTCGGTCTGGTGGGCGATCAAAGCGGGACATGTCGCACAGTCCAATCCGCACATCGCAAACATCTTCGCCATGTCTATCTCCCTTCATAGCTCCGGAACCGGCCCGGAGCAGCCACACTGCCCTTGATGACCCTCCGCCAATCCACAGTCCATTGTAGAGCCACGCCAGCGGCAAGGCAATTGCCCTTTCCATGAAACCCGGCCCTGAAATACTACACGTTCGTCTGGACTCGGCGCAGGGGGAGAATACAAGGCGCGGGCATCTTGACGTGCCGGCGGCCCAGCGTATACTGGCGGGTCGACTCGCTTTGACTGACTTCGGTAGAGAGGTGACCATGCAACTTGTCTCCAGAAGATCGCGACTGCGCGGCAGCGTTCTGATCCCCGCGTCGAAATCTCATACGATCCGTGCCGTAGCCATCGCCGCGCTGGCCGAGGGCCAGAGCCTCATCCGCAACCCCCTGTTCTCGGGCGACAGCGAGGCGGCGGTGCGGTGCTACCGCGCGCTGGGCGCCGAGATCGACACGAGCCAGGAGAACGTCTGGAAGGTCACGGGCGTCGGCGGTCGCATCGTCCCGCCGCAGGAAGCCATCGACGTGCTCAACAGCGGCACGACCCTGCGAATCGCGATGGGTTCGGCTGCCTTGGCCGAGCCCGGCCGAAGCACCACCTTCACCGGCGACGACCAGATCCAGACCCGCCCGGTCGGGCCACTGATGGACGCCTTGCAGGACCTCGGAGCCAAGTGCGTCAGTCTCAAGGGCAACGGCAAGGCCCCCGTCCAGGTCCGGGGCGGCCTGAAAGGCGGCCATACCTCCATCGAGGCCAAGACCAGCCAGTACCTCAGCAGTCTGCTGATGTGCACCCCTCTGGCGCCGAAAGACAGCGAGATCGACGTGACCCTGCTCAACGAGCCGGGCTATGCACGGATGACTTTGGACTGGCTCGACAAACAAGGCATCGTCTATGAGAACGACCGCATGCGCCGCTTCCACATCAAAGGCGGCCAGCGCTACCAGGCGTACCACCTGCCGGTGCCCGCCGATTTCTCCAGTGCCACGTTCTTCCTCTGCGCCGGTGCCCTGTTCGGCGACCGGGTCACACTCCGAGGTCTGGATTTTGCCGACAGCCAACCCGACAAGGCGGTGGTGGACTACCTGCGGGCCATGGGCGCCGACATCGCCGTCGACTCCGACGGCATCACCGTCAGGGCCGGCTCGCTCAAGGGTGTCGAAATCGACATGAACGCAACGCCCGACGCCCTGCCCGCGGTGGCCGTGACCGCCGCCTACGCCGAGGGGACCACTCGGCTGGTCAACGTCCCCCAGGCGCGGGTGAAGGAAACCGATCGCATCGCGTGCATGGCCCAGGAGCTGGCCAAGATGGGCGCCAGGGTCGAGGAATTGCCTGACGGCCTGGTCGTGCACCACAGCAAACTGAAAGCTGCGCGCCTGGACGGGCGGGGCGACCACCGCATCGTGATGGCGCTTTCGCTGGCCGCGATGGGGCTCAACGAGCCCTGCACGATCGATACGGCCGAGGCCATCGCGGTGACCTTCCCGGAGTTCGTGAACCTGATGCGGTCCATCGGGGCCGACATGAAGCTCCTCGCCTGACGGCGCCCCGGCCCAACCGTATGGACCGACCAGGGCCGCCGGCCGCCCGTAGGGGCGAATCATGATTCGCCCGCACCGCGGGCATTGTTCCAAGGGCATACGAGCGTCTCTGTCCCCAACCCATCCGAACAGGTGAACGCATTGCAGGTGCGCTTGCTTTGCGACGCCGGAGATTGTAAGATCAGTTTTATATCATGGAGTCGACTTGGAAAGGGGATTCGGAATGCTTGGATGTCACCTTGGACGCAACTTTCAACTGACTGTCGCAGGCGGCTCATACCAGGAAGGGCTCGCCAGCACTATCCAGGGTGTCCCGCCGGGACTGCTCTTGAGCGAGCAGGAAATCTACGGCGATCTGCTGCTGAGGAAACCCGGCGCCGATGAGCTGAGCAGCCCGCGGAAGGAGCCGGACCTGCCGGTCATCTACGCAGGCGTCAACGCCGCCGACACGATCGAGAACGCCGGCAACAAGAACCACACCAACGGCACCCCTCTGGTGATCCTGATCCCGAATCTGGACCGGCACTTCATCCACATCAAGCAATACCAGGACACGAACCGCACGCCGCGACCGGGGCACGCCTCCTACGCGAGCTTTGTGAAGTACGGCCCGGACGACGACGCAATCGGCGCGGGCATCTTCAGCGGCCGGTACACCTCGATGATCGTCGCGGCCGGCTCCGTCGCCAAGACCGTGCTGCGAAAGTGCGGGATCGAAGTCTTCGCCTACATCAAGGAGATCGCGGGCGTCCGATGCCCCGAAGTGCCTTACGAGCAGGCGCTGCAATCCTGCGACCGCTACAAAGCGATGCGGCACGCCCTGGACCCGTTCTACCAGGAGGTGTACGTCAAAGGCCGCATCAACATGGATATGCGCTTCCTCGAAAAAGCGGCGGTCCTGGCCCAGATCGAGCAGGAGATCGACGCCATCCGCGACAGAGCCCCCAAGATGAGCCACCAGGAGGTCCGCGACAGATACGGCGTCCACGAGGTCGTCAACTGCCCCGACATCGACGCCGGACAGGCCATGCTCGATGCCTGCCACAGGATCTCGGCCGGGGGTGACTCGGCCGGCGGGTTGGTCGAAGTCGTCGTCCTCGGCGCCCCCATCGGGCTGGGTGAGCCTGTCTTCAGCAAGCTGGACGCCGAACTGGGACGCATGCTGGGCATCGGCGCGGTCAAGGGCGTCGAGATCGGGGCCGGCTTCGCGGTCAAGGACATGACCGGCTATCAGAACAACGACCAGATGCGGTCCGTCGACGGCAAGGTGGTCTTCGAGTCCAACAACGCCGGCGGCATCACCGGCGGCCTTACCACGGGCCAGCCCATCGTCGCGCGTCTGGCGGTCAAGCCGACGCCCACGATCGACAAGGCCCAGAAGACAATCGACAAGTACACACAGGAGAACACGCAACTGGCGGCCATCACGCGACGGGACGCGACGATCGTCGGCCGGATCTGGCCGGTCGCGGAAAGCTACACCGCCCTGGTCATCCTGGACCACCTGATCATGCACTACGGCTATCAGGCCCTCAAGGCCAGGGTCAAATAGCCTTCACAGGCACACCTCAAACAGCAACGGGCCGCTGCGATGACTTCCATCGCGGCGGCCTGCGTCGTTTCGCACGGTACGGCCAAGTTCCTGGCGTCACACGACGGCTTGCGGGGGCGCAAAACTTAGCCCCGGCAAAATGGCCGGGGCTAAGTGGAATCCTTGTGTTCGACACCGAGCCGAGGCCTGCTACCCTCCGGCAACCGCACCCGCACCGCCATCGGCGGCATTCTGCTGCTCTTCCAGGGGCGTCTGATCCGGTCTGGCGATCGCCGGGACCCAGTCCGACCACGCGGTCATATTGCCCGAGGCGTCACGAGCCCGCACGCGGAAGTGCAGTCCCTGATTAGCCCTGCCGATGAGAACCCGGTAGATCGGCTCGGTCTGCCAGCCACTGTTGAACTCGGAACGCTCTTGGCACTCGAAGTAGTACAGGACCACGCCGCTGTCGTCGGTGGCAGTCACCGCCATCATTTCCACATAGTTGTCGAACGGCGTAGCTCTGTTGGAACCGTCGAAGTCATACTCGCGCGGCAGACCGTTCGGGTCGAACGCCATCGGGTCTGGCGTCGGCGCCGTCTGGTCGGCCGGGATCGCGGTGGTGAAGCAGCTCCAGGCCGAGAACGGGGTTTCGTTCTGGTTGGCCGACATGTCCCTGGCCCTGACGCGGTAGCAGTAGGTCATGCCCGGAGCCAGGTTGACATCGGTGTAGGTGTTCGTGTTGATCCAGCCGCTGTCGTTGGCGCCCGGCGTGTTCGTGTCGAAGAAGTACTGCACGCCGTTGTCGTCGAACGCCTCGGTCGCGACCATCGTGATCGTCTGCGACGTCACCGCCGCGTTCGGCAGAATGTACGGCTCGGGATACGGAGCCAGCGTATCGACGTTGCCGGCGTAACGGACCCGCGAGAACCCGGTCTCGTTGCCCAGCCCGTCGCGCGCCTTGACGCGGTAGCCGTACTGCCGGTTGCTCGACAGACCCGTGTCGGTGTAGACCCGGCTGCTCTGCCATCCGCTGCTGTGGCCGCCGCCGCTGACGTTCTCGAAGTAATACTCGACCGGCCAGCCCCACGCGTCCACCGCCTCTTTGGCGACCATCCGCGCCGAACCACCGTCCAGACTCGGCAGGGATTCCCACTCGGCCGGATCCGGCTCGGGCGGCGTCGTATCCTGGACCAGCCAGCAGTCCGCCAGCACCGCCAGGTCGCGGGCCGTCACGGTCGAATCGAACGTGAAGTCCGCCTGATCGCACCACCCGTTGGCCTCGGAGCAATTCTCATCGAGCCAGCTCGTCGCGAAGGCGGCGAAGTCCTTGAAGTCGATGATCCCGTCGAAGACCAGATCGCAGAACTTGCACGGTTCCATGAACGGATAGTGGTAACCCATGTCCACGCGGCCCGTATCCGGGACGTGGTCGGTGCGGGTCGTGGAGCGTGACATGCCCACGTTGCCGGCGAAGTCGCTGCCAGCGTCGACGGCCGGACTCTGCCGCGACTGACCCGCGCCGCGACTGCTCAGGTAAAACTCGCCGAGCATGCCACTGACGAAGATCGGGTCGGCGTGGATGATGCCCTCGCCATAGGTCAGCGTGCAACCCGTGTCCACCCAGATATCGTTGGGTCCGACGCGGATGTCACTGTACGAGACGTTCAGCACGCCGCACAGCGGATCGAGATCGAACCCGCTGCCGACCGCCAGTTCGCCGCCCAGGCGGGCCGAGTTGCCCCAGAGAATCGAATCGACCACCGTCGCTTCGCTGAGATACCCGCAGAAGATCGCGCCGCCCAACCCGGTGTTGTTCGGGTCTGCGGGCGTGCCCGGGGCGCCGTTGGTCACGAATGTGCAGTTGCGAATCGTCGGCTCGGCGTACCAGTTCGTCGAGATGCCGCCGCCGTCGCGGAAGGCGCGGTTGTTGCGGATCAGGCAGTTGACGATCTGCGTGAAGTTCTGGCCGCGCAGATAGACCGCACCGCCGGAGCCGTCGGACAGGTTGCCCGCGAGGTTGCAGTCCTCGATCAGGGCGCTGGCCGAAGAGATCAGCAGACCGCCGCCGATCGGCACAATCGTATCGTCGTTCGGATCGTCCACATCGGTGACCGCCCGGTTGTTCCAGACGAAGCTGCCGGCCACACCGATCGAGCCGCCCATGCCAGCCAGAGCACCGCCGCGGAGGGCCGTGTTGGCGGTCACGTTGCAGTCGATGACGCTGACGCCGGCGTTGATGACGTAGATGCCGCCGCCGGTGTCGGCTTCGTTGTCGACGAAGTTGCAGTCGACAAAGGTCAGGTTGGCCGTGCCTTCGGCCGCGACACCGCCGCCAAAGCCGATGTACGGATCGAGACGGAAGTTCGGGTCCTGTCCGGCCGTCGTCGGGGACGCGATGTTGTCCTCGAACGTGCAGTCGGTGAAGGTCACAATCGTTTCGGCCGCACAGTAGACACCGCCGCCGTACGACGGAATCTGGAACGGAATCAGCGGCTCGATGTTCCGACCGGCGTCGCCGGCGACACCGCCCTGGCCGCTCATGCCGCCGTAGGAGCGGTTGCCCCGAATGACGCACGAGACGAACTCGGCGCTGCTGTACTGGTCGATGTAGACGCCGCCGCCGTAACCGGAGTACCACCGGTAGTCACCGAAGTACGATCCGCCGCTGCCGATGATCCCGGTGGCCGGCGAGTACGGCTGCGTGCCATACGCGGACTCGATATCGGCCGCGTAGTCCCACAGCCAGGTCCGCCACAGTTCCTGCGTGGCCGTCTCCGCGCCGAGACCGGCGGGATTGATGTCGACCATCACCGGAGGCGTGTAGTTGCCGCCGTAGTTCGGCAGACCGCCGCCGTCGGAGAAGCTGCCGCCGTTGCCGCCGTTACCGCCCTGGACCGCGTTGTTCTCGATCAGGCAGTTGACAAACTTGGGACTCGTGTTGGTCGCGCAGTAGATGGCGCCACCGCGAGCCCAGCCGCCCCAGCCGCCGCGGCCGGCGTTAGTCGTCTCGTCGGCGTCCACGCCCGCGCCACCGTCACCGGCGACGACGATGTTGTTGCGGAAGACGCAGTTCTTGACCACCGGCGCCGCGCCCGGCAGCATGATCATGGCGGCGCCTTGGATCGGCGCGCCGTCCTCGCCGTTGGGATGTCCGGTCTCGCGATCGCCGTCGCCGCCGTCGGCCGCATTGCCGCCGCAGTTCTGAATCGTGAAGCCGTTCAAGACGGTGTTGCGATTGGCGCCCGGCCCGAACAGCACGCCGAGGTTGTTCCACTGGTTGTTGGGAACCGCACTGAGACCGTCGATGATCGTCGCGGCCACAACCGCCGGATCGTCCGGATTTCTGGACGTGACCGTCACGGGCTTGTCGATGATCAGGGCGATGGCCTCATAGCCACTGTAGTAGGTGCCCGGATCGACCATGATCGTGTCGCCTTCTCCGGCGGCCGTCACGGCGTCCTGGATTCGCGGATAGTCGCCCGGCACAGTGATCACGCGCGACCGGCGCTTCTCGAATGTCACCGTCACGTGCCGATCCTGCGTCAGGGTCACGGTGTTGGTCAACGTGGTCAGCGTGTCGTCGTCGGTGCCGGTCCACTGGGCCACCCTCCACCCTTCCTCGGGCGTCGCGACGAGCCGCACGACGTTGTCGGCCGCCCCGGCATACGCCACAGAGAACGCCGGACTGACCGAGCCGTGAATAAGACCGTCCACATCGCTGGCCAGCGCTTCGGCCGTCAGGGTGAACAGGGTCACGCCTTCGGCATAGTGGTAGCCCATGTCGACCGTGTTGGCGTCGGCCACGCCGTCGGTTCGGGTCGTGCGATCCGCCAGATCGATGCCCCTGGCTTCGGCCGGACCGCTTCCGACGTCAACCGCCGGACTCTGCCGACCCTGGCCCGACGCCGTCTGGCTCAGGTAGTAGCCCGCGATGAACAGCGGGTCCTCCCCGATGTTGCCGCTGGCCTCGTCCCAGACGCCCGTCTCAGCGTCCCACCCGGGCAGCCTCGACAGGTCCGAAACATAGATCGACGGCGCCACCTGATTGAGCACCTGTACAGCCTCCAGCAGGGTCGCCCCTAAAGTCATGGCACTGCTCGCGTGGAGCATGGCGCCGCCCGTGCCGCCGGCCAAAGCGCCGAAGTACAGCGGCGTCACCGGGTCGTTCCCGATTTGGACGGAGAAGATGCGCTTGCTCGGCGTCTGCGAGGCCGCTCCCACCACGTCGCCGAGCGTGTAGCCGGCGACCGGTTCGGGATCGTGCGGAGCCGCGTCCCCGATCAGCAGGATGACGCGGTCGACCGGGCCGCTGCGCCAGCCGCCCAGGGCGGTCCCGTCGATCGTGCTCATCAGCGCCGAGTAGACCGACTCTGTCACAGTGTCGCCGCCGGCGCCCTCAGGCGTGCCGAGGGTGTTGATGCCGTTGTACACGCGAGTCGCGTCCGTCGTGAACGGCACGACGGCGCGGAACGTGTAGTCCGTCGTCGCACCGACGCCCGTCTCGTTGAAATCTTTGAAGTCCACCACCGCCATGCGGTAGTCCTGCACATCCGTCGCGATCTGGGCGAGCACCTGGGCCGCCGCCGCTTTCACCGCGGCGATGCTGGCGGTCATGCTGTCCGTCGTGTCGAAGACAAAGACCAGGTCCAGGGCCGAGCTTTCGCTGGTTCCCGGCGCGACGTTGGACTGGATGTTGCTGTTCTGGATGTGCAGCGTGGACGGCCGAGGCCCATACTCGAAGCCGTTGGTCACGGCAATCTGCGAGCCATAGTAGATGCTCGAGTTGCCCCAGACGATCGAATCGACCAGCACGGCGTTCGCGTCGTAGCCGACGAACAGACCGCCGCCGTAGGACGCTCCGAAGGCGCCGCTGACGAAGTTGTCGGCGATGGTGCAGTTGGACAGGAACGGCTCGTTGTACCAGTTGACCGAGACACCGCCGCCGTCGCGACCGGCGCTGTTGCCGGTGATCAGGCAGTTGTGCAGCCGCGGCGCGGTTTCCAGACTCTGGTCGGAACCGCCGAAGTACAGACCACCACCGGAGGTCGAGGACCGGTTGCCCTCGAAGATGCTGTCGAAAATTTCCAGCGGGGAGTCAAGGGCACAGACTCCGCCGCCCCAGCTTGTCACGCCGGCGAACGGCTGGTTCGGATCACCCGTCGAGTTGGGGTCGATCGTGGACTGGAGGGCCCGGTTGGCCGTCAACCTGGCTTCGCTCACCGTCCCGGTCGAATCGACTGCATACAGGCCGCCGCCGTGGTACGCCACGTTGTCGCTGATGTTGCAGTCGATCACCTTGATGGACGAGTTGGACGACCAGATGGCGCCTCCGACCGCCGAAGAGCTGTCGGTGATCGTGCAGCGGATGAAGGTCGCGGCACAGTCATTCTCGACGGCGATGGCGCCGCCGTAGCTGACGTAGATATCGTCCGGCTCGGTCACAGTGTTCGTGTCGCCGGTGTTGTTGGTGAAGACGCAGCCGACGAATTCCGGAGAGCTGGCATTGCCGACGTACACCGCGCCGCCGAAGTTCTCGATATCGATGTTCCTGTCCGGCAGAGGCCATGGGGTACCACCCACGCCGCTGACGCCGCCAAAGGCATGGTTGTCGGTGAAGTTGCAGTCGACGAACCGAGGCGAGCTGTAGTACTCGATGTAGACCGCGCCGCCATGGCCGCTGTACTTCCAGTAATCGTCATAGTAGGGGCGCGGGTCCCGCATGATCGTCTCGGACGAATAGCCGTAGATGTTGCCGTCCTTGTCGAAGAAGCCCCATTCCCAGCCATCCCACCAACTCAGTATGCTCTGTTCGATCGCTTCGCCCAGCATCAGGTTGCCACCACGCCCGCTGATGGCGTTCTGGACGCTGTTCCCGCCATTGCCACCGTTGCCGCCGATGGCCCGGCAATTCTCGAAGAGGCAGTTCTCAAAGAGCGGATCGCTGTTGAAGCCGACGTACACGGCGCCGCCATAGGCCCAACCCGCCCAGCCGCCGTCGTAACCATTGGGGTGCACGTCCTGGATGCCGCCCGATCCGGTTCCGCCGTTGCCGCCGGTGATGCTGCAATCCACGAATCGGCAGTTGCGAATGGTCGGAGAGGCTTCGTAGATCGTCATTGTGCCGCCGATCAGACCGGAACCGTATGCCCCGTCATGCGGCGCCCCTGCGATTGCGTCGCCATCAAGCCCGTTGGCGCCGACCCAGTTCACGTCGCCGATGGTGATGCCTTCGATGATGGTGTCGGGCCCGACGTCGTATATCTCGAACTGATACCGCCGCAGCATCGTGCTGGCCACCACCTCCGGATCGTCGGGGTTGGCGCCCGTCAGCGTGATGCTCTTGCCACTGATTCGAATGATGCCCCATGGGTAGACGCTCGTGGCCACCGGCGCGTACACTCCACTCGGCAGGAGCACGACGTCCCCGTCTTCGGCGGCGTCGATCGCATGCTGAATCGTGGTGTACTCCGGCGCACTGCCGACGACGATGGTCCTGGGCTGCTCGAATTCGACGGTAACGTGCCGGTCCGGCCCAATGATCACGGTGTTGGCCGCGTCCTTCGAAGCGTCGTCGGTCGTCCCGGCCCACTGCGCGATGCGCCAGCCCGATTCTGGCCTGCCCATGATCGGCACGGCGGTTCCGGCGTAGTACTCGCCGCTGGTCGGCTCGATCGTGCCGTGACCGCCGATCACCTCGGCCGTCAGTTTGTACTTGGGCATGTCCGTGTGATCCGGGAAGTGGAAACCAACGTCCACCACACCAACGTCCCCTTCGCCGTCACTGCGTGTCGTCAGCTCGGAAAGCCCGAGGGCCTCGGCAAGGCCATTGCCGGTGTCGACGGCGGGGCTGTTGGCATCCTGACCGGCCACCGTCTGACTCAGGTAGTAGGCTCCGAGCGGACCATCGGTGAACAGCGGATCGCCCTCGGTATTTGTCACGTCGAGCTCCGGCCCGGCTACCGTGGTCGTTACCTTCGAGGCACTGTCGTAGAGACCGAAGTCTCCGTCGGCGTTCTGGTGGAACAGGCTGTGGGTCACGATCGAGTTGGCGAAATCGATCTCCGCAATGGCACGGTTGTTGTTGTTCTCGAAAATCGAATTGCCGACCGTCACATCCGAATCCCAGTCACAGTAGATCGCGCCGCCGAGCCGCTCGGCCTGGTTCTGGGCAAACGTACTGTTGGTGATCGTGGGTGTCGCAAACAACCCGCTCGAGACGGCGCCGCCGTGGCGATTGGCGCTGTTGCCCATGAACAGACAGTTCTTGACGACGTGATCGACGTAGCCGCCGTAGAAGCTCAGGGCGCCGCCGGTTCCGTTGACTCCATCGGCCCGGTTGTAGCCGAACATGCAGTTCTCGATGGTCGCGTTCGTGGCGGCGCAGACCATACCGCCACCGACGTCCACGCCGACACCAGGCTCGTCCTTCTCGAAGTGACCTCGGTTCAGGTAATAGACATTGTACGAAATGAGATCGTATGGATCAGTCAACAAGAGACCGCTGATCAACTCGTTGACCTGCGTGTCGGCCATCGGCGGTACGCCGCTGCCGCCCAGGGCAACGTTGCCGCCGACGCCACCACCGGTCAGCTTCACCGTGCCGGCGGTCAGGAACAGGCCGCCGCCGCTCTTGGCCCGGTTGTTCAGGAAGTAGCAATCGTTGATGCGGGCGTCGAAATCCTCGAAGTGCAGAGCCCCGCCCTGGCTGTAGAAGCCGCCGACCGCTTCGTTGCCGCCGAAGGAGCAGCGATCGAGGCCCAACTGCAGGACATACGGGCTCTCCGGATCGCCCGTGTTGAGATAAGCATCGATGGCGCCGCCGCTCTCACCGGCCTTGTTGCCCGAGAACGAACAGCCGCTGAATTCCGCATGGCTGAGCAAACGCACGGCGCCGCCGCTGCCGGTAGCTTCATTGCTGTAGAACTGGCAATCGCGCAACATCACGTTCGTGCAGAGCGGTCCGACAAAGAGCGCGCCACCCGTGTAGTCCGGCGTCTCGATACCACTGATGCTGATGTGGTCGTCTACAATGACGTACAAGCCGAAGAAGCGTGGATCGGCGTTTTCTCCATCCGCCCGGTTCTGGCGGAACACGCACTGATTGGCGTCCACAACACCATACCCGGCGTGGTAGACGGCGCTGCTGGCGTTGCCCGAGAACTCGCAGCGCTCGACGCTGATAGTGTCCTCGTAATCGGCGAAGATGGCGCCGCCAGGCATGTAAATGCGCAGCTCATCCTGTTGCGCGCCGGCGGCCAGGAGCGTGGTCGTCAGGTATCCGTTGTAGGCCAGGTTATTGGTGAATGTGCAATTCACGAATTTCGGAGTAGCGCCGTTCTGATAGACCGCGCCACCCACCACCGTCCCACCGGGCATCACGTCACCGACGTCGCCGGGGCCCGCGGGGTTCGGATACGGGTCGCTCAGATCGCTGCCGGGACCGTCCATGCCCGGAATGCCGGGCACGCCCGTCACAGCGTGGTTGTTGGCGAACACGCAGTCATTGAACACCGCGTCGCTGCCGTTTTCACAGTAAACGGCGCCGCCGTGGCCGTCGCCAAGGGCGTTGCCGGCATCGCCACCCCAGCTCTCCCAACTACTGCCGTCGTTCGGATTGCTGCCGTTGCCGCCGTCGCCACCCATACCGCCTCGCGCGGCGCAGTTGCGAATGGTGCAGTTGATGAAGGTCGGTCTGCTGCCGCTCAGGCAGGCGACGGCGCCACCGTAGCTGTCGCCGGAGCCGGTGCCACCATGACCGCCCCAGTAGCCCTTCACGTCCGAACCCTGCGGAATCGCGTAGCCGTCCAGGCCGTTGCCGCCCTGGGCCGCGACGACCATGCAGTCCTCGATCACGCAATTCAAGAACGTCGGAGAACTGCCGTTCGTGCAGAGGATCGCCCCGCCGTAGCCGGTGCCGCTGGCACTGGTGCCCGAAGGCATTTCGATGGGCGGCTCCTGCTCATCCGGGTTGTACTCCAGGATCGGACGACCGTTCGGATTCACACCGCCGGTGACACCGACCGAGCCAATCCAGTAGGCGTTGCGGATCGTGATGCCGGCGATGACGCAATCGGCTGTCTCACCGCTGTGGAAGTAGAACGCCCGTTTGCGTCTGAAACGTGCACCCTCGCAATCGATGATGGTGCTGGCCACCGAGTTCGGATCGTTCGGATCGACCGACATCAGGCGGATATTCTTGTTTTGCAGATCGATGCCCTGGGGGCTGCTGATGTAGTGAGTGCCCTCGCTCAGGATGATGTTGGTGTCGCCCGGGCTGGCCGCCAGGATCGCTTCTTCGATCGTGCGGAACTCCGAGGGCACCAGGATGTTGCGGGTGACGTTCTTCTCGAACTCGACGATGACGTACTGGTCGCCGGTATCCATCGTCACGGTGTTGGTGTTGCGGTTCCAGGACGGGTCGTTGTCGGTGCCGATCCACTGACGGACGCGATAGCCTTCCTGCGGATGGGCGGTGAGGGTGACCCGTTCGAACTCGTGGTAGTAGCCGCCCGTCGGGGTGACGGTCCCGTGACCGCCGACGACCGTGACCTCCAGTTTGTAGCGTCCCTGTCCGGCGTAGTGGAAGCCCATGTCCACCGTGCCGGCATCGGGCGCGCCATCGGTGCGCGTGGTCGCGCCGGCCAGGCCGAGTTGGCTTGCCAGGGCGCTGCCGGCATCGACGGCGGGACTGTCCTGACCCTGTCCGGCCGCGATCTGGCTGAGGAAGTACGATTCGACGAACAGCGGATCGGATTCGATGTTGCCGTCGAGCCAATTGAGGGTCCGGCCCGACTCGATGTGCAGGCCGAGACGTCCGCCTTGAATGTCACTGTACGAGACCGTCAGCGTCGCGGGCCGCTGGATGTAGACCGGATCGCTGTCGCTGCCGATCGAAATCTGCGAGCCCAGAACCGCCACATTGTTCCACAGGATGCTGTTGATCAGCTTGGTGTTGCTGCTGTGCGAAGCGACCAGGCCACCGCCCTTGCCTCGGGTGCTGAAGAAGTTGGGATCGTAGGCGAAGTTCTCGACGATGGTGCAGTTCTCGATCGTCGGGGCCGCGAACCAGTGCGAGGCGATGCCGCCGCCGTCGACGGTCGCGGTGTTGGCCTTGACCAGGCAGTTCTTCAAAGTCGGCGTGTAGGGATCGCCGCCGAAGTAGACGCCGCCGCCGGAGCCGAGCGTCGTGTTCTCGCTGATGAAGCAGTTCTCAATCAGCGCATCGGACGACCAGCAGACCAGACCGCCGCCGGCCCCCAGACCGGTGCTTCGCGACTCGGGCACGTCCGGAGGCGTGAACGGGTTGTTCGGATCGAACAGCGAGTTCGGATCGTTCGGATCGGGCCAGACGTCCTGAGGAGGCCACGTGCTCTGATCGTTCGGGTCCATCGGAGGCGCCGGGACGAAGACGATGTACTGCGGCCCGGTCGCCTGGTTGCCACGAATGCTGCAATTCTCGATCGCCGGCGCGCCGCGGCTCCAGTACAGACCGCCGCCTTCGACTGCGGTGTTGCCGCGAATCACGCAGTTGGAAACCTGCACGTCGGCGCCCTGGCCGTACCAGTACAAACCGCCGCCGTAGCCGGCCTGGTTGTCGGTGAACTGGCTGTTGCGCAGGTTCAGCGTGCTGCCGTTGTAGTAGTCGGAGGCGTCCTCGTCCCAGATGCCGCCGCCGAACAGACCGCCGCCATACCCCTCGTCGTCCTCGGTGCGGTTGTCGCTGAACGTACAATCGTTGACGTCGAGCTTGCACTCGTAGCTGAGGAACAGACCGCCTCCGTTGACAGCCGCCTCGTTGTCGAAATACCGACAGCCATTGAGCGTGATCGCGCCGCCGACCTCGAAGGCCTGACCGCCGCCATAGAGGGCGGAGGTGTTGCCTTCGATCGTGCAGCGAGTCAGTTCGGCCGTGCAGTCGTTGGCGTAGTACTCGCCGCCGCCGCTATCGGCCTCGATGAGGTTGCCGCTGATCGTGGTATCGGTCAGCCTCGCGACGCAGTTCGCCAGGTAGACGTTGGCGCCGCCGTAGTTGGTGGTGAAGCTGCGAAGGACGATACCGGCGCTGCCGGCACCACCGGCCGCCCCATCGGTCCCGCCCGCGCCACCGGCGCCGCCTTCGCCCGCGGGATCGCCATCACCGCCGCTGCCACCAGCGCCACCGGCGCCGCCCGGGCTGCCGCCGGCGCCCCCGGCGCCACCGGCCCCACCGGCGTACGAAAGCGTCGGCACCGTCCACAGGGCCGAGCAGCCACTGATCGCGGTGTCGTAGATCTGAATGTCGCACTCCTCGGCGAAGAAGATCGCTCCGGCCCAGGACCGCAGACCGTTGATGCCCATCGGGCCACCGGCGCCACCAGCGCCACCATTGGCGCCGACGCCGTCGGTCCCGGCCTGGCCGTCCTGACCGTCGTTTTCACCGCTGCCTGCGGTGCCGCCCTCGGCCGCAACGCCGCCGCTGCCGCCAGCACCGCCCGCACCACCGGGGCCGCCGGCATTGCCGAGGCCCTGGAGCGTTTCACAATCGATGATCGTGCAGTACCGAATCGTCGGCCGGCAGTTGGCGCCGAAGTACATAGCGCCGCCCAGGGCTTCGCCACCGTCGCCGCCCTTGCCGCCTGCGCCGCCGGCCCCACCGGCGCCGCCATTGCCGCCATTGCCGCCGTTGCCGCCATTGCCGCCGTTGCCGTCGGTGCCGTCATTGATGCCGGGACCGCCGTTCTGGCCGTCCTGGCCCTGTTGGCCGTCGCCACCGTCGCCGCCGGCCGCTCCATCCTGGCCGGTACCGCCGAAGCCGCCGGTGCCGCCGAGGGCCTTGCAGTTGCGAATCGTCACGTGGAGAATCGTCGGCGCACAGTTCGGGTCGAAGTAGAACGCGCCGCCGTACCCGTTGCCGCCGCGACCGCCTTCGAGGCCGGGCGCACCATCGGCGCCGGCCGCGCCGTCCGCGCCGCTGGCGCCATCGGCGCCGTCAGTGCCGTCGATGCCGTTGACCGGTGCTTCCGGGTCTCGCGGATCGGGATTGGGTTCCGCGGGGTCTTCCAGCGCCTCGGCCGCATCAGCCGGATCCGCCGGCGCCGCAGGCGGAGCCGGGGCCGCCGGCGGAGCGCTGGCGTCTTCGCCGTTGCGCCCCTGCGCGACACAGTTCTCGATAATCAGGTTGGACAGAGTCGGACTGCTGCCGTTGAAGCAGGCGATGGCGCCGCCGAGGGCGTCCTCGCCGGGCGCGCCGTTGCCACCACTGCTGTTGGGCGTATTCGGATCGAACACTGCCGAACCATTGCGAATCGTGAAGCCGTCCACCACCGAATCGGCCCCTTCGCCGCTCTGGAAGACGAACACGCGGCCCAACTGGGCGGCGTCGAGGATCGTCGTCGCCACGCAGTTCGGATCGTCCGGATGCTCGCTGGCCACCGTGATGGCCTTGCCCTGGAAGTCGATCGAGTTGACCCGGTGGATGCCGGCGCCGACGACGATCTTGTCGCCGTGGTCGCTGGCGGCGTTGACCGCCTCATGGATGGACCGGTACTGCCCGGGCACGTGCAGGCTCTTGGGCTGCCGGAAGCTGACAATGACTTCTTTGTTGCCGTCGACCGTCACCTGGTTGGCGTTGGTCCACAGCGTGTCGTCGTCAGTCCCCTGCCACTGATCCACGATGTAGCCCGAGGCGGGCGAGGCGACCAGATCGATCACCGTCCCGTCGGGGTAAACTTGCCCGCGACGATGTTCCGGACTGACGGAGCCGTTGCCGCCGGCGACCGTGATCCGCAACTCGTACATCGGGATTCTCTCGAAGACCGCGATCACGCTGATCGGCCCCAACACCGGCAGCGCGATCGTCGCTTCCGGCTCGATCATCTCGCCGGTCGTCAGCAGCCACTGTTTCAGGCGGTAGCCCTCGACCGGCTGAGCGGTCAGTTGGAGAATGGAAAATTCGCGGAACGAGCCGCCGTTGGGATCGACCGTGCCGCCAATCTCGTCGGGGACGGGAGCGGCGTCGGCGTCGACCGTCATCAGCGTGAGGTTCAGCGGGAACAGGCGGGCCGTTGTGACACTGTAGTGGGCGCCCATATCGACCGCACCGGCATCCAGACCACCGTCCGTTCGCGTGGTTCTGGCGGCCAGGGAGGCGCCGACGTTGGGATCGCTCGCATCGAGGCAGGGACTGTCGACCAACTGCCCGGCCTCGATCTGACTGAGGTAGAAGGAACCGAGCGGACCGGCGATCAGCAGTGGATCAACGGAAATGTTGCCTTCGCCCGCGTCACCATCTTCCACACAGGAATAGGAGGCGAAGCAGTTGAGCAGGTCGTCTCCGTTGCCCCACAGGATGCAGTTCGTGATCGTGGGATTGGATTGTCCCGAGCACCAGATGCCGCCGTCCCCGGGCGGGTTCTCATCGACGGCGATGGTGCAGTTCGTGATCGAGGGCGAGGAATCTTCGAGGTCGAACTGCCCGCTTCCGCTGGCCGCGGAGTTGTTCGTCACGAAGCAGTTGAACAGCGTCGGGTTGGCGTTGTAGCAGGCCATGCCGCCGCCGAGATTCATAGAGCTATTATTGCGGATAGTGCAATGGGTGATCGTGGGCGATCCGTCCTCGCAGTTGATGCCGCCGCCCAGGCCGTCCTGGGCCAGGACCTCGTTGTTCTGGATGATCGTGTCGATGATGGTGGGCGAGCCGCCGAAGCAGTCGATGCCGCCGCCGTAGTACTGGGCCTGGTTGTCGGTGATGACGCAGCGGTCGATGGTCGGAGAAGCCTCCTCGATGCGAACGCCGCCGCCGTATTCGGCGACGCCCCAGCCGATTGTCAGACCGCGCAAGACGGTGTCGGGGCCTTCGGCGTTGGCGAAGGTCACGATGGAGCCGTCCTGGCCGGAGACGCCGATGATGAAGGTCGTTTCCGGATAGAGATTCGGATCGTCGGGATTCTCGACGTTGCCGCTGCGCAGCGTGACGGCCTTGCCTTTGAAATCGATGCGTTCTTTGTAAACCGTGTTGCCCGTGGCGAGCGTCTCGGCGATGATCACGTCCCCATCGTTGGCGTCATCGATGGCCGCCTGGATGGTCGAGTAGAAATTCGTCAGGTCGCGCGTATTGACGACGCGTCCGGCCTGGCCGGTGGGGGCCGCCGTCAGGGCTGCAACGAGGTTGAGCCGCCCTTGCGAGGCGGTCAGACCGGCCAGAACCTTGTCCGTGGTCTGCATCAGCGCGTGCTTGACCTGGAGAGCCGACAGATCCGGATTCTGCGCAAACAACATCGCCGCCGCACGGGCGACTTCGGAAGCCGCCGCGCCCGAGCCGCCGGCCTCGTCGGCCGTGGACCCCAGGTCCACGTTGCTGCGCCCATAGTTCGCTGACCAGGACGGTTCGCCGGCCTCGTTCGTGGCCAGGACGCTGATGATGTTGTACGAATCATAACCGGCCGGATAGACCGGCGTCACATCGATGTTGCGGGACTCATCGCCGGCCGCCACCACGAACAGCACGCCTTCTTCTCCGGCGGCCTCGATGGCGTCCCTGAGACTCTCACTGTAGTCCGAACCAGTCCAGGAGATGTGGATGACTTTGGCGCCCGCTGCCACGGCCTGCTCGATCGCGGCCACCGCCGCGTCCACACTCACCCCATCGGCGCCGCCGATGTCCAGAGACGTCACCGCGACATCCGCATCGCCCGAGACCGCGGCGGCAAGAGAATAACCATAAACCGGCTCGGCATACAGAACGTCCTGGCAAGCCGTGAACTTCACCATCGCATCGGCAACCGAAACGCCATCGGGCAGCGACACCGTCGCCAGACCCGTCACCAGACCGTCGTATTCGCTCTCTACAGACGCACCTTCCACCACCGCATCGCAAATCGCGTTGCGCACAGCTTGTTTCGTCAGTGGACCCACCAGCTCTGAGCAGGTCGAGGACGGGCCGTCCCCGTCGACGAAACGGACCAGCAGTTGCTGAGATCCGTTCGCGGTCCCGCCGCCGTCGATCGCGTCCGACAAGGGAAAGGACAAGTCGTTTGCCGTTGCCAACCCCATCCCGGCGCAAAGAATCAGCACCGAGCCAATCAGCAACCGCCAGTTGCCTGGTCGCTCCTGCATCTGCTTTTTCATATGTCTACTTCCGTTTTTGCTATGCCTGAATCCGTAGAACTGCATCGTATGGGGAATTGCTCCCGCGTCATAGACCCCACGTGCCATCGGTTTTCCGATCACAAGCTGTCAGTACCGGAACTCGTCGACGATGCCGGCCTCCAGGGCGGCCAGCGCGTCCGCCTCGCGCTCTTCCTGCAGGATGATGGTCGGCTTGACCAGGATCAGCAGGATCTTGTTGTCCCGGATCGTGCTGCGATTCGAGAACAGCCGCCCGACCAGCGGGATCTTGCTCAGCACCGGAACCCCTACTTCTTTGTCGACCTCGGCCGTGATCTTGTGACCGCCCAGCAGCAGGGTGCCGCCGTCCGGGACGCTGACGCGCGTCATGACGGTCGAGGCTTCGGTCTCCGGGACTGTGACCTGATACTCCACAGTCTGGATCTCTCCGCCGCCGCCGTCGGTGGTCCCCTCGTCGTTGTCGACGATCGCCTCGACGTCGTGCGTCCGGAATCGGAGCAGGTCGTTCTGGAGTGTCACGATATTCAACAGCACGTTCTTCTTATCCTTGGTGATCGTCGGGCTGATAGCGAGGTTGCTTCCGACAAACACCAGGCCGATGTTCTGGTAGATGCCCTGCGTCGTGCTCGTGGCGCCGGTTCCGCCGACGGCGGAACTCTCCGTCACGTCCGGCGGCAGAGCATAGGTCACCGTGTTGTTCAACGAGAAGGTCGCCGACTCGCCGCTGAGCACCGTCACCTTGGGCGCCACCAGCGCCTTGGAATCGGTCCGGGCCTGCGTGGCTCGCAGCAGGAAGCTCACCTGCAAGTCGTCGAGGACGGAACCATATCCACCGGTCAACCCGGCCGCCGGCGCCATCGTCAGCGCGCCCAGACTGCCCGGAACCTTCGTCGAGGAGTCCGGCGCCGCCGCCGTATACGAATCCTGGGTCACCGTCATCAGGCCCCACCTGCCGCCGAAGTTGTAGCTGAAGTCGACGTCCAGCCCGACGTCCTCCAGGAAGTTTTCACTGACCACGAGGAACCGCGCCTCGATCGAAACCTGATGGCCGAGCGCCGTGCGGAGCTGATCGAGCAGGGTCGCGATCTGCTGGTGCACTTCGGGGGTCTGATAGACCGCCAGCTTCTTGGGCGACTGCGTCGGGTAGACCATGATCGTGCCTTCCCCGGTGTCGCTCAGCTCGTACCAGCTCAACGGGTCGATGCTTTCCTGGATGAGCTGCCGGAGGCTCTGGGCCATCATGACACTCGCATAGCCGCCGCCACCCATCATGCCGCCGCCGCCCATGCCGCCGCCCATGCCGCCGCCCATGCCGCCCATGCCCATGCCACCCATGCCGCCGCCCATGCCACCCATGCCGCCGCCCATGCCGCCCATGCCCATGCCGCCCATGCCCATGCCGCCCATGCCGCCGCCCATCATGCCGCCGCCCATGCCGCCACCCATCATGCCGCCACCCATCATGCCGCCGCCCATGCCGCCGCCGCCCATCATGCCGCCGCCCATGCCGCCGCCACCCATCATGCCGCCGCCGCCCATGCCACCACCGCCGCCGCCCTGGTCGCTCCCGCCGCCGCCCTGGGGCATGCCCATCATCGTGCCCATCATGCCCATCATCATGCCCATCATCAGGCCCTGCATGCCGCCGTAGTTGGCCGGCTCGCCGACGAGGTCGGTAATGTCATAGACGCGGGTTTCCATCTGCTGCGTGGGCAGGGAGTCTTCGGTTCCCACCGTCACCACGCCCTTGTTGACCACATAGTCCACAGGAGAGAACGCCGTGGCCGGCGTGATGGCGCGCATCAGGTTCTCCAGGGCGATGCCCAGTCTGACCTTGGGCAGCCCGTCCATGTCGATCCTCGTGCTCGGTTCGATCTCCGCGTTGTCATAGAGGTCGCGCCAGAGAACGACAATGCTCAGCGGAGGCTCCACCGAGCTGCGGATGATCTCGATCGCCTCGCTCAGCGGCATCTCCGGGGTCAGCGCCGACAGGTCGACAATCGACTCGAGCTGCTGATAAACCCGCATGCTCTCCGGGTCCAGCCCGATCGGCTCGTCCGGTTTGCGCCGCTCGGAGATCTCCCGCCAATTCTTCGGATACGTGACTTCCTCCGCGTAAGGAATCCCTGACTCGGCCGTCTTCATGAAGATGTCCGCACGCTGCCGGTTGTATTCCTTGTCCAGCGCGATCTGCTTGCGCATGTAGATCATGTCTTCGAGTTGCTGCTTGAGCGTCAGGGCGTCATCGTGAAGCGGATCGATGACCAGGATGCTCTCGACCTGTCCCAGGGCCGCCTCATACCGCTGCTGCTTCCAGTAGGCCTTGGCCCGCGTCATCAGCTCGTCGATCCTCTGCTGACGGTCCGCTTCCGCCTGCTCACGTAACCGCGCCTGGTCCTCGATGGCCTCCAGACGCTTCTGCTCGGCCAGTTGCTTGTCCCGTTCGACTTTCGCCTGGGCGATGGATTCCAGGACGCCGCCCAGACGACTGCTGTGCAGTCTGTGCAGGTCGTCGCCGAGATGGAGCTGGTTCTGATTGACGAGGCGCTGGGCCTCGTCGATCGGCTCGCGGGCCTGCTCGAACTGCCCCTGGGCCATGAACGTCTGCGCGCGGTTGACCGCGTCGTTGACCACCGCCTCCATGTGACTGCGGATGATGTTCCTTCGCCGGTTGATGACCTCGATGAAGCCACCCTGGGAGTCGCTCGCCACAGGCGCTGCGGTTGCCAGAGGCACCTCGACCGCCATGGGCGCTGCGGTCGTCAGGGGCTCGCTCGTCACGACCGTTTGCGTCAGGGTCGTGGTCTGGAGGTTCTGTGCCGCGGCCTGGAGCCGGTCGATGGTCGCGATGTAGTCCTCAGGTCGCCTGCCTTCGGGCGCCGAGAACAAACCGCTCTGTGCGACTTCGACGAATCCGGCGCGCGCCTCATCCAGTTCGCCCTGCGAATAGAGTTCCCAACTGCGGTTGTACAGTTGCTCGATGCGCTGCCTCTCGCTCTGGGGCTGTCCGACTGTCGGGTAGACCGCCGGCATGCCCGCCAGGCTGTACGACGCCGACGGGGGCGCTCCTGCGGCCGCCAGCGTGATCGGCTCTGTGGAACCGGCGCCCTGCGAGGCGCCGTCCATGTCCTGGAGATACCCCTGGATCGTCTGCGTCATCGGCGCCGGCATCAAACCGCTGTCCAGGACCTTGGAGAACCCGGCCCTGGCAGTGTCGTAGTCACCAGCGTGATACGCCTTGACGCTCTGATAGTACACATCGGCGATGTGGGTCTTGAACCGGTCGAGGGCTTCCCCGGCGCGGGACTCGGTTGCCGGCGGATTTACCGGCTCGGCCGACGCCACAAGGGTTTGTCCGGCCGGATCGATGTCACTGGCGCCCGTCCCGGCCAGCCGAATGCTCTCGGCGACCTCGGCGCGCTCTGTTTCCGTAAGAAACTGGCTGTTCGTCAGGGCCAGGAGGTTTGCACGCCCTGTCGCCGACTGGCCGTTGGCAAGCTGCTCTTCGCCGGCCTGCTTGGCCTCCAGCGCGCGACGGCGCTCGATCGCCGCCAGGCCCGCCTTCTCCAGCATCGAATCCAGCTTGCGTCGCTCCAGAGGCTCCAGGAACTCGCCGTAACCCTGCGCCATCTGGAAGGTCTTTTCCGCTTCGATGTAGTAGCCGCGTTCGTATTGCTCGGTCCCGACGCGCATGAAGTATTGCACCAAATGGCGCATCATGCCGTCATCATTCCCCGCTCCGCTCTGCGCCGGGCTCACCTGGGCAATGGCCGCTGCCGAAAGCAAGATCGATGCCAGGATGATCGACACGGACCCTCCCCGCAGAGACTTAGCGAATACACTTGGCCTGTCCAAAACCTAACCTCCTGCCTGTAAAAACATCACCCTCTTACGGAAAACCTGCTACAATCGTTGGTTGCTCAAACCTCCAGTTCGAAGGATAAGGTCAGAAAGACTACCCTAATCTATTAAAATAGCGGATTTTTTGCAAGGGAAAAATTATACCCCAGTCCCTTTAGCCGATAAAAACTGACCCCTTGAGGGTGAAACCGCCACGCGGCGGCCCAAGGACCGGAAAATGCGTGACACGAAAACCAGGGGTGATAGGAAACATGGGAAACACTCACAAAACAGGTGAGACGAGCGAGGCCAAGACGCCCCGCAACGCTCTGATTCTGGCCGTCGAAACCTCCAGTCGCGTCGGTTCGGTTGCCCTGGCGTCGGGCTCGGAACTGCTGGGCCAGGCCACCTTCACCGCCCCGATGCAGCACAGCGCCGAAATCATGCCCGCCATCGTCGAACTCCTGCACCGCTCGAGCCGCAGTCCCTTGGACCTCGAACAGGTGCACATCTCCATCGGTCCGGGCAGCTTCACCGGCCTTCGCATCGCGGTCGCGGCCGCCAAGGCGATGCACCTGGCCAACGGGACCCGGATCGTCGCCGTCGACTCCCTCGACGCCATCGCCGCCAACGTGAAGGACGCGCCCGTCGACGAGGCGTTTCAGTCTATTTCGCAAGAATCCCACATCCTGCGCCTGGCCACGCTTCTCGACGCCAAGCGGGGCCAGTTCTTCACCGCGGTCTACGAATACCAACGGCAGGACCATGAGCCTCCGCCCGAGGATGCGTCTGACCTGATCCCCGCTCCTGCCGGCGGCTGGTGGCGCAAAACGCTGCCGGATTGTCTTCTGACGGCCGACGAGCTGCTCGACCGCTTCGCGACGCCCGACTATCCACTCCTCGTCGCTGGAGACGGACTGCTCTACCACCAGGACCGCTTTCAGGGCCGGGCCGCCCGCATTCTCGACGAACGCTACTGGAGCCCCCGCGCCGAGAGCGTCCACCTGCTGGGCTGCCGGAAGGCCGCCACCGGCCGATTCTCAGACCCGCTGACCCTCGTGCCCTTCTACCTGCGGGGGCCCGAAGTCACACTGCGCAAGTCCGCTCATGCCTGACCGGATCGATCCTCCGCGCGAGGGCTCTGACTGCCCCGGTTGAATCCTCAACGGGCCACGTCACTGGGACGGCAGCACGGAGACAGGGCAAGCCTCGATCAAATATATAAGATATTTGTTCCTTTCTCGTCCGTTTTCTGGTATATGCAACGGCGCAATATTGGGCATCCCTCGTGGATTCGACTGCAGCTTCAACACCGGGCGACGTTGGCCGGAATGCCCCCGACGAATTCTTGCGATGCAACAGAAAGGACGGTCACATGAACATCTATGTGGGCAATCTGGCCACGAGCGTCACCGAAGACGAGCTGCGTGAGGCATTTGCCGCCTTCGGAACCGTGGCGTCCGTGAAGATCGTTCGCGACGGCTCTACCGGCGAGTCGCGTGGGTTTGGATTCGTGACCATGCCGACGGAGGAGGAGGCCAAGGCGGCGGTCGAACAGATGAACGAGCACGATCTCAAGGGCCAGGCGCTGAAAGTAGAGCCCGGACACAGCCGCACCGGCTCTCCCGGATTCGGAGGCGGTCGTCCGGCAGGCCGGCCCGGCGGACATTCCGGCGGCAGACCCGGAGGTCGTCCTGGCGGCAGACCCGGTGGCCGGCCCGGCGGTCGACCTGGAGGCAGACCCGGCGGCAGGCCCGGCGGTCGCCCTGGCGGCTCGGACAGAGGTCCGTCCCGCGGACGCGGCTCCATGTAGCAAAAACCCAATCCGCCGGCGCCGCCCTCAGCAGGCGCCGGCGGCTGCCCAACAAGTCGCACCCACACAGTCGCATCGGCAGAATCGATAGCCCGTCGTCTGCGGTCCACTCAAAGCCCGGCAGGTGTTGTGGTCTGCGCAAGATGCACATGCGCCCCGTGGCATGCCTGCCCACGTGGCACGTCCACCCCCTGACGCAATCCCCCCGCCCCCGACAAGACATGTCATTCCTGATCTGAGGAGATTCTTGCTCCAAGGCGTGCGATCTGGTACAAATGAAGGTTGTTGGGAAGGGTTCCTGAGGACGTGGCGCTGGTTCAGGGCCGTGAGGGGCAGTTGGCCGACTGAGCCGGCAAACGGCCAGCGGGCCTCAACCGGTTGGAGGCCGTCTTCGATGTGTTCTGCCTCGCATGAAAGCAGGACCGGGGGCGCAGAATGCGGAGCTTCCTCGCATCATGGCCGGTCCCTGTTCATTCCATCATTCGCACACCCGTCGGAGAGAGGCAGTGTGTTCTCACGACCTTCCGTCGAGCCCTGTATCCCAGGAGAACATCGACCTCGGCGACAGCCTGTTGCCGGGGTGGCCCATTGCGGCACGTTGCCGGAGGATGCGTTGCAGACGTCGACCGTTGTCTGAAGGAGGACGAACATGTGCAAGAGACTGATTTGGTGTGTGGTTCCATTTGTGGTGCTGGGTCCGGCCGCGTTGGCGATGGCCTTCGACGCAGGGCCTCAACCTGAGCTTATCGGATGGTGGCCGCTTGACGAGGTCACCGGGGTCACCGCCCATGACCAGAGTGGCAACGGAAACGACGGCACTCTCGTCAATGGCCCGGTGTGGGCCGTCGGGATAACGGATGGCGCGCTGCAATTCGATGGCGTGGATGATCACGTTGTGGTGGGAACCACGGGACAGCCGAGCGATACATTCACCTTTGGCGCGTGGCTGAAGACATCGGCGACACACGAACTCGATGCGCAGGCCGCCTCCGGGACCGTCGGGGTGAACAACCAGAGGTACGCCTTCGATCCGCGCCACGGAGGAGATCTGAACGCCGGCGCGGGACTGTCTGTCGGAACGAATGGCGTGGCCGTCTACGAGCACGGAAGCAACTACATGCCTGCCACAGCAGCCTATCCGACCGACTTGGGAGAGGACTGGAACCACGTCATGGTGGTCTACGTGGATAAGCAGCCCACGATCTTCCTGAACGGCGTCGCCGTCCACACAGGCGTCCGGTCGACAAGAGAGATCGTGTATGCGCCGATCCAATTCGGGGGCATGGCCTATGGCTACTTCCAGGGCCTGATGGATGACGTTCGCATCTACAACCGGGCGCTGACGCCGCAGGAAGTCCGGATCATCATGACCGGCTACACCGGAAAGACGGCGTTCAATCCGCAGCCCGCCGACGAGGCGGTCGACGTGGCCAGAGACGTGGTCCTGCGTTGGGACCCGGCGAAAGCCGCCACGACGCGCGATGTCTACTTTGGAACGGCCTTTGACGATGTCAACGATGCCAGCCGGGCCAACCCGATGGGAGTGCTTCTGAGCCAGGGACAGGCGGAAACCGCCTACACCCCGCCGGACATGCTCGATTTCGGAACGACCTACTACTGGCGAATCGATGAGATCAACGCGCCGCCGGACAGCACAATCTTCAAAGGCGACGTCTGGAGCTTCACGACCGAGCCGGTGGGCTACCCGATCGAAGGCGTCGTCGCGACCAGCAACGGGAATTTCGAGCCGGCCGCCGGACCGCAGAACACCGTCAATGGCTCCGGGCTCAACGCCGACGATCTGCACTCGACCGAAAGCGCCGACATGTGGCTGGCGATGCCCGGCGCCGAGCCTCTGTACATCCAGTATGAGTTCGATCGCCTCTACAAGCTCCACGAGCTTCTGGTCTGGAACTACAACGTCCAGTTCGAGCCGGTGCTCGGCTTCGGGCTTAAAGACGTCACGATCGAGTATTCCCAGAACGGCGCCGACTGGACCGCTCTCGGTGACGTGGAGTTCGCGCAAGCGACCGCAAAGGGGGACTACGCGGCCAACACCGTCGTCGATCTGCAGGGCGTCGCCGCAAGATTCATCCGCCTGACCGTCAACAGCGGCTGGGGCGCCATGGGTCAGTTCGGACTCAGCGAAGTCCGCTTCTTCTACATTCCCGTCCAGGCCAGAGAGCCGCAACCGGCCGACGGCGCCGTGGACGTGGACGTCCAGAGCGCTCTGAGCTGGCGCGGCGGTCGTGACGCGGTCTCGCACGAAGTGTATCTCGGCACCGACGCCGAGGCGCTCGCGCCGGCCGGCGCTGTCAGCGGCAACACCTATGCCCCCGGCGCGCTGAATCTCGCCACCACGTACTACTGGCAGGTCAACGCGATGCAGCAGGACGAGTCGTGGGACGGCGCGATCTGGAGCTTCACGACGCAGGAGCACATCGTCGTCGACGACTTCGAGAGCTACACGGACAACATCGACGCCGGTGAGACGATCTTTGACACCTGGATCGACGGCTGGGTCAACGAGACCGGCTCGACGGTCGGCCACCTGGAGGCTCCGTTTGCCGAGCAGGCCATCGTCCGAAGCGGCCGTCAGTCCATGCCTCTGTACTATGACAACACCGCCGCCACCTATTCGGAGACGACTGTGAATGTCGCCGATCTGCAGGTTGGTCAGGACTGGACGCAGCATGGCGTTGAGGCCCTGACACTGCACTTCTATGGCGATCCGGACAACGCGGCCCAGCAGATGTACGTGAAGATCGACGGCGCCAAGGTTCCATACGACGGCGAGGCGGACGACCTGAAACAGACGCTGTGGCGTCCGTGGAGCATCAACCTAGCCGATCTGGCCGTAAACCTCCGCAGTGTCACGGAGCTGAGCATCGGATTCGATCGCATCGGGGCAACGGGCGGCACGGGCGTGGTCTACTTCGACGATATCCAGCTCGACTCCGCGACATCTGCGGCGGGCGCTTTTTCCGTCCATCCGTGGACCGGCGATGAAGATTCGAGGATCAGCAGCGACAAGGTCTATACGCACACCGGAAAATTCAGCGGTGAAGGAACCGATGGCGAACCGTTCCTGGCGGGCAACGGCGTCTATTTCGA
Source organism: Phycisphaerae bacterium (assembly GCA_012744475.1). Classification (GTDB taxonomy): domain Bacteria; phylum Planctomycetota; class Phycisphaerae; order Sedimentisphaerales; family Anaerobacaceae; genus Anaerobaca. The sequence continues at coordinate 104,682 of JAAYBV010000031.1, forward strand.
GCGCGATACGGATCGCTCCGGGACGAACTGGACGTTGAGCGGACCGGCGACAAACGTCTTCGACACCAGCAACCCGGTCAACGTCACCGGTGACGGCGCGGCCCTGGTGAGGGGATTCTTCTACGGCGACCAGGACGGCAACCATCCCGTGCTCACCCTGACCGGCCTGGCGCCCGGCACGCTATATATCACGACGTTCTACACGGTCGGGTACGGCGGGGCCGGAGGGCGATTCACGGACGTCACCCCCGGCGACAATCCACGCAATCCGACGCGCATCGATCAGAACGGCGCCGGCTCCGGCAATGGACAGCTCATTACGTATATGTACACCGCCACCGGGACCGAAATGAGCTTCACGTTCGACGCTCTCGTGACGGGCGATTCGTGGCACCATTACGCGTTCTCGAACGAGGTCGCAAGCTCGAATTAGCCGCACGGTCGATGCCGTGGAGTTATACGAGTTGAGGGCCCGTACCGCCTCAAACGGGTACGGGCCCCCAACTGAAATCGCAAGGAGGGGGCGTTGACGCTTGCAGGAGAGCATGCGGATCAGGATGAGTAGCGGTGACCTTTCTCACGTTCATCCCCCATGCGGATTCGGTGTCTGACGCGCCGTCGACGATTGCCCCCACCATCCGCGCGTGCAGTTGACAGCAATCGACCGTTCCGGTAGTGTGCGGACAGTCCGTCGCCTGCAACGATCGGCCGATGATGGCACCAGACATGGAGTGCGCTGTATGATCGCCCCTCGCAAAAGCCTTGTCCGCGTCGACGCTTCCCTGATATGGTTGCTGATCGCGCTGCCCGGCGCCGCAGCGGCTGGCGACAATCCGGCGGATGGTCGTCCGTGGGTCCGCGTCGTCGAAAGCGACACTCGGATCGAGATCGAAACCGACCTGCTGGCCGCCGCCATCCCGAAAAAGGAACCCAGGCACTGGATGACCGGTATCGAAAAAGGCTCGTTCCTCGACAAAGCCACCGGATTCCGCGAGGTCGGTGATGGTCTTATGGTTGTTGACTGGCTGATGGAGGCAGGCAGCGACGAGGCCTGGAGCGACCAGGTCATCGCCCCGGACGGCCACGGCGTCGGCCGGTACGCCTGGTACACGAACGAGACCGATCCGGCTCAGCGAGAATACGCGCGCATGGCTCACGGCACCAGCCATCGCAAGCGCATGGTCGAGGGACCTCAGCTCTGTCACCGGATGAAACCCGTTCAACCGGAGATCCTCCGCGGCAAGGACTTCGTCGCCGTCAAGACCACCTATCGCTTCGAGTATGCCGCGCCCGGCCGGCGGCCCGGCTCGCTCTGGACGCAACTGATCGTCTTTCCCCGAGGCGTCCGCTACTTCCTGTTGATGGACCGGATCGATACCGTCAACGAGTCAAACGAGATGTTTCTGCGCAACGATACACCGGGCTGCATCCGCCACCAGGGCGGCGATACGTTCAGCGAAGTTTACCTCAGTTATCTGAACGATTCTCGGGGACTGCGCATTCCGGCGGACGAGTTTTTCACCCCCTTTCCGCCCGATGAGAAGTTCGGCTATCGCCGCGATACACACCCCTGTCCAGAGCACTTCATCCGAGCCTACCGCTTGCGCGACGGTGCGACGGGCAGGGATGGACCCTGGCTGGCCGGCATGACCTTGGAGCCGTCGGTGGTCTACGAAGCCTGGTGCAGCCAGCGGCCCGGGGGGATCATCGTCATGATTGAGGAGATCCATGGCCGCCCGACTCGCCCCGGCCAATCGTTCAGCGCCGCCCACATCGTCGGGTACTTCGACACGATCGAGGAGATGCACGACCTGTACCGCCGCCATCAGGGCCACACCGCCCTGACCGCCGACCCTTCGGGCTGGCGACTGCAAGAATGATTCGAGCAGTGAGGTGTGGGTCTGGGCCTCTGCCTGGCGTGGCGCTCTTCTGGGCTTACCGCTCTGAAGGACAGGCTCGGAACGGACTCGGGATCAGGCCTTTCAATAATCATCAGGAGAATACCGGCCGGCCGGTGCGGCTGGATCGAGGCACGATGAGCTTGTCGAACCGGCGGATGGCCGAAGGCCGTCGCGGCTTGCCGTCCTGCGGGAGGCCGTTATCATAGGACCGGTTGTTCGAACAGGACAGGGCAGGGACTGGAGGAAGAAGAAGATGACCGTCCCCCAGATGGCGCCAGGTGCGCGGGCACGTCCGCAGCGCATGTCGCGACGAACGCTGTTGAAGAGTTCCGCCGCGGTGACCATCGCGATGGCGATGCCGGCGCCGGCCTCGGCAAGTCAGGCCGCCGGGCAGCCTGTCCAAAGTGCATCGGGCGGCCCGCTGGGCGCAGGCAAAGTCATCGACTGTCACGCGCACCTGACGCATCACAGCCGTTCGACCTGGGAGGCGGATGACCGCAAGCTCGTCGATGCGGCGGACAAGCTGGGGATCGATCAATTGTGCTGCTCGGTTCTCACGCCCCGCCGACCGGCGACCCCCGACGGCTTTCGCGAGTGCAATCAGTGGACAGCCGACGGGATGCGCCGGTTTCCCGGCCGGGTGCTGGGCTACTGTTACGTCGACCCGGGCTGTGGCCGCGAGGCGCTGGAGGAAATCCGCCGGTGTGTGGCAGATCGTGGATTCATGGGCATCAAACTCTACAACGAGCACACCTGCACCGACCCGGTAGTCTTCCCCATCGTGGAGCTGGCGATCGAGCTGGGCGTGCCGATCCTGCACCACGCGAGTCATTCGCACTACTTCGTGGAGGACCAGCCGCAGATGTCCGACGCCGGGCATCTTGCGGAACTTGCCCGGCGCTATCCCGAGGCCATGCTCATCTGCGCCCACATCACCGGCGGCGGCGACTGGGAGTGGGCGGTTAAGGCTGCACGACACGCGCCGAACCTCTTTCTCGACACCAGCGGCAGCGTCACCGACGAAGGCTCTGTCGAGATGGCCGTATCCGTGGTGGGCGCAGAGCGGGTCCTGTTCGGCTGCGACTCGTCCATGACCGCCGGCGTCGGCAAGATCCGCGCGGCCGACCTGCGCAGGCAGGACAAAGAGAAGGTCCTGGGCGGGAACATGCAAAGGCTGTTGGGGAGGCGGAAATCATGATCGTGGATGTGAATGCCTACCTCGGCCATTTCGCGTTCCGTCGGCTGCGGCACAACACCTCTGAGTCGCTGCTCGCCCTGATGGACGCCAGGCGAATCGACAAGGCGGTCGTCTCCAGCGCCGCGGCCATCACCTACCGTAACGCCCAGGCGGGCAATGAGGAGTTGGCCGGCGAGATCCAGAGCCATCGGGATCGGTTGATTCCCTTTGCCGTCATCAATCCGTTCTATGCCGGCTGGCGGGATGACCTGAAGACATGCCACGAGGATTTCGGCATGACGGGCCTGCGTCTCTATCCCAAGTGGCACAACTACACGCTCTGCGGTCCGCATTGCGAGGAGCTTCTGACTGCCGCAACCGACCGAGGCATGGTCATCTCGATTCCCCTTCGCGTGGAGGACAACCGCCAGAGAAGCTGGCTGCTGAACGTTCCCGACATACCCCTGGCGGAAATTGTCGGGCTGGTGAAGGCCCATCCAGAAGCGCGCTTCGTGCTACTCAACGGCGCCGGCTACACTGGGTCGCCCCTGGGCCGAAAGGACAGCGGCCTGCCGGCCAACTACGTCATCGAGCTGTCCCGACTCAGCGCGGTGATGGCCAACGAACTGGGGCGACTGATCGCCGACCTCGGCGCCGACCGCGTCGTCTTCGGAACCGGCATGCCCTTCAACTACCCCGACCCCGCCCTGCTGAAGCTGGAAGTGCTGGACGCCACCGAAGCGGACAAGGAGAGGATCCGGGGGCGGAACGCCGCGCAATGGTTGCGGCTGTAGCAAACGCGCCAGGCAAGGACCAGTTTTGCGGCTCTACTGCTGCCCGAGGAGCCGGGGCAACTCGGCCTGGAGCGCGCCCCAGGGGCTGAACTTGCCGGCGACGTTGCCGTTGGGATCGATCACGACCGTGGTCGGCCACTGATCGACGCCGTACGCATCGTGCAGGCCTCCCCAGTTGGGGCCCCGGTCGAGGCCAACCGGGAACGGCAGGTCCCGCCGACCCCAGTAGAGTTGATGCGCTTCGACCAGCTTGGCGTCCAGTTCCGCCACCGTCGCGACGGAGTTGTCATGTACGCCGATGATGACGACCCCCTGCTCGGCGTACATGTCGTGCAACTCCATCAGTTGCGGCATGGTCTGCAGGCATGGACGACTCCAACTGCCCCAGAAGACCAGGACCACGACGTTCCCGCGCAGACTCAGCAATTCGAGCGGCGGCTGGCCTCTCCACTCGACGATTTCCTTCAAGGGCGGCGCCGCCTGCCCATACAGCTCGGCCAGCTTCGTCGGCGCCAGATCAATCACGCCTCCGTCCAGCTCGCGCTGATCGGTCTCGATCCGCAACTCCCAACGCACGCGCTGCGTCTCGATGCCGGCCGGTCCCTCGCCGACGCACTCCAGCTCATACCGGCCGCTCGGCAGCAGGAACTCGTACCGTCCCCGCTCCGAGACGAAGTACATCAGCAGCCGCTCGCGCGAGTCGTACAGGAAGGCCACGGTTTTCGACAGCGGATAGCCCAATCGATCGAAGCCCCGACTGGTTAACTGTCCATGCACGCGACAGGCCGGCTCCAGGCGGATGTCCACCCGGCTGCCCGTGCTGCCTTCGAGCACCTGTTTGTAGCCGGCCCATCCACGGGACTCATAGAGCGCGTAGAAATTCCGATGATCCGCATCTTCGCCGGTCAGCGTGATCTGTCCCTGCGCATCGGAAACAAAGGGCCAGGAGCGCTGCTGCCCGCGCAGCCACATCACGATCGTCTGCGGGGGATGGCCCTGGCTGTCTTCGAAGACGTTCAGTCCTGTGCCGACCTTCGCGCCGGACAGGGAAATGCCGTCGGGCGCGACGGCACGGAGCACGAGCTTCTTCTCCGCCAGGACGCCCTGCTCGGCCGCAGCCGCCTGCACCGCTGCCGGGGCGACCGTCCAGGCCGCCATGAACAGAGCCGCAATCGCCGCTCGCCTCCGATTCATAACTGTGCAATCCCAATCCCTATGACGCAGAATGCCAAGGGCACGTGCCACGTCGGTGATAAGGTCCGATATGTGACATTCGCCCGGCGGTCGCGCAGGCCGCAACCACAGGGTCCATGACCCACCTCCTCCGGGCGGCCTTTCTCGCAACCGACAACCTAATTATACTATCGGTATTAAACAGGTGTCCCCACAAGTGCATATTCCGTTTTTGCGGCAGCAAATCACTTGCGCCGGCAGGGGAAATCGCGTTCCTCAATCGACAACCGACGTGACAAAAGTCACAACACCAGCCATCGCCCCCTGCGGCGCAGAACGCGTCCTGACGGGGGCATAGCTCGCGTGCCGACCGTCGTCCGGTAATAATCGGATTGACACTGCAGAACCTGTCTCTTGCCCGACCGTCCCGCGCGTACCACAGACAGGTGGTGACGCGGAGCGTGCCGCGCGTTGCATTCAGGAGTCGTTGGGGGGGGCTGTTCGCCTCGAAGCGATCAGCCCGGAACGGTGTACGTTCCGGCCAGGACCTTGTCGAGCACCGGATGCGCACGCAGAGATCGCGGATGTCCTGCCGCATGGAATGTCGTCTCGCCGCAGACCAATCACCAGTTTCCGGTTGCTGTCCGGTGATCCCACCAATACACTCATTGCCCGGATAGAAGCATGGGGCCCCAGACGCAAACCCCAGTTCTCACGAGGCCTGCACTTTGGTCACCCGGATGACGCCCGCATCCGAAGAAGAGAAGAAACGGAATGTCGATCACCCGATTGCTTGGAACCATGTGGCGGGTCGGCCGGGAGGAACGGCTCAGCCGTTGTCGAATGCTCGAGGTGCAGAAGCTCCGCTTGCGCCGCCTTCTCGAACACGTCCTGTCCCATTCGACCTTTTACCGGACCTATTATCGAACGTATGGGATCACCGCTGATAAGCTCGACGGGCTTGAGCTGAGACATCTTCCACCCATCGACAAGCAGATCGTCATGGAACACTTCGACGCGCTGGTCTGCGATCCGGCGATCACGCGAGCGGGTATCGAGCGATTCCTGCACGACTGTGACGACCCCGGTGTCCGCTACAAAGGAGTGTATCACGTCATGCACACCTCGGGTTCGACCGGGCAGCCGGCCCTGTTTGTCTACGGTGCCGGAGACTGGCGCATCGCCCAAGCCCTCGTGGGGACGCGCGTCCTCAGATATCGGCCCACTCTTGGACGAATTCGATACGCATTTCTCGTCAAGAGCTGCGGGCACTACGCCGGAATCCAACTCGCCCAAAGCGCTTCGCGTCTCGGCTTCAAGCGGTTGGTCCTGTCGATCGATGACCCGATCGACCGGACGCTGGAGCGGTTGCAGCGGTTTCAACCCCATCTGCTGGGTGGCTATCCTTCCGGACTCGCCATGCTGGCCGAACAACAGCTCCAGGGCAACCTGCGCATCCTACCGAGGAAGATCATCGCATCGGGTGAACATCTGGACCGCGGTGCCCGGGCACTCATCGAATCCGCATTCGCGACCCGTCCGGTCAATCTCTACGCCGCCAGCGAATCGCTTGCCTTCGGCGCATCGTGTCCGCACCACAAGGGAATCCACCTGTTTGATGACTGGCACTGCTTCGAAATCGACGGGGCGCCAGGCGGTGCGCGGGGGCGCCTGACGCTGACCAACCTCTACAACTACACGCAACCGCTGATTCGCTACGAAATGACCGATGAGATCGAACTGGCCGACACACCGTGTCCGTGCGGATGGCCTTTTCTGCTGGCGAAGGATGTCACAGGGCGAACCGAAGAGAGGCTATGGTTCGAGAAGGCGGATGGAACCCGCGATTGCATTCATCCCGCGGTTATCGCCACCCTGTACACGCCGGGTCTGGCGAAACTCCAGGCCGTCCAGACCGGACCGCGAGAGCTGCTCTTACGCCTCAAGACCACCGGAAGATCCGAAGAGATCATTTTGCAGGTTAAGAGGGAAGTGGCCAAAGCGCTGCGTCAGAAACACCTCGACCGGGATATCTCCATTCGAACGGAGATCGTCGATGAGATTCCAAACGATCCGGGCACGGGCAAGTACAAACTCGTCGTTCCTTACCCCCCTGCCAAGCTCCCCGCTGGGAACACGCCGTAGCATGCTCCGAAGGTCGCCCTGCGGATGCCGCAATCAAGGCGATCAACCTGCGGTCGTGTACGTTCCGGCCAGGACCTTGTCGAGCACGTCGCCCAGGTTGTCCATGGGATGACCGAGCCAGACGACTTTGCCAGCGGCGTCGACGACAAAGGCGGTGGGAATGCCGCCCTGGCCGAACGCCGTCATGTAGCCATCCACCACCTTGCCCGCGATATCGACCGCCACGTTGTAGGCCATCTGGTCGCCCTGGTCGGCCACGAACGGTTTTACGGTGGCAACGTCCTCATTCGAGACGCCGACGAACACCACGCGATCGGCGTACTTCTTCGCCAGCTCGGTCAGATGGGGAATGCTCTTGCGGCACGGCGGGCACCACGTCGCCCAGAACTCCACGACGTACACCTTGCCCGGCGCGATGGTCACGGGAGAACCCTTGATCCAGGTCAGTCCGGTCAGCGGGTAGGCAGCGTCGCCGAGTTTGGTGGGAACGGCGGCCATCACCGTCTGAGCGGCCTGCGAACCCATCTCAGCGGTTGCCTCCGGCGCCGCTGCGGCAGGAGCCGATGGGGTCTGTTCCGGGTTCTGGTTCGCCTGCGTGCCGTCGTCCTTCTTGCCGCAACCTGCCAGAACCGCCAAAGACAATAGGATTATGCCGATCTGCGTTTTCATCAATCATCCTTTCGCCAGTTATCGAGAATCCGGTCGTATCGCATCATGGGGCCCTATTGGGCCTCACACTATGTTAGCCGTTCCCGTCTGCATACGCCATCCCCTCGCCCAAGTTCGGCCGCCTCAGCATCGAAGTCGGCGCGTCCGTACCTCGACGCGGCGAACGGGTCAGAGTCGGCTCCGAATGTCGTCGAGAGCCGCTTTGGCGCCCGGATCGGTCAGAAACAGCTTCTCCAGGGCATCGCACGGATACTCCGCGCAGTGAGCGCACGTGGAGCAGCCTCTCTGCCGCGCGCATTTTCGGATCTCGCACTTGGCGCAGCCGGAAAACAGACGTCCCGAGGCGACCCGGCATCCATCGCAGTCGGTGACGTCCTCGGGTTTCAGAACCATGCCGTAATGCTCGCTGGCGAGCTTCGCGATCCGGATTCTCTGCTCCGTCTGTTCCGCCGGGTCCGTCTCTCTCGTCGCCACATGGATTGGGCAGCCACCACATCGCAGTCCACAATACCCCATCAAGTCAGGTGTTTCCATATCCGCTTCTACCGGCACAACCGGTCCTTCCACGCGGTTCCCCAAGGTCTCAACGATTCGAGCAGCGACGTCTCACGCACACAGTAGCGTCCGCCCTCCCACAGGTCAATCAGACTCCATGCCCTTACGGGCACACGGCGACCGGATTCCTGTAACGCGGGCGGACGGGACCCGTCTATCCGGACAGCGTCTGTGGTGCGATGCAACCGGGAACGCCTGTCCCAAACATGCTGGGAGGTCCACAATGGTCAAAACCCTTTCTCTCGGCCTGCTGCTGCCGACGTTGCTCCTGGCCGGCGCGGGACGCGACGCCGACCAATACGTCCGCATCGAGCGGCTCAGCGACCGGGTGGTACTGGCCCACTGGATCGGGCCCGACCGCCTGTGTCATCTTGTCGGAATCCAATCGCAGAAGGGCCTGGTGCTCATCGATACGGAGATGTCGCCACGGACCACAACGCCGATCAAGGAGCGGATCGATCGCGAGTTCGGACGAACCGATTGGGCGTACGTCATCAACACGCACGGCCACCACGCCGGCGGCAACGGCGCCTTCCGGGACGTCCCTGTCGTCGCTCACGAGAATCTCGCGGCGGAGATTCAGTGGAGGATCGACGTGCAGACAGACCCTCAGCGCAAGCGCCAGGCCATCGACGAGGCCGCCCAGATCGTCACGACCCTGCGGGACAACCTGCGTCAGGTCGGAGGCAACCGCGCCCATGCCCGCCTGATGCACGGTGAGATCCGATTCTGGGAGCTGTACGTCGAGGACCTTGAGGAAGGCTATGAGGTGCTCAGACCCACGCTGACGTTCGCCGACCGGCACACGCTGAACCTGGGCGACGTCACGCTGGAGCTGATCTTCTTCGGCAAGGGACACAGCGACTCCGACACCCTGGTCTACATGCCGCAGGAGGGCCTGCTGTTCACCGGCGCGATCGCCTATCAGCGGGGCCAACTGCCCGAAATCAGCGACGAATCGCAGATTGAAGACGTGCGGCGTTCGATCGCGGTGCTCGACGAGTTCCTCGATCCGAGCGTGGCGGTCCGGCGGGTCCTGCCCTCGCACAGCCGGCCCCTGCAAAGGAAGGACCTCGTCCCGATCCGCGACTACTATCAGAAGATGCTGGCCGGAGTCCGCGCAGCGCAGCGAGAAGGACTGACCATCGAGCAGGCCGCCGAGCGTCTGGCCCAGCGAAAGGTGTTCCGCGCGTTCCTGGAGCCGCCGCCGGGCCATTGGCTCTACGGCCTGCACGACCGCAACCTGCGAAACCTCTGGCGCATCTGCCAACAGGAATCGCGGCCCGCCGGGGCGATGCAAACAAAGAACTGAAACGACACATCGACATTTGACGGAGGCGCAAGATGACCACGGCGATTCAGATCGGTTTGCTGCTGCCATTGCTGATGGGCGGTGCGGGACGCGATGCGACCGAGCATGTCCGCATCGAGCGGCTCAGCGACCGCGCGCTCCTGGCCTACTGGATCGGGACCGGGCGATGCAACCTGACTGCGATCCAGTCGCAGAAGGGCCTGGCGATCATCGACACCGAGATGTCGCCGCGGATCATGGCGCCGATCAAGGAACGGATTGAGCGGGAATTCGGACGCCGCGACTGGGCGTACGTCATCAACACGCACGCGCACATGCACCACGCCGGAGGCAATTGCCTCTTCAAAGACGCCGTGGTCGTCGGCCACGCGAACCTGCCCGACGACATGCAATGGCTCATCAACAGGCAGACCGACCCCGTCCGCAAGCGTCAGACCCTCGACAACGCCGAGCGGACCCTCCAGACCCTGCAAGACAACATGCGCCAGTTCGGAGGCAACCGCGCGAACGCACGCATGATCCGCGGCGAAACCCGGTTCTGGAGACTGTTCATCCAGGACATGCAGGAAGGCCATGAGATCGTCAAGCCCACGCTGACGTTCGCCGACCGGCACACGCTCGACCTGGGCGATGTCACGCTGGAGATGGTCTTCTATGGCAAGGGACACAGCCCCTCCGATATCGTGATCTATATCCCGCAGGAGAAGCTGCTGGTCACCGGCGCGATCGCCTACCAGCGGGACCACCTGCCCGAGATCGGCGAGCAGTCGCAGATGGAGGACGTGCAGCGATTCCTCGCGGTGCTCGACGAATTCATCGCTCCCGATGTCCCCATCCGTCGCATCATCCCTTCGCACAGCACGCCGCTGCAGAAGAAGGACCTCGTCCCGATCCGCGCCTACTACCAAAGGCTGCTGGCAGGCGTCCGGGCCGCCCAGCGCGAGGGCCTGACCCTGGAGCAGGCGTCGCAGCGTCTGGTGCAATCAAGAGAGTTCCGCACCTATCTGGAGCCCCCGCCCGGCCACTGGCTCTACCGCGGCCACAACCGCAATCTGCGAAACCTCTGGCGCATCTGCCTGGACGAAGCGCAACAGAGCACAACTCAAGCGAAGGACTGAAGCCCATGCGGGTGAGCACCCTCGTTCGCCTCCGGAATCGCAGTGTGTGAGAGTCTCTTCGTCCAGGGTGGCAGCCTCAAACGGTAGCGCAGCGGACGTTTGGGGATGGCGGACCTGCCTGCCGAAACGATCGCAGAAGGTCGCACATGCATCGAACCATCCCCAATCCCGATGTGCATCGGGATTGAGGCTGCCACCCACGCGTCAGGGTATCGGGACACATCCAGGAAGCGACCCTCGCCTTTGTCGCTTGCCTTTGATCGGGACTTGGGACATAATGGTACCGATCCGGAGGCGTGGGACGTCTTGTAGCCACGCGGACCAGAAGCGAAGTCACCTGGAGTGGGAGCGAAGCATCCAGTGCGGAGGCCAGGATGAAACGAACAGACCTGACGTGGGCGGCGATCCTGGTATTGCTGATCGCCGCCACCGTGTACGAGATGCCGCAGATCATGGGTGCGTTGCGAGGTCTGCGGAACATGTTCATCATCGACGCCAAGGGTCACGTCACGTGGGTCCTGCCCGACCGCCTCGTGGCGTTGGATCCCGAGGCGGGTGACATTCTTCGATACCACCTCAACACGCGTCTCTCAGAGGATGCGCCTGCGGAGCTTCGCCGACTGGTGCAGAAGTATCCCGAGAACCAGCATCTCCTGTCCCGGTTAGCCGAAGCGACAGTATGGAGTGAGCCCAACCAGTCGGAGGAAACCCTGGCGATGGTGGATCGGCTCCGGATGATGGACCCGAACAACGCCTACTACCGGTATCTGCGAGGCTGGGTCCTCCTGACCACACCTCCTGGAGAGGAACATCCCGACGAAGCCTTGCAGGAATTCGCGTTGGGACACGATCTGCCTCGATTGACTCTGCCTTACGTCCAGTACAAACCACGCGTGGATCGCCTGGCCGAGGTGGCCCATCTGGGCCAATTCGATCGACCGATCATCCGGCCGTTCTATCGAGATATGCCTGTGGGCACTACCACTCTATCCTATAGCGAGATTGTGCGTATCGCGTCGCTGCGCAGTCCGACCGACTCGACAGAACATGCCCTCGACCGTGCCTTTCAAGACGCCTATCGTCGCCAGATCGACTCGATGGCGCGCATCGCTGAGCGTGCCATGGCGAACGCCTGCGACGTGGATTCACTGCAGAGCGCCGCCGAACTGGCCAAGGACGTCGAAGAAACGAGGCTCCGGGAAGTGGATCTGACCGAAACCGAAGCCTGGCAGGCCCGCCTGAGACTGAGCCAGGCTATCGCCTGTGACTATGAACATCGGCCTTGGGACTCGGACGGCCGGCGAATCGAGAAGATTTTCCTGTCGGTGCTCTCATGGGCCATACTGATAGGCAGCTTCCTGCATACTCTCTACCATCGATGGCGCGGCACGTCACGCGTCTCGCTGGAGCCCAAAGCGTTCAGCGCCATCGGGGCGGGTCTGGCGATTCTGGTCTGTCTGTTGGCGTTCTTGACGTTCTACCGAGCGCCGCAGAGTAGATTGTTCCTGCCGTCCTTGACGGATATGCTCTGGTTCATAGTCCTGCTCTTGTGGGTTTTCGGTGCGTGCGGTCTGGCGAGGGTCGCCGGCATGACTCATCCGCCTCAGCGGAGGCGGTGGGTGATCGGATTCGGGCTCCTTGTCATCAATGGCGCTGTCCTGCTGCTGATCGCCAACAGCCGGTTCCTCTGGACGCGGACGTTCGCGGGATGGTCCGAGCATGTCGACGTCTTCGTCGCGTGGCTGATCTTCTGCCTGCTGCTCTGGCTCGGGGCCGGCCGGCGGGCGCTGGTCTTCGGTCGGTACCATCGCATGTTCGCGGTTGGGGTGGTTGTATCATGGGTCGGATTCCTGTTGGCCTTTGATCTGGCCGGCGCAGCATGGCGCTGTGAGAGCCGCGTCTACGCAGAACCGCTTTCGATCTGCGGCCCGCTTCCCGCTGCGACGGAAGAGACGTACAATCGCGTCATTCGCGATGCGCCGCCTCCGAGGTATCGAGGGAGCGACCCGAATGCGCTGCCCGAGTACGTCCGGTACATGACCCCGGCGGATTTCGAGGCCTTCCTGGCCAGACGGCGCGCCGAAGGGCGTCCTCTGAGCCGGTCGCAGATTGACGACCTGACGTACCGATTGGCCCGCGACCTGCGCCCGATCATCGAAAAGGAGAGTGAACTGCTGAACGCCGCAGCACCGTCGCCGCCCTCCTCGTAGGACGCAATGATCTCGTCGTCGGACGTCCTCTGCTTCCCTGGGAATCGACGGCTTCGCAGTCCGGATCTGGTCACTTCTCGTCTTCATACGGGACGTCTTTCATTTCGGCTGCGAATTCGTCCGTCACGGGCTCGACGCCCGCCGCGACACCTGAAGGCGCCCCGGCGCCGCCGGCGGCCCGCTGCTTCGACCCGCCCGACCACCGCCAGTACGGCTCGTACGCCAGATCGTATGCCTTCTGGTGGTCCTGGCGGTCCTTGGATTCGAGCAGGGCAAACCACGCTTCGACCTGCTCGCCCGTGCACGTGGACAGGTACATCTTCTGGACCTCCGGAATGACGTGGAAGACCGGATGTCCCGACCCGCAGGACCAGCGTCGGGTGAACGCCCGCCACTCAAACGTGCACGAGGACTTCTTCCAGTCGTGTTCGTGTCCCGGATGCGCCGCCAGATACCATTGGGAGCACTCGTTGGGCGTCTCGGTCACCCTTTCTATGCCCCAATACGTCTCGACGGTCTTGTTGAGCCGGCATCGAAGACACGTGTAGTGCCTGCGCGTGTACGGGGTCAGCAGGCACAGGACACCCAAAACTACGAGCACGCCGACGCCGATCAGGATTCGCCGCTTCCTTCGTCTCATGTCCGCCAGGTCCTCCACACGCTCTGGTGTCCGCTTTACCGCCGTTTCGCGAAAGACATCTCACCCATATCATAACTGCGGCAACAAGGCGGATCAAGCCCAATCGCGTGCGTCTGACTCCTGATGCCGGCGAGGAGTCTCGGGACAAGGCCCGTTTCAGACGCCCAGAGCGGAATCCCGAGCCATCCACGAGCGGAAGCGGTTCCCAGGCAATCCGATGCCATCGGCCGGCTTAGCCCGATCACTCGGCCAGGAGATAGGCCACCGCATTGCGGAAGACTTTGAGCCCTTCGGGCGTGAGGTTCAGCTCGCCCTGCGTGGTGGTCATCTGCATCCACGTGACGGGATCGGTGTACTGAATCTCCTGTGTGCCGGCCGACAACAACATGCGCTTGCCGCCCGCATACTGGCCTGCGCCTTCGTAGAACTCCACTCCCGCGTCCCATTCGGCGATCCACCCCATGTCCAGTGACACCGGCCTGGCGATCAGGCGTCCATTGCCCATCCAGGTGCCTCCAATGAAAGAGGTGATTCCTGAGCCCACACTCGGATCGATCATTTCGACGATGGCGATGGAATCCTCCCAGCTGTAGGGATCGAGCGAGATCATTTCCACGTTGCTGAAGATCGGATGCCACGGCCTGACCGCTTCGAGGTAGACCTCCGTCGTATCGTTGCTCGTCGCCTCGGTATTGACCCATTCCCATCGAATGTTGCGCGCAAAGTAAGGGTTCAGCAGCAGCATTGGCGTCGTCAGCGAGTTCCATTGTGTCGGCTCGTCGCCATCGTCGTAGTATTCGCTCCAGCAGATGCGGCTGATGACAATCAGGTCGGCCGCGTTCAACTCGGCGATCTTCTCTGCACTCAGGCTGAGCCAGTAGTCCGGCCGGACGTCCACGGAATGCCCATCAGCAAGGAGCTGCGTCTCCAACGCATGGTCATCTCGCAGGCCATCGAGATTCCAGTCGATGCCTTGCGTGACCAGGATGATGTTGGCGCCACCGAGCAGATAACGGATGGCGTTGTGCAGCATCTGCCGGCCCTCGGGCGTCAGGTTGAATTCGGCCCGGCGGGAATCGTCCACGCGCTGTGTGCCCGCGCAGAAGAGCATGCGTTTGCCTGCGGCGAACTGGCCGGCGCCGTCGTAGAACTCCACGCCGGTATCCCACTCGGCGATCCAGCCCAGTTCCGCCCCCAACGTCTTGGCGATCAGGTGGCCGTTGCCCATGTCCATCGTGCCGATGAACGAGGTCAACCTGGTGCCGATGGTCGGGTCGACAACCTCGACGATGTTGGCGGGACCGCCTCGATGGAGGGGCATCAGTTCGACATCGCGAAAGATGGGATGATCCGGGTCCAGCGCCTCGACGTGGGTGCAGGCGGTGTCGCTGGGGACCGTCTCGGAACGGACCCAGTTCCAGCGAGTGTCGCGAGCGAAATAGGGGCTCATCAGCAGCACCGGAGTCGTCACCGAATTCCATTGTGTCGGCTCGTAGCCATCGCTGTAGAGGGCGCTGTCGGTCAGGCGGCTGACGATGACCAGGTCGGCCGCATTCAACTCCGCGATGCGCTGCGAATCCAGGTCCTCCCACAAGTTGCGGCGGATGTCCACGGAATGCCCTTCCGCCACCAGCCAGTCGATCAACCCCTGGTCGTCGGCCACGCCGTCCAGGTCTCGGTCGATGTTCTCCGAGACCACGATGACGTCGGCCGCCGGCACGACCGACCCCTGCCACAGAATCAGGACGCTCAGTATCAATGCGCATCTCTTCATGGTTCCTCTCCTTTCTGTAGGATTCACCGGTTCGTCAGGCTGAAAGAACGGCAGGAGAAACACTCCGCAGCGGTCGCCCATGACGCGGATGAAATCATCAGCCTGGCGTTCCTACCGGGATGTCTGGCTCTGATCGATCTTCTCGAAGACCATCGGCGCGCCGCCCTCATCATGCCAACTGCCCTGGGGGTAGATTTGTCCGCGGTCGAGGACCAGACGGCCTTCGCCGTCGATCTCTCCCCGGTACATTTCCCGCATCCCAGTTTCGATGAATATGTACCTGGTCGCCAGTGTCCACGGCGCCGCGACCTTGGTCATGGGTGCGTCGCGATCCGACCACTTCCTCATGAGCAGTTCAGTCTTGCTCTCCGGGCGGATCTCAACCTTCTGAATCTCACCCGGTGTCACCGCCCGCCACGGCCCCAGAAAGATCGCTTCCGGTATGGGGTCCACCAGCACGGAGTTCACATCCACGAGTCCATCAATCTTCAAACGCTCGGCGATGCGCCGGATTTCGTTGGCAACACGCTGGGCCTGACCGACACCGGCCCGGTCATACTCGATGCGGAATGTCAACGGGACGTTCTTCGGCATCGTGAGGCGCCACAGGATGTGCTGAGCGAGGTCATCGGGCTCGACCCGTCCCGTCACGAGGGTCTTCTTATCGAGCCCGTCCGGACGCCTCACAGGCGCCGGATAGAAGGTCCGGATCTGACCGTCCCTCACAAAGAAGGACGCCTCCCCCGTCCCCCTCCACGTGATCGCGTCGATATGAAGCTCAACCTCCATCTGCGCGTTCGTCTCCATGGCCAGCGCCATGATCTTGCGACGCAGGTCTTCCGCGACACTCCGATTGGGGGGATCATAGTACAGGTCAAATCGCATGGGCCTCCGCCGCCTGTCCGTCAACTGCTTGCGAATGTAGGTCAACGTCTCCTCCCCCGTCAGCACGCCAAGCGAATCCCAGCGACAATTGGCCCAGTATTCGGAAAAACCCTTGAGAGTATCGAGCGCATGCACACCCTGATCGAGCACGACCAGGTGCAGCCACGTGCTGAGATCGTCCACTTCTCGGGTCTCGAACGCATAACGGGGCATGATGCCCATGACCTCTCGCAGGCCCGCCAGCGCGATCGCGCGTTTCGATTCCAGTTCAGCGGCGGCCAAAACCATCTCCTGCCTCAATTCCTCCGGCCCCGCCAGTTGTGTCAACCTCGTCTCGAGCTGCTCGATCTGGCGGTCCAGCAGTTTGATCCTCGCGTAGGCCTCCGATACAGCCCGTGTGATCGCCCACATATCCTCCGGGCAGCCTTGGGCATAGCGCGAATGGTAGCTCTCCATCGCGGCCCGAATCAACTCGCCGAGTTCCGGGTCGTCCACACTTCGAACCCGCGTCAGCATATCCGACGTCGGCTCGCCCCCCACGGCCATCAATGCCGGCAGTAGCAGGACACTCACACACAAAACTCGTATCATTCTGCTATCTCGTCCTCGCATGATTCAGTCTCCCAGAGATTGCGCCAGGATCGTCTGCACACCGGCGCGCTGCCGTTCCGAGGGCGTCGAAGCCGTCGCATCGGCTCTCGCGTCCTCCCCTTTCCGTGGCGAATCCGGAAGTGCTGCCACGGCGTCCAGCAGATTCCTGGATCGCTGAGCAACCGCCGGTTCCGCATCGCCAACTCCCCCCACATCGTCGGGTGGCATCAGTCGCCCGGCGCGGTCGTACGCCAGGGCCACTCGATCCTCCATACCCAACTGCTCGAAGAGCCGGGCTGCCTTCAGCCACGTCACTAATTCAGCCGGCACCGAGACCGACCCGCCTTCAATCACCACACCCGGCCCACTTGCGGGCAACGGGCCACGCGACGTCACTGAAGAGCGGCCGAGAAGGAACGATGCGACCGCAATGAAGACGGCCGCGGCGCTGAGGGCAGCGAGACGCCATCGACTGTGACTCTGCCGGACGCGGGCCAGCGCCGCCGTGGATTCGAGAAGCACTCTCGCGCGGAACGCCTGGCCGGGTGGACTGCCCGAAAAGGCTCGTTCGAGAAGATCGTCGATGTCGTGGTTTTCCATGTTGCGACCCCCTGCTACCTTTCGTCCTGCATCGATTCATAAATCGGGGCGAATCGGTCCCTCGCCCTCCGCAGCAGGGACTCGATCGCCTCGATACTTCGGCCGTGGGCCTCGGCCATTTCCTTCAGAGTCAGCCGCTCGAGATACTTCTCTTCGAGAACGCGGCGGTACTCGAACGGCAGTCGGGCCAGGACTTCGTGAACCACCATCTGCGGCTCGGCGCGTCCATCCGACCCGTCCTCCTCCTGCCGTGGCAATGCCTCCCGGACACGGCGACGCCGTTCCCTGGCGACGAGGGCCAAGTGGCGATTCTGGGCGATTCCATAGAGCCAGGCGCGAAAGCTCGCCTGGTCCGGCCGGAAACGGCGGATACGCCGGGCCGCGACGACGAACACCTGTTGGGAGACCTCTTCCGCCTGGTCCCGTCGGCCGCCCGTCAGCGTCAGGCAGAACCGGTACACCGCATCGAAATGCCAGTCAAAGAGCTGCCGCCACGCCTGCTGACTGCCATGGCAGGCGCCGTCAATGACAAGTCTCTCGGCGTCCCCATCCACTCATCGGCTCCCAAGTTCAAGGCCACGGCCCTCCATGCCGTTTCCGCACTCTATTCTCATCTGACGCACCAAATCCGTCGCGATTTGCATAGAATACCCGCAGATTCTCCTTCGGTCTCGTGATATGTGAACGCAAGGCCGGACCGTCAGCGGTCCCCAGTCTCCCTCCTCGGGAGGGCGGGCCGACTCGGTGCCCCGCCCCAAGCGCGCACTGGAAAAAGAAAGGCGGCCAAGGGGGTGGGAATGAAAACGCTCCCCAATAGAGACGCGCGCGCCCCTTGGCCATTTTGATAGCGTGTGACGGGGACGCAATGTGGACGCAAAAATCCGCAAGAATCGAAAATTTCTTTCCGGATTGTCACGGCCCACCTGGCGCGGGCGTCAGGCCGCCGTCGTCCGATGTCGCGACAGCGTCCCGGACGCCCTGCTGCACAGCGTGATCCGCCCGGCCAGCGAGACGATCCGTTTGGCCGTCTCGCGCAGCTCGGGGAAGTTCAGGTACGCGAACTCGCCTTGAAGCTCCATCGCCTTGCGGTCCCGCGCCTTGGCCGCCGCCACCGGGTCGTCGAACTCGCCGATGTGAATCGTATGGCCGTGGAAGCCGATCGCGGCCTGGTACTTGCGGTCGCGCTTGTGGTACATCACGCCCACATACTGCGACGTGCCGCCGCGCGGCCGGCTGTTGTAGCTGTTCTGCGCCTTCGTGCAGATCCGCAGATTGCTCTTGCGGTTGTTCAGCCCGTTGCCGTCGATGTGATCGACCACCATGTCGTCCGGGGCGTTCATGATGACCCGGTGCATCACGATGTGCCTGCCCTTCTCCCGTCGGTACGCGTATTCGACCTTGCCGCTGCGTACCAGCGTCCATTTGTGCTTGCTCAGCTCCGCGAAGTCGTCGGCGTCCACGATCGCGTACCTGCCGCGCGTCAGGGGGATGTAGCGGACGTCGTCGCTGGCCGGTTCCGGCGGCGCTTCCCGCCGGCCCTTGGGCCACCGCCGCGGCCGATAATTCCGGCAGACCCCGCCCGCGCAGACCTCCGTCATCACCCCCGGCGACGCCACGTGGTTGAAACACAGCCACAGACCCGGAAACCGCGTCAGAATCACCCGCAGCCACCGGCTCGTCGGCTTCGTCGCATACACGCAATTCGCACAACACCGCTTGTCCATCGTAACCTCCGCAATTCGTGTCTCGTCGCTCGTATCTCGTATCTCGCCGCTCGCGATCCGCACCCCGCGCCTCGCCAACCTCCAACCGACAACTGATAACTGGCAACTGACAACTGACAACTGACAACCGTGTTTCTGTCTATACTGAACAAAGCACAGCCTCCCGTCAACCAAAAAATCTGCCCTTCCGCCGGAATTCTTTTGCCTCCCACCGGCCGCCTGCCCACCGGGACCTTGCTCCCCGTGCGAACGTGAAGTATCATGGCCCGGAGTAGCGCATAACGCATCGGCGTGGTGCCCACGAGGCACGAGGACGGAGCAGTTGCCAGCGGATGGTCAGAGTGGTTGATATCTTTGCAGGTCCGGGAGGGTTGGGTGAGGGATTCTCGGCGTCTCAAATCCCAGCGAAAGGGATCCTCTATGCCTGCTGAGCGAAGGGAATGGTCGGACGCCGAACTGCTGGTCACATTTCGATTGTATTGTCGAACGGCCTTCGGACGGCTACACCAGCACAATCCTGAAATCATCCGACTTGCTGAACTCATTGGTCGAACCTCCTCCGCCGTGGCGATGAAAGCCTGCAATTTCGCCAGTCTCGATCCGCAGCAGCAGGTTCGCGGGATCAAGGCACTTGGCAATGTCAGTCGGGCCGACCGGGAATTGTGGGAAGCCTTCCGCAACGATTCAGAAGCTGTCGCGCAAGAAGCCGAAGCAGCTTACGCCACCCTGATCGGAAAGGACGTCGAAGACCACATCCCGGAGCTTGGCTGCACGGAGATGGATGCCGCCCGAACACTTTCGGCAGCGAAACGCAAGGTTGTCGACGAGTTCAAGATGCCCGATGGAACAACGGAACGGGATGCTGTAGTAAAAACACGGCGTGTTCAGTCTTTCTTTCGCGCGACTGTTTTGGCTTCATATGATGGGCGTTGCGCCCTGACAGGTCTGGCGATTCCCGAACTACTCAACGCCAGTCATATCATCCCGTGGAGCGTGGATGAGAAGCGCCGCGCCGACCCGTGTAATGGCATTTGTCTCAACGCCTTCCACGACCGTGTCTTCGACCGTGGACTGATTTCGTTCGATGAGAACCTTTGTGTGATCGTCTCGCCAATCGTCGGAGAGTTGGGAGAATGCGATATCCATCGCCAGCAGCTTCTCGGCATTTCGGGTCGGCTCTTGCGCGTCCCGGAACGCTTTCAGCCGGACACAGCAGCGTTGGATTACCACAGGAAGAATGTCTTCAGACGATGAATCCTTCGCCCCAAAGCCTTCGTCGACCGATTCCTGTAAACCATCCCCCCCGCCGGGCTGCGGTGCCACGAGCCCCGAGATTCGAGATACGAGACACCCGGCCTTTGCCCCCCGCCGGACCGCGCCATTCCCGCCTCTACGCTTCTGCCCATCTACGCTCCGACCCAGCGCCCCCGCCTCTGCGGTTCTACCCTCGCCCTGAACCGGACACCTTTGACTCCTCCCGAAATCGGGCGTCTGGCACGTCCGAGAATTGCCTGCCTTTGCCTGTCCAGCGGTCCGGTCAGGTTGAAGGACTTTGTTGAAAAAGTGAGGTCTTTCAGTACTTTCGCTTATAGCATCCGCCACCCCGGCCGATAAGTAGTGATGAGAGGGCATGTTCCCAAGCAGAATCCCGACATGGGAGCGATAAGCTTGCCCTCGTCTCATTCGGCGGACACAAACCATGACGCGGAGTTGCACAACAAGCCAGCAAGAGACGAGCCATTGGACAAAGGTGCCAATCCGCTACCCCGGTGGCAAACAACGCTTCCTTGCCCAGATTGTCACTCACCTGCCTCGCGTAGGTGAGATCACCGGGCGATTCGTCGAGCCCTTTTTGGGGGGCGGTGCGGTGTTCTTCGCGCTCCAACCCAAACCGTCTTTGCTCAATGACAAGAACGCGGAACTCATCGACCTGTATCGCGGTATCCGCCACAACCCTCAGGAAGTATGGCGTCTCTTCAGCGAATACCCATCTGGCAAGCGCGCCTACTACGAGATACGCAAACAGATGCCGCGTTCGTGGGGCGTGGTTGCCAAAGCAGCGCGCACCCTCTATCTCAACCGCACGTGTTTCAAAGGCATGTGGCGACAGAACTCACATGGTATGTTCAATGTCGGCTACGGTGGCCAAAGTCGACGCTGGGCGATATCGGAGGCAGACCTCATCACCGTTGCCAAAGCCCTCCGTGGGGCAACGCTCGCGTGCTCTGATTTCGAGACCATTATAGACGACACCAATCGCGGAGATTTCCTCTTCGTAGACCCACCGTATCATCCCGGTCGCCGTGAATCACGGGTCGAACATTACATGTTCTCGCAGTTTACGTACGACTCACACAGGCGATTGGCATGTGCACTGAGACGAGCTACGAAACGAGGTGTTCTCTGGGCGATGACCACGTCGTCTCACTCTGACATCACGCACTTGCACAAAGCAACTCGTATTGTTCCGTTCAAGGCTGGGGTGGGAGCAGCTCCCGGCGAGATAACGCGTAACACCGGAGAGGTCCTAATACTCAACTACTAACGAGGAAGCGTATGAAAGAGTTTTTTGAGAAGGCCGCCTTACAGAACCACCCTCTTCGCGTTCTCCTCAATTTCCTGGACCGCGAGGAGGCGAACGAAAAGGCGAAGAAGTACGCGGACCTGCGTTTTGTCGGGTATGTCCTTGAAATCGGGTACGATATCCTTACAATCATCACGTCCGACCCATTCAAGATTGCTGTCGGAGGCATCCCCCGAAACTCACTCCTCATTATGGCGCCGGCCAAATTTGATTCTCTCCCGCCACATTTCACTCTGCTTCGCGTTCTGGAATCTGCGCCTACGCCGTTGTCGAAGGAAGTCCAGCAGACCTACTTCGAACTCCAGAAGAAATCCATGCCTGAATTAGACGTCTTCACCCAGAGCGAGCTTCAATGGGGTGCCCTCAAGACAGCCGTCCTGGGCATGTTTTACCCCCACCCTGACAAGACCGACGCCGTCGAGTTCTCGGGTGACCTCAACAACTTTGTGAGTGCTCACAAGTATCGGGTCTATGCGCCATGTGACGATCTTCTGAACCTCATAGTCAATACGCTTGTTCGCCCGGAAGGTCGCTTCAAGATTGGCAACCTCCGGCTGACCGAATGCCGGCTTCCACTTCCAGGCAGACCTGGACCCAAGGTCGACGTGAACGTCTCGACGGTCGATTTCACGGGGTGTCGCACTGCCATGTTCGGCAAGACCCGCCTCGGCAAGAGCAACGTGGTCAAGCTGATCGCCCAGAGTCTCATCGAGACGCAGCCCAACGTCGGTCAACTCATTTTCGACATCAATGGCGAGTATGCCAACGACAATCCCCAGGATGGGAACCGGTCATTGGCCGGGACCTACCGAGATCGTTGCGAGGTGTACGCACTTACCGCGAAAAGAGCTACACCATCCAAACCGCTCAAGCTCAACTTCTACGAATGCCCTGAGAGTTCGCTCCGAATCCTGGGCAGCCTGCTACGCCAACATGGACGCCAATCCGCATACATCGAAAGCTTCTCAAGCGTAGAACTGCCATCTCTCCACGAAGTAGCTGCGCTTGCGCCTGGGAGTGATAAGATTAGAGCGATTCGCAAGTTACACATCTACTGGGCAATCCTGAAGCGCGCAGGATTCGACGTGGACGAGACCAAATTACGTGGCTTAGCACCGTCGAGCGGGCGAACCAGCGGCTTCAATCCGGCGTTCAACGCACAACTACGGACTGACGCATATCGATATGACAGTAACCCTGTGCCGGCAAACACAAGCACACTAGATGCCTTGGTTGCAGAACTGGGCGTACTGAACCGCTTTCGGAGAGACAACCCTGGTAGTTCATCACTCACAACGGGCAGCAACAATCCGGTCTTTCAGCCCGACGACATCGCGTTACTTGAGTTTCTTGAACCACCTGCTGGGCGTGCTGGCACATCGTTGCTACAGCCATTCCGCATCTATCATGACCGCAACGCAGGCGATTTCGTTGCCGAAATCCTGCGATACATCGACGCGGGGAAGACCGTTATTCTCGATCTCGGCAACGCCAACCCCGAAGTGATGCAGTACTTTTCGGACGAACTCTCCAAAGCGGTCTTCAATCACCAAGTCGACAAGTTCAGCAACAACCGTCTTGGCGATCACTTCGTGCAACTCTACTTCGAGGAGGCCCACAACCTCTTCCCTCGTACCGAGGATGTCACCACGATCTACAGCCGCTTCGCCAAGGAGGGAGCGAAGTACCACATCGGTATGGTCTACTCGACCCAATCCCCGACCACGATCAACCGTGATCTGCTCGCTCAAACAGAGAACTTCTTCATCGCCCACCTGTCCTCGCGCGACGAGGTCTCGGCCCTTGGAAAACTCAACGTCGCCTATGACAGCATGCAGGATGACATCCTGTCTGCCAAGACCCCCGGTTACATTCGCATGCTGACGCGATCTCACCGGTTCGTTGTCTCTGTTCAGGCGAACCTCTTCCAGCCCGACGTAACCGAGCAGGTACCTGCGCCGGAACCGATGTCTGTCTCAGAAGGAGGCCTTTGATGCCTTTCCAGCCGGGCAGACGTTTGCCAGGTGAACGGGCGAGTAAGATAGGACACCTTGAAGTCCTCGACAACCCCCTCGTCCAGACGCTCTGCAGGCAACTCAAAGACCGCCAGGTGGATTCTGTGACTTCCGCGGCTCTCTGGGACCCTCTGGCAATCAGCGGGGGACCACTCAGCATCGTCTTCAGTGTCGACGGATCCTACCAGATTATCCAAAATGAGATGCCACCATACTGCGCGCGTGCGTTCATCAAGACCGCTCTTCTTCGCCTCGATCAGTATGCTCTCCAACATATCGACAGAGAGACCCCGCACCCATTCGCACTTCGTGACATGCTAAAAGATAGTGCGATGCATCACGCAACTGTCTTTCCTCTTCGCCATGTTGAGGTTGCTGGTAAGACCCTGTATGACGCCATCCGTGAGATCATCTTCACATCTCTAAAGGACGATGTCCTACTCGAGTCTCAACCATACGAGACCTTGAAGTGGATCGTATACCACAAATGGAACCCGGCTGCGCAGCGAGGACTCCCTGAATTCGAGTGTCCACACTGCCGTTGGAGCCGTGCGACGCTCCCCTACGACGCAGATACCGGTGCTTGCGCGGAATGCGGCAAGACGATGCTTCTCACTGATATGTTAGGCTTTCATCAGGAAATGGCAGAGGATTCAGCGCCGGATACAGTGGCGTCGTCCTACATGGCTATCCACGAGACCCTAATGCTTTTTACCGGCATCCGCTACTTCTGGGAAGGCAATCGTCAGATTCTTGCCAACTGCCTCTTCATCAAGGATGGGCCACTTTCCATCCGCGCGCAGTATTCGAAACTCGTGGGTCCGATCCGACAGTTCATTGAGCATGCCAACGCGGCGGGCAGCCCCGTCTACATCATCGGTCAGGAGAAATCTGGCACCTTCTTTGATCACCTTACCTTGATCCGCGACCACGCCCCAAGTCCGGCCTGCTTCATCCCAGATGATGCGTATATCAAACAGCAAATTCAGAACCGGCCCAATCAAGGCGCCCCCTACGGACTCGATACGAACTACGGAGCCAAGGTCTTCTTGAAGCTCAATCCCTATCACTCAATGGTTATCAATGTGCCGACTGGCACCCACCGACCCAACCCGACCGCGGCTGACCTGATCGGTTTCGACCGCATCCTGGCAACTCTTCCAACGATTCTCAGTAACCGTTACGAGGGAGCTCTGATGCCCGTTGAGATGGCGAATGGAGTCGCATCGCTTTCCACATATCCGTCCGCGAGAATCCTCAGAATGTTCGCAGAGCGTCCGTAAGTAAGAGCGTGGCAATTCCACGCGGTGAAGGGGCGGACAGTCAACCCTTACGCCATTCGTGAGTGGGGATCGCGGATTTCACGACGCAAGAGCGCCGGCATCTCACGCAGGGATTTGGGAGACCGGATTTGGAGGCCGCCTCACTTATCTCGGTCTGAACGGATTGTACCGTTCTCAGATCGGCTGTTCGCGCCTGGCCGGTACCTGCGAATGGCAGGTAGCGCGTTTGGCCAGCTTGTCGGAGACCGGGCAGGGTCACGCATTCACGCTCCGACGCACCTACGCTCCGACGCGCCACAGGGCACGAACGGCGAGCAAAGCCTGTCCCTTCGGCGGGGCTCAGGGCAAGCTCCGAGCGGCGTCGAGGGAAGCGACGCGTTACGGCCGGCGGGGCAAAAGACTGGCCAAGGGGGTGGGAATGAAAACGCTCCCCAATAGAGACGCGCGCGCCCCTTGGCCAGTTTCGTGGTTTCCGGCCGTTTCGGCCGGATTGCCCGCTGCTGAGTTCTCTGGTTCCTATGCCATTTAGTCCAGGATACTCCTATTTCGTTACGGCGTTTTTCCGGAGGAAGTTCCGGCTCTTCCGGGCCGGAACGCCGGATTGACTCGCGATTTCACCATAAGTCATTTCTAATCAAGAACATGCGACGCCAAAACAAATACGAGATCCGTCCCGGCGCGCCGGGGTCGAAACCCGAAACAAAGCCCAAGCACGAAGCCCCCAAACGAAGCGGTGTGCGGTGCACACCCTACCGCGTCTGACGCAACCCATTTACGCATCTACGCTTATACGCATTCACCGCATAGCCGCGAGCGAAGCCAGCGCTGGAGCGTGCTCAGGGTAGGCTCTCACGAGCCCACTACGAACGACGAGGGACGCGCGACGAGGGACGCGCCACGGCTCGGGGCGTGGCGGGCGGCTGTCAAGTTGGCGTGCGGCGGGGTTGGGGCCCTGCCGGAATTGGCATCTGTAACAGGCGGATGCGGGATGTTCTCGGGCCTGAATGCGATTCGGGACGCACTTAAAAGATTCATGAGAAAGCACTTACGGAGCTGGTCGGAAATTGACGCCTGACGCGCCGGGCTGTTGGTATATCTTTTGCACGGTAGGTGGCATTTACGCCACAACTATGGCCTGAACACGTTTATGACGCATGCAAATTAAGGAGGCACGCAATTATGGCAGTGAAAGATTTGGCGTTCAACGCGGAGGCGCGAGCGAGCCTGCTGGCCGGGGTGGAGAAGCTGGCCAAGGCGGTGAAGGCGACGCTGGGCCCTCGCGGGCGCAACGCGGTGCTCGACAAGAGCTGGGGCGGCCCGAACGTGACGAAGGACGGCGTGACCGTCGCCGAGGAGATCGAGCTGAGCAACAAGGCCGAGAACCTCGGCGCCAAGCTCGTAAAGGAAGCCGCCAGCAAGACTTCCAAGATCGCCGGCGACGGCACCACCACCGCGACCGTGCTGACCGAGGCTCTCTTTCGAGAAGCGTACAAAAACTTGGCGGCCGGGGCCGACGCGATGGCTCTGAAGCGCGGCATGGAAGAGGGCGCCAAGGCCGCCGTCGCCAGGCTCAAGACGCTGGCAAGGCCCGTGGACATCGGCAAGACCGACGACATCGTCAACATCGCCTCCGTCTCGGCCAACAACGACCGCGAGATCGGCAAGATCATGGCCGACGCCTTCCAGCGGGTGGGTCGTGATGGCGTGATCACAGTAGAGAGCGGCAAGGGTTTCGAGACGACGGTCGAGTTCGTCGAGGGCATGCAGTTTGACCGCGGGTACATGTCGCCGCACTTCGTGACCGATCCGGACAAGATGGCCTGCGAACTGGAGAAGCCCTACATCCTGGTGCATGAAGAGAAGATCGGCAGCATCGCCAAACTCATTCCGCTGCTGGAGAAGATCTCCCAGACCAAGCGTCCGCTGCTGGTGATCGCCGAGGACGTCGAGAGCGAGGTGCTGGCGACATTGGTCGTCAACAAGCTCAAGGGCGTTCTGAAGGTGGCGGCGGTGAAAGCCCCTGGCTACGGCGACCGCCGCAAGGCCATGCTCCAGGACATCGCGGTCCTGACCGGCGCCGAGGCCATCTTCAAGGACTTGGGCATCGACCTGGACAACGTGAGCCTCTCGCAGCTCGGCCAGGCCAAGAAGGTGACAATCGACAACGACAACACGATCATCGTCGAAGGGGCCGGCACGCAGGCGGCGATCAACGGCCGCATCAAGCAGATCAGAGACGAAATCGAAATTACCACCAGCGACTACGACCGTGAGAAGCTCCAGGAGCGGCTCGCCAAGCTCACCGGCGGCGTCGCCCAGATCAATGTCGGCGCGGCCACCGAGGCCGAGATGAAGGAGAAGAAGGCCCGCATCGAGGACGCGCTGCATGCCACACGCGCGGCCATCGAAGAAGGCATCGTCCCCGGCGGCGGCGTGGCCCTGATCCGCTGCATCGACGCGGTGACCAGCCTGAAGCTCAAGGGCGACGAGAAGACCGGCGCCGAGATCCTCGCCAAGGCCATGCGAATGCCCTGCTACTACATCGCGTACAACGCCGGCGCCACACCCAATCTGGTGGTCAACAAGGTCGCCGAGGGCAAGGACGGCTTCGGGTACAACGCGGACACCGACACGTACGAGGACCTCGTCAAGGCGGGCGTTATCGACCCGGCCAAGGTCGCGCGGATCGCACTGCAAAACGCCGCGAGCATCGCCGGCCTGCTGCTGACGACCGACTGCCTCGTCACCGAGAAGCCCAAAGACAAGGACGAGATGCCTGCCGGCGGCGGTCCCGGCATGGGTGGCATGGGTGGCATGGGCGGCATGGGTGGCATGGGCGACATGATGTAGCCGCCCGCTGTCGGAGCGTCGAAACGCAAGCACGGTGCTCAAAGGAGTGAAACAGATGATGGACAGACTTTTCAGCCAAACCGCGATCACGCGTCTGGCCGCGTTGGGTCTGGTGGTGACGATTCTCGTCGGCGGGTGCGACAGAGACTTGAGTCTCAGCCCGTCGAAGAACAAAGTCCTGACCGACGACGAGCGTATGGAGTGGTGGCGCGACGCGCGGTTCGGCCTGTTTGTGCACTGGGGCCTGTACGCAGTCCCGGCGGGAACCTACCAGGGCAAACGCGTCGACGGGACCGGCGAATGGATCATGAACAGCGCCCAGATCCCCGTCGGGGAATACGAGGAGTTCGCCACTCGCTTCAATCCGATCGGCTACGATGCCGACGAGTGGGTGCGTCTGGCGAAGAACGCCGGCATGAAGTACATCGTGATCACGAGCAAGCACCACGACGGCTTCTGTCTGTGGGACTCGAAGATGACGGACTACGACGTGATGAATGCCACGCCGTTCAAGCGGGACATCCTCGCCGAGTTGGCGAAGGCGTGCAAGAAGCACAAGATCAAGCTGTGCTTCTACCATTCGATCATGGACTGGCACCACCCCGATGCCCAGGCGCCGTTCTTCCCGAACTACAACGACACGAGCCGCTCGAATCCGAACTTCGATCGGTACGTCGAGACCTACATGAAACCACAACTGGCGGAGCTGCTGGCCAACTACGGTCCGCTCGGCGTGCTCTGGTTCGACGGGGAGTGGATCAAGGACTGGACCGAGCCCAAAGGCAAGGCGCTGTACGCCTGGCTGCGCGAGCTGCAACCCGACCTGATCATCAACAATCGGGTGGGCAAGGGCCGCCAGGGGATGGAAGGTCTCAACAAAGGCGACGGCGAGTATGCCGGCGACTTCGGGACACCCGAGCAGCAGGTTCCGGCGACCGGGCTTCCCGGCGTGGATTGGGAAACCTGCATGACCATGAACGACACGTGGGGCTTCAAGTCCTACGACGAGAACTGGAAGTCCAGCGCCGAGCTGATCCGCACGCTCGTGGAGACCACCAGCAAGGGCGGCAACTTCCTGCTCAACGTCGGACCGACCCCTGAAGGCCTGATCCCGCAGGCCAGCGTCGAGCGGCTCGAAGCGATGGGCCAGTGGATGGCGGTCAACAGCGAGAGCATCTACGGCACGACCGCCAGCCCCATCGGCAAGCCCGAGTGGGGATACTGCACCGCCAAGGGCGAGACGCTCTACCTGCACGTGACCGAATGGCCCGCCGACGGGAAGCTGTCGGTGAAGCTGCCGAACGCGGGCGCCGCCAAGGCCCACCTGCTGGCGGACAAGAAGAACAAAGCGCTGCCCGTGACGTGCACGGACAATCAGGTCACGGTCACGCTGCCGGGCGAGGCGCCCGATGCGGTCGTCAGTGTCGTCGTACTGACGGTCAACGCCAAATAGAACCTCAGCAAAAGTAGAAACACTTGTTGGTGAAGGAGTAACTGGATATGAAGCTCAGACCATTGGATGACAGAGTGGTGATCAAGCCGTTGGAGGCCCAGGACAAGACCGCCGGTGGCATCTTCCTGCCCGATACCGCCAAAGAGAAACCCCAGATCGGCAAAGTCGTGTGGACCGGCCCGGGCAAGATTCAGGAGGACGGCAAACGCGCCTCCATGTCGGTCAAGAAGAACGACGAAGTCATCTACGGCAAGTACATGGGCAACGACATCGAGATCGACGGGCAGAAGTACGTGATCCTGCGCGAGAGCGATCTGCTGGGCATCGTCGAGAAATAGCACGTAACGGACAGGAGCAGCCCATCCCGGCCCGCCGGGAGGAACGAACTGATAGAGGAAGACAAACCATGGCAAAACAACTGATGTTTGACGACGCCGCACGGGCCGAGCTGCGCGACGGCTTGAAAGAGCTGGCCGCCGCCGTCAAGGTGACGCTCGGACCGACCGGCCGAAACGTCGTACTGCACAAGAGCTGGGGCTCGCCCAAGGTGACCAAAGACGGAGTCTCGGTCAGCAAGGAGATCGAGCTGCCCCAGCCGTTCAAGAACATGGGCGCCAAGATGGTCAACGAAGTGGCCAGCAAGACCAGTGACGTCGTCGGCGATGGGACCACCACGTCGATCGTCCTGGCGGAGGCCATCTATCTCGAAGGGCTCAAGCACGTGACGGCCGGCGCCAACCCGATGGCCCTGTACCGCGGCATCAGCAAGGCCACCGCGGCCGCCAGCAAATTCATCTCCGACGTCAGCGTGCCCGTCAAGGGCCACAACGACATCGCCAAGGTCGCGACGATCAGCGCCAACAACGATGCGCAAGTCGGCGAGATTCTCGCCAAGGCGATCGACGCGGTCGGCAAGGAAGGCGTGATCGAGGTCGAAGAAGGCAAGGGCATGGAGAACGAGCTGACGGTGGTCGAAGGCATGCAGTTCGACCGCGGGTACATCTCGCCGTACTTCATGACCAACGCCGACACGCTCGAAGCGGTGATGGAGGACGCCTACATCCTGCTGCACGAGAAGAAAATCTCCAACGTCCGCGAGTTCATCCCGCTGCTGGAGAAGATGGCCCACATGGGCAAGCCGCTGCTGGTGATCAGCGAAGAGGTCGAGGGCGAAGCCCTGGCGGCGCTGGTCATCAACCGGCTGCAAGGGGTTCTGAAGGTCTGCGCGGTCAAGGCGCCCGGGTTCGGCGACCGACGCAAGGCCATGCTCCAGGACATCGCCGTGGTGACCGGCGGACAGGTCATCAGCGAAGACCTCGGGCTCAAGCTCGAGAGCGTCGAGCTCAGCCAGCTCGGCCAGGCCAAGAAGATCGTCGTCACCAAGGACAACACGACGATCATCGAAGGCGCCGGCAAGAAGAAGGACATCCAGGCCCGCTGCGACCAGATTCGCGGCCAGATCGAGAAGACCACCAGCGATTACGATCGCGAGAAGCTCCAGGAGCGTCTGGCGAAACTCACCGGCGGCGTCGCGGTCATCAAAGCAGGCGCGGCCACCGAGACCGAAATGAAGGAGCGCAAGGACCTGCTCGACGACGCGCTGCACGCGACGCGAGCGGCCACGGCCGAAGGCATCATCCCCGGCGGCGGCGTCACCTTCCTCAAGGCGATCAAGGAGGTCGAGAAGGCCAGGGCCAAAGCCAAAGGCGATGAGAAGACCGGCTTCGACATCGTGATCGGCGCCCTCAAGACGCCGACGGCGCAGATCGTGGACAACGCCGGCGAGCACGGCGACGTGGTGGTGGCCCAGTTGCTCGAGAAGCTGGAGAAGGACAAGAACGTCGGCTACAACGCCAACACGGGCGAGTTCGTCGACATGGTCAAGGCCGGGATTGTCGATCCGGCCAAGGTCGCCAGAACCGCGCTGGAGATGGCCGCGTCCGTGGCCGGCCTGATGCTGACCACCAACGTCCTGGTCACCGAGCTGAAGGATGAGGACGCCGAACCGGTCGCCGGTTCCGTTCGATAACTAACCACTCGTGAGCGGTTGGCCACAGAGGACGCAGAGGTGCCAAGCACGAAACTCGAAATCCGAAATCCGAAACAGACCTGAAGCACGAAATTCAGATGACGGAAACGAGGCGCCCCGGGCGCGACACTGTTTTGAGTTTCGGGTTTTGATCCTTCGTGCTTGTTTCGGAATTCGATATTCGAATTTCGGATTTGCCCTGTGTTCTCTGGGTCCTCTGTGGCTGACTGTCTTTTAGCGCTTATGGCCAAACGCGACTACTACACCGTCCTGGGCGTCGAGAAGAACGCCTCGGCCGACGAGATCAAACGCGCCTACCGTCGCCTGGCGATCAAGTATCACCCGGACAAGAACCCGGGCGACAAGGAAGCCGAGGCGAAGTTCAAGGAGTGCGCCGAGGCCTACGAGGTCCTCAGCGACGCGGAGAAGCGCAAGCAGTACGACCAGTTCGGTCACGAAGGGCTCCGCGGGGCGAGCATGCACGACTTCTCGCGCATGAACGTCGAGGACATCTTCAGCATGTTCGGGTTCGAGGATTTCTTCGGCGGCATGTTCGGCGGTCCCGGGGGGCGCCGCCGAGCCAGCCGCCGCAGCGGCCCGACGCGCGGATACGACCTGGAAACGGGTGTGGAGCTGACGTTGAACGAGATCGCGCAGGGGGCGGAGAAGACCATCGAGTTCACGCGACAGGATCGCTGCTCCGAATGCGACGGAAGCGGCGCCGCGCGGGGCAGCCAGCCGAGCCGATGCACGCTGTGCGGTGGCTCCGGGCAGGTCGCCAAAGGCGGCGGCTTCTTTCAGATGGTCTCGACCTGCCCGCAATGCCAGGGCTCCGGGCAGATCATCACCAAGCCCTGCTCGAAGTGCAAGGGCAGCGGGCACGTGCCGCGCAAGCGCACCGTCACGATCAAGATTCCCGCGGGCGTGCACGAGGGCCAGGGCATCCGCGTCGCGGGCGAGGGGGAGCCCGGCCAGGGCGGCGGCCCGCACGGCGACCTGTACTGCTACGTCCGCGTCAAGGCCCACGAGTTCCTGGAGCGCGACGGCAACAACCTGATCGCGGTCGTGCCGATCAGCATGACCCAGGCGGCGTTGGGCGCGACGATCGACGTGCCCAGCCTCGACGGGACCAAGCAGCTCAAGATCCCGCCGGGGACGCAGTACGGCAGCCTCTTCCGCATCCGAGGGCAGGGACTGCCCGACATGCGATCCGGACGCATGGGCGACCAACTGGTTCAGGTCACGGTCGAGACGCCGGCCCACTTGAACGCCCGACAGGAAGAGCTGCTGCGCGAATTCGCCAAGACGGAGAACATCGACGTGTCCCCCAAGTCACAGGGTTTCTTTGAAAAACTCAAGCGACATTTCGGGAACCACGGATGAAAGACAAGAAGGCCAAACCCAACGACGAGAACGCCAGGACCACGCCCGAGGAACTCGAAGAGGTCCACAAGCAACTGGAACAGACGCAGGCCGAGCGCGACGACCTGCTCGGCAAGCTTCAGCGGGTCAGCGCCGACTATGCCAATTTCCAGAAGCGTGTGAGCCGGCAGGTCAGCGACTCGATCGCCTATGAAAAAGAGCATCTTTTCAAAACGCTGCTGCCGGTCCTGGACAACTTCGACCATACGCTCGAGAAGTCGAAGGCGGCCGAGAACGTCGACGTCGTCCTCCAGGGCGTCCGGATGGTCTACGACCAGATGCTCGGCATCCTCCGCTCGCACGGGGTCGAGGCCGTCGAGGCTCTTGGCGGGCTGTTCGACCCGAGTGTTCATGAAGCCATGATGCGAAGGGAAGACCCGGAGCGTCCGGACAACATCATCCTGGAAGAGTTTCAGAAGGGCTACAAGCTGAACGGGCGCGTCATCCGGCCCAGCAGAGTCATCGTTAACAAGCTGGCATGCACGGAGGCTCCGGCGCAGGAGGAACCGTCCGGCGAGGCAACGGAAGAGCCGGATTCCGAGGCCAATCGGGAGGCCACCAACGATTTTGAGAGCACCGACACGGAGTAGCGACCATGCCAACGTATGAATACGCATGCGACAGTTGCGGGCACGAATTCGAGGAATTCCAGAGCATCACGGCCAAGCCCCTTCGCAAGTGCCCCGCGTGCAAGAAGCCGGCGCTGCGAAGGTTGATCGGCACCGGCGCGGGAATCATCTTCAAAGGCTCGGGCTTCTATCAGACTGACTATCGCAGCGACAGCTACAAGAAGGCCGCCGAGAAGGAGACCGGCGGGACCTCTGCCAAGAGCAGCGACAAGAAAGAGGCCAAGACGGAAGCCAAGACCGCCTCGACCGAAGCCAAAACGACGAAGGTTGAGAAGAAAAAATCCGCCTGACCCGTCGCACCTCGGGGGAACATCGAAGGATCCCTGTGCGAGAGACGCTCGCCAGAATCTGCTTTGGAACTCTGCTTGCCGTGGGCCTGTTGCTGACCGGCTGTAGTCAAGACCACCCGGTTGCCCGGCCCGAATCCGAGTCCACCGATCTCGCCGGCGACAGCCGCGAACCATCTGAAGAACCTCACGCACCGCCACGCGCGTTTGAGCAGAGCCCCCCTGCTCCCGTCATCTTCGTCGAGTACGTGGTGACACCTCATGACGTCGTCGCGCGGATGCTCGAACTGGCGCGTGTGGGACCGGAGGATGTGGTCTACGATCTGGGCTGCGGCGACGGTCGGATCCTCATCGCGGCCGCGAAGAATTACGGGTGCCGGGCGGTCGGATTCGACCTGGACCGTCTGCGCGTGGCCGAGGCGAGAGCCAACGCCGACCGCGAGGGTGTGGCCGATCGCGTCACCGTCGAACAGAAGGACGTTCTGAAGGCGGACCTGCGTGCGGCCACAGTGGTGACCATCTATCTCGGGACGGAGCTGAACCGCCGGCTCATACCGCAGTTGGAGCAGTTGCCGCCGGGAGCCCGCATCGTCTCACACAACTTCGGGATCGGGGATTTCGAGCCCGACGAGACGGTCCGCATGACCAGCCGCGAAGACCACGAAGAGCACCTGGTCTATCTTTGGACCTGCCCGCTCCGGAAGACCCGATAGGGATCGTATCTCTGCCTTCCGCCTCACGGACGCGCTGGAAGGCCGGGATCATCCGCGCCCGGCGAGCCATCCACCATGCTGCTCGCCTGCCAGGCTTCCTTCAGCGACCACACCGCCGGATCGGGGTCCGTCACATCAACCATCGTCAGGGAGAAGCCTCCGCCGTCGGTCACGTCGTACCAGTCGTCCGCGTAGGTGAAGCGGTGAATGACCGTTCCCGCCGCATCGACCAGTTCGATCGTCTCCCCGGCGTTGGCCAGCTTGCCGGCGTACTGACCCGCAATGGGCAATCCCGGCCCGCACCTGGCCTCGAAGGCGCCGACGTCGTCCACGACCAGGCAGCGCGCCCCGGGCGCCAGCTCGAAGCTGGGGAAGACGAAGTCGATTCCATTGGTAAAGCGGACGAGGTGGAGGTTGATCGTCTCGTCGGCGATGTTGGTCAGTTCCACGTACTCGGCGCCGGGGTCGTCAGCGTCGCCCGTGTCCATCGGGTGATACATGATCTCGCTGATGCGCAGGCCCTCGGCCACCGGGCCGACCGCGAACGTCACATCGTGGACGGCGCTCCAGACGCCGCCTTGCAGGGCGCGGGCCCGGGCCTGGGTCGACTCGGTTAGCACGACCGGGCCGGCGTACGCAATCGCGCCGGCGTTGACCGCGCCGCCCGGCAGGCGGGGATCGCTGCCGTCGAGTGTGTAGTAGATATTCCCGGCGGGCGCCGTCATCACGAGGTCAAAGCCGCTCTCGACCGCCCCGCCGTGCTGGTTGAATGTCGGCGCCTCGACGCTCGGATACCAGCCTTTGGTCTTGAACTGGGCCAGGACAATGTCCGTGCGCTTCGGGAAATAGTCGTTGAGCAGGAAACGCACCTGGGGCAGCCAGTCGTCGTCTTTGGTGCGCGGCTTGGTGACCTTCGCATCGCCCCAACGGGCGGACTCGGCGATGATCGCCAGGTCGATGGTGTCCTTGCGGGCGGTCAGCAGGCTCGCGGCAACCGGCGGTGTCATGACGCCGTCGTTGAAGAAGTGCTTGTAGACGCGGTCGGCGAATCGCATCCTGTACTCGCGGTGCGCGACAAGCTGCTGATGCAGCCATTGCGGGTTGAAGTACTGCGCCTGCTGGCCGACGCTGTAGGGGCCCGTGCGGTTCTCGTTGACGTTGAACATCGTGTGCTCGCAGTCGTGCCGGAAGAACTTGAAGCCGTCGGGACTCGTGCGGTTGTAGACGGCGTAGAAGTTGTTCGGGCGGCTGTTCTGGAGGAAGCTCGAGATCGGCGCATCGAGATCGCCGACGTAGAACGTGCAGATCATGTAGTCGATGAGATTGTCCACGTCGACGAGCCGCTCATACGCCGGGTCGGGTGTGCCGTCGGGACCGAACCCCTGGACCTGGTAATACGCCGCATCGGTGCCGAAGCCTTTCGAGGCGGCCTGCCAAAGGCGATTGTACGCATCCAGATTTCCGTCAGTGGTGTGGATCGTGTAGGGCGCGCCCGGTCCGGCATCGACCTTGGCCACGTCGTAGTCCTCCACATCGCCCCCGAAATACGATGCCGCATAGCGCGCCTCGGAGCGTTCCTGGGTCTGGTAGATGCCCCAGTACTGGCCGTTGAGATACAGGTGGTAGTATCGGCTCCTCGTGTAGGGCCGGCCTGTGGCGCCCTGCAGATCGCGGCTGAACACGTCGCGCAGCAGGCTGTTCTTACTGCCGTTGTCGTCGCCCATGCTGCCCTTGAAGGCCCACGAGTAGTTCTGCTCGGCCCGCAGGTCCACCTTCTCGAATTCGTCGACCCCTTCGTCCTCGAACAGCGGGTACTTGAGCCTGGACGCTCCGTACTCGGCCCGGAAGAACAGGCGGAACCCGTGCTTGGCGTTGTCGCCCTGCCGGCCGTAGCCGCCGCGAATCCGCAGGCCCGCGTCGATCTGGAATCCCTCGGTTCCGTCCGGATAGATCATTTCGACGGAGACCGGCCGCTCCCACGCAATGCCGTCCTGCAAGGCATTGACGTAGATTCCGGTGCTCGCATGGAACAGGTTGGCCAGGGGCGTCACCAGCGAGATCGACGGCAGTGACAGCAGCGCATCATCGACCAGGTCCCTGTACCTGGGGTCGTTGACCACCTCGGGGTCCATGCCGTAGTCGATGACCTGTCCGCCGCCCATGCCCGGAAACCAACCGCCGCCCGGGAAGCCGCCGAATGACGCGGCGGGCGAGGGCCAGCCTGTCCCCGGACTCTGGCCGCTGGGCGACTGAATCACCACATCCGCGACGAAGATATAAGTCTGCGTGCCGATGGGCGAAGGCTTCCATCCGTCCCTCCTGGCGATGGCCCGCAGGCAGGTAGTGCGGCGAATCTCGATCGGTCCCTTGTAGATCAGACCCGAGAGGGCGCGTCCTCCGGGCTGACCAGGATTCTCCGCGTCCAGAGTGTAATATATCGTCGTCTCCGGCGTGGGCGTGCTCAGGGTGACGGTGAAAGGCTCATCGTGGAAGCCGCGCTCATGGCTGAATTCGACCGGCTCGACGAGCCCTTCGTAGGCCCCCTCGTTCGCGGCGCCTGGCGTCGGCTCGGCGAAGAACTGCCACGCCCCCTGGCCGTCGGGGTAGCGGCCATACGACAGGTCCATTACCAGCGCCGGAAAGCTCACGCCGTCGATCGGGGTCGCGCCGTCGGCGGCAAACAGGCCGACGAACTCACCGGCGGCAGCGAGCTTGAAACTCGCGTGCAACCCCTCGTCGCTGGTGTCGCCGTCGGCCCAGATCACCACGTATCCCTGGGGCGGCACGGTCGTCAAGGCCGGGATGCCGGCGGGCACCTGCCACATGGCAGGCTCGTTCGGATCGTCGCTCAGGTACAGGCCCGCCAGATCGACCGGCGCATCCCCATAGTTGTAGATCTCGATCCAGTCGTCGTACTGGCCCTGGGGGTCCTGGCCGGCCGCTCCGTTGGACGCGACAATCTCGTTGATCGCCAAGGGGACACCCTCCTGAGCGGCCAGACGGCCTGCCCCCGCCAGGGCGACGCAGACTGCCACCCCCATCACGGCCAGTTTCGACGATCGGAACATGCTCAATCTCCTCTGCATCAGATATGTAGCGGCCGGGTCAGCATGGGCACAGAGTATGCCCGCCCACGACCCACACGTGGAAGGTGGTCCGCCTTAGCGGGCTGGTTACACGCGGAAGCGAGCAATTCCTGAGACATTCCTGCTCGCAGCCTATCGGGCCAGGGTGGGCGTCGCGGGCGGGGCGATCCAGTCGTAGGTCGGGAGGACCCGGCCGTCTTCGAGCGTCAGTCCGGCTGCACACATCGGCGATGCCCCGTCCAGACCGTCCGGGCGGGTCGCGATGGACCTGACTCCCACGCGGGAGACCGGGACCACCTCGCCTGAATCACAGACACCGTTGCCGTTTCGGTCGAACCAGACGGACAAGCCTTCCATCTCGCCTAAGTCCAGCCGCCCGTTGCGGTTGTCGTCGAGCATATCCATCGCGCGGTAGCCGTTCTTGAAGAGCATCCACCAGGTCGCCGAGCCGAACATCTGGCGTCCCGACGTGATCCGGCCGGTCCGACCGGAATCCCAGACCAGGAAACCCGTCGTCGGCTTGACCCACGGACGCTTCTCCGCGCGGCCGTCGCCGTCGAGATCGAAAGATACAACCGTCGCGGAATCCAGCAGGTCCGCCAGCGACGAACTGGCCTCCAGGCCAAACACGATCGGCGTTATCGCGCCGACGGGCAAGGCCTCGAACGTCGCGAGATTGGCCCTGATCGCGATGAGCCTCTCCTGCACGTCCTTGGGAACGTCCTTTTCTCTCTCCCAGAGACGCACGAAGGCGCTGCCGGCCTCGTAGCTGATAATCCCGCGCAGCCCTTCGATGGGCAGCCGATCCAACTCCAGATCCCTTCGGATCGACAGATCGTAGGCCAGCAGGTAGGTCTGGCGAACCGCATTGAGCAGGATCGCCTTGAGGCCCGGCGGCATCAACGCGCCACCGGCCTGGGCGAAGAACTCCAGATACTGCTCGCCCAAGCTGGCCTGGCCCAGAACGTACAGCGCGTTGTTCGGATCGAGCGCCGCGGCCCGGTAGAAATTCCACTGGGCCGCTCCGGCGTGATCGATGAGCTGGTCGGTCGTCGGCCGCTCGGGCCGCCAGCCCTCCCGTTCGAGATCGGTCTGGATCTGACTGACGCGGGACCAGAACGCGTCGACCTGGCCGGCAGGAAGGTCCGCCGCCGAGCCCACGCCGTACTCGTCCAGCGCGATGCGCATCGCCTCGGCGTACCGCGCGGCCCCGAGATAGTCCTCCCACCACCAGTACTCAATCACCGACGGCGGAACCTCCGCGCTGAACGCTCCGACGAGAAAAGCCTTGTTTGCGAAGGCCAGGTAGTGAATCCGCGCCAGGGTGTAGTAGCCCGTCGGGTCGTTGGGCTCCTCGGCGATATAGGCGGTCGCGTTAGCGATCAGTCGCTCGACCGGAAGGTACTGCGGCCGCATCCACATTGCCCCCGCGACGCCCACAGAGAACCCAACCGTCAATACAACTACTGCATATCGCAATGTCCTCATGGTCTTACCCTCACTCAACATGTAATCCCCCCGGACGCCCCTTCTCCAACCCCGGAAAGCCGTCCGGGCCACAACCGTTTTCATCCTAACATTTCCTTCCGCCCCCGATCAAGATGCACGCTTTGCAGCGCTGCCACCCGTCTCATGGGACACCGGGTCATGCACCTGCCTCTACGTCCGGCGGCGTGGTGCCGTTCGTGCGGAGATGTGGTAGACTGTGGGACATGATACGGATACGACGGATGACGGGGGCGGATCTGGGGCTGGGGCTGCGGCTGAGCCGCCAAGCCCAGTGGAACCAGACGGAGACGGACTGGCGGCGGTTCCTGGAGCTGGGAGGCGAGGGCTGCTTCATCGCCGAACTGGACGGGACCGCGGTCGGGACGAC
The DNA here is from genome assembly GCA_012744475.1 of Phycisphaerae bacterium. GTDB lineage: Bacteria > Planctomycetota > Phycisphaerae > Sedimentisphaerales > Anaerobacaceae > Anaerobaca. Next base: position 144,177 of record JAAYBV010000031.1, read on the forward strand.
CACGACGTGTATCTTCGATTCGGTCGCCTGGATCGCGATGGTCCTGGTGGACGTTGAAGCGAGACGTCAGGGTGTCGGTTCGGCGCTGCTCCGGCATGCCCTGGCTTTCCTCGACGCCAAAGGCATCGAAACGGTTCGCCTGGATGCGACGCCGGCCGGTCAGCCGGTGTACGAGAAGCTCGGTTTCCAGCCGGAGTATTTGCTGACGCGATATGAAGGCATCGCGTCACGCAGCGACACGGAAGCTCACACGGAGCAGGCAACCGCCGAGACGCTTGCGGAAGTGAGCGAGTTGAACCACCGCATGACCGGCACGAATCGCGCCACGCTGCTATCGCGTCTGTTCGCTGATGCGCCGCAATCCATGCGCATCGTCCGCATCGCCGGCCGTCTCGAAGGATTCATCACGTCACGCCCGGGCGCCAACGCCACGCAGATCGGCCCCTGCATCGCGACGGCCCAGGCGGGCCCGATCCTGCTGGCGGAGACAGTGAATCGCTGCGCCGGTCAGCGCGTGTTCGTGGACGTCCCCAGCGATCACGTCCGCGCCGTACAAACGCTCGAAGCAAAGGGACTGAAGGCGCAACGGTATTTGAGGAGAATGCATCGCGGCAAGCCTATTCGCGACCACGTCGAAGCCCTGTGGGCCGGCTCCGGTCCTGAGAAGGGATGATGTTTGTAGTGACGCCGTGAGGCGTTATGCCCCTTCGGCCGGCTCAGAGCAGGCTCTTACGGGCATACTACGAACACACCAGCGACACGAGGTAGTAGACGATACTGGCCAGGCTGACGACGATAGAGACAATCATGGCGATGTTCCAGACCAACGCCTTGGGGCCGCGCGGCTTGTCCTCGCCGAGATAGGCCCGGCTGTTGTTGAGAATGAAGAAGCCGATGAACGCGATCGGCAGCATGAGCCCGCAGATGGCCGAGGTGGGCACCGCCACCCAGGGCCCCAGGTATCTCCAGAGCACCACGCCCGCCATCCCTGGTGCGGGAAGCAAACAGGCCAGCCGGTAGCGCCAGCTCCCCGGCCCGATGCCGAAGACGATGCGTGAGAAGAACGCGTTCAGGCCCGCCGATTCGAGCATGGCGGCCGCCGCCACCGGGGACAGGTTGGTGGACCCGGACGCGAACTGCGTCGGATCGTAGATCGTGCAGGCGGTCGCAATGACCATCAGCGACGTGGCGATGCAGAACGGCAGCATCATGCCGATGATCAGGTCGAAACGGGAAAGCCCTCGGTGCTCCCGGCCCCAACCACGGGCCAGCAGCGTGTACGGGAAGAGGAACGTCGCATTGATCCCGGTCGAAGCGCTGAAAGCCGCCATCACGATGGAAACGCCGCGTGCATCAGTGGGAACGTACAGAGGCAGAAAGCCCTTGAACACGCCGGCCCAATCCACGCCGCCGTCGATCGCACGCCGGACGATCACCACGAGAAATGCCAGCATGATCATGCAGACCAGGCCCTTCAAGGTCCGCTCGTAGAAGCGCACCCCCGCTCGTCCGGAACTGTAGGACCAGACCACGACGGTCGAGATCGCCAGGATCGCCACACCGATCGCCAGCAGCAGCGCAGTCCGTCCCGCCGAGGACGCGGGTTCCCAGTGCGCAACGACCTTGATCATGTCCTCGGTCATGCCCGCCGCCAGCGCATATTGCGGCAGGTGCCATATGATTGTCGCCAGCAGGGCGCCGATGGCCCAGCCCCATCGCCAGAGGCTGGACCCACAGCAGACGGTACTCCAGATACGCGCCGGCAAACAGCGACGCCGGCGCTGCCGCTGCCGAGCACCAACGCGCTCTGGAGCCATCCCGGCCCGGTCTTGTCGAGGTAGCCGCGCCACCGTCCCAGGACACCTCGCTCGCTCAGCGCTGCCAGTTCGGCCTTCTCCTGCGCCAGCGCTTCCGGGGCCGATGCGGTGAACATCGGCAGGCCCTTCACCGGCCGGTCCCTTGGAGCGGGCGTCTCGTCTTGTCTGTGCCCCACGTCAATCTCCTCTCCGAGTCAGCAAGCAGCGCGTCAGAGAATCTTGCCGATGCATTGAGCGCTATCGTTGAAAGACGAGGCGGCCGTCGAGATAGGTTCGCAGGACCTGCGCGCTGCGAATCGCGTCGACGTCACAGGCGAGCAGATCGGTGTCGACAACGACGAAATCGGCGCGCTTGCCTTTCTCCAGCGAGCCGGCCAGTTTCTCCTGGAACAGCGCCCGGGCGCAGTTGATCGTGTAGAAGCGGATCGCCTGCTCGCGCGTGAGGGCCTCTTCCGGATGCAGTTGGCCCTCGTACCAGCGAGCCCGGCGGGTAATCGCGGTCCACATGCCGAGGAACGGGTCATACGGATTGATCGAGCGCAGCGAACCGACTTTCTGCATGTGGTCCGACCCACCCGCGGCCAGGCCACCGGCGGCGAAGATACTGTGCAGCGGCTGGAAATACCGCAATCGCTCGTAGCCGAAATGGCCCGCCAGCGTCCGCGTGTCGAGATAGAGCCAGGCGGGCTGCACCAGCGGAATCACGCCGAGGTCGACGGTCTTCGCCACGGACTCGGCGCTCATGAAGTTCGAATGCGTGATGCAGTGCCGCATCTGACGGACGGGCAGCGTTGCGCTCAGCTCTTCATACACGTCGAGCAAGGCATGGACCGCGCCGTCGCCGACGGTGTGCGCGGTGAACTGGAGGCCGCACTCGGTGGCGGTGCGGACGATCGGCAACAACCGGTCATGGGGGATGAACAACACGCCGCAGTAGTTGGGATCGTCGATCGCATAGGTCTTGCTGACGCCCCACGGCTGTCGCATGTAGGCGCTGCCGGTCAGCATGCCCCCGTCGAGAAAGGCCTTGATGCCGATGATACGCAGCATGGGTCCGCCTTCCCGCAGCGGGTGGCGAGCCACCCGGCGGATCTGCTCCTGGATCTCCTCGATCGGGCCGATGGTGTCGATGTAGTACTGGGCCGCGACGCGAACCGTCAGCTCATCGGCCGCCAGCAGCTTCTGGTAGAACTGGAGGTCCTCGGGGTCGGCGGCGCCGTCGCAGATGCCCGTGATGCCGACGGCGTTGTACGCCTGGAGAAGGGTCCGCAGCCGATCGTATCGATCGCGCTGCTTCGGCTCTTTGCCCGTAGGCTTGCTCTTGATGAACCGGTTGCAGCTTCGCAGGATGCCCGTCAGCTCGCCCGTCTGAGGGTCCTTCTCCGCGTATCCCGGACCGCCGTCGGTGACGCGAAAGTCCTCATCGATGCCGCTGAGCTGAAGCGCCAGGGTGTTGAGCGATGCATCGGGACCGGTCCGGAAGACCGCTGGGTTCTTCGGCGCCGCCTCGTCCAGCTCCGCACAGGTGGGATAGCGTTGCTCGCGCAGACGCGTGATAAACACCTGCTGCAAGACGATCCATTCGCCGTCGTCCAGCGCCTCGGCCCGCGCCCGGAAGTAGTCGAGCACGTCGGCGATGGAATCCATCTGCGGGATCGGATGTTCGAACTCGGTCATCGCGGCACCGCAGGGATGGACGTGCGAGTCGATCAGGCCCGGCAGGACCATTCGACCTTCGAGGTCGAGCGCTTCGGTGTCGTCGTCCTTGAGCCGAAGGACCTCGTCATTGCTCCCGACGGCGACGATGCGTCCGTCCCGAACCACCATCGCCTGCGCAACGGAGAAGTCCGCATCGACCGTGACGATCCGACCGTTGAACGCAACGAGGTCGGCGGCCGGGACGGCGAGCGAAAGACAGAGGACCAGCAGAATCACAGGGAAGGCGGCAGCGCGTGCAGTTCTCATCAGCGGACTCCCGGAAAACGCACGACCGGCGGAGCCTGAGAGCACATCGCCTCAGGCGCCGTCCGGCTATCTACGGGGTATTCCACACCATCCCCGCCGCCCTGTCAATTGCCAAGCCGTCGCGCAAGCAGCCTGTGTCTGTGCAGATTCTCTGGAACGGATCCTCTGAGCCACTGACGTGTCTGGGTGGCAGCCTCAAGCTCGAAGAGCGCAGGCGTGGTGGCATTCGCAAGGCCCGTGCGCACCGCACCTGCCAACCAGAATCGCCATCCCCAAGACTGCGTCTTGAGGCTGCCACACAGAAGCCAGATGGGACGAACGGTCCGCCGTCAGCGAGTGTCAGTTCGCTTTCTTCGGCGGCCCGACTTCGCCGGTGTCGCTCTTCATCTCCTTGGCCAGAGCGGGTTTGGCCCCCGTGATGCCGAGGGTCTCGCAGTACGTCTTGTAGCCGCCAGTGAGGTTCCGCGCCGAAAAGCCACGCTGGTTGAGGATTCGCGCCGCCAGGTAACCGCGTAGGCCGACCTGGCAGAAGACGAGCAACTCCTTGTCCTTGGGAATCTCGTCGAGGCGGTCGCGCAGCTCATCGAGGGGAATGTTCACCGCGCCGGGGATCGTGCCGGCCTGCACCTCGCCCGGCGTGCGCACGTCGATGAGCTTCTGGTTCTCGCGCGGCTCAACCACGTCCGGAACGTGACAGATCGGCATGTCGCCGGCGATGAAATTGGCCGCGACGAAGCCGGCGTAGTTGACCGGGTCCTTGGCCGAGCCGAACGGAGGCGCGTAGCACAGTTCCAGGTCCTGCAAATCGAATACGGTCATGCCCGCCCGCAGGGCTGTGGCCATGACGTCAATCCGCTTGTCGACGCCCTTGGCGCCGACGCACTGGGCGCCGAGGATCTTGCCCGTTTTCGGATCGAACAGCAGCTTGAGGCTCAACTGACTGACGCCGGGATAGTAGCCGGCGTGGCTAGCCGGATGGATATAGACCTTCTCGTAGGTCATGCCCTGTCGTTTAAGGTTCTTCTCGTTCATCCCGGTCGTGGCGACCGCCAGATTGAACACCTTGCAGATGGCGGTTCCCTGCGTCCTGGCGTACTTGCTGTCGCGTCCGAAGATCGTGTTGGCCGCGATGCGTCCCTGGCGGTTCGCCGGTCCGGCCAGCGGAATCACCGCCGGGCAATCACCCACGAGGTCCGTCACCTCCACCGCGTCACCGACCGCGTAGATGTTCGGATCGCTCGTCTGCATCTGCTCGTTGACGACGATGCCGCCGCGTTTGCCGATTTCCAGGCCCGCTTCCTGGGCCAGCTTGACCTCGGGCCGCACGCCCACCGCCATGATGACCAGGTCGGTGGTGATTCGTTTGCCGTCGCTCAGCAGCACGCTCGTGCCGTGGCCGTCGGTGACCACCTCCGTCACGCTCGTGCGCAGGTGCAGATCGACGCCGTGCCGCTTCAGCTCCTCGTGCAGCGGCACCGCCATCTCCGGGTCGACGCTGCCCATGACGTTGGCTTCCAGCTCCACCAGCGCCACGGCCAGGCGGCGATCGATCAGCGCCTCGGCCATCTCCAGGCCGATGTACCCGCCCCCCACCACCACGGCCCGCGAGCAGCCTTCCTTGTCGACCGTGGCCTTGATCGCGTCCATGTCGGGGATGGACCGCAGGGTGAAGACGCGGGGCGAATCGATGCCGGGCATCCTGGGGCGCACGGGCTCGGCGCCGGGACTGAGGATCAGCACATCGTAGCCCATCTGGTATTCCTGCCCCTTGGCAAGATCGCGCACCGTGACCTGCCGATTCGCGCGGTCGATCTGCGTAACCTCGCTCTGCGTGCGCACGTCGATCGCGAAGCGCTCGCGCATCTTCTCCGGCGTCTGGACGAGCAGCCGGTCGCGGTCCTTGATCTGCCCGCCGATGTGGTAAGGCAAGCCGCAATTCGCGAACGAGATGTACGGCCCCCTCTCGAACATGACGATCTCGGCGTCTTCGCTGAGCCGCCTGGCCCGAGCGGCCGCCGAAGCCCCGCCTGCCACACCACCTACGATCACGACACGCTTCTTCTGATCCATGCTAATCTCCATTGGACACACTGGCTACGATTCACAATGGGCAGCGATGCACTCGATCAAGCGGGGCAGACGCGGCGACATGATCCTGTAATACACAGTCCGTCCCCTTCGCTCGCTGGACAGCAGGCCGTGCCCCTTGAGCAGCCGCAGGTGCTCGCAGGTCTGGTTGGCCGACGTGCGGCACAGCTCGGCAATCTCGTGGACCGCGAATTCCCCCTGCATCAGGATATTGACCATTTTCAGGCGGACCGGATGAGCCATCACTCGCAGGCACTCTGCGGCCTCTTCCAGCACCTCGTCGCCCGGCAATTCCAACTGCTTGGCCATCACCATTCCTTTCATATCCGTACTACACATCTAAATATCTAAATGTTCCGATATGTCAATATGTTTCCCATATCCAAAGAGATTGAGGATTCCGGCTTGACAAATAGTTCTATATAGTACTATTCTATGCCGAACCAATTGCTTCAACAACGTGAACCCGATTAAGGAGTGGAGAGATGCCAAATCACAAGGACATCAAAGACCGGCTCATGCAGATTGTCCGCACGATCAACCAGACGTGCGTGGAGGGCAAGGGCTTCGACAAGCTCACGCCTCTTTTCCACGAGGACGTAGTCATGGTTCAGCCCGGCTTCTCCGCCCGGGCGAAGGGCCGAGAGGTGTGTCTGAAGAGCTACGAGGATGCCTGCTCGCAGATGACCTTCGAGAAGCTCGACGCCTCGGACGAGCAGATCGACGTGTTCGGCTCGACCGCGATCCTCGCGTACAAGTACGACTGCGCGTGGCAGTTCAAAGGCAGGAGATTCGAGGACGATGGCCACGAGATTTTCGTATTCGTCCGGGAAGGCGACGACTGGAAGGTGGCGTGGCGCACACTGGTTCCGGGCGCGCGGCAGGCCGAGACGTGCCCGGTCGAAGAAGAGAAGGCCCGCGCGAACGCCGGCACGGACATCCGGCGAACCTGCCTTGATCTGATGGCCGCGACGCCGGCGTGCTATCTGACGACGGTCGACGCCGACGGATTCCCACTGACGACCGCCATGAACAACCTGCGTTGCGCCAAGGACTACCCTTCTCTGGTCCCGCTGTACGAGGAGGCCGACAACGACTTCCTTGTCTACATCACGACCAACATGCCGTCGGCCAAGATGGCTCGCCTGCGGGCGAATCCGAAAGTCTCCGTCTACTTCTGCGACCCGGGGCAGATCATCGGATTCACGCTGAGCGGCCAGATCGAGATCGTCACCGACCAGGCCCTCAAGGACCGCATCTGGCAGGAAGGCTGGACGATGTACTATCCCGACGGCCCTCACGGTTCCGAATACGGCATCCTCCGACTGGCGCCGAAGCTCGTCCGAGGCTGGTGGCGCAACCAGCCGTTCGAGATTCGGATTGCGAAGCCATCGTAGAGCGAGAAACCACAAGGAAAGGAGAGACGATGACTGTGAAATGCCTGTGGGCATGCCTGCTGAGCACCTTGATCGTGGTTGGCGGAGCGAATGCGCCGCTCCATGCTGAGGAGGATGCGTCGGCTGCCTATGGCTCCAATCCGGATCGAGGCGCCTACGCCCAGATCAACGGAGTGCGTATCTATTACGAGCGCTACGGCCAGGGCACCCCCGTTCTCCTGCTGCACGGCGGCTCCTCGCATATCGCTCGACAGGGGCCATTGATCGATCTGCTCAAGCCGCACTATGAAGTGATCGCGGTGGACACGCGAGGCCACGGTCGGTCCACGCTCGGTGACCGGCCGATGACCTATCCCCTGCTGGCGGATGACATAGCCAGGCTGCTGGAGCAGCTCGGCGTCGGACCCGTCACCATCGTGGGACACAGCGATGGAGGCATCATCGGCTACATTCTGGCGGTCAAGCACCCGGCTAAGGTGCGCGCACTGGTTGCGAACGGCGCCAATTTCCGCAAGGACGGTCGCGGTGGGATGCCGCCCGAAATGAACGAATGGATCAAAACCATTACGCCGGCGATGGTCGAGCAATGGGGTGACATTCGCGGCCCGTACGAGAGACTCAACCCCGAGGCTGACTGGAATCGCTTCGTGAGCAAGGTGAAGGAGCTTTGGCAGAGCGAGACGCTCCTGGCGGAGGACGACCTGAAGGCCATCCGCTGCCCCGTTTTGATCTGCCACGGAGACAGGGACACCTTCGTCCGCCTCGTGGATATCGTGTGGATGTACGAGCAGATTCCCAACGCGAATCTGTACATCGCCCCCGACGGCGGGCATGGCCACCACACCGATCAGATCGAGGCCTTCGGTCCCATCCTCCTGCGATTCCTGAACCGGGTCCATAACACTCGACAGCCCATTGGGAGATGACGATGGAAAAGCCGTGCTTGAATGACAAGAATGTGCCTCCGGATGATGAGGTCTTGAGCCGCTGTCTGGGGAGAGCCAAGGCTACGTGGGATTCGTTTCTCACCCTTCTGGCCGAGTGCGATCCGGCCATCTCGGGGGAATGGCGGTATTACACCGACGGCAAGAGCTGGCTGTACAAGGTCACGAAGAAGAAAAAGACGGTCTGCTGGGTCTCCGTCTGGGCCGGTGCGTTCAAGGCGACGTTCTACTTCGCGGACAAGGCGGAAGACCTCATCGTTGCGAGCAAATTGAAGAAGGAGTACATCGACCAGTTCGTGCAAGGCAAGAGGTACGGCAAGATACGGGGCGTGACGGTCGTCGCCAGGAAATCGACGGACCTGAAGGCCATACGAACGCTGATCGACATCAAGCAACAGCTGAAATGAGCGTGCGTGGCAGCCTCAAGCGCAGCTTGGGGATGGCAGACCTCTCTGCTTTGTGGATCGCAGAGGACTGCCGTTCAAAGAACCATCCCCAAGTCCTCCGGACTTGAGGCCGCCACCTGCCGAATCGTGCGCCTCCATGAGCGACAGCATGAAACAGCAACGGCAGGCCGGGTTTTTGATGGCGAAGATTCGCCAGGTGGGCGAGCGTGTTTTCTTCCGCCGGCTCAAGGAATCGGGCGTCGAGATCAACCCGGCCCAGGGACGAATCATGTTCGCACTCTGGCAAAAGGACGGCGTCTCGATCCAGGAGCTGGTCAGAAAGACGCAGTTGGGCAAGTCCACGCTGACGAGCATGCTCGACCGGCTCGAAGCGATGGGTTTTGTCCGCCGGCAACGCTGCGAAGAGGACCGACGCCAGATCCTGATCTACCGAACAGAAAAGGACCGGGCCACCGAGAGACAGTACGTACAGCTCTCCACGCGGATGACGGAGATCTGGTACGAGGGCTTCACCGAAGCCGAAGCCGATCAGTTCGAAACATACTTGCAGCGAATCCTCGACAATCTGACGGAATACGAACGAGGCATTGAATCGGGAGGTCGCCATGAGTGACACGCGCGAGCAGCGGCGATTTGAGGGGTTTGGCCCGAAGGCGTTTCGATTCCTCAAGGACATCCGGACGCACAACGACAAGGCGTGGTTCCACGCCCATCGCGCCGAGTACGAGCAGTATCTGCTCGGGCCTTTGCGCGACCTGGTGACGGACCTGGGCGACTTCATGCTCGACATCGACCTGTCGATGGAGGTCTCGCCGACCGTGGGCCAGACCATCTCGCGGATCTATCGCGACACGCGGTTCAGCAAGGACAAATCGCCGCTGCGGGACTGCATGTGGATCACCTTCAAGCGCAGCCGCAAGGACTGGGCCAACTGGAGCGTGGGGTACTTCCTCGAGATCAACGCAACGTGGTACCGCTACGGACTGGGGTTCTACGACGCAGCGCCCGATGTCATGGCGCAGTTCCGCACACAGCTCGACGACGACCCGAAGACGTTCCTGGCGGCCATCGACTGGTTTGAGAAGCAGGACATCTTCACGCTCGAAGGCGAGACCTACAAGCGGCCCAAAGGCGCCGACAAGCCCGAGCCGGTTCGCACGTGGTACAACTACAAGAGCTTCTACCTGTGCTGCAACCGCAAGAACGACAAGGCCATCCGCAGCCCGCAGTTGGTGGACGACCTGAAAGCCGGCTTCGGCATGACGGCCCCGCTCTACCATTACCTGCTCGACACCCTCGCCCGCGTCAAGCCGCCGAGATAATCTCTTGTTCGTAGTGGCGTCGTAAGACGCTACCCTCAGCCGCATGCCTGTAGGGGCGAATAATCATTCGCCCCTACGAACGAGCATACTACAAACGCAGAGCGGCTATCGCTCGATCTCGATGGCGAGCTCCTTGAGCCGGGGGGGGCCTATCACGTACTCCACATGCCCGTCGACGAACGCGATGACGGCCTGGTCGGACGCGAGCCGGCTGTAGGCTATGGGCTTGCCTAGCTCCGCCAGGTTGGCCGGATTGAGGCCCTTCCCTGTGTACTCCACGTTCTCGCGCACCCACACCCAAAGGCCCTCTTCACGCGCGAGATAAGGCTCAAGCATCTCCAATGTATCGGGAAAAACGCCATCGTTGTCGCTGGCGTACAGACATGCGGCCACTGCCAACTGCCTAAGGTGGTTGATCGCCGTCACACGATTCTGATGCTGAGCCTCCAAGTCGAGGAGCATCGAGGATCCCGGCGCCGGCTTAACGCCGAGTTCGGTGAGGCGGGCCTGGTTGACCATCTCGACGTGACAGTCGGCGAAGACGACGGCGAAGCGATCGGGTTGGCCCGAGGTGAGGGGCGAGTAGGCGATGGGCATGGTATGGTGGTGGGCGCCGTCTTTGACGTCGGCGCCGCCTGCGATGTAGACAGCGTGGTCGAAGACCCAGGCCCAGAAGGCCTCGTCCGGGTTCATCCGCGTGGCCTTGAGTTCGGGCAGGGTCTTGGGGAGAACCCCATCGCCGAAATCCAGGGCGTAGCTGACGGCTCGCATGGCCAGACGCGGGAGATTCTCGGTCGCGATGGCACGCTCGACGTCGTAGTCACATCGACCCGGGCGGATGCCCAGGTGCTCCAGGCGTCGGGCGTCTTCGAAGACGAGGTTGCCGCCCAGATACAGGACGACGGTGCCCTGCCCTTGTTGCAGCAGCGTTCGGTCGTATGCGATGATGATCCGGTCCGGATCGGAGAGGGCTCTTTCCTGGCCGATGTAGATGACGTTGGCGAGCAGCCATGCGAGAGCGGCAGCGTCGGTGTAGCCCTTTAGCTGCGAGAGAGCGTCCGGGAGTCCCCCATCGTGATCGGCGGCGTAGGAACGCAATTGCTCACTCAAGGCCTTGAGTTTCTCCACCGCCTGAGTGCGGGCGTCGATGTCGGGGATGATGCCCAGGACCTTGAGGCGTTCGGGCGTCTCAAAGACAACGCGGGAATTCAGGTAAAGGACATTCGTGCCGTTGCCTTCCAGGAACAGGGTCTTGTCATAGGCAATCGGACGCTCGGGGTTGTCGTGGGTGGTCATCCCCCGGCCCAGATACTCCACGTGGTCGTAGAGCCAGGAGAATCCGACGCCGAATTGGGGACGGATGTCGATCAATCCCTCGGGCAGCTTGCCCTCGTGATCGACGGCGTAGAACAGGACCGCCTTGCCCAGGTCCGAGAGGCGCATCGCTGATTCGGCTCGCGCCTCCGCCGAGGAGGCGGAGGTTGCGGGAGGCACGATAGACTGCTCGGGGACGCCCGCTTCGTGGACGATGATCTGGTGTATCTTCTCTGGCCCAAACCAGAACGCCAAGCCGTGCTGTTGATAGTGAATCTTGGCCGCGGCCAGTCTGCCGAGCAAATCCATCCGCTGATAGAGTATCTGGCTGGCGGAGTGCTTCGTCAGAGAAGTACCGACCGTTTTCACCTCACGGGGTTTTCCGTAGACGCCAAATACTTCGTTCATGGTGGACGACATGGATATCCCGGAACGCAGACTCCCCTTGAATCCATTGCCGATCTGTATCTCCACCAGTGAACCGGTCTGCCGATTCAGACGGAATTGCAGCCCGTATCTGTGCCGGTAGTCGAGCCACCATCCGGTTTCTTCGCTGTTGCGCTCCTGGTCGGGCTCTCCAAGTTTGGACTTGATGAATTCGGCTTGGGTGTGGCCAATGACGATGCCGTCGAGGCCGACGCCTTCCTCCACCGAAACACGGGCATAGTCTGTGGCCTGGCTGACACGTGCGGCGAACTGCTCGGGGGTGACGAACTCGACGTGAGCATCGACGTAGAGAACGTTCGTGCCCTTGCCTTCGGCCAGCAGCGTCTTGTCGTAGGCCAGCACGCCGGCCGGATTGTCGTTGGCCTTGACTCCCTTGCCGAGGTACTGCACGTGCTCGCGGTACCACGGCAAGAGCCGAGCGTCCATCCGCCACTGGCGAGCGTCCATCTGCTGCGCATAGCGCGGCCCGTATATCTCCGCAAGCTCCTGCTCCATGCTCCGTTGCGCAGGGTCCGTCGCTCTGTCCGACTGCAAGTCGTCAAGGGTATCCGGAAATGTGTCTGCGTGGTCTTTGGCGTAGATTATCAGGCTCCGACCGAGGGCGCGCAGGCGCCTGGCAGACCAACGAAGGACAGCCGGCGATGGCTTATCCGGCCCGATGCCGAGTTCCTCCAGGCGTTCGGGACTTTCAAAGGCCACAGACGTATCGAGGTGCAGTACGTTGGTGCCGGTGCCCTGCTCGTAAAGGGTCTGGTCGTAGGCCACGGGGTCGTCGGGCTCGTTGCTCGTCGTCATGCCCCGGCCCAGATAGGCCACGTTCTCCCGCACCCAGGACAGGGACAGATCGCCCGCCTGATCGACTTCGTCCTGCACATCAGCCAGCGTTTCAGGCAACTTGTCGTCGTGGTCGTTGGCGTAGATCAACAGCGCCCGGCCCAGTGCCGATAGTTGCGCACGGGAATGATCGCGATCCGGCCTCGCAGGTTCATCACCGACGCGGGACGTGCCACCCTCGGCGACGATGGGCTCGACGGTCACGCTGGTCGTGCGACCGGGCCGCAGCGAAACGTTGTTGAACTGTGCCCATTCGTACGGGCGGACCTGGTACTGGAACTCCTTGATCTGATCGGGTTTGAGACCGGGAAAACGTGTCGTCATCTGGTCCATGTTCCCCGAGGCAACGGACCCGCCGGGAGGCGTGTGGGTCACGCCGTCTGTGTCGATGGCGATGATCCGCTCGACCCTGTCTCGGGTCCATTCGGCGGTCGCGACGATGTACGTCCCGGCGGAATCGGCGAACGCCTGCGACCACAGCACGCCAGTGCGTGCGCCGGAACTCATTCCCTTGCCATCATGCGTCGAGATGGTGCTCCAAGGTCCGGTGGCAAAACCGACGCGCAGCGCTGTCTGCTGCTGTCCGGCTTTCATGTTCGCCACCGCGGCGGTGCAATCGTCGAGACGCGTTCCATCGCTGGTCACCACATCGCACGACCCTTCCCAACCATCGGCCCCCTCGATCTTTCTCCAACTGACGTTCAGGTCGCCCGGGCCCGTGACTCGCAGCATGAAGCCATAGCGGTCGGCCGCCGGGCGCACGTGTGACTTCGTCGCATGCAATGGAGGCGCAAGCGGCGAGCCATCCGGCCTCCAGCAGACGATTCTCTCGTTCGGCCAGTTGCACACGCCCAGAAGTTCAGCGGTAACGCCGTTGGGCAGTCGCACCACGAAAAGCGGCTTTTCCGCTTCCGTCTTTGCCCTGGCCATGGGCAGCAGCACGGCGGCGGCTAGCGCGAGGGCTAGCAGGCCGCACAGGCCTAACTTCGCGGTTCTCGGTCTCGGTTGTGTGATCATGTGTCTAATCCTCCCTTCTAACGCCTTCCTGGACTCCGCAATCCCGATTAGACGCAGGCCGAGCGCCGGCCTGTGGAAAGTCATCTCCGCCAGGTCGATCAGGGTGGTGCCGTAGCTCTCGGCCTCCGCATCGAGAGCCACGAGCACCGTTTCATCGACCGCCTGCTCGCGCAGCCGCCGCACGATGGCGTTGGCCAGCCACAGCAGTGGATGATAGAAATACACGACCAGCAGCAGCGTCTGGGCGAAATTGACCCACAGGTCCGCCCGCCGGATGTGAGCCAGTTCGTGGACCAGGACCGTCCGCAGACGCTCGCCGTGGAGGCCTTCCGCCAACGATGTGGGCAGAAGCACAACCGGACGGAACAGGCCGCACACCGCCGGCCCCGGCGCATCGTCCGACAGTCGCAATGCCGGACAGGACCGAAGCCGCAATACCGCCGCACACTGAGTCAGCACGTCCGCAAGCGTTTCCGAGGCCGGTGTGCTCCGGCGGATCAGCTTCCTGACGTACTGCACCCGCCGCAGCAGATAGACCGAGAGAATCAGCACGCCCGCGAGCCAGCCGAGGAAGACCAGGCCCTGCCAAGTGATCGCCGGCCGGACAGCCGCAGGAGCCGCCGGCGCAGGAACCACGTCGGCGTGCGGAACATCTACGACCGGCGGCGAAACGACAACAGGCTCCCGGCGAACGGGCCGGACCAAGGCAATCGGCGCCGGCCGCTCCGCAACAGGCTCGGTCGGCTTCTGAGAAACCGTCTTGTGTTCGGGCCGGTAGTAGCCGATGCCCGTCGGCAGCGACAGCGTTGGAGGCAGCAGGAGCTTGACGAACACCAGCATCCACATCGCATAGCGAACCACCGCGCGAACGTGCCGACGCAACAGCAGGTCCAGCGCCAGCAGCGCCGCGATCAGAACGCTCACCTGGACGAAGACGCTCCAGGCGTGCGAACAGAACATCTGCCCGACGGCGTTGAGCATCTCGATTCCACTATCGATCACGCGATCCATATTCGACCTCCGCAAGCTCAGCATCGAAATACGAAGCACGAATTACGAAATCCGAAACAAATCCGAATGACACAAATCCCAATGGCTGCAGACTGTCCGGCCCCCAGGCTGTCTGAGATTGGAAATCTGGAGCCTCCGTGCTCGTTTCGAGTTCCGCTATTCGAGTTTCGCATCTTGCTCTGTGTCAGCTTTGCGAACGAGCCGGCGCAACTGCGCCGCCTCGTCCCTGGAGAGCCCCTCGTGCTCGATGAGGAACTGCATCATGGGGGTCAGCGCCCCGTCGAACGCCCGCTGGAGCATCTTGCGGAATTCGGCCCGCTTGGCCTCGACGTCGGTGAGGGCCGAGCGGAACAGTTGCAGGTTGCGAATCCGCTCGACGACGAGATAGCCCTTCTCGGCCATGCGGTCCATGGTGGTCTTGACGGTGCTGTAGGCCCAGTCCTTCGTGTCGGCCAGTGCCTCCTGCACAGCGCCGGCGGTGCAAGGCTCCTGCTCCCAGACCACCTTCATGATCGTCCACTCGGCCTCGGTGAGTTCCTCCGGCGATCTCGCCCGCCGGCCCTTCTGCTGCTTCGCTGATTCCGCCATTTCGCTGCTCCTTATTCGACACACGCCGATACTATTCGACAGAAATAGAATAGGCAAGCACAAAATTGGAATTCCGCAGAGATTTTTTGCGGGTCGTCCTCTGCTCCGTTCGTAGGACCTATGCCCTTGCGGACACGCTACAAACCGCGACTACTTGACCAGGCGGGCGATGGGCTTGAATTGGGGGTGTTGGGCGGTCTTGAGCAGCTCGAACAGGACCATTTCTGTGGAGGCGATGGCGGCCCCTTCGGCGGCCAGACGGGCCAGGGCGATCTGCCGGTTCTGGGGCGTCCGGGACGAGACCGCGTCGGCGACGACGGTCACGTCGTAGTCCTGCGCGAGCAGGTCCATGGCGGTCTGGTAGATGCAGACGTGGGTCTCGATGCCGCAGAGCACAACCTGCTTGCGGGCCAGCGTCTCGAGCTTGACGTTGAACGGCTCATGGCCGGCGCAACTGAAGCTGGCCTTGTCGATCGGCTCGACGCCGGAGAGCAGCTCGGCGATCTCCGGCACGGTCGGCCCGAGCGACTGCGGCACCTGCTGGCACCAGAGAATGGGGATCTCCAGAATCCTGGCAGCCTGGATGAGGATACGGGCGTTCTGGAAGAGGGTTTCTTTGTCGGCCATCAACTGGGCGAGCTTGCCCTGGATGTCGACGACGACGAGGCAGCACTGATCGATTTCGAGCATTCCGTTGCTCTCCGCGGTTGTCAGGCCGGAAGAAAGCGCCTCCGTGCGCTACTTGCCGGTCACTGCGTGTTGAGGAGGACGATTGTCAAGCTGGTCTGCACTCCGCCTTGCGGAGGCGCTTCGATCACTTTGGTCTCCGGATCGTTCGAGGCCTGTCTCGGCCTGGGAATCTCCGGCATCGCGATCGCTGTAATCTGGTCGTTTTCGAGAGTCGAGAGAATCTCCCGACCGGGCATCGCCTGGGCGAAGCGGCTCAGGACCGCCGCACGGCGCGCCGCTTCCACGCAGGCTTCGGCGCTGTCCTGGCCGATGATCTGCGCGGTCTGGCGCGGCGTCACCGACTCCAGGACGACCGGCTCAGTGAAGCTGTCCGTGTTGACCACCAGAGACGCGGATTCGAAGTTCCGCCAGATCGTGCCCAGATCGGCCACGAGGCGGTCCAGCCCTTCGCGGCTGCACTCGATCTGGTAGATCCGCCGATCGGGCAGCGTCTGCACCTGCGTAAGGCCCTTCAGGCCGTTGTCTTCGATAGCCGCCTTGAGGAACGCATCGGCCTGGGTCAGGGCCGCGGTCCGCAATTCCAGCCGTCCGCTGAAGCCCGGGCCGCTGACCACCATCGGTGCCGCGACCGGCGGCAGCAACTCGGGGATCACCGGCGCTGGCCGAGGCGTATCGATCGCCACCGGCCCCGACGTCCCGGGCGACACCGGCGCGACGATCTGATAGACGACCGCCCCAAGCCCCCCCATCAGGGCGATCATCGCAGCAGCCGCCACGAAACGACGAACCTTCAGGTGCCACGCCCCCGCGTGCGTCCCGGCCGAAACCGAACGCTCACTCAGAAGGCTCTGCCGTTCCAGCGACCGCTTGATTTGTTCGAGCATATCGACCGGCGCCTGTTCGACCGGCAACGCATTGACCAGATTACTGCAGTTCTGAAGCTGCCGCAGACGCTTGGCCACCTCGGCGTCCCGCGCCACCAGCCGCTGCACCTCCGTCTGCTGCCGGAGGGACAGTTCGCCGTCAATGAAGCTGCAGAGCAGTTCATCGATCTGTGGGTTCGCCTTCATTTCTGCATGGCCTCCAAAATCTCTCTCAGATGGCTCCTGGCACGACTGAGCCGGCTGCGAACGGTCCCGAGCTCGACGTTCAAAACCTCGGCGATCTCAGCATAGTTCATGCCCTCGATATCGCGGAGCACCATCACCGCCCGCTGGGGCTCTTCGAGCTTCAACAGGGCCGCTTTCGCCAGGTCGCACAGCTCCCGCCGCTGCGCCAGAACCGCCGGGTCGGCGGCACTGTCGTCGCTGAGGAACTCCTTCAGCCCCTGCCTCCCCTGGCTGTCGGACTCGTTCTCTTCAGCATCCAGAGAGCGGGTCGCCATCCTGGCGGTTCTCTGACAGTAGTTCAGCGTCAGGTTGACCGCGATGCGAAAGACCCAGGTGTAAAAGCTGCTCTTTCCTTTGAACTTTTCGATGCTCTCTATGACTTTGACAAACGTTTCCTGGGTTAGTTCCGCCGCGTCGTCGGAGTTGCCACACATTTTGAGGACTACGTTGAAAATGCGGCTCTGGTACTTGAGGATCAGCCTCTCCATGGCCTCAAGATCGCCGGTCTGCGACCGCTGGACCAGCACGGAGTCATCGATGTTGATGCTTGCTGCACTCAAGGGCACCGTTTTCCTCTCATTGGACGGACCGGACGGGCGAGCCGCCCTACCGAACACCATTCTGCCGTTCATAGGGACGGCCATCATCGCAGATCGCCCCATTGGGGTCAATCGAATTCGACGCCTGTCAGCCGGCGGAGGCAGGAGACCGGCCGGAAGGGACACGTTTCCGGACGTAACCGCATGCAAATCAGCGCCACCACGCGGTCGCCCGTCTACCTCACGAAGAAGGGCCTGTCCCGACGTCCGTCGGAACAGGCCCCTGTGAGACTTCCACATTCGGCAGGTGCGCCGCCGTCGGCCCTAATGGGGCTACGGAGCGATAGGACTGCCGAACCCGATGTCGTCGACGTAAACGGTACCGGCGCCGCCGGCCTTCGGACTGGCCTTGCTGCCGACGCCCACGACCATCTTCGTGACCCGGCTGAGGTTCACGCCGGCCAGATCACCGAATGGGATCGCCCATTCCTGCCACGAGGGACGCACGGTGATGGCCGCATCGGCGTTCACGACCGTCGCGCTCTTGCCGGCGCTGTCCTCGATCGTCACGTACATCGCCTCTGCCGAGTTGCCTGCCGGCTGCGCGATACCGATCTCGGCTGTCTGCCAGGCGCCCGTCACGTTGCCGGTCGTCGAAACGTTCGAGAACTCGGCGCCCGTCACAATCGCGGTGTCGTGGCTGCAGACCGCCAGACCGATATAAACATTGGCGGCCATCGCGATGTCCAGTGCCGGGCTGACCACGATGTCGGTCCAGGTCTCACCGTCTTCCGACTGCTGGGCGGCAAAGACGTTGCCCGTTCGCGTCAGCTTCACCCAGTGCGGCAGCGCGATGTCGGCCACGTCCGTATTGGCGCTGGCCGCGTCGGCCGTTGGACGACGCTGGAATGAAAGGCCATGCGACGGCGTCGGCGTCAGCG